>DATBEZ010000043.1:0-174477 GCA_036558745.1 Acidimicrobiia bacterium
GCAGACGATCGCTCGCAGACGAGAGGAGCAACACATGGCGAAGAAGCAGCGGGACACCTTCGCGAAGCGTGAGAAGGAACGAGCGCGGCGCGAGAAGCAGGAGGCGAAGCGGGCCCGCCGGCAGGGCATGCGCGACCCCGACGCGGTCGCGCGCGAGGCGACGTTGTCGTCGTCGACCTGGGACGAAGAGCCCCTCGAGGACGAGGCCGCCCCCGCGGCACCTTCTGCCGCGACCGGCACCTGACGCCGGTCCATCACACCGTCATCGTGACCGAGGCCCTCCGTCGTGGAGGGCCTCGTCGCGTCCGGAGCCGCCTTGACCCGGGCACCCCCGCGCTGGCACCGTCTCGATCTGACGCAACGTCACATCGCGCCGGTGGGAGGGCTTCGTGGGCGATCTCGACGGGAAGACGATCATCATCTCGGGCGTCGGTCCCGGGCTCGGCCGCGAGACGGCGCTCGTCGCGTTCCGCGAGGGCGCGAACGTGACGCTGGGCGCGCGCACCGAGTCGACGCTCAAGAGCGTCGCCGACGAGGTCGACCCGAGCGGCGCGCGCGTCGCCTGGGAGGTCACCGACATCACGAACGAGGCCGATTGCACGCGCCTCGTGGAGACGACCGTCGGTCGCTTCGGCCGTGTCGACGCGCTCGTCAACTGCGCCGCGCTCGACACGCTCTTCGGCGGCCTCGACACCGCGGGTGACTTCTCCCAGTGGCAGGCGACGTTCGACGTCAACCTCTTCGGCACGCTCCAGATGACGCGCGCCGCGCTCCCCGAGCTGCGCACGAGTGGTGGCGCGGTCGTCTTCGTGAGCTCGCAGACCCAGCACCACCCGCCGCCCGCGGTGATGCAGATGGCGTATGCCGCGTCCAAGAGCGCGCTCACGGGCGCGATGCGCCACCTCGCGCAGGAGGTCGGACCCGACGGGGTCCGGGTGAACGAGATCGCGCCGGGATGGATGTGGGGCCCGCCGGTGGAGGGCTTCGTCTCGATGACCGCGCAGCACCGCGGCGTCGGCGAGGACGTGGTGCTCGGCGAGCTGACCGCGCACATGCCCTTGCGCCGGATGGCGACCGACGGCGAGGTGGCCGAGGCGATCGTCTTCTTCGCGTCGGGGCGTGCCGGTGGCATCACCGGTCAGACGCTCCTCATCAACGCGGGCGAGATCATGCACTGATGATCTCGGGCTTCGTCCATCCCGACTTCGGAGCAGTCACCGAGACGTTGCGCCGGGTCGTCGCGCACCGCAAGGGTGGTGGGGCCGCGGTCGCGGTGTACCACCGGGGCGAGCCCGTGGTCGACGCGTGGATAGGGACGCGCGATCCGGCGGGCACGCCGTGGGACCGCGAGACCGTGGCCATGAGCTTCTCGACGACCAAGGGTGTCGTCGCGACCGCGTTGCACCGTCTGGTCGACAAGGGTCTCGTGGACTACGACGAGCCCGTGGCGACGTACTGGCCCGAGTTCGCCGCGAACGGCAAGGAACGGATCACGGTACGCCAGCTGCTCGCGCACTCCGCCGGGCTGCACCGCTTGCGCGGTGTGATCGACGACGCACACCTCATGCTCGACTGGCACCACATCACCGCGGCGCTGGCGGCCGAGGCGCCGCGGTGGGAGCCGGGCACCCGCGCCGGGTACCACGGCATCACGTACGGCTTCCTCGTCGGCGAGGTGATCCGGCGCGTGACCGGACACACGGTCCACGACGTGGTGCAGCGCGAGATCGTCGAGCCACTCGACCTCGACGGGATGTTCATCGCCACGCCTCCGGATCAGCACCACCGGCTGGCCACGCTCATCATGTCGTTCGGCGATCCGGTGCGCACCGAACGGGTCGCGGCGCGGCTCGAACGGATCGCGTGGCTGCGGCCCGCGATCGAGACGTTCATGGTCGCCGACTTCGACATGCTGCTGCTCGGGGAGCGGGTGCACGAGTCGGAGCTGCCCGCGTTGAATGGATGCTTCACGGCGCGCTCGCTCGCACGGATGTACGCCGCGCTGGCCGGTGGCGGCGTGCTCGACGGGCAGCGGTTCCTCTCGGCGGAGACGCTCCGGCGCGCCACCGAGGTGCAGTCGACCACGCGCGACGCGGTGGTCGGCTTCCCGATGCGGTGGCGCCTCGGCTACCACGTCGCGGCGACGACGCGGGGCATCCTGCCGAACGGCTTCGGCCACTTCGGCTTCGGAGGGTCGGGGGCGTGGGCCGACCCCGACCACGACCTCGCGGTGGCGATGGTGTGCAACCGGGTCGCGGGCACGCCCTTCGGCGACACCCGCTTGTTGCGGCTCGGTGCCGCCGCGGTGCGCGACGCCGAGGCACGCGACCGCCCGCTGCAACGCGCGGGCGGGCTCAGCCGTCGACGGGTGCCGGCCTGACCGTCAGGGACGCGCGGCCATGGGCAGGACGTGACCCATCGGCGCGACCTTCACGAAGTCGCCCGTGTGCGGCGCGGTCACGACCATGCCGTTGCCGATGTAGATCTCGACGTGCTGGCTGCCCCCGGACCCACGGAACAGCAGATCGCCCGGCTGGGCATCGCTCACGGGCACGTGGGGGAACATCTCGTACTGGGCGCCGGAGTAGTGCGGCATCGACACGCCGGCGTACGCCCATGCGGCCATCGTCAGGCCGGAGCAGTCGTACGCGCCGGGTCCGGCCGCGTCGAAGACGTACGGCTTGCCGACCTGCGCGAGCGCGAAGTTCACCGCCGTCATCGCCGCGCTCGACGCGGGCGGGATCGAGACGGGCGGGCCCGCATCGGAAGCGTTGCCCGACCCGCCGTCCGATCCCGCGCTCGTGTCCGTGGGCGACGACGTGGCGCCGGCGCCGCGCGCCGTGCGGCTCGCTGCTGCCGCGCGCGCCTGGTCGGCCGCCTTCGCAGCCTTCGTCGCCGCCGCGAGCCGGGCCGCTGCGGCCGCCGCCTGCCGTCGGTATTGGTCGACGAGCTTGGCCAGGTCCGTCTTCGTCTGCGCGAGCAGTGCCTGTTCCTGCTTCGTCGCGGTGGTGAGCTGGGTGCGCGTCGCCGCGAGCCGGTCACGTTCGCCACGCGCGCTCGTGCGGTCACGCGCGAGCTGGGCCCGCCGGCTCTGGAGGTCCTGCTTCGACCCCTGCAGCTGCGCGAGCAGGGCGTCGTCGCGGTCGGCGAGCGCGGCGGTGTACTCCGAGCGGGCCCCGAGCTCACCGAGACTGCCGACGTCGACGGCCGCGAGGGGGCTCCCGGTGCCGGCACTCATGTAGAGCTCGACCGCGCGCTGGTCGACCTGATGCCGCACCGCGTCGTAGCGGTGTTGCGCCTGCGCGATGCCGCTCCCCGTGCGGGCGATGTCCGCATCGATGCGTGCCAGCTCGTACTCCACGCCGTGGTACTGCTCCGAGAGCGCGTCGAGCTTCGTGCCGTTGGCGTCGATCTCCTGTTGGAGCCGCGCCGCCTGCGCGCGCTTGTCGTCGATGGGCGATCCGCCGGCCGCGAGCGGTGCGAGCGCCAACGCGCTGCACACGACCGCGACCACCGCTGCGATTCGGGCTCCACGGGACCGCATCCGGCGAAACGTTAGACAGACGCGCGCGCCGACCGCCAGGCATGTCACGTCGCGAAGTGCGTCCTGCCTGTTCAGACCGTGCGCGCGCCAATTCGCGGCACGCGCTGCGCGACGCTGGACGCACCATGGTGCAGCTCGGCGAGGATCGTGAGGTGCGTGGCCGGGTGACCACCCGTCGCGGACGCACGCGTCGTCGCAGGGTGCGGTGGGTGGTCGCCGCGCTCGCGTTCATCGTCATCGTCGTCACCGCGGCCGTCGTGCTCACCCGCACACCGCTCACGCGCCGATCGTCGTCGTGCACCGCGAAGGTTCCGGGCGGGGTCGCGCGCCTCGAGCTCGCCCAAGCTGCGAACGCGGCGACGATCGCGACGGTGGGCAAACGCCTCGGCATGGCCGACCACGCGGTGACGGTCGCGCTCGCCGCCGCGTTGCAGGAGTCGCAGCTGCACAACCTGCCCGGCGGCGACCGCGACTCCGTCGGGCTGTTCCAGCAACGCCCTTCACAGGGTTGGGGGACGATGGACCAGCTGCTCGAGCCGACGTACGCGGCGAGTGCGTTCTATCGCGCGCTCGCGAAGATCCCCGGTTGGACCGACCTCAGTGTCACCGACGCCGCGCAACGTGTGCAGCGCAGCGACGCGCCGGGCGCCTACGCGCGCTGGGAGAGCGAAGCGCGCGTGCTGGCGCGCGTGCTGACCGGTGAGGAGCCGGCCGGGCTCTCGTGCCAGTTCGACACGCGCGGGCTCACGACCGCGGGCAGCGGGTTGGACGCGGCGCTGCAGTCGGAGGTCGGGTCGCCCGCGCTCGGCTCGACGGTGACGCCGGCGCGCGGGTGGACCGTCGCGTCGTGGCTCGTCGGGCACGCGCACGACTACGGCATCAGCGCAGTGAGCTTCGCGGGACGGCAGTGGACCGCGTCGAGCGGGAAGTGGCAGCTCGCGCCCGAGGCGGGCATGCAGGTGCAGGCGCGGCTCGTGCAACCAGCGGCGTGACGGCGCGCGCCAGCGATCATTCGCGACACAGCACCAACGGGTAGACCGGCGTCGCGCCCGCGCCGCCGAGCACGTCGGCGACGACGGTCATGGTCCAGCCCGACGACGTCGTGTCGTCGAGGACCAGCACCGGACCGTCGGGGATCGACGCGCCGGCGCGCAGCGCGAACGCTCCGTGCACGTTGGCGCACGCGTGGGCCGAGTTGGCCTGCTCGGCTTGCGGGGGCGCGTCGCGGGTTCGCTCGAGCGCGTCGACGACCGGGAGCCGGCCGATCTCACCGAGGCGCCGGGCCAGCGCCTCCAGGAACGGGCCCCGGGTGCGCGACGGGACCCACGTGATGAAGCGGGGCCGCCCGGCCGGCCAGCCCCACCGGCCCAGGAGCTTCACGACCCCGTCCACCAGGCCAGGATCCAGGGACGCAGGATCGAGCGTCCCCGGGTCGAGCGGGCCGGTGCCGGCGGCCTCGGCCGCGGCGAACGCCCGGTCCACGACCGGCGACCAGGTGCCGTCGCCGGCCGCGGCCAGGGCCCGACCCGGGAGCGCCCGCCGCTCCTCGGGGATCCGGCCCTTCACCGCCTCGAGCCCCGACGGCCACATCTTGCGCGGCTCCAGCGGCACGTCGACGCCCTGGAGGAACGCCCGCGCCGCGTCCACCCGCGCCGGTGCGGGCAGCTCCGGTCGCGCGCCGGTGCAGTTCGCGCAGCGCCCGCAGTCGGGCGCCGTCGCCGCGTGGGGATCGTCGAGCGCAGTGCGAAGGAAGCGCATCAGGCATCCGCCTTCGCGCTCGTACGCCAGCATCTGCTCGGCGTCGGCTTCACGCGCCGCGCGCACGCGCCGGTACCGCTCCTCGTCGTAGGACCAGGGACGGTCGGTGCGTTCCCAGCCGCCGGTGACGCGATGCAACGCACCCTCGACGTCGAGCACCTTCAGCATCGCGGTGAGTCGCGTGCGTCGGATGTCGACGCGCGCCTCGAGCGCGGCCTCCGACATCGGTCCGTCGGCCTCGTCGAGCGCGGCGACGACCGCTTCGGCCAGAGGACGACGCGGGAACGCGACCGATTCGAAGTACGACCAGATCACCCGGTCCTCGAGCGAGGGGAGCAGGATCGCGTCGGCCCGGTCGAGCGCGCGCCCGGCGCGACCGACCGCCTGGTAGTAGGCCGTGATCGACGACGGCGCGCCGAGGTGGACCACCCACGCGAGATCGGGCTTGTCGTAGCCCATCCCGAGGGCGGTCGTCGCCACGACCACCTTCACCTCGTTGGTCGACAGTCGTGATTCGATGCGTACCCGTTCGTCGGGATCGGTCCGGCCCGTGTACGCGACCGCGTCGACACCGCACTCCTGCAACCAGCCGGCGGTCTGCTCGGCGCCGTCGACGGTCAAGGTGTAGACGATGCCGGAGCCGTCGAGGGCCGTCACCGTCTGCGCGACGAACGCCAGACGCTCCGCTGCGGTGGGCAGGGTCACGATCGAGAGGGCGAGCGAGTCGCGTTCGAGCGTTCCCCGCAACGTGAGTGGTTCGACGCCGAGCTGCGTGCGCACGTCGTCGACGACGAGGCTGGTCGCGGTCGCGGTCGTCGCGAGCACCGGTACGCCGGGCTGCAGACGGGCCAACGCGTCGCGCACCCGCTGGTAGTCGGGACGGAAGTCGTGACCCCAGGCGGAGATGCAGTGCGCTTCGTCGATGACGACCAGCCCGACGCGCGCCGCGAGATCGGGGAGCACCCGCTCGACGAACGTCGCGTTGTTGAGCCGCTCGGGGGAGATGCAGACGAGGTCGATCTCGTCACCGGCGATGCGCTCCTCGATGGCACGCCAGTCGTCGACGTTCGTCGAGTTGATCGTCTCCGCGGCCACGCCCATGCCGCGGGCGGCCGCGATCTGGTCGCGCATGAGCGCGAGGAGCGGTGACACGAGCAGCGTCGGACCCGCGCCCGCGTCGCGCAGCATACGCGTCGCGATGAAGTAGACGGCCGACTTGCCCCAGCCCGTGCGCTGCACGAGGAGGACGCGCCGACGGTCGCGCACCAGCGCGTCGATCGCGTCGCCCTGGTCCGGACGGAGGTCCGCGCCGGGCCCCGCGAGCTGGCGGAGGAGCTCCTCGGCCCGCGCGTGAACGTCGAGATCGGCGTGCAGCGGCTCGGCGGTCACCGGATCACTGCTCCACCACCACCTCTTGGCCCGTGTCGACGAGCGCGCGCACCTCGGCGACGGCGCGCTCGAGATCGGGAAGGTCCAGCTCGACGGCGCCGTCGGGCGTGAGGAACAGGAACGTGACCCGGCGGACCGCCTCGTCGGTCGCCGCGCCGACGGCGAACGCGTACGACGCCCCCTGCAGCCGGTAGCCCTCGACCCGTCGTTCGAGCTCGGCGCGCTCGCCCGTCGCCGCGGTCTTGTAGTCGACGACGACGAGCCCGCCGTCGTCGCGGTAGAGCAGGTCCACGTAGCCCTCGAGCAGGCGGTCGCCGATCGGCGTGCACGCATAGACCTCACGCCAGTGCGGTCGGTCCGCGGCCGCGTGCACCGACGGCGCGTCCAGCGCGGCACGCACGAGGTCGCGGACGTCGCCGGCGCGGTCGGGCACGGCCTCCGCCTCGCACTGCGCGGCGACCGCGGCGTCGAGACCGGCGCCCGAGCCGAGGTCGATCGTCTGGAGCACGCCGTGGACCGCGCGCCCGACCGCGGTGCCGTAGCGACCTTTCAGCCAGGGCGGCAGGTCGAGGTCGCGGGGGCGCTTCTGCAGCCCGGGATCCGGCTCGGCCGCGGCGTCGGGCGTGCCCTCCTCCGTGAGCGCGGTGGCGGCGACGGCCCGCGGACGCGCACCCCGTGCCAGCGCGGCGTCGCGCTCGGCGACCCACTCCGACCACGGTGGCGGTGCCGGCGGCGCGGCGACGACCGGCGGCGTGCGCGGCGCGTCGGCGGTGACGTCCGCGTCGGGCAGCTCCTCGAGCCGCGATCCCATCCCGGAGAGGAGCAGCTCCGCGTTCGTGCGTCGGGTCGGGTCGGGCGCGTTCTTCCGTTCCCGCCGGTGCAGCGAGACGACCAGGTGGTCGCGCGCGCGCGTGCACGCGACGTAGAGCAGCCGGATGCGCTCGTCGTAGCCCATCTGCTCGTCGACCGGCCTCCAGTCCTTGAACTCCTCGGTCTGCACCGACCGCCCGATGCGGTAGCCGACCGCGCCGGTCGGCGGGAAGACGACCTCGACCGCCGAACGTCGGTGCATCGGCGCAGTCGACATGCCCGACACGATCGTGACCGGGAACTCGAGCCCCTTCGCGGCGTGGATGGTCATGATCCGCACCGCGTCGTCGTCGGTCTCGGGCAGGACCGACTCCGCAACGCGCGCGCCCTCGACGGTCTGCTGGTCCACCCAGTGGAGGTACTGGCGCAGGCTGCCCCCCGTGGCTTCGCTCCAGCCGCGCGCCTGGTCGACGACGAAGCGCAGGCGCCGCCACACATCACGGGGCCGACCCTCCACGAAGCCGAGCTCGAGCGCCCGCCGGTCGCGCGCGATGCGGTCGAGCAGCTCCGACGGCGCGAGCCACCGGCGCTGCTCGTGGAGCCCGCGCAGGTATGCGAGACCGACGCGCACCGGATCGTCGTCGGGGACGCTGTCGGGCTGGTCGGCCGTGTAGCTCCAGCGACCCTTCCGTTCCACCTTGAAGCGGAACAGGTCGTCGTCGCCGCACCCGAGCAGCGGCGTGCGCAGCGCGGCCACCACGAGCAGATGGTTGGTCGGGTCGTCGACGGCCCGCACCACCATGAGCAGGTCGCGCACGGCACGGGTGGCGTAGACGAGCGAGCTCGACTCGGTGCGGTACGGGATGCCGCCCTCCTGGAGCGCGTCCTCCAGGAACGGCAACGACGTGCGGGCAGGGACGAGGATCGTGACGTCGCCGAGCCGAGCCGGGCGCCATCCGCCGTCGCCGTCGTCGACACTCCAACCCTCGTCGACCGCGCGCACGATCGCGGCGACGACGTCGGAGGCCTCCGCGGCGCGCATCTCGTCGGCGTTGGCGCCGTCGTGGGCCTCGCGCCCGACGACCGCGACCGGCGGCCCCACCGGCGGCGCGCCGCGCACCGCGCGCAACGGGACGTACTCCGGCTGCGACGGCAGCGGCAGGTCGACCTCCGCCGCCTCGCCCATGAGCGTGGCGAACGTCGCGTTCACCCACACGATGACGGGCGCGACGGTGCGGAAGTTCGCGGTCAGCTGCACGAGGCTCCGGTCGGCTGTGGACGCGTCGACCTCCGGCCCGTCGCCGGACGTGTCGGCCTCGCCGTCGCGGTCGGGCTTGCTTCCGCCGAAGCGAGCGCGGGCCTCGAGGAACACGGAGATGTCGGCCCGGCGGAACCGGTAGATGGACTGCTTCGGGTCACCGACGACGAACAGTTGGCCGGGCGCGACGGGGACGTCGCTCCACCGGGCCGCGCCAGCCGCGGTCCCGTCGGGATCGCGCGCGGCGATCCGCACCGCGAGCTCGATCTGGATGGGGTCGGTGTCCTGGAACTCGTCGAGGAGGAGCCGCCGGTATCGCTCGTGCAGCCGCCGCCGCACGACCGGGCCGTGCTCGGGGTCGCGCAGCAGCGCCCGCGCGAGCACGAGCAGGTCGTGGAACTCGAGCCGGCCCGCGGTGCGCCGTTTCGACGCAGCCGCGAGGGTGAAGCGCCGGATCGCGGCGCCGAGCCGGTGCGCGCACGCCTCGGCGATGCAGTCGCGCACACGCTCGATCTCCTCGCCGAGCTCCGCGACCGCGGCACGCACGCTCTCGATGTCGCAGCGCCACGACGTCTTGCGCCCGGTTCGCGAGACGTTGAAGCTCGGTCGTTTGGGCACGCCGTTGTCGCCGAAAGCTTCGAGGACGTCGTACTCGTCGTCGAGCTCGCGCAGTGCGCGTGCGTATCCCGCGATCGTCACCAGGTGCACCGCGAGGCGATCGTCGGCGGTGATGCAGTCGGCCGCCATCGTGCACACCGTGTCGATCCGTTCGAGCAACGCCGGCAGCGCGTCGCGCACGTCGGGCGGCTCGGGCGCCGTGTGGGCGACCCGCTCCTCGACGAGGTCCCAGCTCGCGTCGAAGGCCGTGGCCAGCAGACGAAGCGCGTCGGGCTTCACACCGGCTGCCGTGAGCAGGAGGATCGTGCGTTCGAGCGCGGGGTCGGCGAGGAGCTCGTCGCGGAAGGCGCTCCACCGCCGCTCGAACTCGACGCCCGAGGTGACCTCGTCGAGGACCTCCACGCGCGGCGGGATGCCGGCCTCGACCGGATGCTCGGCCAGCACCCGCTGCGCGAACGAGTGCAGCGTGCCGATCGCGGCGCCGTCGAGCTGACCGAGCGCCTCCCGGCAGCGGGCCAGCACCTCGAGATCGGGCGCGTCCTCCGCTCGCCGTTCGAGCTCCTGACGCACGCGATCTCGCAGCTCCGCGCCCGCCTTCTCGGTGAAGGTGATCGCCGCGATCGACTCCAGCTTGGCCGTCCCCGAGGTGACGAGCGCGACGACCCGCGTCACGAGCTCCGACGTCTTGCCCGACCCCGCGCCGGCCTCGACGAAGAGGTTGCGGTCGAGCTCGCCGGCGATGCGGTCGCGCTCGGGCCGGTCGGCGGTGACGACCGCCTCACCCATGACCGACCTCCACGACGTCGGGATCGACCTCGAGCAGCGGCTCCGCCAGGTCGGCGTAGCGCGCGAGGAGCGGATCGGCGCGCTTGCGCTCCCAACGGGCGCGCAGCTCGCTCACGCCGAGCGCATCCGGATCGCACGCGACGCACGTCACGAACTCGCGGGGCTGCGAGCTCACCGCCGTCGGATGGTTCGGGAACACACCGGCCTCGATGCCGCCGACGACGGTGCCGAGCGTGAGCCCGACCCGTTCGAGCACATCGTCGTCGACGTCGTATCCGATGCGGGTGAACTCACCGCTCTTCGACACGAACCAGTACTCCGCGTACACGCGCGCGTCCGCGTCGCCGACATGGGCCCGCGCCGCCGCGCCATAGACCGCGAGCTGGAGGTGCAGCCCACCTTGGTCCGGGTCGTCGCCCGACAGGCCGTCGTAGTACGTCGCCCGACCGGTCTTGTAGTCGATGATGCGGACGCTGCCGTCGTCCGCGAGGTCGACACGGTCGGCCTTGCCGCGGAAGCGCAGCACCCGTCCGTCGGGGAGGGGCAACGACACCGCGTCGAGCGCCGCGCCGTCGAGGCCGAATGCGAGCTCGGCCGCGATCGGACGCTCACCGTATTGCGCCCGCTCCACGTCGTCCTCGTCGAGGAAGCGCGCGAGGTCGGCGAGGATCGCGGCCCGGTCGCGGCGCCAGAAGATCGAGCGACCGGTCAGCCCGGCGCGCTCGTAGCCGTCGCACACCTGACCCGCGATCACCATGAGCCGGTCGCGGTCCGCGGGCGACCACGGCTCGCCCGGAGACGGCTGCTCGTCAACCGGACGCTCGAGCACCTCGAGGACGAAGCGCTCGAGTGCGGCGTGCACGAGCGAGCCGCGGTCGAGCGGCGTGATGCGCAGCTGCTCCTCGGGGTTCTCGACCGGTTCGACGCCGAGCACGTGGCGCAGCAGGTAGTCGAACGGGCACGCGGCCCACGTCTCGAGGCGCGTGGGGGAGGTGACGTGGTCGACGGGTGACGGAACCGCGAGGCCGCTCAGATTGCCGTCGAAGCGCGTGAACGCGTCGCTGCGTCGCGCCGCGACGACGTCGGCGCCGCGCGCGAGCACCGCGTCGGCGCGTCCCGCCGGCGCGTCGCGCACGTCGCGCACGTCGAGGCTCCCCGCGGCGAGCAGTGAGCGCAGCCGGAACTCCTGGTCGGTCGCGGGGGAGACGACCCGGCGGAGGCCGGCGTCGAACGACGGCACGTGCCGGATCCAACCGTCGTCGGCCGCGAGGAGCCGGCGCGACCACCAGCGCTCGCCGGCCAGCTTCGATGCGATGTCGAGGGCCCAGCGTGAGGGCATCAGCTCGCTGCTGCGGCGCAGGTCGCCGCGCGGGATTCCGAGCAGCTGGCAGTCGGCGGACGCGAGCGCGGCGAGCAGCTCGCGGTGCTGACGCTCGACGCGGTCGCGTGCGAGCGGGAGCGCGCCCACGGTCGCGGCCCGTTCGTGGTCGGGAAGCAGCGAGTCGTCGCGGGGTGGTGCGGGGAACGTGCCTTCGGCCAGGCCGAGCACCACGACGAGATCGAGGTCGAGGCCGACACCCATGCCGACCGACCCGACGAGCACGCCGGTGCCGAAGCGTCCGGTGCGTCCGAGGTCCGACTCGAGCTCGAGCGCGAGCGTACGCGTGAACACGTCGAGGTCCACCGCACCCTCGACCGCGTCGAGCGCGCCGAGCCGTTCGAGCGCGAGCTCGACGCGCTCCGCGGCGCGGAGCTCGGGCTCCGGCCACTGTCGCGGTTGCTGCTCGCGACGCCGGCGGGACTCGTCGCCGAGCAGCCGCTGGAAGAGCCCGCGGGCCCAACGCGCATGCTCGCCCCAGCGTCGCGGCTCGCTCGCGGCGGCGCCCAGCTCGTCGACGAGCGCGAGCACGAAGTCGCGGAGGTCGCGCGCTCGGCGTGCGTCGTCGCGGGCTGCTCGCGGGCGCGTCGCGTCGACGTCCGGGTCGCGTTCGAGGTCGGCCGCGCGCTTCTCGCGCGTCGTAGCGAGCGTTCCGAGACGCAGGTCCCAGTCGGTTCGGCCCGCGACGACCGCGGCGTCGCGCGACAGCCGTTCCCAGGCGGCCACCGGCGCCCACCCGTCGTGGAAGAGGATCGGCGCCGCGGTCAGCCACGCGAACACGTCCTGCCGACGGAAGCCCGCTTCGGGCAGCTCCAGGAGATCGAGCAGCATCCGTCCCGCCATGCGCGCGGCAACCGGCACTACGGCTGCGCCGTTGCTCGGAATGCCGGCGGCGTCGAGCTGTTCGTGCACGAGGCGCGTGTACGGCTGCGGCGTCGCCGAGAGGATCGCGATGCGCTCGAGCGGCGTGCCCGCGCGCGCCGCGTCGACGACGGCGCGGACCGCGGCGCGGACCTCGTCGTCGGCGTCGGACGTGGTGACGAGACAGGTGCGCTCGGTCTCGACGGCGTCCAGCGGGTCGAAGCGCAGCGGGGCGGGCACCGTGTCGGTGATGTCGCGCATAGAGGTCGCGATCTCTCGATCGGCCGCGTCGTCGCCCGTGGTCCCCGGGAGCAGGTGCACGTCGGTCACGTCACCGACCGCGGCGACGAGCCTCGCGGCGTGACGCGAGAGCCGCTGGGGCAGGTGCACGACGACGGTCCCGAGCTCCACACCGGCGGGCCCGCGCTCCGCGAGCGTCTGCGACGCCGCGAGCATGAGGTCCTCTTCGTCGTACCACTCGCGTTCGAGCGCGGCGCGTGCCGCGCGGTGGAGGCGCACGACGTCGCGGGCGCGCCGTCCGGTCGCGGCGAGACGGTCGAGCGCGTCGGGCGTGAGGTCGCGCAGCTCGCGGAACGCGACGACGAGTGCGGCCTCGGTCGCAGCGTGCTCGGCGACCGGGGCGAACACGCCCGGCTTCGCAGCCAGCGCCGCGCGCATCGCCGCCGCGAGGACCGGCGTCGACACGGGCCGGCGCGCTGTCGCCGCGAGGCGCGCCGCGCCGAGGAGCTCCGCGAGCCGGTACGGGGTGACGAACGTGACCGCGGCGAGGCCGAGGCCGCGGCCGCACGCGGGCCCGAACGCGCCCGAGGCGAGGCCGCGCCGGGCCGCCACGCCGACGTGGTTGGAGGGGACGACGACGGTGACGGGCGCGAGCGGCTCGTCGCCCTTGGCGGCCGCGATCGCGGCGCGCAGCGCGCGCGACGCCTCACGTCCGTATCGCGTCCACTCCACCCGCACGGCCACGTCGCCGATCGTACGCAGAGGGTGTGACAGCAACCGTGACCCCGGTCGGCCGACCGTGAGGATCGGCAGCGGTGCAGGTCAGAGCGTCGGGACCCGGTTGGTACGCGGAATCAGCCGCGGGTAACGGGGACCAGGCGGCGGACGCCGAGGACGACGGCCCGCCAGCCGAAGGTCATCAGGCCGGTGAAGACGTAGACGACGACCGTGAACGTGCTGAGCGACTCGCGATGGGTGATCCCGGCCCGCAGCACGAGGCCGAGCGCGATGCCGAGCCCCCAGGTGGTGACCAGGCGCACCCACGGCTGCGACGTCGCGGTGTAGAGCCGGACGACGAGCGCGACCGCGAACCAGCCGGCGACGAAGGGCCAGAGCACCTTCACGTACCAGCCGAGGCCGCTGCCGATGCCGTGGCTCTCGCGGCCGATGGCGACGAACAGCGCCAGCGCGGCCAGGTCGAGCACGGGAGCGAGGCGGCGCAGCCGCGCGGAGGGGAGCACGGTCGCCCAGTGTGGCGCACCGCCGGGGTCCGTGCGCATCGGCGACGGTCCGCCGGTACGGTCGTGGTGCATGCCCCTTTCCGACGGCCTCGCCCGCTTCAACCAGCGGTACCTGAATCGTGGCATGCGGTTGATCGCAGGCCGGGTGCCACCGCTTGCGATCGTCGTGCACACCGGGCGTCGATCCGGCCACGTGTACCGCACGCCCGTGATGGCGTTCCGCAACGGGCGCACGTGGGCGTTCGCGTTGACGTATGGGGCCGACCGTGACTGGGTGAAGAACGTGATGGCCGCAGGTCGGTTCGAGATCGAGCGCGGAGGCCGCACGATCGCGTTGCATGACCCGCGTCGCGTCGACGGCGACCCGGGACGCGCGCTCGTCGCCGCGTACACGCGCCCGATCCTCGCCGCGCTCCACGTCGATCAGTTCCTCACCGCGACCGAGACGGGCTGAGGACGAAGAGCTGTCACACCCCCTCCTTGTGATCGGTGCATGGTCGGGGTTGCGGAGGTGCGGGAAGTCGCTGCGGAGGTCGGCGCACTGGCGCGCTCGCTCGAGCCCGACTTGGTCCCGCTGCCGCACGCGTTGCCGATGTGGGAGGCGTTCGACGCGATCGAGCGGCATGCCGCGGCCGCGAAGCTGTTGCTCACCGCGCGCGTTGACGAGTCGCGTGCAGCGCGGCGCGCGGGGCACCGCGACACGGCCGAGCTGCTGGCCAAGAAAGCCGCACGTCGACCGGCGCGGCGCGGCGGCAGCTCGACACGGCCAGGAAGCTCCGGAACCTGCCCGCGACGGGTGAGGCGCTCCGGACGGGAGAGCTCTCGCCGGACCAGGCCGAGATCGTGGCGGCGGCAGCGGTCGCGAACCCGTCGGCGGAGCATGCCCTGATCGACCGGGCCCACACCGCGTCGTTCGCGGAATTGCGCGACGAGACACTCCGGGCGCGGGCCCACGGTGAAGATCGAGACGCGACCCTACGCCGCATCCACGCCGCACGGCGTCTGCGGACGTGGACCGGCGCCGAAGGCGCGTGGAACCTGAGCGCGCGTGGCACCGTCGTCGACGGCGCGTTCGTCCCGCCCGACGACCCGCGACACCCGAAGAACCGTCCGAAGCGGGAATGAGCCGTCAGGGCAGGAAGGCGAGGCCGTCGACGATCTTGCGGCCGAGCGCGGCGTCGCCCGCGAGCTCGATGTTGTCGGGCGGGTCCGCGCGACCACCGACCAGCGCAGCGAACGTCGGCGCCGGCATCGTGACGGTCACGGTCGGCGCGTCGGGCAGGGTCGATGCAGGACGGGCGCGTCCGTCGACCACCTCGATGCCGAACCGGTGGTCGCCGATCGCGAACAGCACGCTGCAACCGTCCGGCGCGCCGGCACGCTTGCCCACGACGAAGGGAAGGAAGCGGGACCAGTACGTGACCGCCTCGTCGGCCGCGGGCCCCGTGTCGCCACCGGGCCGGCCGACGGCGCGGCGGATGTCCTGCTCGTGGCTCCACGTGTCCATCACGCGCAGCGTGAGCATGTCGGCCACCGTGCCGGGACCCGCAGGCGTCACCACGTCGCGCTTCATGTCGTCGTCGCTCATCCCGCGCAGCTGCTCGAGGCGCGCCGCGGTCACGTCGCGGAACTCCTCGAGCACCCGTGACGGCGGCCACGAGCGGCGGTAGTCGACGCCGATCTCGTTGCCGCGGCCGAGCTCGTTCTTGACGTGCGATCCCTCCGGAGCGAGGTGGTCGGGCGCTGGCCGGCCGAGGGCGCGTGACTCGTAGTCGTTCAGGTGCGACAGGTGATCCTGCACGCTCCATCCCGGGCAACCCGTCGGACGGGTCCAGTCGTCGTCAGTGAGTGATGAGCAGAGTCCGTCGAGCGTCCCCCACAGCTCGCCGAGATGGTCGATCGACGGGTTGGTGTTGCGCGACGTGCTGGACACGCCGGACATCCTTCCACCGCGTGCCGGGGCTCGGCCACGGCTGCCGCGCCGGAGAGACGGCACGGGGTGCCGTCGCCATCGGGGATACTGCTGCGATGCAATCGTCGACGAGCGCGGCCGCCACGGTCGCGGGCATCGCCTCGGGCGATCGGGTGTTCATCGGGAGCGGCGCCGCGGAACCGGTGTCGCTGGTCGAGGCGATGACCGACCGCGCGCCCGAACTCCGCGACGTCAACGTGCTCCACATCTTCACGATGGGCTGCGCGCCCTACGTCGAGCCGCGGTACGAGGGGAGCTTCCGGCACACCGCGTTCTTCGTGGGTGAGAACGTCCGTGATGCGGTGCACCAGGGACGGGCCGACTTCGTGCCCGTCTTCCTCACCGAGATCCCGAAGCTGTTCGCGACGCGTTACCCCCTCGACTGGGCGCTCGTGCAGCTGAGCCCGCCCGACCGTCACGGGTACTGCACGGTGGGGGTGTCGGCCGACCTGGTCGTGAGCGCGATCCGCAACGCGCGCCACGTCGTCGCCGAGGTCAACCCGCGCATGCCCCGCACGCTCGGCGACACCGCGGTGCACGTCAGTCGCCTCGACGCGATGGTCGAGGTCGATCGGGCGATCCCCGAGCTGTCCAAGCCGACCGCGACCGACGTGACCAGCGCGATCGGTCGCAACGTCGCGGGATTGATCGGCGACGGCGACTGCCTCCAGATCGGCATCGGCGGGATTCCCGACGCGGTGCTCGGCCAGCTCGGTGACCGCCGCCACCTCGGCATCCACACCGAGATGCTCACCGACGGCGTCGTCGCGCTCTACGAGACCGGTGCCATCGACGGGAGCCGCAAGCACGTCGAGCGCGAGAAGATCGTCTGCAGCTTCGCGATGGGTACCACGCAGCTCTACGACTTCGTCGATGACAACGCGGTCGTCGCCTTCCACGGCAACGAGTTCACCAACGACCCGTTCGTCATCGCGCAGAACGACAACGTCGTCGCGGTCAACAGTGCGATCCAGGTCGACCTGACGGGCCAGGTCAACGCCGACTCGTTCGGCGTGCAGGTGTACTCGGGCATCGGCGGCCAGGTGGACTTCATCCGCGGCGCGGCGCGCAGCCGCGGCGGCCGTCCCGTGATCGCGCTGCCGAGCACGGCCATGAAGGGCGAGGTCAGCCGGATCGTCCCGACGCTGTCCGAAGGGGCCGGTGTGGTGACGAGCCGGGGTGACGTGCACTACGTCGTGACGGAGTACGGCGTCGCCGACCTGTACGCGCGCGGCGTGCACGAGCGCGCCCGCGCGCTCATCGAGGTCGCCCATCCCGACTTCCGCGAAGGGCTCGAGCGGACCGCGAACGAGCTCGGACTCCTGGCCGCGGCGCGCGCACGATGAGCGACCTCGAACGTCTCGACGCCGAGGACGCGCGCGTCCTGGCCCTCGAGACCGCGACGGTCGCCGGCCACACGTGCAAGATCGCGATCGTGGACCCGCTTCCGAGCGGGACGCCGCTGGCGGCGGTGCGCGAGCGGCTCGCGACCCGACTGCCCCGCGTACCCCGATGCTGCCAGTGCCTGGTGTCCCCCTCTGGGGGTGAGGGCGCCTCGGGGCAGGACCTGTACTGGTCCGACGACGACGCGTTCTCGGTCGACGCGCACGTCCGCCCCGCGTCGACCGGCAGCGACGGGCCGACGAGCAGGGCCGAGCTGCTCGATCATGTCGCCGCGGTGATGGCCGGACGTCTCGACCGCAGCCGGCCCCTGTGGACGATCGACGTCGTCGACGAGCTCGAGGACGGCGGCTGGGCGTTCGTCTGGACGATCCACCACTGCATGTGCGACGGCATGACGTCGATGCGCTGGGCGGAAGAGCTCCTCTGGGACGAGCAACCCGCGGGTGCCGCGGCCGCGCCCGCGCGCAAGCCGCCGCCCGCGAACGCCGTCGTCGAGGCGCGTTGGCGGCGTGCCGCCGCGCTCGCGGAGCACACGCCGGCCGCGATGGTGCGCGAGCTCCGCCCGGTCGAGGCGCGCTCGCCCTTCGGGGGCAAGATCGGTACGACGCGCGCGGTCGCGTTCGCCCACTGCCCGATCGACGAGCTCCGTCACGTCGAGAAGGCCGCCGGTGAAGGCGTCACCCTGAACGACGTGCTCCTCGCCGTCGTCGGCGGCGGGATCCGCCGCTGGCTCGTCGACCGCCACGAAGGCGTCCACACCGCACGGGTCAAGGTGCCCGTGAGCATGCACGCGCGCACACCCGACGGCGACACGTCGGGCAACCGCGACTCGTTCATGTTCGTCGACGTCCCGCTCGCAGAGCCCGATCCCATGAGACGCTTGCGTGCCGTGCACCGCGAGACGGCGGCCCGAAAGCGGCGCGGCGATCCCCAGACCCTGTACACCGTGTTCGAGGTGCTCGGCCGTATCCCCGCGCTCGGGCGCGTCGCGACGAGGCTGACCATGAGCCCGCACGAGTTCACCCTGAACGTGTCGAACGTCCCGGGCCCGAAGCAGCCGCAGTCGATGTTCGGCGCACGGGTGCACGAGCTCTACTCGCTCGCGGAGATCGCGCCGCGCCACGCACTCCGGGTCTCCGCGATGTCGCTCGGCGGCTCGATGTTCATCGGCTTCAACACGGACCCGGTCATCGTGCCCGCCGTCGACGAGCTCGCGGCCGGCGTCGAGGCCTCACTCGGGGAGCTGCTCGAGGCCACCGGCGGCGCGGATATCTAGGATCGCCCGTGTGAGCGCACCGGACGCGAGTGGCTACCGCATCCGCACGATCCCCGAGCTCGTGCACGACGCTGCGGTGGCCCACGCCGAGCGACCGTGGCTCTTCCACGACGACACCGTTCTCTCGTTCACGGACACGGAACGCGCCACTGCCGCGGTCGCGGCATCGGCGGCCGCGCTCGGCGTCGTCAAGGGCGATGTCGTCCTCGTCGTCGCGCACAACACCGCGACGCACGTCGTCGTGTGGCTCGGGCTCGTGCGGGCCGGCGCGATCGTCCTGCCGGTGAACCCCGCGAGCACGGTCGCCGAGCTGGCCGGCTTCCTCGACCAGGCGCGCCCCCGGCTCGCGGTGTTCGACCCTGCCCGTGACGAAGCCGTGGCGGACGCACGCGAGCAGGCCACGACCCGCACGACGTGGGTGGACGTGCACGAGCTCGTGGCCGCGAACGGGAGCGCTACCGCGACCGGCGCCCCGCCCGACGCCGGCATCACGCCGCGCGATCCCGCGGTGCTCATCCCGACGTCCGGCACGACCGGTCGCTCCAAGCTCGTGACCCAGACCCATCAGGCGTACGTGCTCGCGGGAGAGGGGTTCCCGTGGTGGATGCAGCTGACGCCCGACGACCGCCTCATCACCGCGCTGCCGATCTTCCACGTGAACGCGCCCGTGTACTCGCTCCTCGGCTCGATGGCGATCGGCGCGAGCGTCGTGCTGCTGTCGCGCTTCTCGCCGAGCCGGTTCGTCGACGAAGCGCGTCGCACCGGCGCGACCGAGTTCAACATGATCGGCGCCATGCTCGAGATGCTGATGCGCCAGCCCGAGCGGCCCGACGACGCCGACAACCCGCTGCGCCTCTGCTACACGGGCCCGTCGCCGACGCGTGAACGTCACCTCGAGATAGAACGCCGCTTCGGAATCCAGGTGGTGTGCGGATACGGGATGTCGGAGAGCACGTACGGGACGTTCTGGGCCCACGGCGAACGGCCGTACGAGACGATCGGCTCCGCGCGTCAGCATCCGGTGCTCGGTCACGTCAACGATGCGCGCGTGATGGACGACGACGGCGGCGAGGTCGCGACGGGCGACGTCGGCGAGCTGGTGCTGCGCAACCCGGCGATCATGCTCGGGTACCGGGAGATGCCCGACGAGACCGCGACCGTGCTCGTCGACGGGTGGCTGCACACCGGCGACCTCGTGCGCGCCAACCGCGACGGCACGTTCACGTTCGTCAGCCGGAAGAAGGACGTCATCCGGCGCCGGGGTGAGAACCTCGCGCCGGCCGAGGTGGAAGAGGCGCTCGAGGCGCATCCCGACGTGCTGGAAGCCGCCGTGATCGCGGTGCCGTCCGAGCTGGGAGAGGACGAGATCAAGGCGTTCGTCGTCGGGCGTCCCGACCGCGCGCTCGACCCTATGGCGGTGCGCGCGTCGCTGCTCGAGCGCGTCGCGCGGTTCAAGGTGCCGCGCTTCGTCGAGATCGTCGACGACCTCCCGCGTACGCCGACCGGCCGCCTCGCGAAGCACCGCCTGCCGCGGGAGCGCACCGTCGCGGAGATCGACTTCGACGCACAGAACACTGTGCGGACGGAGCGGAGCTCCGCCGGGCGTCGCCCCTCCGAGCGGGAGCGGAGGGAGTTATGAACATGGAGACCACACGATGAGCGAGCTTGGGCGCGAGTGGATGCGCACCGAGATGGGCTACTCCACGCCGACCACCATCACGGTGTGCGGCCTCGACCTGGCCGAGGAGCTCATGGGCCGGGTCGGCTTCGCCGACCTCGCGTTCCGCTTCGTCGCCGGCCGCTTCCCCGACGAGCGCGAGTCGACGCTGTTCAACGCGGTGCTCGTGTCCCTGGCCGACCACGGGATCACGCCGACGGTGCTCGCGGCCCGACTCACCTATGTCGGCGCGCCGGAGTCGTTGCAGGGCGCGGTCGCGGCAGGCCTGCTCGGCGGCGGGACGGTGTTCCTCGGGGTCGCGGAGGACACGGCGCGGTTCCTCGGCGAGACGCTCTCGCACCTCCACGACGTCACCGACGCCGATGCCATGCGCCGCGTGGCCGCGACCGCGGTCGACGGGTTGCGCCGCAGTGGCCGGCGGGTGCCGGGGCTCGGTCACCCGGTGCACAAGGAGACCGACCCGCGCGTCCCGAGGATGTACGCGCTGGCGACGGAGCTCGGCCTGGTGGGTCCGAACCTCCGCATGCTGGAAGCGGTCGCGTCGGTGCACGACGAAGCGACGGGCCGGCACCTGCCGATCAACGGCGCCGGCGTCGCGGGTGCGGCGCTCGCCGATCTCGGCTTCGACTGGCGCATCATCCGCGGCTTCGCGCTGCTGGCGCGGACCGCGGGCGTGCTGGGCCACCTCGCCGAGGAGATGAGCGAGTCGATGGCCATGCCGTTGTGGCAGGAGGTCGAGCACGGTGTCACCGAGTGGCAGACGTCGCGAGGCGGAGGAGGTTGACCGTTGCCGAAGCACGATGTCGAGATGAGCATTCCGACGACGAAGATGGTGCTCCACGCCGACGTCGTCTTCGAGGTGCGCAGCGACGAGGAGAAGCTCGGTGACCTCCACGTCAGTCAGGGCAGCATCGACTGGTACCCGCGCAACGCGCGCCAGCCGACGACGCTGAGCTGGGAGCAGTTCGACCGTCTGATGCAGGAGCGACGCGCATGAGCGTGAGCGAAAGTGCGAAGGCAGGCGAGGTGCGTCGGTTCGCGTCGTTCGACGGCACGGGCATCGCGTTCACGACCGCGGGCGACGGGCCGCCGGTGCTCCTCCTGCACGGGTTCGCGTCGGACCATGTCGGCAACTGGGTCGCGCCCGGCGTCTTCGACGCGCTGGCCGCGTCGCACCACGTCGTCGCGCTCGACGCGCGTGGCCATGGCAGGTCGGACAAGCCGCACGATCCGGCCGCGTACAAGGACGAGGCGATGGCGCGTGACGCGGCCGCGCTGCTCGACCACCTCGGCATCGGGCATGTCGACGTCGTCGGTTACTCGATGGGTGCGATCGTCGCGGTGAGGCTCGCGCCGCGCGAACCGCGGGTCCGGTCGCTCGTGCTCGGAGGGATCGGCGGCCGGGTCGCGGAGGGTCGACGTCCGGTGGACAGCGGTCGCGTCGCCGCCGCGATGACGGCCGACGACCCGTCGTCGTTCGGACCTGCGGCCCGCGCCTTCCGCCGCTTCGCGGAGCGCACCGGTGCGGACCGGCAGGCCCTCGCCGCGATCCAGCGGACCAACGCGGGCGAGTCGCGCGCACGGCCCGACCTGGTCCAGGTGCCGACGCTCGTGGTCGTCGGCGACGACGACCGGCTCGCGGGGCCGCCCGAAGCGCTCGCGGCGCGCATCCCGGACGGTCTCGCCCGCGCGGTCACGGTCCACGGCAACCACCTGACCGCGATGTTCGACCCCGCGTTCACCCGCGCGATCCTCGACTTCCTCCGCCCCGGCGAAATGCGGCACTGAGCGTCGGAATCCGACGGTGAGTGCCGCATCTCGGCTCAGATGAGCGTGAGACCACCGTCGACCGCGATGACCTGCCCGGTGACGTAGCTCGCGGCGTCGCTCAGGAGGAACGCGACGACCGCGGCGACTTCGGCCGCGGTTCCCTGACGCCCGAGTGGCACCGGCGTGCGGTCGCGCGACGCGCGTCCACGCGACGCGACGCGGCCCAGCGGGGTGTCGATCAAGCCCGGCGCGACCACGTTCGCGCGCACCCCGCGACGCGCGGCCTCCAGCGCGACATGACGGCACAGCCCGGCCAGGCCGGCCTTCGACGCGTCGTATGCCGGGAGACCGCTGCCCGGTTGCAGCCCCGCGACCGAACCGATGAACACGATCGCGCCGCCGGCTTCGAGACGGGGGAGCGCGTCACGCGTGATCAGGAAGTGACTGCGCAGGTTGACGGCGAACGTCGCGTCCCAGTCGTGCGCGCTCGTGCCGGCGAGACGCGCACCGCGTCCGATGCCGACGTTGCACACCACGCCGTGCAGTGGCTCCGCCGCCGCGGCCTCGACCATTGCCGCGCACTCGTCCTCCGAGGTGACGTCGGCGACGACGAGCGAGGCGCTGCCACCGTCGGTCTCGACCATCGACACCGTCTCCGCGGCCGCGTCCTCGTCGACGTCCGCGCAGACGACGTGCGCGCCGGCGCGCGCGCAGGCCAGCGCGATGGCCCGGCCGTTGCCGAGCGGCGCGTCGGGCTCGTCGCTTCGCCGCGTGCCGGCCCCGACGACGAGGACGCGGCGACCCGACAGCGTCCCGTGCCCGTCCCCGTCGGCCATGGCCGCGGACCCTAACCGGACGGGTTCCTTGCGGACCGCTGTGACGACGGTCATGGTGACAGCCAGCCCCGGAGCGACGAGGCTGGCCGTGAGTTAGCGGCGTTAAGGGACCCGGGCGACGCCGCCGATCACCCCGACTGTGGGAGGCAGCCGTGCGGACCACCTCACCCGCCACCGGTTCCCCGCTCACCCGGCTCGCCCGCTTCACGGTCCGGCGGCGCCGCCTCGTCCTCGCGCTCAGCGGCGTCGCGTTCGTGGTCGCGGGCGTGTTCGGTGCGGGCGTCGCCGGCTCGCTGACCTCGGGCGGGTTCAACAACCCCGCAGCCGAGGCGTCGCGCGCGACCGACACGCTCGATCACGTGTTCCACCAGCGTCAGCCGAACCTGGTGCTCCTCGTCACCGCACACAACGGTTCCGTCGACGCCGCCCCGGTCGCGGGCGCGGGGCGCGCGCTGACCGCGCAGCTCGCGTCGAACCCCGCGGTCGAGCAGTCGGCGTCGTACTGGACCCTCGGATCACCGCCGCCGCTGCGCACCCGCGACGGTCGGCAAGCGCTCGTGCTGGTGTCGCTTCGCGGCGACGACGACACCGTGCGCAAGTCGGTGAACCAGGTCGCCGACTCTGTGCGCGGCACGCACGGTCCGATCACGGTCGCGGTGGGCGGGCGCGCTGCCGTCTACCGCGAGGTGAGTGACCAGATCGAGCACGATCTCGGGCGGGCCGAGGCGATCGCGCTGCCCATCACCCTCGTGCTCCTCATCATCGTGTTCGGCAGCGTGGTCGCGGCCGGCCTGCCGCTCGCGGTCGGCGCGCTGGCCGTGGTCGGGACCTTCTTCGTGCTGCGTGTGCTCAGCGCGATCACCGGCGTGTCGATCTACGCGCTCAACCTCACGACCGCGCTCGGGCTCGGTCTCGCGATCGACTACAGCCTCTTCATCGTGTCCCGCTACCGCGAGGAGCTCGAGCACGGTCGCGAGCCGCCCGACGCCGTGGTGCGCACCGTCGAGACCGCCGGGAAGACCGTTGCGTTCAGCGCGCTCACCGTCGCTGTCTCGCTGTCGGCGCTGCTCGTGTTCCCGCTCACGTTCCTCCGGTCGTTCGCGTACGCGGGTGTCGCGGTCGCAGTCGTCGCCGCCACCGGCGCAGTGGTGACGTTGCCCGCGTTGCTCGCGGTGCTGGGCCGCAACGTCGACCGGTGGGTGCTGTGGCGGGTGCGCCGGAAGCCGGAGGGCGAGGGTGCTTGGCACCGCGTCGCCACGACCGTGATGCGCCGGCCGGTGCTCGTCGGCACCGCGGTCGTCGTCCTGCTCCTCGTCCTCGGCGCCCCGTTCCTGCACATCAGGTTCGCGCTGCCCGACGACCGCGTCCTGCCCCGGTCGGCCGAGGCCCGACAGGTGCAGACCGTGCTGCGCGACGACTTCACGTCACGCGAGTCGAGCGCGCTCACCATCGTCGCTCCCGACCTGCGCGATCCTGCCGCGCAGGGGCCGGCGATCGAGCAGTACGCGATCACGCTCTCGCGCCTCGACGGTGTCGGACGGGTCGACGCCCGTACCGGCAGCTACGCGCGCGGCGTTCGCATCGCCGGAACCGGTCCGGCCACGGCGCGCTTTGTCACCACCCGCGGAGCGTGGCTGTCGGTCGTGCCCACGGTCGAGCCGGAGTCGCCCGCAGGCGAGCGACTGGTGCACGCCATCCGGAACGACCACCCGCCGTTCCACGTGCTCGTCGGCGGCACGTCGGCCGACCTCGTCGACTCGAAGGCCTCACTGTTCGGACGCATGCCGATCGCGGCCGGGATCATCGCCGCGGCGACGTTCGTGCTGCTGTTCATGATGTTCGGCGGTCTCCTCGTGCCCGTGAAGGCGCTCGTCATCAACGTCTTGAGCCTCACCGCGACGTTCGGCGCCATGGTGTGGGTGTTCCAGGACGGTCACCTCTCCGGCCTGCTCGACTTCACGCCGACCGGCACGCTCGACACGACGGTGCCGATCCTCATGTTCTGCGTCGCGTTCGGCCTGTCCATGGACTACGAGGTGTTCCTGCTCTCGCGCATCAAGGAGGAGCACGATCGCACCGGCGACAACACGCGCTCGGTCGCGCTCGGTCTCGAGCGCACCGGTCGGATCGTGACCGCGGCCGCGATCCTCATCGCCGTCGTCCTTCTCGCCTTCGCGTCGTCGCGGATCACGTTCATCAAGCTCTTCGGCCTGGGCCTCGCGCTCGCAGTGCTCATGGACGCGTTCGTGATCCGGGCCACGCTCGTACCCGCGTTCATGAAGCTCGCCGGTGAGACGAACTGGTGGGCGCCCGGGCCGTTGCGTCGCTTCTACCAGCGCTTCGGCATCCACGAGACGGAGGACACGATCGTCCTCGACGAGGCCGACGGCACGGAACCGCGGGAGCCTACGCTGGTGTGATGAACCGGGCCCGTGACCGCCGCCCACGCGCGCCGCGGGGCTCGGGCGAGCGGTTGCGCGGCGAGATCCTGGCTGCGGCGACGCGCCTGCTCGGCGCGACCGGTGACGAGGACGAGGTGTCGATCCGCGGCGTTGCGGACGCGGTTGGTGTCACGCCGCCCGCGATCTACCTCCACTTCGCCGACAAGGACGACCTGATCTACGCCGTCTGCTCACAGGTGTTCGAGATGTTCGACGATGCCCTGGAAGCCACGGACACGACGACCGACGACCCGGTGGAGGCGCTTCGCGCGCGCGGTCGCGCGTACGTGCGCTTCGGCCTGGACCACCCCGAGCACTACCGCGTCCTGTTCATGAGCAAGCGCAGCCGCAGCGCCAAGCACGCCGAGGCGCTCGCGCCCGGCATGGTCGCGTTCCAGCACCTGACCGACGCGGTGCAACGCGCGATGGACGCGGGTGGCATCGCACGCGGCGACGCCGTGCTCGTCGCGACCGGCATCTGGACGAGCCTGCACGGCGTCACGTCGCTGCTCATCTCGATGCCCGACTTCCCGTGGCCCGAGCCCGACGTCCTCGTCGACCATGTCTGCGCGACCGTGGTGCATGGCCTCGGCGGCCCATCCGGAACGACCATCCCGGTCAGCGGGCACTGAGCCGCGGGTATCCCTGTCGCTGCGGCGTCGAGGTGGATACCCTGACGCAAACGTCAGTGTGCGTGCCGGGACAGGGGGAATCTCGATGCGTCCACGTCTCATCGCCGTCGTCGCGCTCGTGATCGGGTTGGTCGCGACCGGATGCGGCAATTCGAGCTCGGGGAAGAGCAAGAAGACCACGACGACGTCGGCCTCGTCGTCGGCGAGCTCGTCGCCGTCGGGCAGCTTCCCGGCCGTGAACCAACCGGGCGTCTCGCCGACCGAGATCCGTGTCAGCGGGGTCGCGTCGACGACGAACCCGTTGGGTGGGCTCTACGGCACCGCGTTCGACGGTGTCCAGGCCTACTTCGACATGGTCAACAGCCAGGGCGGGATCTACGGGCGCAAGCTCACGTTGGTGAAGCGCCACGACGACCAGCTGAGCCAGAACAAGCGTGAGGTCGAGGCGATCATCGACCAGGACAACGTGTTCGCGGTGTTGCCGGTCGCGACGATCTTCTCGTTCTCGGGCGCGTCGACGCTGGCCCAGAACAACATCCCGACGTTCGGGTGGAACATCAACGACGAGTGGACCGGACCGCCGAACCTGTTCGGCCAGGTCGGCGCGCTGTGCAACGGCTCCGACTGTCCCGGCACCCCGCTGCCGTGGGTGGCCCAGAAGCTGGGCAAGAAGCGCGTCGCCGTGCTCGCCTACAACGTGGCCAACTCGGCCCAGTGTCTCGACGGGATCAAGGCGAGCTTCGACAAGTACCCGACCGCGAAGATCGTCTACGCGACGAAGAGCCTGGCGTTCGGCGTGACCGACATGAGCGCTGATGTGAAGAAGATGGTCGACGCGAAGGTCGACATGGTCGCCACATGCATGGACAGCAACGGCGTGCTCACCCTGGCACGCGAGATGCGCCAGCAGGGACTGAACGCGGTCCAGTCGCTGCCCAACGGCTACGACCACGACTTCATCAGCAAGAACGGTGGGTTCTTCGAGGGCTCGATCGTCGCGGTGCAGGAAGCGCCGCTCGAGACCTCGCCGAAGTTCACGGCGCTCCAGGAGTACATCACCTGGATGGACAAGGAGCACCTGACCAAGACCGAGAACGCCGAAGTCGGATGGATCAACGCGGCCACGTTCGTCGCGGGGCTCAAGGGTGCCGGGCCGGACTTCACCCGCCAGAAGGTGATCGACTACCTCAACACGCAGACCGCGTACGACGCGGGCGGGATGATCGGTCCCGTCGACTACACCAAGCAGCACACCGACCGGCACTACCCGCTGGTCTGCTTCGCCTACTTGAAGATCCACAACTCCAAGTTCGTGCCGACGTTCTCCCCCGCCGGGAAGCCGTTCACGTGCTTCATCGGCGACCCGCCGACGATGGCCGGTCTCAAGATCGAGTACCGGCAGTAGCGCACGCGGGTCATCCGGGGGAGCGGCACGGGAATTTCCGCGCCGCCGCTCCTCGCGGACGGGTCGCAGCTGCTACGAATCGGAGGCGGTGCACACAGGTCGACGGGCTGCGGACGGCGCGACGCGCCGCGTCGGGCTCGTGCTCGGCGCGGGTGGGGTCGTCGGGCACGCGTTCCACGCCGGCGTGCTCTCGGCATTGGCCGAGGTCACGGGCTGGGACGCGCGCGATGCCGAGGTCGTGGTGGGGACGTCCGCGGGCTCGGTCGTCGGGGCGCTGGTGCGGGCCGGCCTCGGACCGGCCGACGTCGCCGCGCACGTCACGGGCGAGCCTCTGACACCGGAGGGTGCCGATCTCGTCGAGCGGGCGACCCGAAATGTCGGAGCCGGCCCGATCCCGAGCCGGGGCCGGCGTCGCGGGCTGCCCACCATGGCCGCGCCCTCGGTCCTGCTGCGCGCGGGGCGTCAGCCGTTCCAGACCCGGCTGGGCGTGCTGGCGGCGGCCGCGTTGCCGGTCGGGACGATATCGACCGACGTCATCGTCGGGGGTCTGCGCGCGCTCCTTTCGCACGCCTGGCCGGCGCGGAGCCTGTGGGTCAACGCCGTCCGACTCGACACTGGCGCGCGCGTCGTGTTCGGGCGCGACGACGAGACCGCGACCGACGTCGCGACCGCGGTGGCCGCGTCGTGCGCGATCCCCGGTTTCTTCGCGCCCGTTGCGATCGACGGTGTGCGCTACGTCGACGGTGGTGCGCACTCGCCCACCAACGCGGACCTGTTCGCGGGCGAGGAGCTCGACCTCGTCGTCGTGAGCTCGCCGATGTCGGTGATCGGGCGGCCGCTGCGCGCCGATCTCGGCAGTCGCCGTCTCGCGCGCTTCTATCTCGCGCGCGAAGCCGCCGAGGTCCGGCGCGCGGGCACGCCCGTGCTCACGTTCGAGCCGAGCCGCGACGACCTGGCCGTCATCGGTCTCAACTCGATGGACGGCTCGCGGGTCGCGGAGGTCGTCGCCCGGACGCGCGACTCGGCACGCCGGCGTCTGGAACGGCCGGAGGTCGAGGACCGGCTCGCGGTCCTGACGACGGCGGCGGGTCGCCCCCCGGTCGCGACCCGTGTCCCGGCGATCCGGCTGGTCGCGTCGCCGCCGGGACCTGCGACTGCGGATGTGACCGCGGCGACCGGTGTCGGGCGGGAGCCGAACGGGAAGGCTCGCGTCGTGGAACGCGGCAGTGTGCAGCACGGAGCCCGGCTCGACGACGAGATGGCGCACGAGGTCGCGCCGTTGACCCATGGCGCGCCCGAGGAGTCACGCGCCCGGGAGGATCTGGAGCACGAACCACCGGGCGACGGCGAGCCGACACCGGATGCGTTGGTCGCGTCGCACGACGAGCCGCCGCCGGGCGGCCTCGCGCACGACGACGTGGAGCTGCGCTCCGAGATCGCACGTCACCTGCGCCCCCACGCGTTCCCCGCGGACCGTGACGCGCTTCTCGCCGTCGCGGAGCAGGAGGGCGCATCCGACGACGTGTTGGCGCTGCTCGCGAGGCTGCCGCTCGGCGTCGAGTTCCGCCAGGTGAGCGACGTGTGGCGCGCGCTGGGCGGCACGGAGGAGCACCGAGTCGAGGCGGGTGCGGAGGAGAGGCGTCCCGAGGACACCGAAGACGTCGCCGCCGCCACGGCGCCGGCGATGGTCGCCGAGGCGTTCGACGAGACCGCCGCACCCGAGCTCGAGGTCGATCGCGAGGTCGGCCCCGGTCCTCTCGACGTGGAGGCGGCCGAAGTCGCCGCCGCCGAGCTCGGCACCGCGCAGCTCGCGGCGACGGAGCTCGAGGACGAGGCGCGCGACGACACCGGGCCCCGCGCCGAAGCGCCTGGCTGCAACGTCGCCGCGCTCGCGCTCCACGCGCTCGCCGACGCGACCGCCGGCGCCGCCCGCGCCGTCCGCCGCTTCGTCCCCTTCACCTCGCGCGCGCCCGACGACCTGCCAGTTGGGACGAATTCCGACTCGTAGAGCAGGAATTCGTCCCAACTGAGCGTGGCACGCGGCGGTCAGGTCACGCGGTCGATACAGCGCTCGCACACGAGGGTGCCGGACGCGGTGGTGTAGAGCGTCCCGCATGCGGGTGACGCGGTCCCGCACGACGCGCACGTCGCGGGTACCGGTCCACTCCGCGCGCCGGGTTCGAGCTCGGCCCGCGCCGGCCCGCCGGCGACGCGTCGCAGCGCGCCGCCTGCGCTGGAGGCCTTGTACAGCATGCGGACGGGCGCGTAGCGCTTGCCCAGATACGCGGTCCCGAACCGCAGCGCGGTCTGCAGCGCGCGGCGCGCCTCGGGGGAGAGCTCGGGCACGACGATCGGCGTGACCGCGGCGCGCTCGCGCAGCTCTTCGTGGCGGGCGATCACCGTGAGCGTGTCGCGACGCACGGCGTCGAGATCGAGGCCGAGCGCGACGAGGACGCGCGCGCCGTCGGCATCCGGGATCGCGGCGAGTCCGAGCAGCAGGTCACCGGTGCCGATGCGCGCGTCACCGGAGCGCAGCGCCTCCCGCAGCGAGCGCTCGACGACGTTGCGGGCCTGCGCGGTGAAGTCCATCCCGTCGGCCGTCGCGTCGGTCCCGCCGCACTCCGTGCCCGAGCCGACGAGCTCGCGTGCACGCTCCAACCCGACACCGGCCGGAACGAGGACCCGCCCCGCATCCGACGCGGGGTCGTGGAGCAGCCCGAGGAGGAGCTGTCCCGATCCGAGCCGGGCCGACCCGAGCGCGCGGGCCTCGTCGTTGGCGGCGACGAAGACGCGCCGGGCCCGGTCGGTGAACCGCTCGAACACGGAACCAGCGTACGGCCGCGCTCAGGCGTCCGGAACCGCGGACGCGCTCGCGGACGCACTCGCCGTGTCGCGCTGCTCGCGGACCCCGAGGCCGGCCGCGTCGGCGAGGAGCGCGTAGCTGCCGAGCCGGTCGGCGTGGCCGTGCACCATGGTCGTGACCATGAGCTCGTCGGCACCGGTGCGGGCCTGGAGCCGGGCGAGTCCGTCGCGCACCTGCTCGGGATCGCCGACGAGATGGGACGCGGTCCACGCCTTCATCACCTCGCGCTCCGACGGTGTGAAGCGGTACTCCGCGGCCTCCTCCGGTGTGGGGTACACACCCGGACGACCCTGGCGCAGGCGGAGGAACGCGAGCCCGCTCGGACCGGCCAGCCACCGCGCCCGCTCCTCGGTCTCGGCGACGATCGCGGCGGCGCCGAGCATCACGTAGGGGCGCTCGAGGACGTCCGACGGGCGGAAGGTCGCGCGGTACGCGGCGACCGCGGCGTCGGTGTTCGCGGCCGCGAAGTGGTGCGCGAACGAGAACGGCAGTCCCAGCATGCCCGCGAGCTGCGCACTGAAGTCGCTCGAGCCGAGCAGCCACACCTCGGGCCGGTAGCCGAGCGCGGGCACCGCGGTGATCCGGTGGTACGGGTGCTCGTCGGGGAACGAGCCGTCGAAGAACGCGAGCAGCTGGAGCAGCTCCTGGGGGAAGTCCTCGGCCGACAGGTCGCGCGTGCGCCGGAGCGCCGACGCGGTGACCGGGTCGGTGCCGGGCGCGCGGCCGATCCCGAGGTCGACGCGCCCGGGGTGCAGCGCCTCGAGCATGCCGAATTGCTCGGCAACGACGAGCGGCGCGTGGTTGGGCAGCATCACTCCGCCGGAGCCGACACGGATCACCGACGTGGCTGCCGCAGCGTGCGAGAGCAGGACGGCCGGCGACGAGCTGGCGATCCCGGGCATGTTGTGGTGCTCCGCGACCCAGTACCGGCGGTAGCCGAGCCGCTCCGCTTCCGTCGCCAGCTCGATCGCGCGCTGCAACGCCTGCGCGGGCGTCGACCCGGCACCCACGGGCGCCAGGTCGAGGACGGACAGCGGCACGAGCGGCTCGGTCATCCCCGCCTCCAACCGGTCGTCCGACCGGGATGTTCCACCCATCCCGGGCAGCGCGTTCACCTGCATGCCATCCTCTCGTCACCAGCCGGTCGCTTCGGCGGTGGCCGGGTCGGGCTCGGGGGGTCCCATGCAACCGATGACGCGACGGAGCTTCCTCACCGGCGCGGCGGCGCTCGGTGGCGCGGCGCTGCTGCCGGGGTGCGGCACGCTGCTCGAGCGCTGGCGGGGCGAGGAGCGGCATCGCCCGCGTCGCCTGCCCGATCCGTCCGACGCGCCCTTCGACACCGTCGTGGTCCTCATGATGGAGAACCGCTCCTTCGACCATGTGCTCGGCTGGCTCCCGGGCGCCGACGGCCGTCAGCACGGCCTCCGTTATGTCGACGGGGCCGGCGTGTCCCACCGCACGTGGAACCTCGCGCCCGATTGGCAGGGGTGGAAGTACGGCGACCCCAAGCACGACTGGCAGTCGGTCGCGGTGCAGTACGACGGCGGACGCAGCGACGGGTTCCTCAAGACGCAGGCGGTCGGTGACCTCTTCCCGATCGGCTTCTACGACGACGACGCCCTCCCGATCCTGGCCGCGCTCGCCCGTCACAACGCGACCCTCGATCGGTACTTCTGCTCGATGCTGGGCCCGACGTGGCCGAACCGCTTCTACCTCCACTGCGGGGCGACGGACGTGGACGAGACCGGCCTGTACCCGAACTTCAGCCAGCCGACCGAGCTGCCGCCGGCCGGGGTCACGCGCCCGTCGAAGCTCGACGTCGCGATCTGGGACCGTGTGCACGACCACGGCTTCACCGGCGGCTACTACTACGTCAGCGAGCCGATGACCGGCCTCTTCGACAGCCGCCGCTACGACGGGATCAGCCACCATTACGAGCAGTTCAAGGCAGACGCCGCCGCTGGGCGGTTGCCGAACGTCACGTTCGTCGATCCCGACTACGGGACGGTGCACGAGCTCACGGGCACGTCGAACGACATGCACCCGCACGGCAGCGTGAAGGTCGGCGACGTGTTCATCGGCGAGGTGTACGACATCCTCCGCCGGAGCCCGCAGTGGGACCGGATGGTGTTCGTGCTGAACTTCGACGAGCACGGCGGGTTCTACGACCACGTGCCGCCGCCGCGTGTGCGCGACGACAACGTGAACCCGAATCCGGGTCCGCATCCCGACTACGGGCGTCTCGGCTTCCGGGTCCCGTGCATCGTGATGGGGCCGTTCGCTCCGGCGCGCGTGGTGCACGCGGGTCCGTACGAGCACTGCTCGATCCTGCGCATGATCGAATGGCGCTTCGGGCTCGAGCCGATGCACGCGCGCGACCGCTACGCGCGCAACCTCGCCGAGGTCCTCGACTTCTCCCACCGCCGTCCGCCGACGCGACTGCCGAACGAGGTCGCGCCTCCGCTGATCCCGCGACCCGTGGGCGCGCCGCTCTGACCGTCGCGGGTGCGCGTCAGGCGATCGACACGTCGGAGCACCGGCGGAGCATGCAGCGCTTCGACGGGATGGGCGTGCGCGTCTCGCGCACGAAGCTGCGCAGCTCGTTGTAGCGGCCGGAGCAGAACACCGCGACCTCGAGCGCGGTGGCGAGCAGCGCGTCCGTCGTGCTGAGACCACTCGTGCGGTTCGAGAAGTAGCTCGGATCGGCGCGCAGCTGGTCGCTCAGGTCGACGTTGTACGAGCACGGGTTGCGGTTCATGAGGTTCGCGCGCGCGACGTGGTCGGGCGGGAGACGGAGATTCAACGCGTGGGCGCGCCGGAAGAACCGCCGGACGTTCTGGTCATAGCTGTTGTTCGCGCCTTGGCACCCTGTGATCAGCGACACGATCAGCACCGCGACCGCGCCGACGACAAGCGGGCCCGGTGTCACTCGGGCGTGACGCGTGATCCGGGCGCGACGCCGGCGGCGAATGGACGACACGCGCACCGCGCCAGTCTGGCCGGAGGCGACGCTCGCGTGCCGACTGTGCCCTCGGTCACGACCGACACCCGTCATGTCGCCGCCACGTGGACGTTGCACGGTGGAGACGGCGACGTCATGCGCCTCGTCGACACTCGCGCGTGACATCGAAGGAAGGGGACGGCGATGCCGCAGCAACGACGCACGGACGCCGCCGCCGCACTGCACTGGCTGGCGGCCCGCCTGTACTGGGAACAGACGTTGAGCGAGTTGCGCGACGCGTCGCGCGCCGGGCAAGCGCTCCCGAAGCGCGACCGACCCGCCGCGTAGCGACGGCGCGCCGCACCCGGTCGAGATCCTCAGCACTCTCTTCGGCACCCCTCAGCCGGTCCTCAGCTTCCATCGCGAGGATCGCCCCATGACGATGTTCGACGGAGATGCACCCCACGGCTCCGAGCCGTGGAAGCCGGCGCCCCCGCCGGCCGAGAACGAGAGCGCCGGCGCCTGGCAGCCCACCCCCACGCCGGCCGCAGACGACACGGCAGACGCGTCGCGGCCCGTGGCCGCCCCGGCGGGAGACGAGCCCGCGCCCGCGTCCGCCGCATACGAGGCGTTCGGCTCCGCCCCCCCGAACCACCCGGAGCCGAGCCCCGCGCCGTCGCCGGGCGCGCCCACGGGCGCGTCCGGCGCGCGTGGGACGAGGGGGAAGCGCCGCGTCGTCGGCGCGGTCGCCGCGCTGGCCGTCGTCGCGGCGGCGGCAGGCGGTGCCGGTGCTGCGATCGGCGTGCAGGTCGGTGAGTCGCACCATTCGTCGACGGTCACGATCGGCGCGACGTCGCCCAGCTCGGTCGCGACCCGTCCCGCCGCGGCCGCGTCGGGCAGCGTCAGCGCCGCGGCCGACAAGGTCCTGCCGAGCGTCGTCACGATCAACGAGCAGGGCCAGTCGGGCGGCGGCACCGGGTCGGGTGTGATCATCAGTGCCGACGGCTACATCCTCACCAACAACCACGTCGTCTCCGACGCCGCCAACGGCGGAACGCTCGAGGTGATCCTCAACAGCGGCAAGAAGGTGTCGGCGACGATCGTCGGCCGCGACCCCATCTCGGACCTCGCGGTGATCAAGGCCTCGGGCGCCGGGCAGCTGACGCCGGCGACGCTCGGCGACTCCGACTCGCTGCAGATCGGTCAGCAGCTGGTCGCGGTCGGTTCGCCACTCGGCCTCTCCGGCACCGTGACGTCGGGCATCGTGTCGTCACTGCACCGCGCGGTCGCGACCGGTGACCCGTCCGTCTCCGACACCAACGCGGTCATCGACGCGATCCAGACCGACGCCGCGATCAACCCGGGCAACTCCGGTGGCCCGCTGGTCGACATGAACGGCGCGGTCGTCGGCATCAACTCGGCCATCGCGACGGTCGGTGGCGGCAGCGGTGGCTTCGGCGGTCAGCAGACCCAGGAGTCGGGCAACATCGGCGTCGGCTTCGCGATCCCGATCGACTCGGCCCGCAACGTGGCGACGCAGCTGATCCAGAGTGGCCACGCGACCCACGCGTACCTCGGAGTGCAGGCGACCACCGACAACGCGGACCGCACCGGTGCCGGCGACTCGAACGACGACGGCGACGGTGCCCGCGTGGGCACGGTGCAGTCGGGCGGGCCGGCCGACAAGGCCGGGCTCAAGGCGGACGACGTGATCACCGCGGTCGGCTCCCGCACGGTGACCGGCGTCGAGAGCCTCATCACCGCGGTGCAGTCGCACAACGTCGGCGACAAGGTGTCGGTGACGTATCAGCGCGGCGGCAGCCAGTCGACCGTGACGGTCACCCTGGGCGCGCTTCCGTCCTCCTCCTCGTAGCGCTCGCTCCTCCCCGTCACGGGCGACGTCGGCGGGCACGCACCTAGCCTGGGTGCGTGCCCGCCGATCGTCGCGCTCCACTCCGCTCCGCCGCTGTCGAAGAGCACGAGCTCGTTCCGTTCCCGCCCCAACCCGCCGGCGTGGCGTGGCCGACGGAGGCGTGGCCGGTGGGGCCGGTTCCTCCCGGCGTCGCGCTCGACCCGCTCCTGGACCGCGTGTTCCACGACGGCGACCTCGCGCTCACGTACGCCGTCGTCGTGGTCCATCACGGCCGGCTGGTCGCCGAGCGCTACGACGGTGGCGTGCCCCAATGGGAGGGGCCCGACGTGGCGGTCGGGGGCGACACACCGCTGCTGTCATGGTCGATGGCGAAGTCGATGCTGCACGCGGTCGTCGGCATGCTCGTCGCCGCGGACCGGCTGCACCTCGATCGGCCGGCGCCGGTACCCGCGTGGTCGGCGCGGGGCGACGAGCGCGGCGCGATCACCCTCGACCATCTTCTCGCCATGCGCGACGGCCTCGACTTCGTCGAGGACTACGTCGACGCGCGCGGCTCCGACGTGATCGAGATGCTCTTCGGGTCGGGACAGGGCGACGTCGCCGGCTTCGCGGCGGACCGTGGGCTCGTCGCGCAGCCGGGGGAGCGGTTCAACTACTCGAGCGGGACGAGCAACGTCGTCTCGGGGGTCGTCGCGTCGGTGCTCGGACCCGGCGAGCAGTACGCGCGGTTCCTGCGCGACCGGCTGTTCGCGCCGATCGGGATGTCGTCGGCGCGGCCGACCTTCGATGACGTGGGCACGTGGATCGCGTCGTCGTACGTGCACGCGACCGCCCGCGACTTCGCGCGCTTCGGTCTGCTCGCGCTGCGCGACGGCGTGTGGGAGGGGCGTCGCATCCTCCCCGAGGGGTGGATGGACCACGGCCGGCGCGCCCGCTCGGTCGATCCGGAGAACGGCAACCTGTACGGCGCGCACTGGTGGGCGACGGGTGACGAGCACGGCTCGTTCTGGGCCAGCGGGTACGAGGGCCAGTCCATCGTGATCAGCCCGGGCCTCGACCTCGTGGTCGTGCGGCTGGGCCGCACGCCCGCCGAGCGCTACCCGCGGCTGTGGGCCTGGCGGGACGACGTGCTGGCCGCCTTCGCCGCGAAAGACGCCCCGCGCGACTGACGGGTGGCGGGGAACGGCCGGTACGCTGAGCCTCATGCGTCGATGGTTGGCCGGGATCGGAGTGGTCGTCGCGATGGTGCTCGCGGCGACGGGATGCGGCGGCGGATCGTCCGCGTCGTCGGCGGGCTCCAAGTCGACGACCACGCAGAACGGCGACCCGTCGATCACGGCGAAGCCCGCGGGCGCGACCCCGTCCGAGTCGGCCCAGATGATCTGCGCGACCGAGGCCCAGCGTGATATCGCCGAGAGCCTGGGCGTCACACCGACACAGGTCACGACGCCGACCTGGGTCGACCACGTCTACTCGTGCACGTACGAGTACCCGAACGGCTCCTTCACGATGTCGGTGAAGGAGATGGACAACCTGGCGCAGACGAAGGCGTACTTCGACGAGCTCGGGACCAAGCTCGGTCGCCAGCCGGGCTCGATCGCGCTCGGCAACGCCGCGTACGCCACGACCAACGGCTCGATGGTCGTGCGCAAGGACTTCAAGGTGCTCCTCGTCGACATCTCGAAGCTGCCCGACCAGTTCGGTCAGCCGCCGCAGAAGCGCAGCGACGTCGCGCTGAGCGCGGCCGCGGTGTTGATGAGCTGCTGGACCGGCTCCTGAGGTAGCGCCCAGTCGAAGCTGTCGCGAACGACGGCGGACGCTTCGCGAGGTTGCGACCTTCTGCCCTGGACGCCGGGTTGGTCCGGGCGCATCCTTCGGGCATGCAGGCGATGGGATCGGGTCTCCATCCCTCCGGCGCGCACGGGCACGACCTGCGCCGGCACCCACTGTGGAGTGTCGTCGTCGCGGTCGCGGCGGTCGCCGCGCTCTGGGCGCTGGGACTCCTCATCTACTCGGTGCTGCTCCCGCTGACCGGCTGACGACGCGATACGGTCGCCGCCCATGCGGGTTCGAATTGCGTTGGTGGTCGCCGCCGTCCTCGTGCTCGGAGCGTGCTCCTCGTCGAGCTCGTCGAAGTCGAAGAGCACATCCACAACGACGAGCGCGGCATCCGGGACGACAGCCGCGGGCTCGGCGACCGCGATCGGTCACGTCTTCGTGATCAATCTCGAGAACAAGGACTTCGACACGACGTTCGGTTCCGGCTCGAAGGCCGTCTACCTCAACCAGACGCTGCGCCCGATGGGCCAGCTGCTCGACCGGTACCACGGCATCGGTCACAACAGCCTCGACAACTACATCGCCCAGATCAGCGGCCAGTCGCCGAACCCGTCGACCCAGGCCGACTGCGCGACGTACACCGAGTTCCGCTCGACGGGTACCGGCGCCGACGGGCAGGCGCTCGGTCAGGGCTGCGTCTACCCGTCGTCGGTCAAGACGGTCGCCGATCAGCTCGAGGGCGCGCACAAGACGTGGAAGGGCTACATGGAGGACATGGGCAACTCCTCCACGGCGCCCAAGACGTGTCGCCATCCGCAGATCGGGTCGACGGACGACGCGTTCGTCGCGAAGCCCGCCGACATGTACGCGACGCGTCACAACCCGTTCGTGTACTTCCATTCGATCATCGACCGGCCGATCTGCAGCACGAACGACGTGCCCCTCGACCGCCTGCCCACCGACCTCGCGTCGGAGGCGACGACCGCGAACCTCACGTACATCACGCCGAACCTGTGCAACGACGGGCACGACGCCCCCTGCGCGAACGGGCAGCCCGGCGGACTCGTGTCGTCCGACCAGTTCCTCGCGACGTGGGTGCCGCGGATCCTCGCGTCACCCGCGTACAAGCACGACGGGATGCTGATCGTCACCTTCGACGAGGCCGAGTCGTCGGGGAGCGACGCCGACGCGAGCGCGTGCTGCAACACGCCGCCCTCACCGAACACGCCGATGCCCGGGCTGAGCGGGCCCGGTGGCGGGCGGATCGGCGCGGTCGTCGTGTCGCCGAAGACCAAGCCCGGGACGACGAACAGCACCCCCTACAACCACTACGCCCTGCTGTGCAGCATCGAGGACCTCTTCGGTCTGCCGCACCTGGGGTTCGCCGGCGCGCCAGGCCTCCAGTGCTTCGGGAAGGACGTGTTCGACGCCTGACGTGGGCGCGGTCCTGCTCCTCGCGTGCCGCGACCGGCCCGGGCTGGTCGCCGCGGTGGGCGAGTTCGTCGCCGACCGGGGCGGCAACATCGTCCACGCCGACCAGCACGTCGACCCGGTGCACGAGCTGTTCGTGCAGCGGGTCGAGTTCGACGCGCCCGGCGACGGCGCGACGTTGCGCGACGCGTTCGCGCCCGTCGCCGACCGGTTCGGGATGCAATGGCAGCTCCACGAGCCCGGTCGTCGCGCCCGCGCGGCGATCCTCGTGTCGCGCGAGGGGCACTGCCTCGCGGACCTGCTCGGACGGGTGGAGCTCGGCGAGCTGCCCATGGACGTCGTTGCGGTGATCTCCAACCACGACCTCCATGCGGAGCTGGTGCAACGGGCCGGGATCACCTTCCGTCATCTGCCGGTGGACGACGCACACCGCGCGCTGCAGGAGGTCGAGCTCGGTGCCACGCTCGACGAGCTGGCGCCCGACGTCGTGGTGCTCGCCCGCTACATGCGCATCCTGCCCGCGTGGCTCGTCGAACATCACCCGCAGCGGATCATCAACATCCACCACTCGTTCCTCCCCGCGTTCGCCGGCGCGCGTCCGTACCACCAGGCGTATGAGCGGGGCGTGAAGCTCATCGGCGCGACCGCGCACTACGTGACCCACGAGCTCGACGAGGGGCCGATCATCGTCCAGGACGTCACCCCGGTCAGCCACCGCGACCAGGTCGACGACCTGGTGCGCCGCGGCCGCGACCTGGAGCGCGTCGTGCTGGCCAACGCGGTCAGGCTCCACCTCGAGCACCGCGTCATCACGTACGCGAACAGGACCGTGGTGTTCGACTAGGACCCTCGCGCTCGCAGGCTGCCTCACCAACAGCGGCAATCGCGGCCGGGCTTGCAAGATCAGGACTTTCGGCCCCTGCAGCGGGCGGGCCCGTTCGTCGACAACCCCAGCATGAGCATGACGATCTCGCCCCGCCGCATCGACGAGCTCGACGCCGTCACCTGTCGCTCGCTGCTCGCGTCCGCAACGCTGGGCCGGATCGGCGTGACGGTCGACGCCCTCCCGGTGATCCTGCCGGTCAACTACGCCCTCGACGGCGACACGATCGTCATCCGGACGGTGCAGGGAACAAAGCTCGACGCAGCCACGCGCCACCAGGTCGCGGCGTTCGAGGTCGACGACGTGAACCCGGAGACGGGTGAGGGCTGGAGCGTCCTCGTGCGCGGGATGACGTCGGAGATCACCGACCGGACCGAGCTCGCCGCGCTGGCGAGGCTCGGCCTGGAGTCGTGGGGGACCGGCACCGCGGCCGATCACTTCGTGCGCGTCGACCTCTCCCTCGTCACCGGCCGGCGGGTGCGGATCGCGGACTGAACGCGATCGCGGTGGTGACCGCGGTCGCGACGACCTCGGGTCGTCCGTCGATCACACCGTCCGCGACGATCACGAGGGCCGCGGCGAGCCGCACCTCTCGATCGTCGGTGGCCGCGGTCGCACCACGGTCGGGGGCGGTGTGACCGAGTGCGTCCACGGCGGGCCTGTCCAGGAACCCGGCGGCGACGAGCGGTGGAAGTGACCGGACGAACGTGTCCGCGCGGTCGTCGGCGAGCACGCGAGAGAGCGCTCCTGCGATCGATCGGAACGCGACCGTGTCGCCGATGCTTGCGAACAAGGAGTCGGCGGCTGCCGTCGAGAAGGAGTCGACGTCGGCGAACCCATCCAGCGTGGCGCGTGTGCGATCGAGCGCGAGCCGCATGGGCCACGGCTGACGCTGCAGCGTCGCGCCCGCCTCGCGCAGCTCGTCCACGGCGTGGTTCGCGCCGAGGTCGCGGGCGAGGCGGTCGAGGCGCTCCCGGTCGACCGAGGTCGCCGGCGTGCCGAGCAGCCGGCCCGCCAGCGCGCTGCTCGTACGCGACACGGTGAGGGCCGCGTGGAGGATCTCCCGCGCGTAGGGGTCGAGTCCCGGACCCGCCAGTGCGCCGTCCAGACGGCGTCCGAGCTCCGGGTCGCTGAGCAGTCGGGCGAGCGATGCCTCCACCGACGCGCCCTCGGGCGTGGTCGCGAGGGCGGCCGCACGCTCGCGAACGGCCTCGACCGAGGACGCGGCGTCGCGGGTACGGCCGGGGAGGGCGGTGAGGGCGAGCGCGAGCACGACCGGCGCCGCGGCGACGCGCGCCACGGTGATCAGCCCGCCGCCCATGCCCCGGTTGCGCCAGCCCACTGCGAAGCCCCTTCGTCCCCTCACGAGGATACCCACTTCTCGCGCGCAGCGTGAGGTCCTTGGTGCGCAGCGTCAACAAAGACCGGGCCGGCGGCCGGCCGGCGGGCCCACCCGCCCGTCCGGCGAGATCGCGGGCGCGGGGGTAGACCTCCGGCATGGCGACGATCCAGGCCCCGCCGCTGCGCTCCGAAGACCGGCGCCGGCGCCAGCTCGTGGTGACCAAGCGGCGCGCGACCGCGTTGCTCGTCGTAGTGACCGTCGTGTTCGTGGTCGTGACCGTGCTCGGCGCCCACGGAACGCTGGGCGGCTACGTCCAGGCCACGGCCGAGGCGTCCATGGTCGGCGCGCTCGCCGACTGGTTCGCGGTCACCGCGCTGTTCCGGCATCCGCTCGGCGTACCGATCCCGCACACCGCCATCGTGGTCGCGCGCAAGGATCAATTCGCGGAGACCCTGGGCGAGTTCATCCAGGAGAGCTTCCTCACGCCCGAGGCGCTCGTGGAGCGCGTGCGTGCCGGACGGGTCGTCCCGCGTCTGGCCGGCTGGCTCGCCGATCCCGAGACCGGTGTGCGTCTCGCGGGTGACGTCGCGGACGGGATCGTGACCGCGGTCGACCTGCTCCACGATGACGACGTGCACACCGCGCTCGAGCGGCTCGTGGCCGAGCAGGTGGACGCGGTGCCGCTCGCACCGATCGCCGGGCGCGCGCTCCGGTTCCTCACCGAGGACGGACGCCACGACAAGGTTCTCGACGCGCTGCTCGTCGGGCTCGAGAACACGCTCGCGGAGCACCACGACGACCTTCGCAACCGCCTCGGGTGGTACATGCCGTGGTGGGTGCCGCTCTCGGTGGAGGACCGCATCTACGAGCGCCTCTTCGCGGCAGCTCGCGACACGCTGCACGAGATGGCCGCCGATACGACGCATCATCTGCGTCGCGAGCTGGACGCGAAGCTGGTCCGGCTCGCGGCCGACCTCGAGCACTCGCCGGCCATGCGCGCCCGCGGCGAGGAGCTCAAGCGCGAGCTGCTCGCCCAACCGCTCCTCCGGGACTGGGTGGCGACGGTCTGGACCGAGGTGAAGGAGCGCCTCCGGGCCCATGCGGCGGATCCGAGCTCGGAGTTGCGGCGCCAGCTCGCGCGCGCGTTCACCGCGCTCGGCCTCCGGCTGCGCGACGATCCGACCGTCGCGGCCGCGACCGAAGACGCGATCGAGTCGGCGGTGCGCTACGTCGCCCGCCACTTCGACACCGAGGTCTCGTCGCTGGTGAGCGGCACGATCGCGAGCTGGGACGCCGAGGAGACGTCGCGACGGCTGGAGCTGCTGCTCGGTCCCGACCTGCAGTACATCCGCATCAACGGGACCGTGGTCGGTGCGATGGCCGGATTGCTGCTGCACGCGATCGCGCAGGCGATCGGCTGAGTCGCGCGTCACGCGTCGCGCGTCCCGTGGCGGGAGATGACGCGGATCGCGGTGCGCACGTCGGTACGATCGGGCGCCGTGGGCAAGCTGTTGCGCGGTCGCTACGAGCTCCGGCGGGTCATCGGCACCGGCTCGATGGCACGGGTGGTGCTGGCACACGACCAGGTTCTCGAGCGCGATGTCGCGGTGAAGCTGTTGCGCCGCGACGCGTCGGATGCCGAAGGCCAGGGCCGCTTCCTGCACGAGGCACGCGCCGCGGCCAGCGTCGTGAACCCTCACGTGGTCCAGATCTACGACGCCGGCGACGAGGCGGGACGGCTCTTCATCGTCATGGAGCTCGTGCGCGGTCCGAGCCTCGGCGACGTGCTGAAGCGCAAGGGTCCGCTCACGGCGCGCCAGGCGCTGGTCGTCACCGATCAGGTGCTCGACGCGCTCGTCGCCGCGCACGAGCTCGGTGTGGTGCACCGCGACGTGAAGCCGAACAACATCCTCCTGGCCGACGTGCGCACGGTGAAGCTCACCGACTTCGGTCTGGCCAAGAGCGCGCAGCACGGCGCGAGCGCGCTGACCCGACCGGGACAGGTCGTGGGCACGCCGATGTACCTCGCGCCCGAGCGATCGGAGGGGCGACCGGCGACGCCCGCGGCCGACCTGTACTCGCTCGGCATCGTGCTCTACGAGATGCTCGTCGGGAAGCCCCCGTTCAGCGGGCGCAGCCTGCTCGACCTCGCCGTCGCGCACCAGCAGGCGCCGGTTCCCGCGCTCAAGCGGCCCGACGTGTCGGAAGCGGTCGAAGAGGTGATGCTCGAGGCGTTGGCGATCGACCCGGTCGCGCGTCCGGAGAGCGCGCGGGTCATGCAGCAGCGTCTCCGTCGCGCGGCCGGCGCGGCACCGGAGCGTCCCTTCGTCGCCGCGACCGCCTGACGCCGCTCGGGCGCTCGACTACGCCGGAACCAGGGAGACGTCGGCCAGCGTCGGCGCCAGCGTGGCCGCGACGTCGAGACGCAGGTCGAGCAGACGGTCCGCAACCTCATACGCCGACACCGTTGCATGGCTCTCGGCCCAGGCGCGGAGCTCGGCCAGCCCCGAAGCGACGACCGGCGCGCACCGCTCGCCCACCTCGACGGCCTCCAGCATGTCGACGACCGACGCGACGTGCACGCGCGCGAACAGCTCGCGACCGGCGGTGAACGCGAGCGCCGCGTCGATCGCGCCGATGATGGCGTCCGACGTCTCGGCCGGCGGGATCGCGTTCGCCGTGTCCCTCCGAAGCGCTGTCCGGCGATCGAAGCCCAACATCGTTCCCCTCCTCGCCACGTGCAAAGCGACGGTCCGCCGTTCCCTGGCGAGGCCATCGTGCCGATCCGCCGGCTGGGGATTGCAGGGCCGAAGGTCACACCGGGCGGGCACTGCGGCCCTTCGACCCTCGAGCGCGGAACCGCTCGTGCCGATGGAGTGGATATGCAGAGTCTTCGCCGGCGAGCGCAGGGTCACCCGCTGTGGTATCTCGCGGCAGGCGTCGTTGCCGCTGCCGCGCTCGAGCTCGCAGGTCTCCTGATCTACTCCGTGCTGCTCCCGCTCACGGGCTGACGCCCGTCCCCGTCAGCCGGTCGCGCCTTCGAGGGCTTCGACGCGCTCGGCCAGCTCCGCGATCACGACCGCGAGCTCACCCGTGAGCTCGGCCACGATCGTGAGGACGACGGCCGTGATCTCGGCCACGTCGTCCTCGGTGGCCTTGCGGCCGCCACGGTGCAGGGCTTCGTGCAGACGTTCGCGAATCGTGTGCTCGGCCATGAGCGGGAGGCTATCGCCGTCCTCTCCCGCCTTCGCGGCTCGGAGGGACGGACTTGATCGCGCGTCGCGGGTCCCGGATCATGGTTGCGGCGCGTCGTGGTCCCGGCCGCGGCGCCCGGGCGAGGGAGCGCGACGCATGGACGGCGACACGTGACCGAGGACGAGGTCCGGGCCTGGATCACCCGTACCCGGACCGCAGACCGCGATCACCGGCTGCCCCACGACGCCGATCGCGCGTCCTTGCGTGACCGGCTCCGCCCGCAGCTCGACGAGCTCGGTGTCCCGCCGTCGGAGCGTGACGCGGTGGTCGAGGTGTGTGCGGCCGAGATGTCGCGCCTGTTCACCGCGCAGGCACACCCCGCCCCGCCGACGGGTTCCGGCGCGCACGCACCGACACGGGCACCGACACCGGCACCGGTTCGGGTCTCGCCGCCTCCGAGCGCGACCGCGCCGGCGAGCGCGACGGTGCCGTCCGGTGCGGCACCCGTCACCGCGACGATGCCGCCGCCGGCGGGGCCGAGCGTCGAGCCGGCGCACGCGACGAACACGCTCCCACGGGGCTGGTTCCGCGCGCAGTGGCGACGGCTCCACTGGTCCGGCCGTGTCGCGCTGGTCGTCTTCGGACCGCCCGTCGCGCTCGTGTTGGGCCTGATGGCGCTCTGCACGGTGAGCCCGCCCGTCGGTGCGGCGGTGCTCGGCACGACGAACCGCGTGTTCGACGGCGAGGTGTACGGCCACGACTTCGTCGGTTTCGGCAAGGGTCGCTACGAGACGAGCCCGTGGCAGTTCACGTTCCTGCACCCGAGTCGCAGCGCGATGGACCGTCTGCGCGTGCAGTGCGAGAACGATCCCGGCTTCGCGCCTCCCGTCTGCGCGACGGTCGAGCATTCGTACCGGATGGAGGACCACGGCGGTACGTTCCGCAAGGTCCTCGACTCCGACAGGCAACAGACGTGGTTCGAGAGCGAGGCGTGCCCCGCGCTCGCCGTGCTCGACCACCGGATCTACGCGAAGAACCTCGATGCGGGGTGGGAACGGTACCGCTCGCACGGTTGCGTGCCCTACGACGCGTAAGGCTCACCTGCCCGAACACGACGTCCGAAGAGTCGACGGTTCGGGGGCATGCCCGATCGACGCGAGAATGGTTGCGTGTGCGCGCTCTCATCCCATTCTCAGCCTGCCGGAGTACGAAGGTTCGCCACACGAGCCCGCCCGGCACGCGACGTGACCAAGAGGTGATCCGATGACGACGGGAACCGCGACACTCGGCGACGTCGCGCCGGCTGCATCGACCGAGACGGTCGTCTCGGTCCGCGGGTTGACGAAGCGGTTCGACGCCGCGGTGCTCGCGGTCGACAACCTCGACTTCACGGTGCAGCGCGGCGAGGTGTGCGGCCTGCTCGGCCCGAACGGCGCGGGCAAGACCACGACGCTGCGCATGCTGCTCGGACTCATCCATCCGACCGCGGGCGAGATGGAGCTCTTCGGCGCGCGCGTCGTCCCGAGCGCCGACGTGCTCGTGCGTGTGGGCGCCATGATCGAGCAGGCCGCGTTCGTCCCGCACCTGTCGGGGATGACGAACCTGCGGCTCTACTGGGAGGCGGGCGGCGCGAGCTTCGCGGACGCGGACCTCGACACCGCCCTCGGCGTCGCGGCGCTCGGCAGCGCGATCGACCGCAAGGTGAAGACGTACTCGCAAGGCATGCGGCAACGTCTGGGCCTCGCACGCGCGCTGCTCGGGCGTCCCGACCTCCTCGTGCTCGACGAGCCGACGAACGGTCTCGATCCGCAGGAGATGCGCGCCGTTCGTCAGCTGTTGCGGCGCGTCGCCGACCAGGGCACGACCGTCCTGCTCTCGAGTCACCTGCTGAGCGAGGTCGAGCAGATCTGCAGCCACGCGGTCGTCATGGACCGCGGGCGACTGGTGGCCGCGGGAACCGTCGGCGACCTGATGCAGGCGTCGGTCTCCGCGTTCGTCGAGGTCGACGACACCGCGCGGGCGAGCTCGGTGCTCGAGTCCATGCCCGGCGTCGTGCACGTGAGCGAGGAAGCGCCCGGGCTCTCCGTCCGTCTCGACGGCGCGGAACGATGGCAGATCGTCGACGCGCTCGTCGGTGCCGGCGTGAAGGTGTCGACGGTGACCGCACGCCACCGGCTCGAGGACGCGTTCCTCGGCCTGCTCGGTGAGGAGACGGAACGATGATGGCGCTGCTGCGCACCGAGATCGTCAAGCAGAGCCGCCGGACGCGCACGTACGTCGCGCTCGGCCTGATGGCGGCGATCCCGATCATCATCACGTTCGCGTTGTGGGCCAACCCGCCCGACAACTTCGGAGGCGGGAACGGTCCGGGCGACGGCTTCTTCTACTTCGCGGCTCACGGCACCGGACTCCTGCTGCCCGCCGCGATCCTGCTCGTCATGAGCCGGTTCCTGTTGATCGGGGTCGCGGCGCTGTTCGCCGGTGACGCGATCGCGTCGGAGGCGTCGTGGGGCAACCTCCGCGCCCTGCTCATGCGGCCCATCAAGCGCGGCCGCCTGCTCGGGACGAAGATCCTCATCGCGGTCGCGCTCACCTGCCTGGCCACGTTCATCATCGTCGTCACGGGGTTGATCGCAGGAGGGATCGCCTTCGGCTGGCACGCGCTCGACGTCGGACCCCTGGCTTTCGTTCGCGGCGCGCCGCCGTATCAGTCGGTCGGCGTGCTGCTCGGCCACCTGGCGCTGGGATCGCTCTACGTGACGTGGAGCCTCGCAGCGGTCGTCGCCTTCGGGTTCATGATCTCGACGATGAGCGACTCACCGGCGGGGGCGGCCGCGGCCGCGTTCGGCCTCTATGTGACGTCGGCGATCCTCGACAACATCGACGCGATCGGCTCGATCCGCAACGTGTTCCCGACCCACTACTCGGACGCGTGGACGGACCTGTTCCTGCACGACCACCTGAGCGCCGACATGCTGCGCGGCACGCTCTTGCAGATCCCGTACATCATCGTGTTCTGCGGGATCGCCGCGTGGTACTTCCGTCGCAAGGACATCATGTCGTGAGCGCGATCTCCTGATCGCGCTCACTCGTACTCGGTGCCCGATCGCAGCTTGCCCGCGATCCCGAAGAGCACCGCCGCCGCGATCCAGCAGCCGACCGCGAGGACCGGGCCGCTCGGCGGGTCGAAGAACACGAGTGCGATCACGCCGATGCCGGTGACGAGCAGCCCGTTGGCGATGGCGAGTGTCTCCATCACCATCCGCCCCCGAGCCGACACGCACGGATCGTAAGGCCGCGCGTCGCCCGTGTGGACCCGCGGCGCGCCCGCTACAGGCCGGGGATGGGGAACAAGCCGCCGTCGGTCGTGGTGGTGGTCGGCTCGGTCGTGGTGGTCGTCGTCGTGGGCGCGGCGGTGGTCGTCGTCACGGGCGGCCGCGTGACGGGGGTCGGTGGCGGCGGGGGAGGAGCGGCGGGGGGCGGCGCAGAGGGCGGAGGCGGCGCCGCGGCGGGCGCGGCCGAAGGTGTGCCGCGCGAAGCGGCGGTCGTCGACGTCGTGGTGGTGCTGCTCGCGGCCGGCGGTGGCGGGACCGGTCCGGTGATCGGCAGCAGGGCAGCCGGCGGCGCGGTCGTCGACGAAGGCGCGGTCGTCACGCGGGTCGGGCTGCTCGTGGTGGACGTCGTCGCGGGGCCGTGCGCGGCAGCCGTGCCGGCCGAGCCGCCGGAGCCGGGGTGCAGCAGGAACACCGCGAGCGCGAGGGCGAACGTCGCGCCCGCCGCCAGCGCGGCCCCGAACAATGGATCACCCTTGACGCGTCTGCGCACGTCGTCGACGCGGAACATCGAGCTCCGTACCTCCCCGGACGGAGCGAGATTGGAACATCGCGCGCGCACCACGGCAAGCCTTTGGGCGAACCTTTGCCGCGACGCGCGCACAGCGCGAGATCACGACCACATGGCGCGTCACTCAGCTGCGCGGCGCGCGCGGCGGCCCGGCCGCGGTGTGGCGGGTGCCGGGCGGATCGACCGCCCAGCGCGCCGGCTGGTCCCACCGGTCTTCGTAGACGAGCTCGCCGATCGGACGCCGGCGCACTGGTCCGTGCCCGCCCACCGGTCGACCGAGCGTGATCGTGGCGGCCATGAACACGTCGTCGGGGACGTCGAGGAGCGCGCGCAGCTCGTCTTCCACGAGCGCGTGGTAGCCGGAGAGGACGCCGCCGTAGCCGAGCGCGCGGGCGGCGAGCAGGAGGTTCTGGCACGCGGGGTAGATCGACGCGCCCTCGAAGGAACCGGCCTCGCGGTACCGCACCAGGCAGGGGAGCACGAGCACGGGGACGCCCTCGAACGCGTCGACGTAGTGCTCCATGCTCGCGGCCATGCGCGCCTTCGGTGAGTCGGTGCGCACGCCCGATCCTGCGTCGTAGCCGTCGGCGGCTCGCTTCGCGCCCCATGCGCGCCGCGCCGCACCTGCGATCAACGCTTTCGCCTGCCGCGCGCGCGGGCCGTCGGTGAGCACGAGGAAGCGGAACGGTTGACGGTTCGAGCCGGTCGGCGCGCGTGTGGCCGCGAACAGGATCGTGCGCAGCGCCTCGGGCGGGACCGGCTCGTCGCGGTAGCGACGGATCGCGCGCGTCGACACGAGCCCCGCGAGCAGGCCGACGTCGTCGTCGGGGAGCGGGCGCGTTGCGAGGTCGTCGACCACATCGGGCTCGCGCGTCCGCTCGTCCGTCACCGGCCGATCATCGCACGCGTCCTCCACCGGCCGGTTGGGACGTTCATCGGCGGAGAGCGCCGGTCAGCGTCCCAACCGGCGTTCGCCGTCGGCCGGGCGGGGGTCGGGGAGGTCCCTGAGGAATGTGTGGTTCCGGGTCTTGTTCCCTTGTGCACCCCTGAGTACGGTTTCGCCACGCTTTCGGTGAGACGCCGGGGCGAGTCCATGGACGACGAGGGAAGCCGGGCCCATCGGGCGACGCGAGGGCCCGGCTTCTCCTCATCTCCGGCCTGGTGGGATCCGGCCCCCGAGGGCCTCGAGGCCGTCAGGTCGTGGCGCCGAACGAGTCGTAGGCGACGCCGGCCGCCTCGGCCAGGAGCCGTCCCTGCCCGAGCTGGTACGGCGAGATGCCGCCCGGCTCCCACGGCGTGACGGAGCCGGCCGTGATCGCCTTCTCCGACTTGGCCAGCACCCCGAAGTGGTCGCGCACCTTCTCGACCGGCCAGTCGGCGTAGGTGAACCAATCGATCCCCAGCAGGTCGCTCTCGTCGCCGCGGTGATGGTCGTCGAGGTGCCAGCCGGTCATCGCGCCGCGGTACATCGCGTCCGCGAGACGCAGCGCCATCCGCGGCGCGTCCCGCGACAGGTGCCCGCGGTCGTACTCGAACAGGTTGGCGGCGTCGTGCAGGTACCCCGTCTCGAACAGCCCGAGCACCATCGCGAGCAGCGCGAACCCGGCCGGGTCGTCGTTGGCGCGCGCGATGAACCCGAACACCTCGATCTCGCACTCGACGGTGGAGCCGTATCCCGCGAGCACGTGGATCCAGTCGTGCTGCGCGAGGTTCGGGGGCGCGCTACCGGGAAGTCCGGGGAACACGAACCCGCGGGCGCGGTAGAAGCGCCACACGCCCTGACCCAGCGATCCGTCCGGGCAGCGCTCGAGCTCGGCCCACTGCTGCGCGAGCGTCGCGTCATCGCAGCAGAACTCCCACGCGTCGTCGAGCGCGGCCGCGACGTGCAGATGCTCGGGTGGCTGCTCGATGAGGTGCTGGAAGTACCCACTGCGTTTGAAGTCGATGAGCGCGAGCCCGAGCGAGCCGTGTGCCAGGCGATGGGCGACGCGCAGCATGTCGTCGTCGACGCCGAGCCACGCCGCGTACGTCTCGACCCGTCGCGTGACCTCCTCGGGCAAGGGGACGAGCAGCATCTCGGCGAGGAGCATCGTCTGCACCATGCGCGTGCGGAACGGCCGGATGCGCCCGCGCAGCGCCTCGGCGTACTCGGCCGGGCCGATCGGCTCGACGGTCGCGACGTCGACCTGCTGACCGGTCATGGACTCCGTGATCGCGTTCAGCACCGCCCGTTGCACTTCGGTGAGGCCGCCCGGCGGCGCGGGCGCGCTGGCGAAGCCCCGGGCGAGGATGCGGACCTCGGCCGCGTCGGGCGGTCCCAACACGGGCGCGTCCTCGGGAGGGAACGGGACCGGCGTGATCACCTCGCTCGTCGCCACGACACCACCTCACCCACAGGTCTGACCCCACAGCTTCCGGTCGCACCCGATGCTGTCACGCAACCGCGCCGGCGGGCTCGCAGATTCCCGACGACCGTCGACGCGACATCGGGCCGGGACGCGTCACCCGATGCACGCTCCGTCGGTGAGGCGCCGCTTGCCGCCAGCCCAGCGTGCCCCGCTCCGGGTCCGGGGCGGCGCAGAAAGGCATAGCCTGGAGTTTCACCACCGTCGAGGAAAGGGGCGACCATGACGGCGAACGGCGGAGCTCAGATTCCCGACATCCGGTGGCGCGGGATCAACCACCTGGCGCTGATCAGCCACGACATGGACGCGACGGTGCGCTTCTACCACGGCGTGCTCGGTGCGCGGCTCATCGCCACGATCGGCCACCCGAACTTCCGCCACTACTTCTTCGAGATCGGTCAGGCGAACAGCATCGCGTTCTTCGAGTACACCGACTCCAAGACCGAGCCGTTCGCGAAGCCGGCCGGCATCCCCGACGCGCGGGCGCCGCAGTTCGACCACGTGTCGTTCAACGTCGCCGACGAGGAGGCGCTCCTCGCGCTGCGCAGCCGCCTCAAGGCCGCCGACTGCGAGGTCACCGACGTCGTCGACCACGGGTTCATCCACTCGATCTACTTCACCGACCCCGACGGCATCGCGCTCGAGGCGTCGTGCTGGGTCGTCGACGCCACCGGTCGGGACTCCGACTACGGCGACGGCCGGGTGTTCGCCGATCCGAACCCGGTTCCTGCGGTCACCGAGATCACCCGCGACGGCCGGGTCGCGAGCACACCGAGAACCGAGCTCGTCTAATCCCACGCGGGCGCGTCACGCGCCCGGCGCGGGCTCCAGCACCATCACGTGCACCGGACGGTCGTCGATCCGGCGCGCGTACGCCTCGTAGCCCGCGTAGATGCGCCGGCCCCGGTCCCAGATGGCGTCGCGATCCGCACCGTCCGCCTCGCGGCTGCGCACGGGCACGGTCTTCCCGCGATACGACACCTCCGCGTCCGGATGGGCGACGAGGTTGAAGTACCAGCCCGGCGTGCCCTTTTGCCCGAAGCGGGTGCCGATCACCGCGAGGTCGTCGCCGACCGGGATGCCGAGCAGCGGCATCTCGCGCCGCTGACCGCTGCGCGCACCCGTCGTCACGAGGGTCATGACGGGGATGCCGGCCATGAGCTCCGGCACGGTGGTTCTCCCCTTCGTCGCGCGGAGGACGAGCGCGTCGATGTGGTGCATCGTCTTCGAGAACAGCCACGCGCCCGGACGCGACGACGACACCTTCCACATCGCGCGCTGGAACCGGTTCGGCTCCGGGACGACGTAGTCGAGCTCCTGGACCAGCCCCACGGGCGCGCAGTGTAGGGACCGTGCCGCATCCGCGGGCCGGTGACGTGACCGGACCGAAGCCCCGGGCCAGATGACCTTGGCCTCTGGCAGCCGATCGTGCCCGGGCGCAGCGTGGGACGCGAGGCGGGCCGCTCCGGGAGCGGTGCCCGACGAGAGGAGTGCGCCGTGCCGAGCCGCGAGACGATCAACAGCTTCCTCGCCCAGGACCACCTCGCGTTCGTCGGCGTGTCACGGAACCGGAAGCAGTTCGCGAACTCCGTGTACCGGCTGCTGCGCGACGGCGGGCGGACGATGTACCCGGTGCACGCGAGCGCCGACGTCGACACGATCGAAGGCGACCGCTGCTACCAGCACCTGGCCGACGTCCCCGACCCGGTCGACGGTGTGGTCGTGATGGTGCCGGCCGCGGGCGCGGTCGACGTGGTGCGTGACGCGATCGAGCGGGGCATCCCCCGCGTCTGGCTGCACCGCGGCATCGGTCCGGGCTCGGTCACACCCGAGGCGGTTGCGCTGTGCCGCAAGCACGGCGTCGACGTCGTCGACGGCGCGTGCCCGTTCATGTTCAGCGAACCGGTGCGGGGCGCGCACCGCGTCCACCGGTTCTTCGCGCGCCGTCACGTCGCGGCCTGATCCACATCGCATCGAGGGGGGACCATGCGAGGACCGTGGCAGGGACTCGCAGCAGCAATCGCAGGGCACCGTGGGCGGGTGCTCGCGACCGTGGTCGCCGCGACGGTGGTCCTCGGGCTCGGGCTGCCGCTCCTCGGCTTCAGCTCGGCACAGGACACGCTGGTCCCGTCGGGATCGCGGACGTACCGCGACAACGTGCGCTTCCAACGACGCTTCGGCGGCGAGCCGGTGCTCGTCCTCTTCACCGGCGACGTCCGGAAGCTGTTCGAACCCGACAACGCGGCCAAGCTCGCCGCGCTCGACGCGAAGCTCGACGCCACACACCTGTACCACTCCGTGCTGAGCCCGCTCACGACGGTGCAGTTCGCGGCGACCCAGGTCCAGCTCGCGACCCGCCTCGCTCCCGCCGCCAACGCGCGTGAGCAGGACGCGGCCGCGAACGCCGCGGCGGCGAGCGTCGCGGCCGCGCACGGCTCGGTCGCGGCGCAGCAGCGCGCGGCCGCCGCGGCGCGGTCCAGGGTCGCGGCCGGGTTCGCGGAGCGCACGAGCGCGGACGCGTTGCGCATCGCGGCAGCAGGGGAGCAGTCGCTGCGCAACCCGCGCTTCGTGGACTTCCTCCTCTTCGACGAACGCGGCCGCGTCCGCTCGAGCTTCACCTCGCAGTTCCCGGACCCGCAGCACGCGCTGATGGTCGTCAGGCTCCGCGGCAACCAGTCGATGGAGGCCGAGGGCAGCGCCGCGCAGCAGGTGGTCGACGCGGTGCACGCGATCCACTTCGACGGCGTGCAGGCGATGCCCACGGGCCCCGCGATCCTACTGAAGGAGGTCGACGGCGGGATGCGCGGCGCGATGGCCCGTATGGGGCTGATCGCGGTGCTCGTGATGATCGCGGTGCTGGGCGCGGTCGTGCGCGTGCGCTGGCGACTCCTTCCGCTCGCCGTCGTCGCGGTGGGCTCCGTCTGGGCCTTCGGAGTGATGGGGTACGCGGGCATCTCGCTGACGATGGTCACGATCTCGGCGCTCCCCGTGCTCATCGGCCTCGGCGTGGACTTCGCGATCCAGACCCAGAGCCGCTACGACGAGGAGTCGCGCCACGCGGCTCACGACGACGACACGGAGATGCGCGCGATCACCGTGCGTCGCACACTCGTCCCGATGGGTCCCGCGCTGACGGTCGCGATGGTGGCCGCGGTCGCCGGGTTCCTCGCGCTGCGCCTCTCCAGCGTGCCCATGGTGCGCGACTACGGGCTCATGCTCGCGGTCGGGGTGGCCGTCCTCTACGCCGCCGGACTCCTCCTGCCACCAGCACTGCTGCCCGCGCCCGCACGCGTGGGACGTGCGCCGACCGCCCGGCACGAGCGCCGGTTCAGCGTCGAGCGCGTCGTGCGCTTCCTGACGACCGTCGCGCGCGGCCGGGTCGTCGCGGTGCTCGTCGTCGCGGTCGTGGTGGCGAGCGTCGGGCTGGTGCTGGAGCGGCGCACGACGATCCAGTCGGACCCGGAGGGCTTCATCCCGCAGGACAGCCCGGTGCTGGCCCAGCTCCGTCACGTGCGCGACGTGGCCGGCTCGTCGCAGGAGCTCGGCTTCCTCGTCGAGAGTCGCGACGTCCTGGGCCCCGACGTGCTCCGCTGGATGGCGTCGTTCCAGGCCCGCGAGCTCGCGCGCCATCCGCACGACCTCCTGAGCGGCCAGAGCGCGGCGTCGATCGCGGAGCAGGTCACCGGCGCGCCACCGACGACCGCCGAGGTCGAGACCGTGCTGCGTTCGGCACCGCAGGCGATCCGCGACACGTTCGTGAGCCCGGACCGGCGCCAGGCGCACGTGATCTTCGCCCTCGGGCCGATCTCGCTGCTCCAGCAGAAGCAGCTGCTCGCAAGCATGCGCGCCGACATCCACCCGCCCCACGGTGTGGGGGTCACGCCGTCGGGGCTCGCGGTCATCGGCATCGCCTCCGTCGACGCGCTGAACACGAACCGGACGTGGATGACGTACCTCGCGCTCGCGGCCGCGCTCCTCTGGCTGCTCCTGTTCACCCGCAGCTTCGCGTGGGCGCTGATGCCGCTGCTGCCCGTCCTCATCGGTGTCGGGACCTCGTCGATCGTCCTGTACTACCTCGGCGTCAGCCTGAGCCCGCTCACCGCGGTGTCGGGCCCGATCATCGTCGCGACGTGTACGGAGTTCTCGGTCCTGGTGATGGCGCGCTACGTCGAAGAGCGCGCGCACGGACGCGACTCGTCGCACGCGCTCGACCGCGCGTCGTCGCGCATCGGCCGCTCGTTCGTCGCCTCGGGACTGACGGTCGTCGGCGGCTTCGGCGTGCTCGCGGTGTCGAACTTCCCGCTGCTCGAGAGCTTCGGGATCGTGGTGGCCGTGCACATCCTGGTCGCGCTGGTGGCGTCGCTCGTCGTGCTCCCCCCGATGCTCGTGTGGGCCGACGCACGGGTCGGGCTCGACCGCGTCTCCCGCCACTTCGGCGGCGCTCCGACGCCGCCCGGCGCGCCCGAACCCCTCGGACCGGTCGGACCGCTCGGACCGGCGGAGCCGCCGCTCGCCGAACCCGACGCCGGCATCCCGCATCCCGTGTCGTCATGAGGAGCGCGTCATGGAACGGTTGAACAGTCTCGACGCCTCGTTCCTCGCCATCGAGGACACGGTCGACCACATGCACATCGGCTCGGTCGGGATCTTCGAGGGTCCCGCGCCGTCGCTCGACGAGCTCCGCGCCTTCGTCGCCTCGAAGCTGCCGCGCGTGCCCCGGTACCGGCAGAAGGTGCTCGTCGCGCCGCTCGCGATCGGCCGGCCGGTGTGGGTCGACGATCCGCAGTTCCGGATCGACTACCACGTGCGCAGCACCGCGCTGGCCCGGCCCGGCGGGATGGCGGGCCTGCGCGCGCTCATGGGACGCGTCATGTCGCAGCCGCTCGACCGCAAGAAGCCGCTGTGGGAGAACTGGCTCGTCGAGGGTTTCGACGAGTGGCCCGGTGAGTACGCCCGTTGGGCCCTGCTGACCAAGGTGCACCACTGCATGGTCGACGGCATCGCCGGAACCGATCTCCTCGCGGTCATGCTCGACACGGCGGAAGACCCGGGGCCCCGCGAGCCCGCGTCCGAGACCTGGTCACCCGAGCAGGAGCCGTCGCCCGCACGGCTCGCGTGGCACTCGATCGCCGGCCTGGCGGGCGCGCCCGTGGCCGGTGCGCGCACGCTCGTGCGCGCGGCGCGCACGCCGGGAACGGCGATCGGGATCGCGGGCGACGCGGCCCGTCAGCTGGGTGGCTTGACGCGTGTCGCGAGTCGTCTCGCACGGCCCGCGCCCGCGTCGTCGCTCACCGGGCCGATCGGTCCCCATCGGATCTGGGCCGACGCGCGCGTCTCCCTCGACGACGTCAAGCGCGTCCGTCGACAGCACGGCGGAACCGTGAACGACGTCGTCCTCACGTTGATCACCGCGGGGTTCCGCCATCTGTTGGTGACGCGCCAGGAACCCGTGAAGGATCGGACCTTGCGCACCCTGGTGCCGGTCTCGCTGCGCGCGCCCGACGAGCACGGCCTGCTCGACAACCGCGTCACGGCGTTGTTCGTCGACCTGCCGGTCGGGCTCGACGATCCGCTCGACGTGCTGCGCGCGGTGCGCGGGCAGATGGACGCGCTCAAGACGTCCGACGAGGCCGCCGGCGCGCACGCGCTCCTCTCGGCGACGACGTTCCTGCCCGCGAGCGCCGCCGCGCTCGCGGCGCGCTTCGTCGTCCATCAGCAGCACACGACCGAGACGGTGACGACGAACGTGCCCGGCCCGCAGATCCCGTTGTACGTGCTCGGGCGGCGGATGGTGGAGGCCTACCCGTACGTGCCGGTCGCGGGGAAGATCAGGGTCGGTGTCGCGATCTGGTCCTACCTGGGCGGTCTGCACTTCGGTGTCACCGGCGATCTCGACGGCGCGCCGGACGTCGACGTCCTCGCCAAGGGCATCACCACCGCGCTCGACCAGCTCCTCACCTGATCGCCGGCTTGCGCACGCGGCGCCAGACGTCGATCGTTGCCGCGATGAGCACGCCGCGAATGGCATGGGCCCACGTGACCGTGGACTGCGTCGACCCCCGCCGCGTGGCGGCGTTCTGGGGGCGACTGCTCGACCTGACGCCGGTCGAGCGCGCCGACGGCTGGTTCGTGCTCGGACCGACCGCAGCGGGCGGCCCGATGCTCTACTTCCAACCCGTCGACGAGCCCAAGCGCGGGAAGGCGCGGCTGCACCTGGACCTCTGGGTCGACGACCTGGACGCCGCGGTCGCGCGCGTGGTGTCGCTCGGCGGCGCCGACACGGCGGAGCGCCACGAGCACGCGAACGGCACCGTCGCGGTGATGACGGACCCCGAGACCACCGAGTTCTGCCTGATCACGTTCCCCGTCACGCGCTGACGCTCGGCCGCCCCGCGGCAGGAGCAGGGCGGCGTAAGCTGACGTTGGTGTCAGTTCCCGGTGGTGGGGAGGCGACGGTGACCGAGCACGACGAGCGCGACGACGTCGTCACGGGGCTGCTGCTCGAGCGGCTCACGCCCGAGTTCTCGGCCAACCCGCAGCCGTACTACCGGCGCCTGCGCGACGCGGCGCCGGTCCTGCGCATCGGGAGCTCGGTCACGCTGTCGCGCGACGAGGACGTCGAGTACGCGCTGCGGAACCCCGACCTCTTCTCGTCGCGGATGGAGGGTGTGTTCCTCGGCAACGCCCGGCCGCTCATCCCGCTACAGATCGACCCGCCCGACCACAAGAAGTACCGGAAGCTGCTCGACCCGCTGTTCGCGCCCCGCGAGGTCGCCAAGCTCGAGGCCGACGTCGTCGCGCTGACGAACCAGCTCATCGACGCGTTCATCGACCGGGGCGAGTGCGACTACAACACCGAGCTCGCGGTGCCGCTCCCGACGACGGTGTTCCTCGCGCTGCTGGGCCTGCCGATCGAGGACCGTCCGCTGTTCCTCCGGTTCAAGGACGACATCATCCGTCCGGGCGACGGCACCGACCTCGAGGCCGAGGGCACGGTGCGCGAGGCGACCGCACAGGAGATGTACGCGTACTTCGAGCGCGTGCTCGACGAGCGGGCGCGTGAGCCGCGCGACGACCTGTTGAGCGGCTTCCTCGACTCCCGGGTCGACGGCGAGCAGCTCACGCGTGAGGACATCCTGGACATCTGCTTCCTCCTCCTCATCGCCGGGCTCGACACCGTGACGGACGCGCTCGACTGCTCGATGGCGTACCTCGCCGCGCATCCCGACCAGCGCGACCGGTTGGTGGCCGAGCCGGCGGCGATCCCGGCCGCGGTCGAGGAGCTGCTGCGCTGGGAGACGCCGGTGCCGGGGGTCGCCCGCGTCGCGGCGCGAGACGTCGAGGTCGCGGGCTGCCCGATCCACGCCGGCGACTCGGTCTCGGTGCTGATCGGCTCGGCGAACTGCGACGAACGCACATGGGAGCGGGCCGACGAGGTGGACCTCGCACGCGACCCGAACCGTCACCTTGCGTTCGGTGGCGGTGTCCACCGCTGTCTTGGCTCGCATCTCGCCCGCCTCGAGCTGCGCGTCGCGCTGGGGGAGTGGCACCGGCGCATTCCGCGCTACCGCGTCGCGGACGGCGTCGAGCTCGAGTACACGCCTGCGCTCCGACAGGTCGAGTATCTGCCGCTCGTCTTCTCCTGAATCCTTCTCCGGCTCCTCGGGCTCCGCCGTCCCGGGCTCCGCCCCGTCCGCACTCTGGTCGCGGTCGCAAGCTCGCCGCTCTGCGTCATCCGCGACGGCGGTCGGTTGCGAACTCAGGGGTGAGTGCGCAGCCGGAACGGCGGCGCCGCAACGATGAGCGCGCCGCCCGAGGCGGCTTCGTCAAGGAGAACCAGATGTCTGTCGTCAGGCTTCTTCCCGCATGGTTCCATGCCATCGCCGACTACGCGGTCGGTGCCCTGTTGATCATCGTGGCGTTGGCGGTCGGCGGCTCGGCCGGTGCCGTCGCCACCGGCGTCGTGGTCGGCGCCGTCGTCCTCGCGGTGAGCATGCTCACCCGTTACCCGCTGGGAGTCGTGAAGGTGCTGCCGTTCACGATCCACTCGGCGGGCGACTACCTGGCCGCTGCGCTGCTGATCGTGGCCCCGTTCGCGCTGAACTTCCGCGACGGCGACACCGGTCTGAGCGTCTTCTACATCGTCGCCGGGCTCGCGGTGCTGGCCGTCAGCCTCGTCACCAACTACCAGTACAGCCCCAAGCGTCAGTGGGAGGCTCGGCCCACCACCGCGTGACCGACCACCGCCGCTGACCGGCTGCGCCCCGCCCTCGCCCTCGACGCGACGCGGGGCGCAGCTGTCGCGTCGCGCCCGGTACGGTGCGGCGCATGAGCACCTCCGATCCCATGGCGGGTGACGGCGCGCTCGGTCGGCTGCTCGACGCGGCACGCCGAGACGTCGAACGCGGCCGCATCCCCGCGTGCCAGGTCGCGGTCGCGCGCGACGGCGAGATCCTCGCGTTCGAGACGCTCGGCGACGCGACGAACGACACCCGTTTCTCGATCTTCTCGGCGACCAAGCCGATCGTCGCCTCGGCGGTGTGGGCGTTGCTGGGGGAGGGGTCGCTGGAGCTCACGCGGCCGGTACGCGACTGGATCCCGGAGTTCGCGACCAACGGCAAGGACGCGGTCACGCTCGAGCAGGTGCTGCTCCACACCGCCGGGTTCCCCGCCGCGCCGATGGCGCCCGACGAAGGGACGGACCGGCGACGGCGCCGCGAGCGGTTCGCGCAGTGGAGGCTCGACTGGGAGCCGGGCACGCGCTTCGAGTACCACGCGGGGTCGGCCCACTGGGTGCTCGCCGACCTGATCGAGAGCACGTCGGGACTGGACTTCCGCGACTTCATCGAGCAGCGGGTGTGTCGCCCGCTCGGGCTGCCTCGCGTGCTCGGCATCCCGGCTGCGGATCAACGCGGCATCGCCGAGCTCGTGCCCGTCGGTGACGCGAGCGCCGAGCGCGACGAGCACGTGCGGATGTTCAACGATCCGGACGTGCGCGCGGCCGGCGTCCCCGGAGGTGGGGCGATCATGACCGCGGCCGATCTCGCACGCTTCTACCAGGCCCTTCTGCACGATCCGGTGGGCGTGTGGGATCCCACCGTGCTCGCGGACGCCACGGGGAACGTGCGCTGCACGTTCACCGAGCCGATGTTCGACGTGGCGGTGAACCGCACGATCGGGCTCGTGGTCGCCGGTGACGACGGCAAGCACGTGCTGCGGTACGCGGGGTTCGGTGAGGGCTGCTCACCGTCGTCGTTCGGGCACGCGGGTGCGCACATGCAGATCGCGTGGGCCGATCCCGCCAGCGGGCTGTCGTTCGCGTACCTCACGAACGGTCTCGACGGCGACCAGCTGCGGGAGGGTGCGCGCGGCGTGCGGCTCGCCGGCCTCGCGGCGACGGTGTGAGGTCGACGGCGTGCCGAGCCTCCTCGTCGTCCACCACACCACGTCGCCCGCGCTGCACTCGCTCCTCGACGCGGCGGTATCGGGCGCACGCGACCCGCAGATCGAGGGTGTCGACCTCGTGCTGCGTCCGGCGCTCGTGGCGAACGCGCTCGACGTGCTCGGCGCCGACGGCTACCTCCTCGGGACGCCGGCGAACCTCGGGTACATCTCCGGCGCGCTCAAGCACTTCTTCGACCAGATCTACTACCCGTGCCTTGACGCGACGGCGCGCCGTCCGTTCGGGGTGTACGTCCACGGCAACAACGACACGACCGGCGCGCTGCGCGCCATCGAGACGATCACGACGGGCCTGCAGTGGCGACGGGCCCAGGAACCGGTGTCGGTGGTCGGTGATCCCGACGCCGCGTCGCTCGACGCGTGCCGCGAGCTCGGCGCGTCGCTGGCCGCGAGGCTCATGCTGGACGCGTCGTGACCGCGCCGGTCGGTTCGAACGCACCGATGGCGACGCGCCGGCTCGGCGACGGCGTGTCGGTTCCGGTGATCGGGCTCGGGACGTGGCAGACGTTCGACGTCGACGACTCGAGCCAGCACGTGGCCGACGACGTCGTCGAGACCGCGTTCGGGGCGGGGACGCGCCTCGTCGACTCGTCGCCCATGTACGGAAGCGCGGAGCTGGTGCTGGGCCGCGCGCTCGGCGCACGGCGCGCGGAGGCCGTGGTCGCGACCAAGATCTGGACGCCGTCGTCGGAGCGCGGTCGCGCCCAGTTCGAAGCCCAGCTGCGCCACTTCGGTGGACGTGTCGACGTCGAGCAGGTGCACAACCTCGTCGCGTGGCGTGACCACCTCCGCTGGATGGAGACGGAGCGCGACGCGGGACGGATCGGGTTGCTCGGCGCGACGCACTACGACGCGCGCGCGTTCGGCGAGCTCGCCGACATCATGCGCACCGGACGGATCGACGTGGTGCAGGTGCCGTACAACCCACGCGAACGCGACGTCGAACGCCGGATCCTCCCCCTCGCCGCCGACCTGGGTCTCGGCGTGATCGTGATGCGACCGCTCGGCGCGGGCGGGTTGATGCCGGGGCCCGATCGCACGCGCCTCGCCCCGCTCGAGCCGTTCGGCGTGCGGACCTGGGCTCAGGCCCTGCTCAGGTGGGCCCTGTCCGACGAGCGGACGACGGTGGTCATCCCGGCGACGTCCTCACCGGCGCACGCGACCGACAACGTGCTCGCGGGCCGACGCCCGTGGTTCGGTCCCGACGAGCGCGCGTACGTCGACGAATTGGCGGGCGCGCGTCGCCGGTAGCGCAACGCGCGGCTCAGCGTCGCCCCCCGCCGCCGAAGTCGGGCACGCCGACCGCCGGTCCGATGCTGTTCTGCAGACCCTTCACGAGCGCGGCCTTGTCGGCGGCGGAGAGCTTCGCGTTCGAGTGCAGACCGAACCACGTGTAGTACGTGGGCGGCATCGACCCACGCTCGATGGTGCGCGCGATCTGGTCGCCGCCGCGATGGTGGTTCGGGTCCCATTCGGAGAAGTTCAAACGGGCACGGCCCTCGTCGACGTGGTGCTTGAGCCACCACGACACCGGCGCGACGCTCGCGTACCACGGCTTCTTCGTCTCGTTGCTGTGGCAGTCGTAACACGCGGCGACGACGAGCTGCTGGGTACGCGCGCTGTCCCACTTGATGCTGGTCCGCACCCGCGGGTTGCTGATCCGGTACGGGATGAGCTGGATCAGCCCGAACCCCACGATCACGACCGCCGCGCCGGCCAGTCCCCATCGCAGCACACGCCGCATGACGCTCCCTTCGCTCGAAGGGTGTGTCGTACCCGAGCGCAACGGCGGGCGCTGGTCGTCTTTACCAAGTCCTTGCCCGCAATCGCGGGGATTCTCAGAATGTGCCCGCGCCGCGGGGGACGCGGTCGCGGCATCCGCGTGGATCCCGGGTCGCTATGGCAGCATCGCTTCGATGACCGCGTTGGTCGCCACCGAGACGGTTGTGCTCGTGCTCCTCGCGTTGCTCGTGGTCGGCCTGCTCCGGAGCCACGCCGAGATCCTCCGAACGTTGCACGATCTCGGTGTGGGACCCGACGCCGAGCTCGACCTCACCGCCGCGAGCGCAAGCGCATCGACGTACGCGCCGGCCGGTGGTGACGGCACCCCGCCCGACCGCGCGCGTGTCGCGTTCGACGTGCAGGGCGTCACCCCCTCGGGCGATGCCGTGGTCGTCGGCGTCCATGGTGCGCCGCGCCAGGTGCTGCTCGCCTTCCTGTCGTCGGGTTGCACGACGTGTCAGACGTTCTGGGACGCGCTGCGCGACGGCGCGGCACGACACCTGCCCGGGGACCTGCGCGTCGTGGTCGTGGCCGCGGGCGACGACCGCGAGAGCGCGTCGGCGATCGCCGAGCGTGCCCCGACCGACGTCCCGGTCGTGATGTCGTCGCAGGCGTGGCACGACTACGACGTCCCCGGCTCGCCCTACTTCGTCCACGTGGACGGCCCGTCGGGTCGGATCGTGGGTGACGGGACCGCACGGACGTGGCCCCAGCTCGTCGGGCTCGTGGAGGACGCGCTCGGGGACCGGGCCGAGCGCGATCGCCGCATCCGCGCCGATCGCGACGAACGCACCGCACGCCGGCGCCGCGGTGGCGCAGCGCGTGAGGCGCGCGCCGACGCCGCGCTCGCTGCCGCGGGCATCCGTCCCGGCGACCCGAGTTTGTACGGGCCGGTCGCCGATCCGCCGGACCGACCCGTCGACGCGTGATCGACCCGCGCGCGGTGACGCTCGCCGCGGCATGGCTCGTCACGTGCGCGGGGGCTCTGCGCTCGACGTGGTCGCCCTGAGGGGAGTCGATGCTCGCGAGCATCCACCCGCTGGGCGAGCGGGGTCGGGGGACGAATTGGACGCTGACCGTGTGCGCGTACTTGCTCGCGTCCGCGTTCGGAGGGGCGCTGCTCGGCGGTCTCGCCGGCGCGGTGGGTGCCGTGCTGGGCCGCGTCCTTCCGAGCTCGTGGACCGCGCGCGCGATCGCAGTCGTCGTGCTCGTGGGCGCGGCGGCCGCGTTCGACGCCTTCGCGCGGGAACGTCGCGTGCCCGGCCCGCGCCGTCAGGTCGACGAGGACTGGCTGAGCCGGTACCGCGGCGTCGTCTACGGCGCGGGATTCGGGTTCCAGCTCGGGCTGGGCGTGACGACGATCGTCACGACCGCGTTGGTGTGGGTCGTCCCCGCGGCGGCGGTCGCGATCGGTTCGTTGACCGTCGGTCTCGCCCTCGGCGCCACGTTCGGGCTCGTGCGCGCGTTGCCCGTGCTCGCGGCGCGACAGGTCGACTCGCCCGTCGCGCTCGTCGCGCTCGATACGACGTTGCGGCGTCTCGAGCGGCGCGTGCGGATCGTCACACCGATCGTCGCCGCGACCGTCGCGGCCGCCGCATTGGTGTTGGTGGTCTGATGCCGGTGCTCGCCGACTTCGGCCTCACCGTCGACGTCCCCGCGGGCTGGGACGGTCGCATCACGCGGCGCGGCGACGGCAGTCCCACGCAGCTGGTCGGACCGAGCCCCGTCACCGGGCTCGCGGTGACGAGCCATCCGGTCGTGCACCTGGCGAACTTCCCACTGCCCGAGGTGCGCGCCGACTTCGGCAGCGACGTCGTCGAGACCATGGGTCCTCCCGACGTGTTCGCGGTGCTGTTCGAGTACGGACCCGCCGCGGTCGGCACGCCGTTGTTCGCGACGGTCGGCTTCCCACAGCTCGACGGCTCCCGGTTCGCGCCCGACACCTTGCAGCGCGGGATCCCCGGCCAGGCCGGCTTCCAGACGTTCTTCCAGGTCTCGCGGCGCGCGTTCACCCTGTACGCGGTCGTCGGCTCGTACGCGCGCCGCGCCCAGCTCGTGCCCCCTCTCGACGCGGTGCTCGGCACCATGCGGATCGCGGCGCCGGTCGGTCCGCCATCGGGATGAGCGCGCTCAGCGGCCCGGTTGCGGTACTCGCCCTCGTGGTGGCGTTCGCCGCGTCCGTGAAGGTCCTCGACCCGGCGACGACGACCGGCGCCCTGCGCGCCGCCGGTGTACCGGCACGCGACGCGCTCGTACGCCTCGGGGCGCTGGTGGAGCTCGTGATCGCGGTCGCCGTGCTCGTCTCGGGCGGCCGGGTGGCGCTCCTGGCGCTGGCGCTCTCGTACACCGCCTTCACGGCGTTCGTCGTGGTCGCACTCCGACGCGACCGACCCCTCGCGACGTGCGGGTGCGTCGGTCGCGCGGACGCGCCGCCGAGTTCCGTCCACGTCGTGCTCGACGGATCGGCGGCCGCGATCGCGGTGGTTGCTGCGCTGGTGGGGACCGACCCGGCGGTCCGCCTCCTCACGTCGACGACGCCGTTCGTCGCGGCGACGGATGCGACGCTCGTGATCACCGGCGCGTCGCTCTTCGTCGTGTCCATCACCGCCCTCCCCGCGCTCCTCCGGCTGCGGGCTCCGACGCGCGCGTCATCGACATGAAGGCGAAGGGCACGGCCTGGTTGCTGAAGAAGGCGACCGACGTGTTCGCGTCGCGGCCCGTCGGGCGGCGCGACTTCCTGACCCGGGTCGCCTACACGGGTACCGCGCTGGCCGTCGCACCCCGCACGTATCTCCTCGAGCGCGTCACCTCGGTGCAGGCGTTCTGCGCGTGCGTCGGCGCGAACTGTCCGTGCGGTTCGGCGTGCTGCGACGGTTACACCGAATTCTGCTGCACGATCACGGGTCACAACCGCTGTCCGTCGGGGACCATCCCGGCCGGCTGGTGGCGGGCGGACGGCTCGGTGTTCTGCAGCGGACCTCGCTACTACGTCGACTGCAACGAGGTCTGCAACTGCGCAGTCGGCTGCGGGCCGTTCTGCGTCGGCGGCTGCACGAACACCGGGATCGGGTGCGGGTGCGCGAACGGCGACTGCAACAACCGGCGCGTCGCCTGCAACCAGTTCCGTTACGGGCAGTGCAACCAGCAGGTCGCGTGCGTCGGCCGCATCACGTGCCGGGTCGTGTCGTGCGATCCGATCATGCTCTATCTCTCCAACTGCTCCGGTGTGGCCGCCGTCGACGACACCACCGCGAACCACAACAACCCGTGCCTGCAGGCCGAGCCCTGGGGCCCGCTGCCCGATCTCTCGGAGGAATTCGACGTGGAACACGGCATGGCGGTCGACGTGCAGTTCGACCCGACCGATCCGACGAGCGGCTACACCCTCGACCGGTGGGGCGGCATCCACGCGTTCGGCACGGCCAAGCCGGCGCGGCACACGACGGGGTACTGGGCAGGGAAGGACGTCGCCCGTCGTCTCGTCGTCACCGACTGGACCACGCCCGCGGGCTACGTGATGGACCTCGACGGTGCGCTGCATCCGTTCGGTGGCGCGCCCCGGGTCGCGAAGACCGCGTACTGGCGCGGCGGCAAGGTGGTTCCCTTCAGCGAGCTCTGAGCTGCCCGCGATCGCGTCATCGCATGGTGGGACGGGCCTGCAGGAACGTCCATCGGTTGCCCTCCAGGTCGTCGGCGACGTACGTCGACGATCCGTGGGTGTGGATCTCCTCCACGATCGTCGCACCCTTGTCGCGCGCACGCGCACAGTGCGCCTCGAGGTCGTCGACGTAGACCCATGGCACGTGGGTGTGGACGTCACCGGCGCGCTCGCCGTCGAGCTTGAAGACGTTCAGCACCGAGTTGCCGATCCGGAACTCGATCCAGGGGTGCCCGTAGCGGCCCTCGGGGAGCGGGTCCGGACCTTCGGGGAGATCGCCCTCGGGCTCGAAGCCGAACGCCTCGGCCAGGAAGCGCGCCGCCGTCGCGGGGCGGGCGTAGGAGACGCCGAGCGAGAGGCGTGCGATGTCGCGTTGCTCGTGTGGCACCCGGTCGCGCTTCGCGCACCAGGCGCCGAACCACCGAGGCACGACCCGGCTCCAAGAGCTGCCGCCGCTGTCGGTCCCGCCGGCCGGGACGCGGTGCACGACGCGCACGCGCGTGCCGCCTGGGACCGGCTCGAAGCGCACCTCGGTGTCCACATCGTCGAGCGAGCTCGACCAACCGAGGCAGGTGCCGGGTTCCCACCGGGTGATGCGCGCGCGTTCGAGCACCGTGTCCGAGCCGGGCTCGTCGAGCACCTCGATGATCCGCCCGCCGACGCCGGGCTCGCAGCGCACCTCGGCGACACGCCCGCCGTCGCTCCAGAAGTTGATCGGACCGCGCAGCCACCAGAGGTCCATCTCCTCGGTGAACGCGGTGAAGGCGGTGGCGGGGTCGACCCCCACCTCGACCTCGGACGAGACGGTCTGCGCGTCGGTCATGGCTTCCCCTCGACGTGTCGCTTGAACGACTGCAGCTGCTCGTCCCACTGCGCCTGGAGCTGGTCGAGCCACGCGCGCAGGGCGACGACGGACTGGGGCCGCAGCCGGAAGATGCGGACGCGCGCGTCGTCGGGGGCGCGCTCGTCCTCGACCACACCCGCGCGCAGGAGCACGCGCAGGTGCTTGCTCATGGCCGGCGCGGAGACGCCGGAGGTGCCCGCGAGCTCGCCCGCGCGCCGTGGCCCCGTGCTGAGCAGCTGCACCACACCGAGACGGGTGGGATCGGCCAGGGCCTGGAGCACCGGGGCCAGCTCGGCCTCGCGTCGACGTCCCATGCTGGCAATAGTTGCTCAGACTGGAAATGATCGTCAAGGCCCCTGGTGGAGCGGCGGCGCGGCCGTTGTGACCCGTGACCAGGGGACCGACGGCCCTGCCGGTCGCGCAGGCGCGGCGCGCATGATGGGCGGAGACGAGCCCGGGGGGTCCGCCATGGCACGGGACACGGCAACGGCGGCGGGCGGCACGTTCGCCCGGCACATGAACGATTCGGACGCGCTGCTCTGGAACATCGAGCGCGACCCGGTGCTCCGGTCGACGATCACCGCGATCGCGGTGCTCGACCGCGAGCCGGACTGGGACCGGCTGCGCGACCGCGTCGCGCACGCGGTCGACGAGGTGCCGCGGCTGCGCGAGCGCGTGGTCGTGCCGCCCTTGCACCTCGGCCCGCCCCGTTGGGTGACCGATCCCGGCTTCGACCTCGACTTCCACCTGCGCCGCGCGCGCCCACCCGCGCCCGGGTCGATGCGCCAAGGCTTCGACGTGGCCGGTCCCGTCGCGATGGCCGCGTTCGACCGGGCCCGCCCGCTCTGGGAGTTCACGCTGCTCGAGGGGCTCGAGGACGGGCGGGCGATGTTCGTCCAGAAGATCCACCACTCCGTGACCGACGGCGTGGGCGGCGTACGTCTCGCCATGGTCCTCGTCGACCTCGAGCGCGAGCCGGCGCGAGCCGACGTGGACGGTCCCTCGAGTGACGGGCACGTGGACGCGGTGCTCGACACCGTCGCGCCACCCGGACTGCTCGAGCCGTTGCTGGCCGCGCCGGGGCACGCGATTCGCGCCGGCGTGCAAACGGCCAACGCGGTCTCGCGCCTCGCCGGCCGCGGACTGCGGGAGCCCCGTACGGTTCTCCGCGAGACCGCGCACACGGCGATGTTCGGTGCTCGACTGCTCGAGCCGGTCACCGCACCGATGTCGCCGCTGCTCCGTGGTCGCGGGCTCGGCCGCCGTCTCGACGTGCTCGACGTCCCGATGGACGCGCTCCACGACGCCGCGCACGCGGCGGGCGCGAGCCTCAACGACGCGTTCGTCGCCGCGATCGCCGGTGGCCTGCGCGCGTACCACGAGGCGCATGGCGTCGCGGTCCACGAGCTGCGCATGACGATGCCGATCAACCTCCGCGCCGACGACGACCCGATGGGCGGCAACCGCTTCAGCCCTGCCCGCTTCGCGGTTCCGGTCGCGGTGCGCGATCCGGCCGAGCGCATGCAGGCGATCGCGGCCCGCGCGCACGTCTGGCGCGACGAGCCCGCACTGGCACTCACCGACGTGCTCGCTGCGGGCTTGAACCGGCTGCCGACCACCATGACCACCCGCATCTTCGGCAGCATGCTGAAGGGCGTCGACTTCGTGGCCACCAACGTGCCGGGCCCGCCGGTCCCGGTGTACCTGGCCGGCGGCGCCGTGCAGCGCGAGTACGCGTTCGCGCCGCCTTCGGGCTCGGCCGTGAGCTTCGCGCTGCTCTCGTACGACGACACGTGTTGCATCGGCATCAACGTCGACACGACCGCGGTGACGGACCCGGAACGGCTCACCGCATGCCTCCGGGACGCGTTCGACGAGATCCTCGCTCTCGCACCTGCGTGCGCACCGGTGCTGCGCTCCGTCGCCGCGCCGGCCGGCGGGGCTTGATTTCGGGACTTTCGGCCCCTCAGCAGCGCCTCGGACGGCGCCGATGGAACGACGATGCCGGTTCAGGAGCCGCGGTCCTCGGCGCGACACGGGTGGCGAGCGTGACCGCCACGGTCGCGTCCCTCACGTCGAGAGCGACGTCGACGCGGGCGACGTTCGACGCGCTGTCATCCCGGGCGTTGAACGTCGGGAGAGCGCTCGCAGCGCTGAGCCCACTGGTGAAGCGGACGAGACTCCACTCCTTCAACGCTCGCATCGCCGCGCTCCAGCTCGGCACCGAAGGCGCCGCGTTCGGCATCGTCGCCCGTTCGCTGGCCGAGGTGGGCGACGAGCTCGCCGCGCTCGCGGTCGACGTCGAGGAGTGCCGGGCCGCGGTGATCGGCGCGCTGGCGCGGTGCGCGCGCTCCGAGAGCTGGCTCGCGTCGTACGCGCGGAGCGTCGGCGCCTCCGGAGCCGCGGATCCCCGCGCCGAGCCACTGATCGCGTCGACGGGGGCCGCATGGAGCGCGCGGCGCGACGCGACCGATGCCGCGCTCGAGGCGAGCCTGTGGTCGGCCATGCTGTCGTACCGGAACGACATGCTGCGTGATGTCGCCCGTCTCCGCACCCAGTCGAACCGGCTGCTCCGGCTCACCGACGACGTCGAGCGCGTCGCCGAGCGCCAGGGGTTCTTCATCGGGACGAACGCGCTCGTCGAGGCGTCGAGGCTCGGCGAGGGGAGCCAGGGCGTCACCGCGCTCGCGGTGGACCTCCGGGACCTGACCCTCGACATCCGCTCGGGTGTGCAGATCGCGAACGGCGAGGCCCGCTCGCTCGTCGACCTCGCCGGTGCGCTCGTGCAGGGCGAGGTCGCCGCGGCAATCCGCGAGCTCGACAGGGAGGACGACTGACGTGCGCTGCGAGACGCTCTACGACGACGGCACACGTTCCTGGCGCTTCTTCGGTCGCGCCGAGGACCAGCTGGCGGGTGTGATCGACACGAACGAGTACCTCGTGTCGCAGCGCGAACGCAGCGCGCTGCTCGACCCGGGCGGCATCGAGGTGTTCCCGCCGATCATCACCGCGATCTCGCAGTTCGTCGACATGGACCAGGTCGAGGCCCTGTTCGGGTCGCACCAGGATCCCGATGTGCTGTCGTCGCTCGCGCTGTGGGTGCGGTTGTGCCCCCGGGCCCGCGTGTACACGCCGGGCATCTGGGAGAGCTTCATGCGTCACTACAGCGCCGATGCCCACTTCGTCAGCATCCCCGACGAGGGCGGGACCATGCCGCTCGGCGACAGCTCCGACCTCACGTTCGTCCCCGCGCACTACCTCCACTCGTCGGCCAACTTCTCCGTGTACGACCCGCAGGCGAAGATCCTCTTCACCGGTGACATCGGCGCCGCACTGCTGCCCGACGACTACGCCGACGTGTTCGTGACCGACTTCGGGTCGCACGTGCGGCTCATGGAGGGCTTCCACCGTCGCTGGATGCCGTCGGACGCGGCCCGCGACCGCTGGGTGGAGCGGGTGCGCAACCTCGACGTCGAGATGCTGTGCCCGCAGCACGGCGCGGTGTTCGCGGGGGAGGACGTCGCCCGGTTCCTCGAGTGGTTCGAACAGCTCGAGCTGGCGGGCGCCCTCGGCGCGTGACCGATCGGACGGGTCGCGGCTCCGGCCGGCTCGCTCCGGGCGTAGCCTTCTGATGGGTGGACGAGCGGACGTATCGGCGCGTGCTACGACGGGACTCCTTCGACGCGGTGCTGCACGCGCGGGAGACGGTGGCCGTGTCGCGGGAGCTGCTCGAGCACACGCACGAAGTGCTGGAGCGGTGCCGGGTGCGGCTGGCTCAGTGCCGTCGCCGTCCTTCGCAGGACGGGGGGGAATCAACCGATTCAGGGCGGTAGCCGCTGACGGCCTCCGGCCGTTCCCGGGGGTGGCGGCGTACGACGCTCAAGCGGGCTCGTTGACCTGTCCGTCCGGCTGCCACTCGGCCAGCAGGTGCATCGCACGCAACCGGTTCTCCCTGAGCGCGGCTCGCGTCTCCCACGCCTGAGCTCGGAGTTGCTGCGCGTCCTCCCTGGCCCGTGCGGCGACCGCGCGCGCATCCCGCGCGTGCTTCCACACCCGATGCTCCATCGGGTGTGGTGCTACCCGCCTTCGGGCAGCTCGTACCAGCGTGCGGAGACGCCACACGGGCCGCCGGGCACGAGGCTGGTCGGTGTCTCGCGCAGGAAGCCCTGTGGGGGGCACGCGTCGCGCTCGGCCGAGATGACTCTGCGTCTCGGAGGCTCATCGAGCTCAGGTCGAGACGTGCGTGACAAGCACGACCGAAGTGGACGCCGGAGCGACATCACTTCATCCAGGTTCTTCGCGTACTGGCGTGCGGTGGAGTGGTCGTGGGCGTTGGAGCGCTTGCCCATCACGACGCTTCCAGGTACGTGGCCGGCGCGCTGACAGGCCACGCGCAGCTTGGAGAGCTTGGTGTGCATGGTCGTCGTGGCAGGTTCGTCCCCGTTGTCCGACGAACGCTGGCCGTGTGCGAAGCTGCGAACGGTTCCAGCGCTGTGCTCATCGTTGGTCTCCGTCTCTCCCGGAGGGACCGGTGTTCGTCACCAATCACGTGCTCGCGGGCACGATCATCGGAGCGACGTGCCGCCGCAACGTCGGGCTCGCGTTCGCGCTCGGGGTCGCGTCCCACGTGGCCATGGACCTCACGCCGCACTGGGGCGAGAAGGACCCCGACCCCGGCGACTTCCTGCGGATCGCCCGCCGCGACGGGCTCCTCGGGCTCGGTGCGATGACCGCGGTGCTCGTGGCCGGCGTGCCGCCGCGGCGCACGCTCCTCGCGGGGATCCTCGGGGCCGCCGCGCTCGACGCCGACAAGCCGGGGAAGCACTTCTTCGGCCGGAGCCCGTTTCCCCGCTTCGTCGACGCGTTCCACACCGCGATCCAACGGGAGCGTCCCGACCTCGGTCCGCGCGAGCTCGCGTACGGGGCCGTCCTCGCCACCGGGGCCGTCGGCGCCCTCGTCCGGCAACGCCGCCGTGGCGCCCTTGGAGGCGCGGCGGCGACCGGGTGATCCGGCGCCCTGCCGGCGGCGAACACACGTCGACAACGCCGACCGGGAGGGCCAGATGAGCAACGTCGCGCTGATGCAGAAGGTGGTCGACCAGACCGTCGACATCGTCAACCAGGTCTCGCCCGCCGAGCTGGGCCGGCCGTCGCCGTGCGAGGGCTGGACCGTGCGCGACGTGATCAACCACATCACCGGCGGTGCGACCATCTTCGCGATCTCCGCCGAGCAGGGCTCGGTGCCCGACGACGAGCTGACCCGGCTGATGGGCGGCGACAACCTCGGCACCGACTACAAGGGATCGTTCTCGAAGGCCGCCGAGCGCGCCATGACCGCGTTCGAGCAGCCGGGCGTCCTCGACAAGATCGTGAAGCTGCCCTTCGGCGAGATGCCTGCGGGCGTCGCGCTCGACATCGCGATCTTCGACGTGGCGACGCACGCCTGCGACATCGCGTACGCGACCGGTCGCACCGTCGACGACACCGAGCTGCTCGCCGCCGCGCTGGCCATGGGCCGGCAGATGGTCGGCCCGGAGCTGCGCGCACCCGGCGTGTTCGGCGACGAGCAGCCGGCCCCCGGCGGCGCGTCCCCGCAGGAGAAGCTGCTCGCGTTCGCCGGTCGCAAGGTCTAGCCTCCGGCCGTGCAGGAGCACGGCGCGTGAACGGTGGCGACGCGGTCGCGCGACTCGACCGGTTCCTCGCCGCCTACACCGACGACGTGCGCGCGCTCACGTATCACGCGCTCGCCATCGTCGACGCGCGTCTGCCCGGTGCGGTCCGCATGGTGTACGACAACTGGAACGCGACGGTCGTCGGGTACAGCCCGGACGGCAAGAGCCGGCACGCGGTGGGCTCCGTCGCCGCGTATCCCCGGTGGGTGAACCTGTTCTTCTTCGTCGGTCCCGATCTGCCCGACCCGCACGGTCTCCTCGAGGGGCAGGGCTCCACGGTCCGCCGGGTGCGGTTGACCGAGCCCGCCGACGTCGACGACCGCGTCACCGATCTGCTCGACGCTGCCGTCGACATGTGGCCGTGGTCCTTCGACGCGGACCGCCCGATCACGACCACGATCGCGGCCGTGTCCGAGAAGCGCCGACCGCGCCGCTGACCTGCCCCGAGCGGGAGGTCCCCGGGTGGACGTGCAGGGGATGCGCCGCGCCGGTTCCGGGGATCCCCGATGGTCGAACGGCACCCGCCACAAGACGATGGACGCATGCGCAGACGATCCTCACTCGAGCACGATGGGGCGCTCGCCCTCGGCGGCGCGGCGGCGTTCCTCGTGCCGTGGATCTCCCACGCGTCGCGGCGGCCGCTCCCGTCGCCGACCACGTCGTCCCGCTCCGGGTTGCCGTAGGCTCGGCCGGTCCGTCGACCAGGACACGGCCCGAATGCGCGGAGCAGTCATGATCGACCACGTCTCGATCCAGTGCGCGGACCCGGTGGCGAGCGCCGCGTTCTACGACGCGGTGCTCGCGACGATCGGCGGCGGCCGCGTCATGGACTTCGGGCCGGTGATCGGCTTCGGGGTCGGCGGCAAGCCGGACTTCTGGATCGGGCCGAACGCGACGGGCAGCGGGTTCCGGGAGTCGCACCTCGCCTTCGCGGCACCCGATCGTGCCGGGGTGCGCGCCTTCTTCGACGCCGCGGTCGCGAGCGGCGCCGAGGTGTTGCACGAGCCGCGGGTGTGGCCCGAGTACCACCCGAACTACTACGGCGCGTTCGTGCGCGATCCCGACGGCAACAACGTCGAGGCCGTCTGCCACGCGCCCGCGTGACCCCCGAGCAGGTGTCGGAACCGGCCTGAGGTGGTCAGGGGCGGCGGCCGGTGAACGCGATGAGCTGGGTCTGCTCGTCGGCGTCGGGTGGGACAGGCACGCGCGGACCGAACGCGGTGCCCTGCCGCATCATCTCGTCGTTGGGCTCCATCACCGCGTAGAGCCGGCGGACCTCGTCGGCGTCGAGCGTCTCGTCCTGACCGGTGGCGCGGGCGAGGTCCCACGTGTGCACGAGCACGTCACCGACGCCGAACTGCCCGACGGTCTGCTCGAGGGTGGCTCGACCCATCGGTGTCTCGTACTCGTGCGACGCAGTCTCCGGCGAGTCGAGGGCCGACTGCATCGCGTCGCAGGCGCGCTCCCACGCGCCGAGCGGGTCGTCGTCGACCGACGGGCCCTCCGGCAGCTCGATCCCCGCGCGACCGAGGAAGAACCCGGTGCTCGTGACCACGTGGCCGACGACATCACGCGCAGCCCAGCCCTCGCACGGTGACGGGTTGTCCCAGGCGGCGTCGGGTACCGCCCGGACCCGGTCCGTGAACCGCGCGGCCACCTTCCGGTATCGCTCGGATATCTCACTCATGCTGGTCAGCTCGGGATCGGCGCGGCCGCGGCGGTGGCCGTCATCTCCTTGGCGTCGACGGGGAGCAGGAAGCCGCGCTCCACCGTCTCGTGCGCCGCGTGGGTGAACTTCGCCACGTAGACCGCGTGGGTCGGGTAGAGCGCGTGCAACGTCGCGGCGCTGAACGGGATCGTCTCACCGAAGAGGCCACAGAACCCGTTCTTCTCCTGGTTGATGCCGGTCAGCGTCGCCGTCGGCACGTCGAGCGGAGGAGTGCGGATCCCGCCCAGCGCGTTGCCGAACTGGTCGCGCACGATGTTGCCGTTGGCGTCGACGCGGATGCGCGGGCTGTGCGGTGGCGCGTCGTCGCGGTCGGCTACCCATCGCGTCAGGTCACGGATCGCGTCGTGCAGGACGAAGTGCTCCGGTCCCTCATTGATGCGCACGGTGCAGCCCAGCAACGACACGGCCGCCGCGCCCACCGAGTACAGGTCGGCGTGCGACGTGCCCGCGACCTCCCACGAGCGGAAGAACCGGCTATCCGGTTGTCGGGCGGTGTAGGCCTGCGCGACGTCGGTCTCGCTCTGGAACTGCAACACGGGGTCGTGCAGGTCGGTGCGGATACGGGTCGGGCTGGGAACCGTGCCACCGGTGCCCTGGAACAACGGCGCGCCGGTCGCGAAGCGCGAGTGGATGAAGAAACCGTCGTATACGTGCGCGAGCGGGTGGATCGCGTCGACGTAGGTGAGCATGCGGAACGCCGACTGCGACTCGCCCGCGGCGATGAAGCGGCGTGCGTGCAGGCCGCCGAGCGGGTCGACGCCCTGCGGACGCCGAAGCGCGGCGCCGGCCTGCGAGTAGATGTCGTAGGAGTAGCTGTCGCCGGGGTGCGTGAGCGACGCGTACCGGACCGGGTCGGACGTCTTGAGGGGCGCGATCCCCGCGATGCCGCCGGAGCCCTGCACACCGACGAACTGGGCCGACACGCCGACCCATGCGTAACCGGCGCGCAACAGCTCCTCCCGGCCGAAGCCCCAGTCGGCGCCGGCGTCGAAGCCCGCGCTCACGTTGAGCCACTCGACGAACACGGTGCCGTTGAAGCGCTTCGGGTCGGCGGGACGCCGCACGAGGATGCGCGTCTTGTACGGCGCGCTCGTCGTCGGGGTCGCGGTCCAGCGGCCGTCGGTGGTCCAGGTCCCGACCTTGCCGAAGGCGCGCGCTGTGCCCTGGATGAAGAACTCCTGTTGGACGTAGCCGAACGCGCTGAGCTGGGAGATGTCGTCGATCGTGAAGGGCGCGCCCTTCCCGCCGGTGACGGGCCCGGTCACGGTCGGGATCGGGACGCCGATCCGGTGATCCTCGCCGCGACCGTGGTGGGAGCCGTCGGCCGCGGCCGGCGCCGCGCCGAGCGTCAGCGCGCCGCCGATCACCGCGATGATGGAACCGAGCGTGAGCGCGCGCTTGCTTCGCGTACGCGTGCGGAACATGCCGACCTCCCCCTCGCCGTCGGTCGCGGCATCGTATCGGAGCACGGACGGAACGCGCTCGGCAGGCATCAGTGCGATATGAGCTCGATCGTGAAGGTGCCCGCGCCCAGGCGTCGGACGTGGGACGGCGACTCGCCCGTCCGCAGCGAGACCCGCAGGTTGGGTGGCACGACGAGATGGAGCGTCGTCCGTCCGTGCGTGCGCGTCCACGCGATCGACAGCGGTCCCGCGATCGTCGGAACGGTGCCGCGCGCGCTCGCCAGGCCGTCGTTTGGCTGCTGCACCGCGACGGCCGGTCCGCCGTCCGCCCCGGCGGCGACCCGCGTGACGCCGAGCAACGCCTCCTGGAACGCGACGAGCGCCGAGGAGCCCCAGCCGTGCGACATGCTGTCGCCCTCGAGGTCGATGGGGGTCCAGCTCTCCCACGTGAACGTGCCGCCCGAGGCGAGGATGTGCCCCCAGCCCGGGTCGGTCCGATCGTCGAGCACGCGCACGACGTCGGCGTCGCGGCCGGCGACGTGCAGCGCGCGCAGCAGCGAGAGACCGTTCATCGGTCCGAGCGCGATGCCCAGCCCGGCCACGTACGCGCCGACCGACCCGGTCCGCGACGGTGGCACGATCCCGAACGCCAACGCCAGCGCGTTGGCCTGTTGTGACGCGTGCGCGCTGCCCGTGCCGTCCGCCTCGAGCCCGTCGACGTAGACGCCGTCGGGTCGGGTGAGCCGCGCGTTGATCGCCGCGGTCAGCGCCCGGGCCCGAGTTGTGGCGGGTCCGGCGTCGAGGCCCCGCCCGAGCACCTCCGCCATCTGTGCCGTTCGCGCGTACGCGTTCACCGCGAGCACGTTCACGGTCGTGCGTGCGGCCGTCGCGACGTCGTACCCGTAGCGCATCGCCGGCGGCCAGTCGACGATGCCGAACTCGTAGTCGCCCGAGCCGCCCGGCAGACGGGTGACCAGGCCGGTGTGCGGGTCGACCGACCGCGCGAGGTAGTCGTCGATGCGGGCGACGACCGGGTACAGCGCCGCGAGCGTCGCGCGGTCGCCGGTCGCGAGGTAGTACTGCCACACCCACTCGGGATAGAGCTCGGTGTAGTCGGGTATGTCGCGGGCGCCATCGCCGTTCGGGTACACCGCGTTCACGCGCCCGTCGGGCCAGTAGCGCGCCTGTGACCGCGCGAAGTCGCGCAGCGCCTGCCACGACAGGTCCTGCTCCCCGAAGGCGCCCATCGTCGCCTGCGACTCGTTGAACGCGTCCGCGAGGAACTGGCCCTTCTCGCGTGTCGGGGTGTCGACGAACTGCTCCTGGGCCGAGAACGCCGCGGACCGCTCGGTCAGCGCGAACACGCGGTCGAGGAACGGATCCGACGACGTGAAGGTCGCGCCGTCGTCGGGAAGCACGGTGTGGCGCGCGAATGCGGTGAGGTCCGACGCCCGAATCGGCTCGCCGGGTCGGGTGACCTCGAGGTACCGGAAGCCGAGATACGTGAGCGGCTCGAAGGTCTGGCGCCCGGCCCGCTCGATGTACTCGTCGTGCAGGTCGGTGCCCTGGGTGCCGCGCGTCGTGGAGACGTGCCCGTCGGCGTCGAGCAGGAAGCCGACGTGCAGACCGACGACGCGGCCCGACCGACCGGCCCGGAACGTGACCGCGGGCCGCGCCGCGATCACCGCGCCGAAGTCGGCGACGACGGAGCCGTCCGGGAGCGCGCGCACCGAGACCGGTGGCACGGCCTGCTCGCCGATGCGGGTCCGTGACGCCACGAGATGGGTGAACGGCGGCGTCCCCGCCGGGCCGAGCACCGGCGTTGCCGCCCACGACCGGTCGTCGAAGCCCGGCCGGTCCCAACCGAGGGGCGACAGCCGACCGTCCACACGCTCGACGAAGTCGCCCTCGTCGTTGCGGGGCGGCGCGGGCAACCATTCGGCCGCGTGCTGCTTCCACGTGCCGTCGGACGTGATGAGCTCACGGCGGCCGTCGCGGTGCAGGACCGACAGCTCGACCAGCAGACCCGGGATCGCGGCCGGACGGCCCTGTCCCGCGCCGTACCAATGATGGAGCACGCCGATGCTGTTGACGCGGCCGGCGCGCACGAGCGCGGTGACGTCGGTCGCCTGGTAGTAGAGCTCGTCCGGGTACGCGAACGCGTTGCCGGTATCGGCGTGCACGCCGTTGATGTGCACGTCGTCGTGGTGAGCGGCTGCGACGTAGAGCACCGCGCGCACGATCGGGCTCGCCGACAGGCGTGCGTCGTGGCGGACGTAGGTGTACTCCTCGGGAACCGGACCCGGCGGACCCGGACGCAACCACTGCGCGCGCCAGTCGCCGTCGCGCAGCCCGGTGACGAAGCGTTGCGCAGGAGCGAACGCACCGAAGCGCCCACTCGCGTCGGCGGTCGCGACGCTCCACCAGTAGGCCTGGTCGGCCGCGAGCCGCGGACCCCGGTACCCGACGAACGCCTGCTGCGCAGACGCGACCACCCCGCTGTCCCAGACCACGGACCGGTCGGGCGGAGTCCGGTCGGGCCGGGTCGAGACGAGGATGCGGTACGCGCCCTGGCCCGCACCCGCGCGCCGGACGCTCACGTGCCACGCGAACTCGACGTCGTCGGGATCGACGCCGACCGGTGCCCGGTCGCCGTCGACCGTGAGCGCCCGCGGCGGCCCGGGCCGCCCCGCGGCGACCGTTGCGCTCGCTCCCGTGATCGTGCACGCGGGGGCGAGCAGCGCCGTGACCAGGATCGCAACCCCCACCCGAGCCCACGTCATGGCCCACCTCATCCGGGCCAGGACGGTAGCGCCGAATGGGCAGAACTGCCCGTCCATGTCCCTTTTCCGGCGCGACGACGATGTGTACCCTTCTACCGGTATCGTCAGGTTTGGGCATGTTTCCGGCACTGGGGCACGGGTGCTGCCGGGGGCAACGGGCGGTCGGGGCAGGAGGCGCAGGGGAGATGGGGCAGTCCCGCGGCGCGCGGCGGGCCTTCGCCGCGCTCGCGAGCCAGGCGCTCGCACTGGCACTGGTGGCATCGGGCGTGGTCGGGTCGACGAGCGCGGGGGCCGCGGGCCCCGCGCTCGTTCGCTCGCCGTACCTCACGGACGCGTCGTCGACCGCGGTGCTCGTGAACTTCGCGACCGACACCGCGTCGCCCGCCGCGATCGTCACGTACGGACCCGCGGGTGGCAACTGCGCGTCGGCGAGCGCGACCGCGTCGGGCGTGTCGGTGACGATCGGCTCGGTGCACGCGACCCAGTTCCACGCACAGCTCGACGGGTTGTCGCCGGGCACCCGCTACTGCTACCGGCTGCAACAGGGAGGTACCGACCTCCTCGGCAGCGCGCCGTCACCCGTCTTCCAGAGCGCGCCCAACCCGGGGACGCCGTTCTCGTTCGCGGTCATCGGCGACTTCGGGGCGGGCGGCGCCGACGAGGCGAACGTCTTCTCCCAGATCGCCGCGAGTGGTGTGCAGTTCGTCGTGACGGTCGGCGACAACGCGTACAACACGGGCACCCAGACCGACTACGGCGACGACGACGGCGGTGGCAACGTCTTCACGCCCGACTACTGGGGCAAGATCGGCTCGAGCATCCCGGGCTTCGCGGTGCTCGGCAACCACGGTTTCAGCGCGAACGACGCGCATCTCCAGAACTGGCCCGCCGATGGTGCGGTCGCGTCGTCGGGCGGGTACTTCGGCAAGGTGTCGTACTGCTGTCTCACCCAGATGCCGCAATCACAGACGTACGCCGCGGCGTGGTACGCGTTCGACTGGGGCGGCGCCCGCTTCTACATGCTCGAGGGCGCGTGGGCCGACGCGAACGGCGACTACCAGAGCGACTACGAAGCGCACTGGAAGGGGGCGGTGAACGGCTGCCCGGCGTGCGGCGCCGAGATGCAGTGGCTGCAGAACGACCTCGCCACGCACGCCGACGCGAAGGCCAAGTTCGCGTTCTTCCACTATCCGTTGCACTCGGACGACCCCAACCAGTCGAGTGACACGTACCTCGACGGTCCCGACGGGCTCGAAGAGGTGCTCGCGAACGCGGGTGTCAACATCGTCTTCAACGGGCACGCGCACATCTACGAGCGCAACCGGCCCGCCATCGCCGGCTCGCCGATGGTGAGCTACGTGACCGGCGGAGGCGGCGCGCCCCTCGGTTCGATCGGGTCGTGCAGCAGCTTCGACGCGTACGCGATCGCCGGCGGCAGCCACACGTGCAACGCACCCGCCCCGCCCGCCGGGGGCGCGTTCCACTTCCTCGAGGTGTCGGTCGGCGCGAGCTCGATCACGGTCGACCCGACCGACGAGCACGGCACCGTGTTCGACCCCGCGTCGTACGCGATCGCGGGTTCGCCGCCACCACCACCTCCGACCACGACGACCACGACCACGACGACCACGACCACGACGACCACGCAGCCCACCACGACGACCACGGGTCCCGTCACACCGCCGACCTCGGGCGTCGTGGCCGGCTGGGAGCTCGACGGGTGGGGTGGCCTGCACGGGTTCGGCGCGACCGCGAGCCTGCCGAGGGTCGTGGGCGGCCCCTACTGGCGCGGTTGGGACATCGCGCGTGGCGTCGCGACGACGAAGACCGGGTGGGGCGTCGTCATCGACGGCTGGGGCGGCCTGCACGCGTTCCGGAGCGGCGCGCCGTCGGTGCCGTCGATCCACGCGACCGCGTACTGGCCCGGTTGGGACATCGTGCGCGGTGTCGCGATGCTCCCCGACGGGTCCGGGGGCTTCGTGCTCGACGGCTGGGGTGGCCTGCACGCGTTCTCCACGGGCAACGCACGTCTGCCGACCGCGCGCGTCAGCGCCTACTGGCCGGGACACGACATCGCGCGCGGCGTGACGATCAACGCGTCGGGAACGGGCGGCTATGTCGTCGACGGCCACGGTGGCCTGCACCCGTTCGCGATCGGCCGGAACCCGATGGCGCCCGGCGTCGTCGCGTCGGCACAGTGGCCGTCGTGGGACATCGCGCGCGGCGTCGCGCTGTTGGCCGACGGCACCCGCGGCTACACCGTCGACGGATGGGGTGGGCTGCACCCGTTCGCCCGCACCGTGTCGACGTGGCCCGGTCGCCCGGCCGGGACGCCCTACTGGCGCAACTGGGACATCGTGCGGGGCCTCGCGCTGCAGTGAGGCGCGGGGACGCAGCCGCCCGCGCTCACGATCCGTACGCGTCGACGTGCCCGCCCGAGGCCACGAGCACGCGGTTGCCGACGATCGTCGGCGTGGTGAAGTGCGCCAGGTTGCCGAGGGCGACGTGGGACAGCTCGCGACCCGTGCTCACGTCGAACGCGACGAGCGCGTCGTCGGAGAGGTCGATGCTCCACACCGTCGAGCCGCCGACGACCGGAGGTCCGGCGTCGAACGACCGCGTGTGCCACGCCACGGCGAACGTGGTCGGACTGGTCCGCAGCGCGACCAGGCCGTCGCGGCACGGGACGAACAGCAACGGTGGCGCGTACGCGGTGCCGCCGTACGCGGACCCGCACACCTTGCCCTGGTGCACGGTCGCCGATCCCGCGAGGTGGTCGGCATCGAGGAGGTAGCCGACGCCCTGCTTGCCAACCTGGAACAGTCGCCGGCCGTCGAGCAGGGCCGGGCTCACGGAGCCCAGGTCGGCGTCGGACTCGCTCAGCGCGACCCGGTTGGACGGCGTGAACGCACTCACGAACGCGAGCGTGCGCGAGAGACGGATCACCGAGTCGGAGAGGTCGCTGCTCTGCGGTGACTCGGTCGCGTTGCCCGATGTGACGTAGAGGTCGCCGTTGGTGTCGGTCGTCGCGCCCGGTGGCGCCCAGACCGCGGCCGCGAGCGCGGCGGGAACCATGTAGGTCGCGCGGATGCCGCCGCCATCGATACCGGCTGTCACCACGTAGCCGTGGTAGTCGCCGCAGTCGCCGAACAGCCCGCCGAAGGGCACGACGACCTCGTCGCCGTCGAGCGACAGCGCGCTGCGCTGCTGCTCGGTCTTCGGGTTCGCGCCGCGCGGGTCGATCGTGGTGCGCCAGCGGACGGCCCCGGTCGTGAGGTCGAGCGCGACGAGCTCGTGGTGCGCCGGTTGCACGAACGCGACCGCGTACACGACGCCCCGCCCGGGGTCGATCACGGGTGTGCTCGTGATGCCGCTCGGGTCGATGTTGCCGCAGGGCAGCTGGTCGCCCGGGATCGGCTCACCGAGATGCGTCTTCCAACGCAGCGCGCCCGTGTCGGACGCGAGCCCGAACACGGTGTCGTTCTCGGTCGCGGTGACGACGATGCCGTTCGCGACGACCGGCTCGGCGTACGCGTCGCCGTCGAGCGCGGGCGACGACCACACGCGGTGCACCGACGTACCGGGGCCGGTCGACACCCGTCCGGTGCGAGCGGGGTCGTGGTGATACGTCGGCCAGTCCGCGGCACCCGTCGCTGGCGGCGCGGTCGTGGCCGAGGACGCTGCGGTCGTGCTGGTGGTCGTGCTCGACGTCGTGCGCGTCGAGGTGCTCTTCGACGACGAGCACGCCGCGAGCGCGACGGCCGTGACGACCACCGCCACGGCCGTCCGGACGCGGAAGCGCTGAGAACGTCGGGTCGGCAAGGTTCACACGGTACCCGTGGACCGGGCCGGCCAACCCGCGGGCCGGGCCCTACTCGAGCAGGGACGCGCGCAGCGCGTCGATGGCCGCGGGCTCGAGGCCGTGCGCGAGGAGGTAGTCGGCCGCAGAGCCGTGCGTCGCCCGGATGTCGGTGAGCACGGCGCGCATCACGGAGGCCTCCGCGGCGAAGAGCGACTCGGAGACCTCGGCCATCTCGTTCGAGACGTCGGCGCGGGCGCGGTGCCGCAGCAGCAGCTCGTCCATGTGCTCCGCGGTGATCGCGTAGTCGCCCGCGATCACGTCGTCGTCGACGCCGAGCGCGCCGAGCAGCAGCGCCGCAGTGAGCCCGGTGCGGTCCTTGCCCGCGGCGCAGTGGAACACGACGGGCTGGTTGGCCGGATCGGCGACGATGCGCAACACCGCGACGAACCGGTCCCCGAAGCGCCCGAGCATGAGCGCGTAGATCCGGTCGAGGCCCATCGTGGCCGGGTCGATCCGGTCCTGCGCTGCGTCACTCGCCTGCTCCCGACGGGTCTCGTCGACGATGGGCAGGTGATGCACGATCACGCCGCGCGTGCCGAGCGGGCCGTGACCGAACGTCTCGACCTCGTGACGCGCGCGAAGGTCCACGACGGTCACCACGCCCAGCTCCTCCGCGACGTGACGGACGTCGTCGTCGCTCATGTGCGACAACGAGTCGCTGCGGAACACCCGACCGGAGCGCAGATGACGGCCGTCCACGGTGGGGTAGCCGCCGAGGTCACGGAAATTGGCCGGACCGTCGAGGCGGATGTGGCGCGGACCCGTCGTCGTCATCGGCACCATGTTCGCGCGACGTGCCGAACGCCGGGCTGCCGGAGCGTGAACGGGTGCCGCCGCGTCGAAGACGGCGTGTTCAGCGGCGGCCGACGAGGCTGGCCGCATCTCCGATGCAGAGGATGGTGCTGCCGTGCCAGGACCACGTCGGCGCGCACCGCGCGGAGGTGGGCGGCGTCGCACCGGGCGGTCGCCAGTCGAGCAGCCACACCCGGCCGGAAGGTCGTTCGACGCCGAGCCGGATGGCGGCCGTGTTTCGCAGTCCGAGGTCGACGGGGCGGAACGACGCGCCGTGACGTACGCCGAGCGACCATTCGAGCTCAGGACCGCGCCACGCCGGGAACACCGCGACCACGTCGCCGGCGCGCGCGTCGCTCGCGAGCCGGCGCAGCACGGTGTCGGGGCCCGACGTCACGGTCACCGCGTGCGCGGCCGCAGGAACCATCACGACGATCCCGATCGTCGCCATCGCCCACCCGACCCAACGCCGCCACCGGGCCACGTCGTCGACGACGAAGCCGAGCGCGAGCAGCGGCGCCCACGCCACGAGCGTGAACGTGCGATCGAGCACGACCGGCGCGAACAGACCGGCGACGGCACCGACCGCGACCGGCACGGCGAAGCAACACAGCCACACCCGACCGAGCGTGCGGTCGCGGCGGACCAGGATCACGCCGCCGAGCACGACGAGCGCGACGACGATCACCCGGGCCGAAGCGTCCGGCGTGACGAGGTGCGCGACGGCGCCCGAGAGCCCGCGCCACGACGTGCGCGGGATCCACCCCGAGTGCCCCCCGTGGGCCTGGACCCAGAACGTCGCCCCCCACAGCACCGCCCACCCGGCAGCGGCACCGGCGATCGCGAGCCGCCAACGCCACGCGTCGGTGTCGGTGCGACGCCCGGGGATCGCGACGAGCCCGAAGCCGAGCAGGAACATCGACACGTGGGTCAGCAGACCCGCGAGCACCAGCGCACCCAGCGCAGCCGCGTGCCAGGGGCGCGGCCGCCGGAGCCACGTCCACGCGAGCACCGCGATGGCGACGCCGAGCAGCTCCAGCTCCGCGTACATGCGCGCTTCGCGGCCGTGCGTGATCTGGAACGCGCTGAGCGCCATCAGCGCGGTCGCGACGATGCCCGCGATGCCGCGCCGGCGCGTCCACCATGCGAACACCGCGAGCGCGCCGATCGAGCACGCGACCGACGGCAACCGCAGCACGAGCTCGCTCACGCCCGCGCGTGCGAGCGGCGCGTGCAGCAGGTAATCGAGCGGAGGGTGCGAGTCGTGCGCGCGGAGGTACGCCATCATCCGGCTGAACGACATGCGTCCGGCCATCGCGGTGAACGACTCGTCGAAGTTGAGTCTGTGCACGCCGAGGGCCCACAGGCGGAAGCCGGCGCCGATGACCACGAGCACGCCGAGCACGAGACCGGTGCGCTGCCGCCGGCGCGCGAGGCGTGGCTCGAGGACGCGCCCGTCGTCGACGAGCGCGGCGACCGACGATCTCGCCTCTTCGAGCTCGACCCCCACCGGTGTGGCTGCCCTTCCTCGACGACGGTCCGGTGGGCGCACTCTCCGGGACCGTCGGTGAGACGGACATGAGGGCCGGGAGAGCGTGGAGATGCGGCACTCAGCGTCGGTTTCCGACGCTCAGTGCCGCATCTGTGTTCGCGCTAGGACGACGTCTCGAAGGACGGGCCGTCGAAGCGGTCGACGGTGGTGAACGACGCGACCGGGGCGCGGCCGAGGCGCGTCGGTTGGTGCACCGGCCGCCCCAGGGCGACGATCGCCGCCACCGCGACCTCCGCGGGGGCGTGCAGGAGCGCCTTCACCGCGTCCTCGTTGCGGATCGCCATCGTGGTCATCACGCCCGCGAGCCCCTCGGAGCGCGCTGCGAGCAGCAGGTTCCACACGAACGGGTAGATCGACGCGCCGCCCGCGAACGTGTAGCGCGCGAAACCGCGGTCGACGGCCGCGAGGCCGCGGAGATCGGCGAGCACGACGAGGAGCACAGGCACCTCGTCGAGATGCTCCGCGAACCCTCCGGGTCCCGACGCGGCCGCAGCTCCGATGCCCGGCGCGTCCGCGAGCGCGGCCTGCTCCGCGGCCTCGTCGGTGACCGGCGCCCACGGGACGAGCCCGTGTTGACGGATCGCGAGGTAGTCGTACCAGGGCGGCAGGTAGAGGTCGCGCAGCGCGCGCCGCACCGCCGGATCGCGCGCCACGACGACGCGCCACGCCTGGCGGTTGCCGCCACTCGGCGCGAAGCGCGCGGTGTCGAGGACGCGCGCGAGCACGTCGTCGGGCACGGGGTCGGGCCGGAACTCGCGGACGGATGCAGTAGTGCGGAGGGTGTCGATGAGGTCCACGAGCGAGACCGTACCGAACTCACTGGCTCCGCTCCCGAGTTGCTCGGCTCAGCTCGTGCTCCGCTCCCGAGTCGCTCCGCTCAGCTCGTGCTCCGCTCCCGAGTCGCTCCGCTCAGCTCGTCACGCGGACCACGGTCTTGCCGATGGTCCGGCCGGCCTCGAGCGCCTCGAGCGCGTCGGGCAAGGTGTCGAAGCGCACGACCGCGCCGACCTGCGGACGGATCCGTCCCGCGTCGAGCAACCGCACCAGGTCGCGGTGGATCTCCTCGCCCACCTCGCGCGAGAACGGCAGGAAGCCGGCGGCGCGCGCCGCCGCGGTCGGCGCGTCGTTCCAGCTCATCATCACGCCGACGATCGAGAAGTTGCCCTTCGCGACCGCGCGCGGCGGCAGACCGGCCTCGCCCAAGGCCTGGCCGCCCGAGAAGCCCGCCGCGAGGTACCGACCCTCACGGGCGATGCAGGCGAACGAGCGCAGCGCGACCTCGCCGCCGACGAGGTCGCAGATCACGTCCGCACCGCGCCCGTCGGTCGCGTCGAGCACGCGGGCGGCGAAGTCGTCGGTGTGGTAGTCGATCGCGAGCTCCGCGCCGAGCTCGCGACAGCGCGCGACCTTCGCCGGCCCGCCCGCGGTCGCGAGCACACGCGCACCTGCGACGACGCCGAGCTGCAACGCGGCGGACCCGACGCCGCCCGCGGCCGAGTGGACGAGCAGCGTCTCGCCGGGTTGCAGCCGGGCGCGGCGGTGGAGCGCGAGGTGCGCGGTGTGGAACGCGACCATGAACGCGGCCGCGTGCTCGTCGTCGAGCGCGCTCGGCGCGTCGAACGTCATCGCGACCGGCGTGAGGACCTGTTCGGCGTAGCCGCCGTGGCCACCGACCGGGACCGCGACGACCCGCCGACCGAGCCATCCGTCGAGCCCCGGCCCGGTCGCGTCGACCGTCCCGGTGACCTCCATGCCCAACGCGAACGGCAACGGGGGCGCGATCGTCGGGTAGATCCCGCGGCACATGTCGGCGTCGTTGAGGTTGAGCGCGGCGGCGCGGACCGCGACGCGCAGCTGACCCGCTCCGGGCTCGGGAACGTCGACGTCGTCGAGACGCAGCGCTTCACCCGGAGGCCCGTACTCGTGCACCTGCCACACCTTCATGGCGACACGATGGCAGCCGCGCGGGCCGGCCTGCTAGACCGCGACGTCATGGACGAGTTCACCCTCCCGGGCAAGGTGGCGATCGTGACCGGCGCGAGCCGCGGCATCGGCGCCGAGATCGCGCGCCGCTTCGCCGAGGCCGGAGCGGACGTCGCCGTGGTCGCGCGCTCGGCCGACGACCTCGACACCGTCGCGGCCGACATCCGAGAGCGCGGCCGGCGCGCGCTGGCCGTCGCCGGCGACGTGAACGACCTCACGATGCTGGAACGGCTCGTCGAGCAGACCGCCGCCGAGCTCGGACGCGTCGACGTGGTCGTCAACAACGCGGGCGGCTCGGTCTCGCCGCCCTATCTCGACACGAGGGTCGAGCAGCTCGAGGCGTCGTTCCACTTCAACGTGTCGGTACCGTTCGAGCTCGTCCGCCTCGCGGTGCCGCACCTGCTCGCGCACGGCGGTGGCGCGGTCGTGAACATCGGCTCCGTCGCCGGCGTGAAGGCGAGCCGCACGTCGTTGATCCACAGCACGACGAAGGCTGCTCTCGCGCAGCTCACCCGCGTGACGGCGGAGGATCTCGCGCCGCGCATCCGCGTGAACGCGGTGCTGCCCGGTGCCGTCGAGACCGACGCGTTGCGCTGGTACCTGTCGCGCATGGAGCCCTCGGTGCGGGAGGAGATGCTCCGGCGCACCCCGATGCGGCGCAACGGCACGCCTCGCGACATCGCCGACGCGGTGCTCTTCCTCGCCTCACCGGCGGCGTCGTGGATCACCGGAAAGCTGCTCGAGGTGGACGGCGCCGCGCACGACGACCTGATCCCGAAGGACACCCCCGACCTCTGACCACCCCCGGAACGCGCTCGGGAGCGCGTGGCAGACTGGCGCCGTGCCGAGCTTCTGGGTGACGTGGCAGGACGCGGCCGTCATCGTCGTGGTCCTCACGGTGCTCGTCGCCCTGACCACGCGCAGCACGCGCGGCTGGATCGTCGGCACGCGCGGCTTCGCCCGCGAGGCGGCGATCGTGTTCGCGCTCTTCGGGATGTGGCAGTACGCGGCCGCGCAGTCGATCACCCGCGTCACGGGCGCCATCGCGCACGGGCGCGAGATCTGGCACATCGAGCGCGTGCTCCACCTGCCGAGCGAGGTGTCGCTGCAACGGCTCGTCCTGCCGTACCCCTCGATCGTGCGTCTCAGCAACCTGTACTACGCAGGGCTCCACTTCCCGATCACGATCGCGTTCCTCATCTGGTTGTGGGTGCGTCACCGCGACCGCTACCCGGTCGTGCGCAACACGATCGCGATCGCGACGGGCGCGTGCCTGCTGGTGCAGATGATCCCGGTAGCGCCGCCGCGCATGCTGCCCGAGGTCGGCTTCGTCGACACCGCGCTGCGCTACGGCCAGTCGGTGTACGGGCCGACGGGGAGGGGCATGGCGGACCAGCTCTCGGCCATGCCGTCGATCCACGTCGCGTGGGCCGTCCTCGTCGGCGTGGTCGTGGTCGCGGTCAGCACCAGCCCGTGGCGATGGCTCGCGGCCGGCCACGCGGTGCTGACGGTCCTCGTCGTGGTCGTGACCGCCAACCACTTCTGGGCCGACGGCATCGTCGCCGTCGCGCTCCTCGGCCTCGGATACGCCCTTGCGACCGGTGTGCCGCGACTCGCGCGGGGGCTCCAGGCGCGCCGCGCGGCCGCGATCGCTCCCGCGGGTGTCCGGCCCGCGCTCGTGGGCGCGTACGGCGGTACGGCCTACGACGGCGCGGACGCGAACCAGAACGCCAGGGCCGTGTCACCCAACGGCCACCGCGCGTCGTCGGCGAGCACCGAGAACGAACGCCTCGCGTACGCGACGAGGTCGGCGAACGGACGGTCGTGGGTCTGCGACCAGTCGGAGCCCCACTGGAGCCGCGAGGCGCCGTAGGCCTCGGCCATCGCGGCGACGAAGTCGCGCGGGTCGCCACGGCCCTCCACCGCGAGGTCGAGCGCGTTGGTCGACACCTTCGCGTGCAGGTTCGGGAACGCGGCCAGCTCGAACAGCGGACGCGCCGCGGGGTAGCCCGGTCCGCCGGACAGGTCCGGGAAGCCGCAGTGGTCGAGGGCGACGGAGACGTCGGGGTAGCGCTCGAGCAGCCCGGGCAGGTGGGCGAGCTCCGGGGCGAGCATGGTCGCCACGATCGGGATCCCCGCCGTCGCCGCGTGGTCCCAGAGCGCCTCGACTGCGGGATCGTCGAGCGGGCCGGTAACGGCGACGATCCGCACGCCGGTCGCGCCGCGCGCGACCCATCGGTCCAGCGTGGACGCCGGGTCGTCACCGTGCGCGTCGACGTACACGACGGACGCGAAGCGACGCGCGTCCGCATTCGCGCTCTCGACGCAGTAGCTGTTGTCGTCGGTGTACGCGCCCATCGCCTGCACCAGAACCGCGTGCCCGATGCCGTTCGCATCCATGAGCGCCGCGTACTCCTCGGTCTCGCACGCGTGCTCGGTGATCCACGTCAGCCCGGGATGGTTCGGGCGCAGCGGATGGGTCCCGTGGTCGCGCGACACGACGTGGACGTGACTGTCGACGAGCACGGCGGCAGCGTACGGGCTGGGTCGCAGCTACGGGGTCGAGGGCGCCGTCGCCTTCACGAGCTGGAGCACCGCGTCCTCGAAGCCGGTCGCGAGGTCCCAGACGTCGGCGACGAGCTCCCGGCACGCAATCACGCTGAAGTCCACGTTGCCCATGCTGCTGAGCACGGTGAGGTTGAGCCCGATCCCCTCCATCAGCGGGCCCATCGGGTAGGTCCCGACCAGGCGGGCGCCCGCGCAGTAGAGCGGCAGCGGCGGTCCTGGGATGTTGGAGACGATGAGGTTCGCGAGCGGTCCGTGACGTGACGCGAGGTCGAGGTCGGAGTAGATCCGCAGCGCGGTGCTCACGAGCGTCGGCGCGGTGTACTCGGCCCAACCCTGGAGCACGTCCACGCCGAGGGCCTGGGCGCCCCGTTTCGCGCGGGTGGAGGCGTCGTGGATGGACCGCAGCTGCGCGAGCGGGTCGGCGAGCTGCACGGGGAGCGGGACGGTCATGATCGTCATCGCGTTCGTCGGTCGCTCACCGTCGCCCTCGACGGGCATCGCCATCGGGCACGCGGCCACCAGCGGGACCTCGGGCAGGCCGCCGTGCGCGAGCAGCCAGCTCCGCAGCGACGTCGTGCACGCGGCGAGGATCACGTCGTTGACCTTCGTGTCGGTCGCGCGCTTCACCGCCTTCACGTCGTCGAGCGCGACGCGCCCGTACGCGACGCTGCGGTGCGGCGTGATGGCGCGGTTGAAGGGGGTTGCGGGCGCGCCGCTCCGCGGAACTTCGTCGGCCGGCTCGGGAACGCTCTGTTGCTGCCGGCGTGACCGGACCAGGCCCTGACCCGTCTTCACCGCGGTGCTCGCGATCCCGACCGGCAGCTTGAGCTGGGAGACGAGCGCGGCGCGGGCGAGCGTGAGCTGTGAGGGCAGGGGCTCGGGTTGCCACTCGGCATCGGGCGGCGTGGGTGCCGCGTCGGGCTCCAGGTCGAAGAGGTTCACCATGAGATCGGCACCCGACACGCCGTCGATCGAGCAGTGGTGGATCTTCGCGACCACCGCGACGTGGCCGTGCTCGAGCCCCTCGACCACCCACATCTCCCACAACGGCCGGTTGCGGTCGAGGGGGCGGCCCGCGATGTCGCCCACGATGCTTGCGAGCTCGCGCATCCCGCCGGGCGAGGGGACCGCCACGCGGAACATGTGCGCGTCGAGGTCGAAATCGGGGTCCTCGATCCAGAACGGGTGACCGAGGTTGAGCGGGACCGCCACGATGCGGCGCCGGAAGGGCGCCAGCAGGTGCAACCGGCTGCGGAGCATCTCGCGGAACATGTCGAACGAGTAGCCGCCCGGCATGGTCGACGGGTCGAGCACGAGCGTGCCGACCACGTGCATGTGCTGGCTCGGCGTCTCGATGTAGAGGAAGGCCGCGTCCATGCCGGACAACCGCTTCATGCCACACCTCCGAACCGCACCGTGCGTCGGAACGGAACGTACCCAGCCCGGCCCCGCCTGTCGACGGGGCAGTGGCGACCAGCGGGAGCGGCCCGGGGCGGAACCACCCTCTTACGCGAGGGGCCTGGTCGCGGCGCGCGACACGGCGTCGCGCAACTCGTCGAGCGCGCCGGGCACGTGGTCGGCGAGGGCGCGGACGTCGGGCATGTGGTCGGTGCACGCGACGATCCCGAACGTCAGCTCGTCGAGGTAGCTCCACACGGTCACGTTGAGCCCGATGTTCTCGAGGATCGGGCCCATCGACGAGATCGCGAGCAGGCGCGCGCCGCCGATGAACAGCGGTTCGGTCGGACCGGGGACGTTGGAGACGACGAGGTTGATCGGCGGACGGTGGTGGCGGGCGAGACCGAGGCGCGAGTACAGACCGACGAGCGCCGCGAACGGAACCGGCGGCGTGAGCTCCGACCAGTCGGCGAGCATGTCGACGCCGAGCTCGTTGAGCTGGGCCTTGGCCCCCTTCATGGTCTCGTGGATCTCGTGCACGCGCGCGACGGGGTCGGTGAGCTGCACCGGCAGGCTCGCGAACAGGTTCGAGACGTTGTTGGCCGAGCGGGAGCCATCGCGTGCGCCCACCGCGCGGGTCGACACGGGCACGCCGGCGATCACGGCGCGTTCGGGCAGCTCGTCGCGCTCGGCGAGGTACGCGCGCAGCGCGCCCGCGCACAACGCGAGGACGACGTCGTTGACGGTGCATCCCAACGCGTTCTTGACGTCCTTCACGTCGCGCAGCGACACGGAGATGGTGACGTAGCGGCGTCGCGGGGTGAGCGCGGTGTTGAAGCGCAGCTTCGGCGTCGTGAACGGAGCCGGCGGTGACACGGCGCGTGTCCGGCGCCCCCGCAGCGCGGCCCGCAGGCCGCGGAACGTGCGGACGACCAGGTCCGGCAGTCCACGGAGGTCGCGTACCAGGTCGACGATCGCGTCGCGGAGCAGGCGCGTGCGCGACGGGACGGGCTCGCCGTGCCAGGGCGCGGCCGGCGCGGTCGCCGGTGCGTCCGGCGCCGCGTCGAGGACGCTCATGAGCAGCTCCGCCGCGCGCACCCCGTCGGCGAGGCAGTGGTGGATCTTGGCGACGAACACGACGGTGCCGTCGGTCAGCCCCTCCACCACCCACAACTCCCACAGCGGCCGGCTGCGCACGAGTGGTGTGCTCGCGATGTCCGACATCACGTCGTCCAGCGTGTCCCGGTCGCCGTCGACGAGCACCGTCCGGTGCACGTGGCGGGCCAGGTCGAAGTCGGGATCCTCGATCCAGACCGGATGGTGCAGCCGGAGCGGCACGGTCACGAGACGCCGGCGGAACGCGGGCAGGAGGTGCAGCCGATCACCCAGCACGTCGAGGACTCGCGCGAACGAGTAGCCGGCCGGAACCGTCGACGGGTCGAGGCGCGCGACCTTGAGCGTGTGCATGTGTTGCGTCGGCGTCTCCATGTACAGGAACCCGGCGTCGATTCCCGTGAGCCGCTCCATGGACGACATTGTTCCCCGCGCGTACGATCCGGGCCATGTCCCTGCGTGACCGGCTCGAGCTGCTCCGTTCGAGCGAGGTCGGCACGGGAACGCTGCTCGAGCACCTCGCCCGCGTCCACGGCGACCGCCGCCTCGTCACGGAGGACGGCGACGACGGCCTGACGCTCACCTACGTCGAGGCCGCCGACCGCGTGGCGCGCTGGGGTGCGGCCGTCCGCGAGCGCATCTCGCCCGGTGACCGGGTGGTCGTCGCGACGCCCAACGGCTACGCGCTGTTCCTCCTGTGCCTCGCCGTCGGGCGCGCCGGCGGTGTCGCCGTGCCGGTGAACCCCAAGATGCGCGACGACGAGGTCGCGTACGTGATCGACGACTCACAGGCCGCGCTCGTCATCCGCTCGACCGCGGAGGTGGAGGGGGCGGAGCCCGGTGAGGCCGTGCCGTTCTCGCCCGACGACGTGGCGGCGCTGTTCTACACCTCGGGGACGACCGGCAAGCCGAAGGGCGCGCAGCTCACCCACCGCGCCCTCGTCGGGCAGTCGGCGAAGGCGGTGCTGTACCCGTCCGCGCTGCGCCGCGACGAGGGCGTCACCGGCATGCCCGTCGCCCACATCGCCGGCTTCTCGATGCTCGTCATCCAGGCCTGCTTCGGCATACCCGTCTACCTGTTGCGCAAGTTCCGGCCCGACACCGCACTCGACGCGATCGAGTCGCGCCGGGCGACGATGTTCGTCGGCGTCCCGGCGATGTATCGCATGATGCTCGAGGCCGGGGCGGAGCAGCGCGACCTGCGCTCCGTGCGCATCTGGGCGTCGGGCGCGGACGCGATGCCCTACGACCTCGCGCAGCGGTTCCAGCGCATGGGCGCGATCGTGACGCTCCCGCTCGTGCACTCGTCGCTCGGCTCGGCCGCGTTCTTCGACGGGTACGGGATGGTGGAGCTCGGCGGTGGCGTCGCGGTGAAGCTCTCACCGCCCGGCATCCCGCTGCACCTCCGCGGGCTGCTCGGCTTCCCGATGCCGGGCGTCAAGATGAAGGTCGTCGACGACGGGGGCGGGGAGCTCGACCGCGGCGAGGTGGGCGAGCTCGCGGTCAAGGGTCCCGGTGTGATGCGCGGCTACCACGGCAGCGACGACGCGACGCGCGACGCGTTCACCCCCGACGGTTGGTTGCGCACCGGCGACCTCGCGCGCAAACGGCGCTTCGGGCTGGTCGAGTTCGCGGGCCGCAAGAAGGACGTGATCAAGCACGGCGGCTACTCCGTGTTCGCGGTCGAGGTCGAGCAGGTCCTCGAGCAGCACGAGGCCGTCTCCGAAGCGGTCGTCGTCGGCCTGCCCGACGAGCGCAAGGGTGAGGTCCCAGCCGCGGCCGTGATCCCGTGCGCGGGGACGTCGGTCACGCCCCAGGAGCTCGTGGACTGGGCCCGCGAACGGCTCTCCGACTACAAGGCGCCGCAGCGTGTGCTCGTGGTCGCGGAGCTCCCGCGCACCGGGACCGACAAGGTGCAGAAGGCCGAGGTCCGCAAGATGTTCGAGCAGATGGCCGACCTGGGCAGGGTGCGCGTGGGGCCGCCCGGTATCGGGTAGACAGGTGCTCCGACCGCGCGGGAGGGGGACCGGCGCGTGAACGTCATCACGATGAGCCTGCAACGGGTGACCGAGGCGACGTTCCCCGCCGGCGCGCGTGTGCACCTTCCGGGACGTGGCCACGGGCACGTGTACCACGCACCCGGACCGCCCGGATCACCGACGCTGATCCTGCTCCACGGGCTGTGGGCGACGGGCTCGCTCAATTGGTTCCCGGCGTTCGCACCGCTGCGCGAGCACTTCGGGGTCGCCGCGGTCGACCTGCGCGGTCACGGCCGCGGCCTGCCCGTCGACGGGCACTTCCGCGTCTCCGATTGCGCCGATGACGTCGCCGCCCTCGTCGACGCGCTCGGCACCGGCCCCGCGATCCTCGTCGGCTACTCGCTCGGTGGCGTGGTTGCGCAGCTGGCGTGGCGCCGTCACCCCGAGCGCGTCGCCGGCCTCGTGCTCTGCGCGACGGCGCGGAACTTCGCGGGGACGTGGCGGGAGCAGGTGTTCTTCCGCGGGATGCTCGGCGCCACGCTGGCGGCGCGCGCCGCGAGCGCGCTGCACGCGCGGGGACAGAGCGACGGCGCGACCGGCACGGCCGCGCACGACGGCACCGTCGCGCCGATCGACATCATCGACGAGGTGACCACGCTCGGGCGCCGGCTGCCGGCGTGGGCCTTCGACGAGATGCGGCGCTGCAACCCGCTCGCGGCGATGGGGGCGATGGCCGCGCTCGGCCGCTTCTCGTCGCATGCCTGGATCGGCGAGGTGGACGTGCCCGCCGCGGTGGTCGTCACCGCACGCGACCGGCTGATCTCGCCGATCCGTCAGCGCAAGCTCGCGGCCGCGATCCCCGAAGCGACCGTGCACGAGGTCGACGGCGACCACGGCGCCTGCGTCCTCGGCGCCGATCGCTTCATCCCGGTGCTCGTCGACGCGTGCCAGTCGGTCGCGGGCCGGGCCCGCCGCTCCGTCGCCTGAGCGCGGTCGTCGTCACGCGTCGTCGGCGATCGCCGGCACGCGGTGGCGGGCGAAACCGGGGGTGGACAGGACGCGGCGTTCGTCGGTGATCGCCATCGCCGCGTAGCCCGCGACGCCGGTGATCCAGCGCAGCCCGTCGACGCCCATGACGACGAGCGCGGTCGCGTACGCGTCGGCGAGCGCGAGATCGGGGCCGATCACCGACGCGGACGTCAGCGCGGTCGCGGGCCGTCCCGTCCGCGGGTCGAGGACGTGGTCGCCGCGTTCGTACCGCCCCGACGTCGCGACGCCGGTGTCGACCACGGCCACCACGGCGGCGACCTTGTCGGGCTCCCACGGATGCCGGATCCCGACCCGCCACGCGGTGCCCGGCGCCGGTTGTCCGCGCACCGCGACGTCGCCGCCCGCGTTGATCGAGAACGCGCGCGCACCCGCGTCCTGCAGCATCGACGCGGCCCGATCCACCGCCCAGCCCTTCACGAGGCCCGACGGGTCGAGCGGCGCGAGACCGGGCCACGGATCCACTTCCTCTGCGGCCCGCGCCCCGACCGTGATGTCGAACGCTCCGGCGGTCTCGACCCGCACCTCGTCGCACAACGCGAGGACGGTCCGCACCTCGGGGCTGGCTTCGGCGACGTCGAGCTCGCCCCGTCCGATACGACGCACCTCGGTGTCGTCGCGCCACGTGCTGAACAGGTCGTCGACACGCTTGAACCACGCGAACACCGCGTCGAGAGCGCCGGGGACATCGGCGCCGTCGCGTGCGTCGCGCACGTCGACGCTCACCACCGTGCCCCAGATCTGCTCCGCCCGCCGCACGGTCGCGCGCTAGGAGTGGATGCCGGCGCGGTCGAGCGCGGCCTGGAGCGACTGCGCGTAGCCCTCGCTGGTGTACGTGGCCCCCGACACGACGTCGATGTTCGCGCTCTGGGCCTGCAGTGCCTCGTCGTGCAGCTCCGGCCCGGCGAAGTCGCTGATCCGGGCCGAGCGTTCGCGATCGCTCGGGAGCGTGAGCGCCTGCACGTCGACGAGACGACCGCCCTGGACCACCGCCCGGACCTGCACGTCGCCGTAGCGGGTCGACACGGAGGGGCCGTCGATGGTGCGCCGGCCACCGGGCGCGGTGGTGGTCGTCGACGGCGCCGACGTCGATCCGGGCGCGCCCGACGCGCCGGTGCCGGAACCCTGCGGCGGCGGGGCGGTCGCGGGCGGCCGACTCGCCGTGCTCGGCGCGGTCGCACGGAGGCTCGAGGTCGCGCTGGTGTGGAAGCTGGCCAGCAGGGCGAGCCCGCCGAGCGTGCCCACGACGACTGCGACGACCCGGCGCATCAGAGCTCGAACCGTTCGTAGTGGATCCGCCTCTTCGGCACGCCGAGCCGCTCCAGACGCCGGCACACCGCGTCGACGAGCGCGGGCGGTCCGCACACGAAGCAGTCGCGCTCGCGCACGTCGGGGACGATGGCGCGGATCGCCGGGATGCCGAGCCGGTCGGTCTCGTCGTCACCGATGTCGGTGCCGACGCCGAGGTGGATCTCGACGCCCCGCGAGGACGCGAGCTCGGAGAGCTCGTCGCGGAAGATCGCGTCGTCGTCGGTCGCGACGCGGTACAGCAGGGTCACGTCGCCGCTCCCCGCCGGGAACGCCTCCAAGAGCGCGCGCACGGGCGTAATGCCGATGCCGCCCGCGACCATGAGCACCTTGCGGCGGGTGCGGCGATCGGCCGTGAACGTGCCGTACGGCCCTTCCGCGAACACGCCGGTGCCACGCCTCAGACGTTGCAGCGTGCGGGTGTGGTCGCCCAGCTCCTTGACCGTGATGCGCAGGCGGCGTGAGGTCGGCCGGGCCGACAAGGAGAACGGGTGCGCCTTCCACCAGCCGTCGCGGGTGAGGAACCGCCACAGGAAGAACTGGCCGGGCTGTGCGTCGATCCGGTCGAGGTCGCGGCCGCTGAGATAGATGGACACGACACCCGGCGCCTCGCGGGCCACGCTGTGCACGCGCAGCCGGTGACGCGCGTTGAAGCGCAAGGGGCCGCCCACGCGCCACGCGAGGATCGAGCCGATCACCGCGACGTACAACGCGACCCACCACGCGCGCGCGACGGCGTCGCCGCTCAGGTCGTTGCCCACGGCGAGCTGGTGCGCGAACCCGAGCGCGACCGCGAGGTACGCGTACAGGTGGATCGTGTACCAGGTCTCGCGACGCAGCCGCCGGCGCGCGTAGCGGACCGACGTGAACGCGACGCCGAGCAACAGCCCGAGCCCGACGAAGGCCATGAGGACGTCGGGGTAGTGGTTCACGAAGTCGGAGGTCTGACCGACGAACGACTCGCGGTTGCTCTCGGCGTACCCCCACGTGATGAAGACGGTGTGCGCGACGAGGAGCCATACCGCCGCAAAGCCGTTCCAGCGGTGCCACACGGCGAGCCGGTCGAGCCCGACGTGGTGCTCCAGCCACGGCACCCTCGCCATCAGCAGCAGCTGGACCAGCACGACGTAGGCGCCGACGAGACCGGTGATCTGGCCGATCGCGGTCGGTACCGCGCCCGGACCGCCGGCGTTCGCCATACCGCCGTGGCGGAACCAGAGACCGATCGCCACGAGCCCGTTGACCGCGACGACGACCCCGACGATCCATGCCTGGTCCGCGCGCCGGGCCTGGGCCGGGGCGGGAGGGCGTCGCGCGGTCGCCCGCGGCGCGGGCGCGACCGTCGTGCTCACGGCGCGCACCGGCGCGCGCGCTCGGGTCGCTGGCCGGCCCTGGACATCGCGGGGATCGTCCCAGCGCGCCCTGAAGGTTCGCTGAGAGCCCGGCCTCTCTTGACGGAATCTTGGCAACGACGCTGCACCGTCTCGGTCAACGGCCGGACATCGCGACGAAGTCGCGGGTCCCGTCGAGCGTCGCGTCCCGACCCCATTGCCCGGCCGACGCCGTGCCCTCGCCGGTGATCACGAGCGACGCGCGGCCGTCGACGAGGGGCCGGACGGTCCGCCCCTCGGCGACGTAACCGCCCCGCGACGCGTCGAGCCGGAACCCCCGTCGAACGCGGCGACGACGCCGGGGTCGTCGAGCGGCGCGAGCTGCGCGCCGTGCCGCCACGGCCCGCCGCCCGGGACTTGCAGCCCGTTCTAGAGCGCGCCCCGGAGGAGCGTGCGGTCCATCCACACCACGGGGGTCACGAGGCTCGTGTGGACCGGGTCGGGCCGCAGGAACGTCTCGTAGACCGTGGGGCGTCCGTCGACGAGCTTGCCCGTCGGCTGCCACACGCCCTCGAGCGCCGACGCGGGCGACGCGATCGGAACGAGGTCGGGCGGTCGCGTCGACCCGGCGAGGACGGCCGCTGACGGTGCGACGGCGCGGCTCCGAACCCGGCCTCCGGGCCGGATACGATTTGAGGGGTTTTCACTCTTCGTGCTTCTGGATACACTTTGGGCGGTTTGGAGGGGTCGGGCAGGAGGGGCAGATGGAGGCGTTGTCGCGCTTCACGCCGGCGGAGGACGTCCGCTGGAGGGCAGAGGCCGCGTGCCGAGAACGGTCGGTGGGGATGTTCTTCCCCGAGCAGGGGGAGCCGAGCTCGGCGCGCCGCGTGTGCGTGCGTTGCCCGGTGCGCCGGGCGTGCCTCGAGTACGCGCTGGTCACCGGGCAGGAGCACGGGGTCTGGGGCGGTTCGACGGCCCGTGAGCGGAACCTGATCCGCCGCGGCACCCTGTCGATCGACGACCTCCTGGCTCGGCCCATCCGTCCGCGCCGTCCGCGCCGCTCGCGGCGTGCGACGCCGCCGGAGCAGCTCGCGAGCTGAGGGCAGAGGAGGCTCAGGCGAGGCGGCGCGGGCCGGGGCTGCGGTGCTCGGTGGTGTCGTAGCGCGACACGATCGTGTCGCACCAGTGACCGGGCGCGAGCCCGGCCTTCTGCCAGAGCAGGGCGAGGAAGTCGTCGACCGAGTCGACCTTGGGCCACACGCTCGGCAGGAACGTGGCGCGCCGCAACCCGTCTCGGACGACGACGCCGTCGACGCCCGGCTGCACCATGGTCGCGAGCTCTTCGTAGGAGCGCGCGTCGACGGGCTCGAGGGCCGAGAGCACCGAGACCTTGACGCTCATCGCCTCGAAGTCGTCGGCGTCGATGGCGGGCAGGCGCGGGTCGCCGAACGCGGCACCGAGCGCGTGGCGCGACACGTCGCGCGCCAGCGGCTCGATCGGCTCGAGCCCGCCCACACAGCCGAGGAGCGCACCGTCGCGTTCGAGCGTCACGAAGCACGCGCCGGGCTCCCACCACGCGGCCGGAACATCCTCGCGGTCCGGCGCCCACGAGCTCCCCTGCGTGAGCGCGACGCGCACCGTGGTGACCGCGAGCTCCGCCAGCGGGTCCGCGGGGCGGCGCTCGACGCCGGTCGTCGACGCGATGCTCATCGCAGCGCGAACGCCCCGTAGCCGACGACGCGGTCCGGTGGCCCACCCGCGTCGGAGGAATCGCGCAGCGCGACGAGCTCGACGTCGAGGCCGGAGCGCGTCGCGGCGAGGAGCAGGCCGCGCAGGGGCCGCGCCCCGCAGGCGGCGGTCGCGCCGATCGCGGCCGCGTCGCGCCGGACGATCGCGGCCGCCGTCTCGCGGTCGATCGCGGCGGCGGTGTCGTGATCCAGGTAGTGGCTGAGGTCGGTGCTCACGACGACGAGCGTCTCGGGCCCGCCCCAGAGCGCGTCGATCACCGCCGCGATCGCGTCGTCGGTCGCCTGGCCGACCACGATCGGGACGAGGGTGAACCCGTCGAGCACCCGCTGGAGGAACGGCAGCTGGACCTCGAGGCTGTGCTCGGGGGCGTGGGCGGCGTCGTCGACGAGGACCTGGTCGGCACCGGCGAGCAGGACCCGAGCCGAGGCGTCGACGGGCACGACGCCGAGCGGGGTCACGAACGCGTCCGCACCCGAGAGCGCGATCCGGGTGGGGATGTAGTGCGCGGGTCCGAGCAGCACGACCCGCTCGACGCGATCGCGCCGGGCTTCGACCGGTACGTACGCGTGGGCCGCGACCGGCCCCGAGTACATGTAGCCGGCGTGCGGGGCGACGACCGCCTTGGGGGCGTCGCCAACGGCCGCCGTCGCGCGTCGCCCGTCGCGTGCGTTCGCGAGCAGGTCGTCGACCGTCGCCGCGAGGATCGACGGGTCGTCGGGGTAGAAACGGCCCGCGACCGCCGGGCGTCGCGCGGTCACGATCGCTCCCGCGGCGCGAGCCGGACCGCCTGGCGGCGTGGTCCCCACGTTCCGGGCGCGCCGGCGAAGTGTCCCGGGAGCGGCGTGCCGCAGGTCGTGCAGCGGCCGTCGTCGGTGAGCCGCCATTCGCCGAGGCGGTACCAGTCGCGCTCGATGACACGGGTGCCGCACCCGGCGCAGAACGTGCTGCCTCCGTCGACATCGTGCACGTTGCCCGTGTAGGCGTAGCGCACGCCGTTGGCGCGGGCGATACGCCGGGCGCGCGTGAGCGTCTCCGGTGGGGTGTGGGCCACGTCGAGCATGCGGAAGTCGGGGTGGAACGCGGTGAAGTGCATCGGCACGTCGGGCCCGAGGTGCTCCACCACCCAGGTCGTCATGCGGTCGAGCTCGTCGTCGCCGTCGTTGTGACCGGGGATCAGGAGCGTCGTGAGCTCGACCCACGTGTCGGCCTCGTTGACCACGTACTCGAGCGTGTCGAGCACCGCACCGAGGTGGCCGCCTGCGACGTGACGGTAGAAGTCCTCCGTGAAGCCCTTGAGGTCGATGTTGGCCGCGTCCATGTGCGCGTAGAGCTCGGCGCGCGGCTCGGAGCAGACGTATCCGGCGGTCACCGCGACGGGATGGATGCCGAGCGCCCGGCACGCGTCGGCCACGTCGACCGCGTACTCGAGAAAGATGACCGGGTCGTTGTAGGTGAACGCGACGCTCGAGCAGCCGAGCTCCTGCGCGCGCCGCGCGATCGCTTCGGGAGAGGCGGAATCGGCCAGGGTGTCGGTCTCCTTCGACTTGGAGATGTCCCAGTTCTGGCAGAAGCGGCAAGCGAGGTTGCACCCCGCAGTGCCGAACGACAGGACCGACGTGCCCGGCAGGAAGTGGTTGAGCGGCTTCTTCTCGATCGGGTCGACGCAGAACCCGCTCGACCGGCCGTACGTCGTGAGCACCACGCCGTCGCCCTCACGCGCACGGACGAAGCACACGCCACGCTGACCGTCGCGCAGCTTGCAGGCTCGGGGACACACGTCGCACTGCACGCGCCCGTCGTCGAGCGCGTGCCAGTAGCGGGTGGGAACCGACGCCGGGGGCCGATACACCGGTGACGTCGACATCGTGCAACGGGGAACGCCGCCTCCTTCGGGCGCATTCCCGGACCGCCGCGGAAGTGACCTTCGGCCCCTCACTCGCCAGTCCGCGCTCAGTTGGGACACGATCCGGTGCCAGAGCTCCGGATCGTGTCCCAACTGGCGGTGGGGTCGGGGCGTCATGCGCCCTTCGGCACCACCTCGAGGTGCTGGAGCTCGACCATGAGGGGCAGCAGGAAGCCGATGTACGCGTTGGTCAGGCGGTAGTCGCGCTCGGCGCCGTGGGTCGTGCGCGTCGAGACGTCGATGATGCCGACCCGGTCGTCACGACCCTGCACCGCCTTCGCCCGTTCCACGATGGCGTGCAGCTCGTCGAGCGTGGCGACCTGCAGGCCGAAGTGGTCGAGCCCGGGCGCCGTCATGAACGGATCGGCCGGTAGCAGGTAGACGAACTGTCCGAACTCGCCGGTGATCAGGATGAGCGGGTTGCCCTGCTCGCCCGTGTTGTCGCCCTCGGTCCAGCCGAACACCTCGCCGTAGAACGCGAGCACCTCCGCGCGACCACGCTCGTCGAGCACCGCCGGGTCCACGCTCACCGCGACGTGGTTGAGCCGCGGCCGGAAGTGGGGCTCCGCGCTCACGAGCCGTCTCCGGGTCGCACCATGACCTTGCCGGGCAGCTCACCGGCCGCGAGGCGGCGGATCGCGTCGGCCACCCCTTCGAGGCCCACGTCGACCGGCTCGATGAGGAGGTCGAGCGGCATCCGGCCGGACGCGAGCAACGTGACCGCGGGCCCGAAGCCCTCGGCGCCGTAGTTGTACGCGCCGATCGCGGTGAGCTCCATGACGATCATGCGGTTGTGGTTCACGCGCGGCATGTCGTGACCGGTGCCGACGAAGACGAGTGTTCCCGCGTAGTCGAGCTGGTCGAGCGCGGCTTCCCCGGCGGCCGCGTTGCCCGAGCACTCGAACGCGATGGTGAACGGCGCCGCGACCGGACGACCCATCGGCGGGCGCGGCAGCTCGTCGGGTGCGACGACGCGCGCCGCTCCGACCTCACGCGCGCGATCACGGCGCGCCGCGAACGGCTCCGACACGGTGACGTCGTCGATGCCTCGGGCCCGCAGTACAGCGAGCGTCAACAGGCCAACAGGACCCGCACCCGTGATGAGCACGCGGTCGTCGGGACCGACGCCCGACAGCTCGACCGTGTGCAACGCGATGGCGGTCGGTTCGGTGAGCGCGGCAGCGCGCGTCGACAACCCGTCGGGAAGGGGCAGAAGACGCGCGACCGGAACGGTGACGTAGCGCGTGAACGCGCCGCGGAACTCCAACAGGTCGGGTGGCTCACGCTCGAGGCACACCGACGGACGGCCGCGCCGGCACGCGCGGCACGTCCCGCAGCCCCGCGTGGTGTCGGCGACCACGTGGGTGCCGGGCGTGGGGGCGCGGCCGCCGTTCGCGCCGTCCACACCGTCCACCTGCACGACCGTCCCCGCCCACTCGTGCCCGAGGATCGTGCCGGGCCGCGCGTACCGCTCGAGCACGAGGTGCAGGTCGGTGCCGCAGATGCCGCAGTGCGACACCTCGACCAAGGCTTCGCCGGGCCGGGGAACCGGCACGGGCACGTCGCGGCATTCCAGCTCACCGTCACCGACGTACACGGCGGCGGGCATCGTCTCGGCCGGCATGGGTCCGGATCGTACGACGGGGCGCCCGCCCGCGTCACCGGCGTGCGCGCGGCGACCGTCCTAGGGTTGGCGCCCGCACCGAGTCGGAGGACCGCCATGAAGGCCCACATGATGACGGGGGCTACGCCGCTTCGCGCGTTCCAACAGCTCGCGCGCGACGCCGCGGACGCCGGCTTCGCCGGTCTCGTGGTCACGGAGGCGGGGCGCACCGCGTACCTGTCGTGTGCGGCCGCCGCGCTCGCGGACGTCGACCTCGATATCGCGACCGGCGTGGCGGTCGCGTTCCCGCGCAGCCCGATGGTGACCGCGTCGGTCGCGTGGGAGCTGGCGGACGCGAGCGGCGGTCGGTTCCGCCTCGGGATCGGCCCGCAGGTGCGCGCGCACGTCGAGCGTCGCTACTCCTCCGCGTTCGAGCATCCCGGGCCGCGCTTGCGCGAGTACGTCGAGGCGCTGCACGCGATCTTCCACGCGTTCCGGGGCGATGAGCCACTCGAGTACTCCGGCATGTTCTACGACTTCTCGTTGCTGCCGGCGATGTGGTCACCGGGCCCCATCTCCGTCCCCGATCCGCCCGTCGATGTCGCCGCGGTGAACCCGTGGATGCTGCGGATGGCGGGTGCGGTCGCTGACGGGGTCCACGTGCACCCCCTCAACACGACGACGTACTACCGGGAGACGCTCGTGCCGAACGTGCGGGCGGCGCTCGACGAGCGCGGCCGCGACGCCGTGTCGTTCACGATGTTCGTCCCGCTCTTCACCGCGCCGGGCGACACCGAACGCGAACGGGCCGGGTGGCGGGAGCTGTCGCGGGGGATGGTCGCGTTCTACGGGTCGACGCCCAACTACGCGTTCATCTTCGAGCAGCTCGGGTTCCCCGGCACCACGGAGCGGCTCCGCGCCGCGCAGAAGACCGAGGGCCCGGTCGCGATGGCGAAGGTGATCGACGACGACCTGCTCGACCACTTCGTCGTCGAGGGCACCTGGGACGCGCTGCCCGGGCTCATCCGCGAGCGGTGCGCGCCGCTCGATGCGTTCGACACCCAGGTCGTGCTCTACCACGCGGGTGCCGCCATGCGGCGTGACGACGACACCTACGCGCGCCTCGGCGAGGTCGCCCGCGAGCTCCGCGCCGCCGGCTGAACAGCAGCGGGCTCACGCCGGCGCGCGCAGGCCCGCGAACTCGACCGTGCGGCGGACGGTGAAGCCGAGGGTCTCGTACAACGACCGCGCGGTGTCGTTCTCGGTGGCCACGTGGAGGAAGGGGGTCTCGCCACGGGCCGAGATCCGGGTCACGAGCTCCTCGATGAGCGCGGTCGCGAGCCCACGGCCGCGGACGTCGGGGTCGGTGCACACCGCGCTCAGCTCGGTGTAACCGTCGACGTGCAGCCGCTCGCCGGCGAGCGCGACGAGCTTCCCCGCGTCGTCGCGGTAGCCGAGATACGTGCCGAGCGCAATGGTCCGGCGCAGGAACGGACCGGGGCGCGTGCGCGCGACGAGCTCGAGCATGTCGTCGACGTCGTCGGGACCGAGCGCGAGCAACGGCGGCGTGTCGGCGGCGCGCCGGGTGATGCGGAGCGTCTCCGGCGCCAGCATCTGCTCGCCGGTGCCCGCGAAGAGCACCGTCCAGCCGGGTCCGGGCTCGATCTCGGCCCGGAACAGCACGGTGCCGGCACCGGGTCCGACGAGCGCGCGCAGGTCGTCCCACGCGGCCGCCGCGGGCGCATCGGGCAGGGCGGCGAACGGCGTGATGTCGGGCTGGTAGCGGGCCGCGTCACCATGACGCTCGGCTAGCGTGGCCTGCGGCCCGTGGAGGGCGTGCCACGGGGCGTTGTCGATCGGGTGCACGCCAGATCCTCGCACGAACCCGCGGGCGCGCCCGGCGGCGCGCCGGCCGGCGTCGGGAGGCATGAGATGACCGCGACGATCCTCGACGACGCGGCGATCGCGCAGCACCTGGAGCGCATCGGCGCCGACGGCTACACGATCCTCGACCACGCGATCGAGCCCGAGCTCGTGGTCGCGTTGCGCGACACGATCCGCCGACTCGAGCGCGAGCTGGGCGTCGCGCCGCTCGGCACCGCGGCCGAGGGTCACGCGACGCTGCGCATGTACAACCTGCTCGCGAAGGATCCTGTCTTCCAGGCGATGCCGATCCATCCGAACGTGCTGCCGGTCGTCGAGCGCATGTTGGACCGTGGCTGCCTGCTCTCCGGCATGACCGCGATCGACATCGGCCCGGGCGAGACCCCGCAACCGCTCCACGGCGACGACCTGGTGATGGCGCGGCACCTCCGGCGGCCGCACGCGCCGATGATGGCGACGACGATGTGGGCGCTCACCGACTTCACGGCCGACAACGGCGGGACGCTGTTCGCCCCTGGAACGCACCGCGCCACCGACATCCCGGGTGCCGCGGGCGCGCCTGGTGACGTCGAGGTGCTCGCGCTCGAGATGCCCGCGGGTTCGGTGATGGTCTTCCACGGGAGCTTGTGGCACGGCGGCGGCGCGAACACGACCGCCGACGAGTGGCGCCTGGGCGTGAACGTGCAGTACTGCCCGGGATTCGTCCGCCAGCAGCAGAACCCGTACGTCGGCATCCCCGCAGACGTCGCGGCGACGTTCCCCGACCGGCTGCTCGAGCTCCTCGGGTACCGCCTCTACAAGGGCGTCATGGGTCACGTCGACGGCCACAGCCCGGGCGAGGTCGTGTTCGGTGAGCGCTTCGCGGAGACCGCCTACCGTGACGCGGAGCGGCGTCGCCGCGAGCGTTGACTCGCGCGCGGGCACACGACGCGAGCGACGAAAGCCTCGCAGCACTCGCGTTCCTCGGCCACGTCGACGGACTGCGCACCCTCACGCGTGGCGCACCCGGCGGAGAGGTGCTCGACACGCACGGTGTCGCGTGCTGGCTCGGGCCTCACGAGCTCCCGGTGCTCGTGAACGGCGCGGCGCGATTCAGGCCGGAGCTGCACGGTGCCGAGGTGCTCGACACGGCCCGGGAGTTCTTCGCGCCTCGAGGCCGCGGGTTCTCGCTGTACACGCTCGACGGCCGTGACGACGACGTGCGGGATGCCGCCGCGAGCGCGGGACTGATGTCGATGCGCGACGCGGCACCCCTCATGACGCGGGAGTGTCCCGACACCACGGTGGAGCCGCCGCCGGGCGTCGTGGTCCGGAGGGTCGACGACGCGGCGGGAGTTGCCGACCTGGCCGCGGTCTCGGCGGACGCGTACGCCGTCTACGGCATGCCCCGCGACGTCGCGGCGGTCGCGTTCGCCGATCCCGGGGTCGTCCTCGTGCCGCACATCGCGGCCGTGGTCGCGTACGACGACGACGGCCCGGTCGCCACCGCCATGGCGATCGCGACCCACGGGACCGCGTACCTCGCGTGGGTCGGGACCATGACCCGGGCCCAGCGGCGCGGCCTCGGCGCGGCCGTCACCGACGCCGCGACGGTCGCGGGCTTCGACCTCGGCGGGCGCGTCGCGACGCTGCTCGCGTCGCCGATGGGCGCGCCGGTCTACCGCCGGCTCGGGTGGCGCGACGTCGGCACGCTCACCTACCACGTCGATGCCGCGCCCGGAGCCTGACCGACCGCGCGCGCGCGGCCGGGTCGCCACCCTCGTCCTCGTCGTCGCGCTCGTCGTCGGCACGCTCACCGCGTGCTCGGGGCGGTCGAGTCGCGCCCGCTCGGACGCGACGCGAGGATGCCGGTCGGAGCGCGACCGCACCGCGAGCGTGAACGCGATGATCGCCGCGGTGCCCGACGGCGGAACCGTGACGTTCCCGCGCGACGGGTGCTTTCCCACGGACGGCACCGTCGACGTCGTGGGCCGTCACGATCTCACCATCGACGGCCGGGGCACGACCTTCATGCGCCGCGTCGCAGTGCCGGGTCCGTTCTCGCCGCAGTGGCTGGTGCAGGGATCGACGGGCATCACCCTGCGATCCGTCGACATCGTCGGGCCGAAGCCGGACAGCGCCGGATTCAACCATCCGTACGAAGGTCAGCCCGGGATCGCGATCGACAACAGCAGGACGGTGACGGTGGAGCGCAGCGGGATCAGCGCGGTGTGGGGCGACTTCGTGCGCATCTCGAACATCACCGACGGCGTGCACATCACCGGGAACCGGCTCGTGCAGGCGGGCCGCCAGGGTTTGGCCGTGGTCGGCGGCGCGCACATCGTCTTCGACCACAACTTCGTGTCGGGTACCGGCCGGTTCTCGATCGACCTCGAGCCGTACCCGTCGACGCCGGTGCACGCGGTCACGATCAGCGACAACCAGCTCGTGCACCCGCGCTTCGGCTTCGTGTGCGCGACCGGCTACGACCCCCGCTGCACGCGCGGTCCCGCGCTCTACGACATCACCGTGCGCGACAACGCCCAGGAGGGTTGACCCGTCATGTCCAGGGCCAGTCGGGACACGATCCGGCGCTCTGGCGCCGGATCGTGTCCCAACGTGGCTTCGGAAGCGGGGTCAGCGGGGGTCGGCGGGGGATCAGCGCGGGCGGTCGAACGTGCGCGGCGCGCGGTAGGAGCCGCCGACCTCGGGCCGTCCCCGCCGTGACGTGTACCGCCACTGGGCCGAGATCCGGCCGGGGATCGCGCCCTGCACCTTCGGGACCGAGTGCTCCCAGTCGGCCTGGCAGCGGCCGCCCATCACCAGGAGATCGCCGCTCCCCGGTGCGACGTCGTGCGTGGCGCCACCGGCCTCCGCGATCCACTTGTCCCGGCGCAGACGGGGCCGCAGCAGGAACGGGCGGCGCGCCCCGAACGTCACGATCGCGATGACGGTCTCCTCGCAGAAGCGCAGCTCACGGTCGCGGTGGAACGCGACACTGTCGCGTCCGTCGCGGTACCACGCGAGCGCGAGACCGTCGAACGTGACCTTGTACCGGCGCATCAGCTCGCGCTGCGCGGCGGTCAGGGCGGGGTGGGGAAACGGCCCGTTGCCGAACCAGGAGGAGAGACGGGGCTCCTCCACCCAACGCTCGTAGCGGAACAGTCGCGAGGGACGGAAGTCGACGCTGCGGACGAGCTCCGCGTAGACCGCGTCGGCGTCGGGGACGAACCCGCGCACCACGTCGACCCACGACGCCTCGTCGAGGCGGATCCGCTCGCGACGCGCGTCGAGGTCGAGCAGTATCTCGGTGGAACGCGCGGGTGCCTCACCCATGGCGTCGAGGGTAGCGCCCGGCGCGAGCCCGGCCTCCGGACCTCATCGGCCCGGACCGCCCGACCGGGGTCGGACCACACGGAGATGTGGGGAGGTTCCGTCGGTCCGACCCCGGCACGGCGGGGTCGTGGTCTCCGACGACCTACCGGGCGACGGTCACCGTGACCGTCGCCCGGCGAAGCCGAGACGGAGCGGGTCGCTCAGTCGTCGTCGTTCGCGGAGAGCGTCCCGAGCAGCCCGTGCATCTCACCGTCGGGTCCGGCGGTGAACACGAGGGTCCCCGGCGTCGAGAAAGTGCCGTTGCCGAAGCGCAGGCCCCACAGGCCGTCGATGGCGATCGGCATGCCGTGCCCGTCGCGCAGCGTCCCGAGGAAGTCCCCGTGGCGGTCGAACGCGTTGATACGACCGTTGCCGAAGTTGCCGACGAGCAGCGCGCCACCGAAGCGACCGAAGCTCTCCGGAGCCACGACGAGGCCCCACGGGGAGTCCAGCACGCCGCGCGAGGCGAACCGCTCGACGAAGCGGCCCTCGGACGTGTACACGTCGATGAAGCCGTGACCCGGGCCGGCGACGTCGTCGTGCGCGTCCGCGTCCTGCTTCGCGTACGTGACGAAGACCCGCCGTCCGATGACCGCGACGTTGAACGGCGCGTACCCGGCCGGCAGGTGGTGGTCGACGAACATGTTCTTGCCGGTGACCGGCATGAAGTTGCTGTCGAACACGTCGACCGTTCCCGCGTGGAAGTTCGTCGCGAGCAGACGCGGTCCGTCATCGGTGTGCACCAGTGCGATGCCCTTGTAGACCGCGTTCGGGGTGCTCGCGCCGACGACCGCGTGGTTCGCGTCGACGTTCGGGCTCCACCCGGTGATCATCCCGCTCTCGGCTGCGAAGATGAACAGCGCGGTGTCACTCTTGCCGCCCGAGGTGACCTTGAACGCACCGGTGTCGTTGAACACCTGGCCCGTCGGCTCACCACCGGGGATGCTCACAGGCGGGCGCGGCTGCATGATCGGGCTGCCGTGCACCGCACCGGCGTAGATGCTCGTCTGGTCGGTGCCGTTGTCCGACACCCAGAACGGCGTCGGACCGTTCATGGTGACGCCCGACGCGATGCCCCACGGGTTCACCAGGTTCGGATCCTGGACCTTCGCCATGCCGGCCTGGTCGGAGATCAGGTTCGTCTGGCGGTAGCCGTCGTCGTGACGTCGCCCGTCGTGACGCCTTCCGTCCGATGCACCGACCGCGGGCGCCGCGAGCGCGAGTGACAGCGTCACCACTCCGGTGCCCACGCCGTATTTCAGGGCGCGACGAGTCACAGCACTTCGAATTCGCATCGAGCTCCTCCCTCCGCCGGTTCGCGACCGGTCCGAGGCAGATACGAGCGTGCAGCGAGTCGAGATTGCGTCGTCGCGCGATCGCATCGCGATTTCACTCATGTGGCGCTCACGGCTCACCCGACTCTCATGAGGCCGTGCGTCACGCGTTTTTCTCGATCTGTGCCGGGTTTCGGCACGTATTCGCGCGTCGACCCCACCCCCCGAGTGCCACGAAGCGAGGTCTCCATGGGACAGACGGCACAACCCTTCGACGATGCCGTGCTGCGCGCAGCCGGTGTGCTCGGTCTCTTCGGCATCGCGTTGATCCACTTCTTGGATGTCTTCGGGAAGTTCTCGGAGACGCCGTACCTGGGTGTCGCGTACGTCTTCCTGATGGCGATGTCCGTCGGGGCCGCGTTGCGACTCGTGCACAGTCACTCCACGGCGGCCTGGGTCCTCGCCGGAACGGTCGCCGCGCTCACGATCCTGGGCTACGTGCTGAGCCGGACGACGGGGCTGCCCGGCGCGACCGACGACATCGGGAACTGGGAGGAGCCGCTCGGTCTCGCGTCGCTCTTCGTCGAAGGTGCGGTCGTCGTGCTCAGCGCGTACGCGCTCGCACTGCGCGCGCCGAGAACCTCTGGCCGCGCGAGGGGCCGGGTCGCGCCGATCCGCCGTGCCTACGCGGTCTCGGCGGTGGAGCGCTGACCGGGCGGGCGCGGCATCACGGCGGCGTGCGCTCGACCAGCTCGAACGCGTTGCCGTCGGGATCCTCCACGATCGCGACCCGCACGCCGGGGCGGATCGTGGCCGGCGGGACCTGCATCGCCGCGCCGGCGGCCATGCACCGCGCCACGATCGCGTCGAGGTCGGCGACGTCGAGGGTGACCCACCGGATGCCCGTACGTTCGGCGTACGGGCCCGCTATCTCCGCGACGCGCGGGGGCGTGGGCGATTCGAGCAGCTTCACCACGACGTCGCCGAGCGCGAACAGGTGCAAGGTGCGGCCCTCGAGCGCGGGACGGATGCCCGTGTAGGGCAGCGCGAGCACGTCGCGGTAGAAAGCGAGGGACGTGTCGAGATCGCGCGGCACGATCCCGACCTGCAGGCGACCCTCGACGAAGCTCATGCCGTCCCCACGAGTGCTCCGGTCCTCAGAGGCTGGTGAGCCGGCCGCCGCTCACGACGAGCGTCTGGCCGGTGACGTACCGGGCGTCGTCACCGCACAGGAACACCGCGGCCGGGCCGATGTCGGTCGCGGGGTCGCCGAAGCGTCGCAACGGCACGATTCGTGTCAGCCGTTCCTGCATGCCGGGGTTGACGGTGAAGGCGTGCTCGAGCGCGCTCGTGATCGCGAGCGGTGCGAGCCCGTTGACCCGGATGCCCTCGGGACCCCATTCGCGCGAGAGGCTCTTCACGAACGCGCGTTGCGCGCCCTTGACCGCGGCGTAGAACGGCGAGTGCATCGACCCGTTGATCCCCGCCGGCGACAGGAGGAGCAGGAGGCAGCCGTTCCGATCGCGCAGGTGCGGGTATGCCGCGACCGCGCACGAGTACGCGCCGCGCAGGGAGACGGCCGCGTGCTCGTCCCACAGTTCCAGCGGAGCGGCGGCCAGCTCGCAGGGCTCGCTCGAGTGCACGCTCACCGCGTTGTGCACCATGACGTCGAGCCCGCCGAAGGTGGCACCCGCCGTCGCGACGGCGGCGTCGACGTCGGCGCGCACGGTCACGTCGCAACGGGCGAAGCACGCGGTGCCCCCACGGGCCGTGATCTCGTCGACGACCTGCATCCCCGCCACCTCGTCGCGCGCGGTGACGACGACGTTCGCGCCCGCGGCCGCGAACGCAGATGCCAGGCCGCGGCCCACGCCTCGATTCGCCCCGGTCACGAGCACGACCCGTCCCGCCAACGCGTGCGCGTCGGTCACGGCGCGAGCAGCGCGCCGCCGTCGACAGGGACCGTGGTCCCGGTGAGGACGCGGGCGGACGGGTCGCGGAGCATGAGGACGACGCGCGCGACCGCGTCGGGTTCGTAGCTGTCGGCACCCAGGGACGGGTCGGTGCGGGTGGCGTCGGTGGCGCCGATCGCGTCGACGTCGACGACCGCGTCCAGGCGCGGCGCGACCGTGAGCACGGTGATCCCGCGCTCGGCCCACTGGCGCGCGACGGACTTCGCGAGCAGCCGTTGGCCCTCGACCGCCGCGGTGTAGGGAACGAGGCCGGCCGCGCCCTCCTGGGAGGCGGTCGGCGCGATCAGCACCACGGTTCCGCGCCGGCGCGCGAGCGGCTGGTACACCGCCTTCATCCAGGCGACGAAGTCGCGCACGGGCTGCTCGGCGCCGTCGATCCAACCCTGCTCGTCGACGGTCACGAGCGGCCGGGCCGGGAACGCCGCACGCGCGACCCGCGAGTACACCGCGAGATCGAGGCCGTCGGGCGCCGCATCGACCTCCGTCCGGACGTCGACCCCCGCGGCTCGCAGCGCGTGCGCGATCGCGCCGCCCACCTGCGTGTCCTCGTCGCTGACGAGAGCGACCTCGGACGGTCGCGACACGATCAGAGGATCCAGCCCGGCGTGCCCGCGGCGGGCAGGTCGTCGACGGCGAAGTACTCGAACCCCGCGGCGAGCGCGAAGTGCTCGTCGACGACCGTGTCGCCGATGTGCACGTAGCGCTCCGCGAGGAATCGCGCGCGCACGTCGGCGAGGTGGTGCTTGCCGCCGACGAACGCGACGTCGACACCGTGGCGCTCCCACAGCCGGGTCTGCTCGCGCCGGGTCCGGTCGGACGCGGAGCCGACGACGTGACCGAGCGCGAGAACCGTCCGCACGAGGTCGACGTCGACCGGTCCCGCGGGGTCACCGAACGTCATCGTGCCGTCGATGTCGAAGCTGACGACGACGCGTCCCGGGCCCGTGAGCACGGGCGTGAGGCTACCCGGCCGGACGAACTGCGTGGCGGCCCACGAGCGCGCGCCACGCTGCGGCGATTCCTGTCGCGCCGAGGACGAGGAGCACGGGCTCCAAGGCCGACCGGAAGCGCAGGTTTCCGTACGTGAGCGCGGTCGTCACGACGACGAGCGCGAGGACACTCGCCAATGGGAGCACCGTCGCGCGTGCGCGCACGAGCACCACCGCGCCGCCGATCGCGGCGACGACCAGCAGGTAGTACGCGAGGAGCCCCGTGAGCGCGAGCCCGTACGGGCGTCCCTCGGCGGTGCCGAGGCGCACCTCCTGGAGCGGCCGGAACACACCGAAGGTCCGTCCGAGGCGTGCCGCGACGACGATCGGGACACGTTTGGGATGGTTCCGCGCGTAGTCGATGCCGGCCCGCCGCGCAGCGTCGGCGTTCGCGGCCTCGTTGTCGCCCGGAGGAACGACGCCGCAGTAGAAGACCCACTGGCCGAGGAACCGGCCGTGATACGACGGCGCGCAGTTCGCGTCGCGGATCAGGTTGCCGGTGTTGGTGGAGATCCAGAAGAACCGGTGGAACGTGCGTTCGTTGCGTACGGTCCACGGCACCAGCACGGCGAGGGCGACCAGGGTCGCGACAGCCGCGAGCGCGAGGTTGTGTGTCCACGACCCGCGCGCGCGGAAGGCGACTGGGACGACCAGGAAGGGCAGCAGCAGCGTCGCCTCGCCGCGCGTCAACATCGCGAGCCCAGCGAGCGCGCCCAGGACACACCATCGCACGACGCTCGGCCGCTCGAGCACCCGGTACGCGGCAAGGACCACCAACAGCACGAGGAGTGTGAAGAGCGTCTCCGACATGAGCGTGCCGTCGGCGACGACGAGATTGGGCCATACCGCCGCGAGCGCGGCCGCGAGCAGCGCGACGCCGTCGCCGGCCACACGCCGGGCGACGAGCCCGGTCACTGCGACCGTCGCGGTCCCGGCCGCGCACTGGGCGAGCTGCGCGACGAGGCGCGAGTGACCGAAGATCCACGCCGCGGCCGCGAGGTACGTCTCGAAGCCCGGCGGGAACTGCGCGGTGGCCGGCTGGGGGCGGATCAGGACGAGGCCGCTCACGTAGCCCCGGCCCATCGCGAGGTCGAGCGCGCTGAACCGGTACCAGCTCGCGTCGTTGCCCAGCCGGTAGTGCCCGGCGACGGCGAAGACCCAGGCGATCCGGACGACGAGAGCCACGACCGTGATGAGCGCGAGCCGGCGCGCGAAATCCGGGCTCCGCCTCGACTCGACCGGGGACGGCCGCGCCGCCGGAGATCGCGTGCGGGCCGTCGTCACCCGAGCGAACGTGCCCGGATGCTAGTGCCCGCAGCCGTTGGGGCCGAGTAGACATCGGCCATGTCCCGAGAGCCGTTCCGCGACCCGACACGTGCCGTCGACGAGCGGGTACGGGACCTGCTCGGGCGCATGACGCTCGACGAGAAGCTGGCCCAGCTCGGCGGCGTGTGGCTCACGAGCCTCGTGCGCGACGACCGCCTCGACAGCGAGCGCGCCGCCGCCTTCTTGCGCGACGGCATCGGCCACGTGACGCGCATCGGCGCGTCGACCGGTCTGCGTCCCGAGGCGAGCGCGTCGTTGATGAACGACATCCAGCGCATCGCGGTCGAAGGCACACGACTCGGCGTGCCCGTGGTCGTGCACGAGGAGTCGACCGGCGGGTTCTGCGCTCGCGACGCGACGGTCTTCCCACAAGCCATCGGGCTGGCGTCGACGTGGGACGAGGTGCTCGTGACCGAGGTCGGCGAGGTGATCCGCGAGCAGATGCGCGCCGTCGGCGCGCGTCACACGCTCGCGCCCGTGCTCGACGTCGCACGCGATCCGCGTTGGGGCCGCGTCGAGGAGACCTACGGCGAGAACCCGCACCTCGCGGGTCGCATCGGCACCGCGTACGTGCGGGGCGTCCAGGGCGACGACCTGCGCAGCGGTGTGATCGCGACCGGCAAGCACTTCCTCGCGTACGGCCTCCCCGAGGGCGGGATGAACATGGCCCCCGTGCACGTCGGACCCCGTGAGCTGCGGGAGGTGTACGCGGAGCCGTTCGCGGCCGCGATCCGCGACGCGGGGCTGGCGTCGATCATGAACTCGTACAGCTCGATCGACGGACTGCCGTGCGCAGCGAGTCGCGAGATTCTCGGTACGTTGCTGCGCGACGAGCTGGGCTTCGAGGGTCTCGTCGTGGCCGACTACTTCGCGGTCGCGTTCCTCATCCTTCAGCACCGGGTCGCGGCCGACGAAGGCGAAGCCGCTGTGAAGGCCCTGCACGCCGGCATCGACCTGGAGCTTCCGGCCGTCGACTGCTACGGCGAGCCACTGCGTCGGCGCATCGAGTCCGGTGATGTCGACGTCGCGCTGGTCGACCGTTCCGCGGCCCGGGTGCTGGCGAGCAAGTTCGCGCTCGGCCTCTTCGAGCAGCCGTACGTCGACGCCGCCCTGGCCGCGAGCGTCTTCGACACACCCGAGCAGCGCGCGCTCGCCCGGCGCGCCGCCGCGGCGTCGATCGTCGTGCTGCGCAACGAGGACGCGTTGCTCCCGCTCGATCCGACGCCGGCACGGATCGCCGTGATCGGGCCCGCGGCCGACGACCCGCGTCTGCTCCAGGGCGACTACCACTACCCGGCCCACGTCGAGATCGTCTACGAGCGTGACGACGTCGCGGAGGACACGACCGGCGGGCTGCCCGAGGCCGGCGGCGCGTTCGCCGCGGGCCCGTACTTCACGCCTCACGTGACGCCGTTGGCGGGCGTCCGGGCCGCGGCGCCCGATTCCGACGTCGTGCACTCGCGCGGCTGCGAGCTCGTCGGCGACGACACGAGCGGGCTGCTCGACGCGATCGACGTCGCACGCGAAGCCGACGTTGCGCTCGTGTTCGTCGGCGGTCGCTCGGGACTCCGGCCCGCGTGCACCGTCGGCGAGGCGCGAGACGCAACCGATCTGCGGCTCACGGGTGTGCAGGAGCAGCTCGTCGGCGAGATCGTCGCCACGGGCACGCCCACGGTCGTCGTGTTGGTGAGCGGGCGGGTGCACACCGTCGCCTGGATGGCGGCGCGCGTCCCCGCGCTCGTGCAGGCCTGGTTACCGGGGGAGGAAGGGGGCCACGCGATCGCCGACGTGCTGTTCGGTCGGGTGAACCCGTCGGGACGACTCCCGGTGTCGATGCCGCGCACCGTCGGTCAGGTGCCGGTGCACCAGGACCACCGCGCCGGCGGTGGGCACACCATGTTCTACGGCGACTACACCGACGCGCCGGCGCGACCGCTGTACCCGTTCGGGCACGGCCTCTCGTACACGACGTTCGAATACGGCCCGCTCGAGGTGGAGGCCACGACGACGGCCGCGCCGCTCCGCCTCTCGGTCGACGTCACGAACACCGGCACGCGCGCCGGCCACGAGGTCGTGCAGCTCTACGTACGCGACGACGTCGCTTCCGTCGCGACGCCCGACCGCAACCTGATCGGGTTCGCACGCGTGCCTATCGAGGCGGGTGAGACACACCGGATCACCTTCACCGTCGATCCCAGCCGGCTCGCGTTCTACGACGAGGACATGCGCTTCGTCGTCGAGCCGGGAACGTTCACGTTCTCGGTCGGCGCGTCGTCGGTCGACGTGGGCGCGACCGCGGCCGTCGAGCTCACCGGTGAGGTCGCCGACTACCGCCAGCGCGACATCCGCGCCACGACCGTCGACGTCTCGTAACCACGCACGCTCAGTTGGGACGATTTCCTGTCGTATGAGCAGGAAGTCGTCCCAACTCGGCGTCGGAGCTACGTGGTCTCGCCGCGTGCCGTCTGTGCGGCCCAGCGGTAGTCGGCCTTGCCCGCGGGGGAGCGGCGGATCTCGGGCAGGAACAACCACGCCTTGGGCAGCTTGTAGCGGGCGACGTAGCGCGACGCGGTCTCCGCGAGGTCGTCCTCGGTGACGGTCGCGCCCTCGGCGACCGCGACCAGCGCGACGACCTCCTGGCCCCAACGCTCGCTCGGACGCCCGACGCACACGACGTCGCGCACCGACGGGTGCGCGCCGATCGCCTTCTCGACCTCCTCGGCGAAGATCTTCTCGCCGCCGGAATTGATCGTCACCGCGTCGCGACCGAGCAGCTCGATGCTGCCGTCCGTGAGCCAGATCGCGCGGTCGCCGGGCACCGCGTAGCGCACGCCGTCGATGACCGGGAACGTCCGGCGCGTCTTCGCTTCGTCGTGCAGGTACCCGAGCGGTACGAAGCCGGTCTGCGCGAGCCAGCCGATCCCGTCGTGGCCGGGTCGGAGGAGCTTCTCGATGTTCTCGTCGACGACCACCGCGCCGGGCCCGGGCGAGAACTTGCCCGTGCTCACCCCGTCCTTGGTGGAGAGGTGCGTGGCCTGCGCGCCCGTCTCCGACGAGCCGACCGAGTCCGACACGAACAGGTTCGGGTAGCTGTCGAGCACGCGCTGCTTGAGCGCGGGGTTGAGCGGCGCGCCGCCGTTGCCGAGCACCGCGAGCGAGCTGATGTCGTAGCTGCCGCGCTCGAGCTCCTCGATGAGTGGCCGCGCGATCGCGTCACCGACGACCGTGATCGACTGCACGTGCTCGCGCTCGACCGTGCGCCACACGTCGACCGGGTCGAGACGGCGCGGGTTGCCCTGGACCACGAGCGTGCCGCCGCCGGTCATGCAGATGAACGCGGCCCACTGCGACGCGCCGTGCATGAACGGCGGCGTCGGCATCATCCGCATCCCCGCGCTCGCCTGCGCGGCCGCGGTGATCTCGTCGTAGCTCCCGAACTCGGCCCACGTGCCGATCTGGCGACCGCCCATCGCGGCCATGAAGATGTCGTGCTGGCGCCACGCCACGCCCTTGGGCATGCCGGTCGTGCCGCCGGTGTACAGCAGGTACAGGTCGTCGGGCGACGGGTGGACCGGTGGCAGTTCGGGCTCGACGGACGCGAGCGCGTCCTCGTAGTCGACCGCACCCGGGAGCAGCGCCTCGCCCGACTCGTCGGCCACCTGGAGCAACACGTCGACGCCGTCGAGCTGGGGCAGCACCTCAGCGAGCAGCGGCGCGAACGACGCGTGGTAGACGATGGCCCTCGGCGCGCCGTCGGCGAAGAGGTAGCGCAACTCCTCCGCGACGTAGCGGTAGTTGACGTTGAACGGCGCGACGCGCGCCTTGAACGCGCCGAGCATGCCCTCGATGTACTCGTTGCCGTTGTAGAGGTAGAGCGCGAGGTGGTCCTGGCCCGTCTCCCACCCGTTCAGCTCGCTGCGCTCGCGGTGCACGCCGAGCCCGGCTCGGTGCAGGTAGCTCGCGAGCCGTCGTGAGCGGTCGGTGACGTCGCGGTACGTCAGCCGACGATGGCCCCACACGATGCACTCACGGTCGGCAACGACCGCCGACACCGCCTCGTGCACCGCCCCGATGTTGAATTGAGTGGACACGCGCTCTCCTGCCGATGCTGCGTTGGGACACGATCGGCGCCCACGAGCGCGGATCGTGTCCCAACCGGTGTTCGTTCGTTGGACGTCAGGTGTTGAGGGAGTCGAGGCGCTCGACGGCCTCGACGTACTCCTCGACGAGGCCGAGCACGACGTCGCGCGCCTTGCGCACCTGGTTCATCTGCCCGACGATCTGACCGACCGGGTTGAACAGCACGTCGAGTGCCTTGTCGGGGTACGCGCTCCCGCGGCTCACGCACTCGCCCGACACCATGTACTGCAGCGGCATCGGCAGCGGATCGGGTGTGTCGGGACGCTCCCATGCCTCGGTCCATGCGCTGCGCAACATGCGCGCCGGCTTGCCCGTGAACGACCGCGACCGCACGGTGTCGCGGCTCGTCGCGTCGAGCAGCTGCTGCTTCTGTGCCGGCGGCAGCGACGACTCCTCGCACGTCAACCACAACGACCCCGTCCACACGCCCTGCGCGCCGAGCGCGAGCGCGGCGGCGATCTGGCCACCGGTCCCGATGCCGCCGGCCGCGAGCACCGGCGTCGGCGCGGCCGCGGCCACGACCTGGGGCCACAGCACGATCGAGCCGACCTCGCCGGTGTGGCCGCCGGCCTCGCCACCCTGGGCGATGATGACGTCGATGCCGGCCTCGACGTGACGGCGGGCCTGGTCGGGCGAGCCGCACAACGCGGCGACGGTGCGGCCCGCGCGCTTGATCTCGTCGACGATGTCGGCCGGCGGCGTGCCGAGCGCGTTCGCGATCAGCCTGACCTTGTCGTGGTTGAGCGCGACGTCGACCTGTGGTGCCGCGGTCGCCGCCGTCCACCCGAGCAGGCGCAGGCTCCCGCTCTCGCCCTCCGGCAGCTCGGGCACGCCGTGGTCGGCGAGGACCTTCTTCGCGAACTCCAGGTGTCCCGCCGGCACCATGTCGCGTAGCTGCTGGGCGAGCTTCGCGGGGTCGCTCTCGCCCATACCCTCGTACTTGCCCGGGATGACGACGTCCACGCCGTAGGGCGCGTCGCCCACGTGCTCGTCGATCCACGCGAGCTCGATCTCGAGCTGTTCCGGGTCGAAGCCGACCGCGCCGAGCACGCCGAAGCCGCCGGCCTTGCTGACGGCCGCGACGACGTCACGGCAGTGGGTGAACGCAAAGATCGGGAACTCGATCCCCAGGCGGTCGCAGATCTCGGTGTGCACGCGTGCCAGCTCCCTCTCGTGGCGCTCCGTTCACGGCGCCGAGGGACCTGATGGTACGTCAGAAGCTCCGGATGGGCCGAGTGAGCGTGCAGCCGGGACGGGTCGGGTGCTCATCCGTACCAGGCGGTCGGCCCGCGCAACAGCACCAATACGGCGAGTATCCCGGCCGCGGCCGATGAGCCCAGCGCGGTCACGACGAGCAGGAAATAGTCCCGCGCGGTGCCGAACGTCTCGTTGGGCAGGTACTGGGCCGCGAACACGGTCGCCGTCGCGATCGTCATCAGGATCGCCGCTGTCACGATCACCGCGCCCGCAGCCGTCGCGAGTCGGATGCTTCCTTCGACCGCGGACTTGGACTGTTCGACCCATCCACGCGCGGCCGCGACCATCCTGCCCGGACCGATCGCGGCGACGAGAGCCTGCGCGGACGCGGTCGGGGGCGTGACGTCGGCGTAGCCGCGCAGCGTCTCCAGAGAGTCGAGGAACGACTGCTGAACCAGCTCGAGTGTGAACTCGGACAGGAAGTCCGTTGGCAGCTCCCGTTGCTGGGCCACGAGCTTCTCCGCGGCGACGCGATTCGCGTCGTCATGTGGGATCTCGTCCAGGAGCGCCTGCGCGAGTCCGTCGAAGCTCTTGATGGCGTCGGAGGCTGCGGAGACAACCGTCAGCAGGCGTTCCGCGTCGCTCGTGGCTCGCGTGCCTGCATCCGTGAGCAGGTCCGGGCGAGCGACGTCGGTACGCGCCGCCGCGGTCTCGGCTGCCTGCCGGAGCGGGCAGTCTGGCAGAGCACCCGAAGCGAGAGACATGCGAAGCTGGGCACGCGTCGCGCGGAGCTGACGGATCCCGGGGCCCTTCGCCCACCGGACGCGCGCGAGGACGTCGGCACGCGAGAGGCGAACGCCCGCGGCGTCGCGGCCCCATGTCCGCAGGCCGTCTACGCCGTCGTCGCGGCAGAGGGCCCGCCACAGAAGCATTCGTGTCACCAGTTCCGGGACGGAGCGGGTCGTCAACCAGGCGAGGAGGACGGCGAGGACGAGGGCCGCGGCAGCGGCCAAGACCGGGAGCGTCGCACCGTGCCGCGCGGTCACGGTCAGGCTCACGACTGCTGCGGCGCCGGAGAGGTCTCCCTTGTAGGTCGTCCCGGTCGTCACGTGCTCGAGTCGGAAGCACCACGTGTCGGCGCCGGAACCCGTGTCATGAACAGGTGCCTGCGAGCACTGCGGATCTGTGGCGGGAAGCGGCGTGGCGACGATCCGATGACGCCCGGTGTCGTCGACGAGGCGGGTGGTCTCGGTGGGGGCCGCGCCGTTCGCCCTGAGCACGAGGATGCGCGTGACCGGGTCGAGGCCGACGGTATTGCGCATCGTGATCGTGGTCTTCGTCGGTGCATCTTCGGTTGCGGCCGCCGCCGGCAGGACGAGCGGGATCGTCATGACGACGGCGACACACCGCACGGTCGCCGCGCCGAGAGTCATGTCAGCTGTGGGACCAGCTCGTCGTGACGAATTCGACGGCGACGCCACCACTGGCGCTCAAGAGCGCCGATCGGCCGAGAACGGGAACCGAGACGCTCCCGAAGAGGACCGTGTCGGTCACGGACGTACCCGCGAAGTCCAGTTGAACGCCCGGCTGCCTCGCGAAGCTCGTAGCTGACCCGCTCACCCCCTTGACAGTCGTCTTCGGAAGGGCCAGCCGGTTCACGCCGAGGACCGCTGCGGTCCCGACGTCCAAAATCGTGTCGTCCGCCCCGGTATCGACGATGCACCACACGCGGTGCGAGGAACCAGCAAGGGAAACGGTGACCTCGACCCACGGGCGGTCCACGACGTTGCCGTGTTGCGTCGGCGGATTCGCGACGAATGCGTGCGTGCACCAACCGGCGGGAGGTGTCGCGCTCATCCGATGACGTCGTGAACGACGGCTGCGAACAGCGCCACGCCCATCCCGCGCTCCGCAGTTACACGCAGCGCCAATGCCTCGGGATCCTCGTCGTAGTCGACGATCTCTTCGTCGACGACGGCGATCCAACGACCGTCGAAATCGCTGAGCCCCGCGTAACGGTCCCTGAGCCATCGATCTTCCGGCGAGGTGTCGTGATCCGGCATCCGCGGTCCCTGCGAGTGACGATTCGGTGGTCGCGTTCGTATCGCGAGCCCGTAAAGGCGACGTAAACCGCGCGCTCGGTCACGCGCCGATTGGGAGGGGGTTTGCCGGGATTCGGCCCGGTTCTCCCCCTACGCCGTCAGTCGCAGTCGGCGAGCGCCTCCAGCATCCCGTCGTACGCGGCGGCCGCGTTCCCGGTTGCCGACGACCGGGCCTCGTGGACGCTCCGTTCGATCGCGTTCACGTCCTGGCTCGTGCCGTGGCCCCGCGAGAGCTGGTCGAGGTTCCGGTTGATGTCGCGAAGGTCCTCGTTGACGTCGCGGCCGGTGAAGCGGGCCAGGTCGTTGAGGGCATTGGTGGCCTTGCGCAGGTGCCGCTGCGCGGCGTCCGCGCTGTCCGCGTTCTTTGCGTTGCAGATCTGGTCGCCCGCCTTCTTGCCCTTGCGCTCGGCTCGGGCCTGGGTCGAGCACCCGCCGAGTGCGAGCGCAGCGACCGCGACGATTGCGACGAGCGCGCCGATTCGTGTCCTCATGCCGCCACCGCCTCGGCAAACCGGTGCATCCGGAACGCGCCGATGATCTCCGCGACCCCGCGGATGATCGCTCCGACACCCACCCAGATGAGCAGCAACGCGGCGGACCGACCGGGATAGCCCGTGGCCCAGATGCCCAGGATGATCTCGAGGATCCCGGCGATCAGCGACATCCACCACAGGTCGACCTCGTGACGGACCGCGAGCGCCAGCGCGAAGTCGAACGTTCCCTTGATGACGAGGAAGATGCCGATGAGCGCTGCGAGCACCGTGAACGTCTGGAACGGTGAGAGCAGCGCGGCGATCCCGCCCAGCACGAACAGCACGCCGAGCGTGATGCGCAGCCACCTCCAGCTGGTCGACACGCCCGCGACGACGAACTCGTCGACGCCCGCGAAGAACAGCCAGATCGCGACCATGTACCCGACCAGCACCGCGGACTGGTAGTGAGCCTGGAGCACGAACAGCCCGATGACGATCCACAGGAACCCGGTGATGAGCAAGACCCACCACCATCTGCCGAGCTCGGGTTCACGCGGCTGCGTGATCCCCACTGCGGTCATGTCTGCACCTCCGGGTGTCAGCGCGTCGGTCGCCGCCGGGACCGTCCGAGCGCGCGTCACCCCCGCGCACGGGCCCCCCGACCCGGCGTGGATCTTTGGCCAACGGGCGGGCGCGGGCATCACCCGAATTGGAGGATCCGCCCAGGTAGGCGGAGAGGGGGGTCAGGTCACCGTGAGGCAGGCGTGGCAGCTCCCGGCGCTCCCCGACGTGAGCCCGAGCTCGCCGGGCACCGCGACCACCACGTCGCCTGCACCGGTCGGTGCGTCGACGGCGACGTGCACGTGCACCTGCAACGTGGAGGAGTTGACGAACGTCGTCGAGTCCGCACTGACACCGGCCGGCGGGTACACGGTCGCGCCCGACACGAACCCGGCGCCGCTGACCGTGAGCGTGGCGTCCGTCGTGCCGCGCGCGACCGGCGACGGCGACACGCCCGACACCGTCGGCGGTGGCTGCGTCGTCTGGACGAAGACCTGCGGTGTGGTGCTGCCGCCCGGCGCTGCGTAGGCCATGTAGCCGGTGAAGCGGTTGAGCACCGGCCCGTCGGCCGACGCGTCGACCACCGGCGCGACCGCACGTGGATGACCACCCGCGTCGCTGCTGACGACACGCGTCGCGCCCGTCGCCACGGTCGCGACCACCGCGACCTGTCCGACGACGTTCGGCCACGCGCTCTGGTACGCGATCATGGTGCCGCTGCCGTTGAGGGAGCCGCCCGCCGACGCGATCCCTGCGGCGTTCATGCGCCGTGACGTCGCGGTCGTGCGGTTTCGCACGTATACGTCGACCGGGGCCGGGCACGGATCGCTCCCGGAACACGGGTTCTTCAACCCGTCGTACGCGACCACCTGGCCGTCGCCGTCGATCGACGTCGCAGCACTCCCGCCCGCGAGCACCTGGCTCGTCGTGTCGAGACCGACGAGCGATGGCACGTTCGCCGCGCTGCACCCACCGACGGGCGCGACGTACGCGTTGGGCGCGCCGTTGCCGGGATCGCTGGCGAAGTCGCTCGACGTGGACGTGAAGGTGATCGCGGTGCCGAACTGGCTGATGTGCGGTCCGGTGCTCACGCCGTTGCCGCCCGTTGCGACCCCGTTCGTGCACGAGCTGGTGCTGACGAGGACCGCGGGACCGTTCGTCTGCCACTGCCGCGCGTAGATCTGATGGCCGGAGACACCGGACACGATGTTCGTGGCCGTCGACTCGAACGCAATCCACTTCCCGTCGGAGCTGATGACCGGCGCGGTGCTGTCGCCGTCGGCCGGGCCACCACCGCTCGCGACGCTCACGAGCATCGTCTGCTTCGTGATCTGGCTGTGCACGAACACGTCCGTGTGGCCGTTCGTGTCCCCGGGGACGAGGTTGGTCGCGTCCGACTCGAACACGATGTAGCCGCCGCAGCAGTCGATGCCCGGGTTTCGGCTCGGTCCGTTCCCCTGGGTGCCGTCGGACGCGACGCTCGGCCGTTCGAGGTGCCCGGTCATCGTGTCGACCTTGAACACGTCGGTGACGCCGTTCGTGTCCCCGGTGACGAGATTGCTCGCGTCCGACTGGAACGTCAGGTAGCCGCCGTCGTTGTCGAGGCGCGGGCGCGAGCTCGTCGCGTTCCCGTCGTTGCCGTTGACATCGCGGGTCACCTGGCGGACGAACGTGCACCCGGCGGCGAGCAGCGACCCGAGTGTGAGGGCGACGACCAGCCGTCGCGCAATGTGTCGTTCGGGCATGGGCCGCCGAACCTAGTGGCTCGCGGCCGCGGGTCAGTCGTTCGGCGGGTCGGCCGGACGCTCCCGGACGATCGCGACGGAGCGCTCGGGGTGCTCGAGGTCCAGGAGCAGGCGGACCCGCGCGTCGTCGGGCTTGGTCGGCGCCTCGGTCACGATCGCCGGCTGCTCACGCTTCTCGCGCCCCTCGAGCACGTCGGCGAGGCCGAACAACCCCGCGGCGAGCACCGACCCCACCGCGGTCTGCCGGAACCGGTCGACGGGCCGCTCGAAGTGCGCGGCGCCAGGGTCGACCTGCGCGACACCCTCCGGGTGGAGGTCGTCCGGCCCGGGGGCGGGAGCCTGGTCGCGGTCGAGGTGGTCGTCGTCCACGGACACCAGGCTACGCGCCGATCGCCGGGATACGGTCTCGCCCGTGCGTGACCTGGCCACGCTGCCCAAGGGCCATCTCCACGTGCACATCGATGCGTGCATGCGACCGTCGACGCTGCGCGAGCTCGCCCGGCGCGACGGTGTGCCGGTGCCCGACGTTGACCACAGCGCGAGCAGCGGCTTCGAGAAGTTCGCCGGCGTCTACTTCGCCGCATGCGACGTCGTGCGCAGCGAGGACGACCTGCGCCGGGTGGTGCGCGAGACGGTGGAGGACGCGGCGGCGCGGGGCGTCGCGTGGCTCGAGCCCCAGTACTACCCGCCCGATCATCGTCCCCGGCTGGGTCCCGACGAGCACCAGGTCGAGGTCGTCCTCGACGAGGGCCGTCGAAGCGCCTCCGCGCACGGCCTCGGGTTCGGGCTCATGCTCGTCGGGGACCGGAGTCGCGACGTGGCGCTCGCGCTGGACCAGGCCCGGCTCGCCGCGACGTACGCGGGCGACGGGGTGGTCGCGTTCGGGCTCGCCAACGACGAGGCCCATTTCCCGCCCGAGCCGTTCGCCGACGCGTTCCGGGTGGCGCGCGACGCGGGTCTGCTGTCGACGCCGCATGCGGGCGAGCTTGCCGGACCCAAGAGCATCATCGGCGCGCTCGACGCCCTCGGCGCGGACCGCATCCAGCACGGCGTGCGCGCGTTCGAGGACCCGGACCTGGTGCGCCGTCTCTCTGACGAGGGCATCTGCTGCGACGTGTGTCCCACGTCCAACGTGCTCCTCGGTGTGGTGCCGTCACTCGAGCAGCACCCGCTCGGCCGCTTGCTGGACGCCGGCGTGCCGTGCAGCGTCAACGCCGACGACCCGCTGCTGTTCGAGACGAACGTCGCCGAGGAGTACGAGCGCTGTCGCGACGCGATGGGCTTCGACGACGCGCGCCTGGCCGCGATCGCGCGCACGTCGATCGACGCCAGTGGCGCGCCCGACGACCTGAAGCGCGACGTCCGCGCCCGCATCGATGCCTGGCTCCACGACCCCGCCCGGTTGGGACACGAACCGGCGCCATAGCGCCGGTTCGTGTCCCAACTGAGGGAAGGGGGTCAGGCGCGGGGTGGCTTGGACGCGTGGCGGAGGCGGCCTCGTGTTGACGCGTCGAGCACGACCTTGCGCAGGCGCACGCTTCCGGGCGTCACCTCGACGCACTCGTCCTCGGCGATGAACTCGAGCGCCTGCTCGAGCGACATCGCACGCGGCGGCGTCAGCCGGACGAGCTCCTCCGCCGTCGACGAGCGCATGTTGGTGAGCTTGCGCTCCTTCGTCGGGTTCACGTCCATCTCGTCGGAGCGGGCGTTCTCGCCGACGATCATCCCCTCGTACACCTCGACGCCGGGGCCGACGAGGAGCTCGCCGCGCTCCTGCAGGTTCATCAGCGCGTACGTCGTCGTCGCGCCGGTGCGGTCCGCGACCAACGAGCCCGCGCGGCGCGTGCGCAGCTCTCCGGTCCACGGCTCATACCCCTCGAACACGTGGTGCAGGATGCCGGTGCCGCGCGTCTCGGTCATGAACTCGGTACGGAACCCGATGAGGCCGCGCGCCGGCACGACGTACTCCATGCGCACCCAGCCCGTCCCGTGGTTCACCATCTGCTCCATGCGGCCCTTGCGCAGCGCGAGCAGCTGGGTGACGACGCCGAGGTACTCCTCGGGCACGTCGATGGCCACGCGTTCGACGGGTTCGTGCAGCTTCCCGTCGATCTCGCGCGTGACGACCTGCGGCTTGCCCACCGTCAGCTCGTAGCCCTCGCGCCGCATGGTCTCGACGAGCACCGCGAGCTGCAGCTCACCCCGACCCTGCACCTCCCACGCGTCGGGACGCTCGGTCGGCAGCACGCGCAGCGACACGTTGCCGACGAGCTCCGCGTCGAGCCGGCTCTTCACCAACCGCGCCGTGAGCTTCGACCCCTCTCTCCCCGCGAGCGGTGAGGTGTTGATCCCGATCGTCATCGAGAGGCTGGGCTCGTCGATCGTGATGACGGGCAGCGGGCGCGGGTCGTCGGCGTCGGCGAGCGTCTCACCGATGGTGACGTCGGCGAGCCCCGCGATGGCGACGATCTCGCCCGGCCCGGCTTCCGCCGCGTCGACCCGCTCGAGCGCCTCGCTCACGTACAGCTCGGTCACGCGCACCCGTTCGATCGTGCCGTCGGCCCGGCACCACGCGACCGTCTCGCCCTTGCTGATCGTGCCGTGCCTGATCCGGCAGATCGCGAGCCGTCCGACGTAGGGCGACGCGTCGAGGTTCGTCACCAGGGCCTGGAGCGGATGCCCCTCGTCGTATGCGGGTGCCGGGATGCGCTCGAGCAACAGCTCGAAGAGCGGCTTGAGGTCGGAGCCCGCGATGTGGGGGTCGAGCGAGGCCCAGCCTGCGCGCGCGTTCGTGTAGACGATCGGGAAGTCGATCTGGTGCTCGTCGGCGTCGAGGTCGAGGAACAGCTCGTACGTCTCGTCGACGACCTCGGCGATTCGCGCGTCCGGACGGTCGACCTTGTTCACCACGAGGATGACGGGCAGCCGCGCCTCGAGTGCCTTGCGCAGCACGAAGCGGGTCTGGGGGAGCGGACCCTCGCTCGCGTCGACGAGCAGGAGCACACCGTCGACCATCGTGAGCCCACGCTCGACCTCGCCCCCGAAGTCCGCGTGGCCGGGCGTGTCGACGATGTTGATCTTGGTGTCGCCGTAGCGGACCGCGGTGTTCTTGGCCAGGATCGTGATGCCCTTCTCGCGCTCGAGGTCGTTCGAGTCGAGGACGCGCTCGGCCACCTCCTGGTTGGCGCGGAACGCGCCGGTCTGCCAGAGCATGGCGTCGACCAGCGTGGTCTTGCCGTGGTCGACGTGGGCGACGATCGCGACGTTGCGAAGGTCGGCGCGCGTGCGCATCGCGAGGGCCTTTCCGTACGGGGGGAGCCTCCAGTGTACGGGACGCGGTCCCCGTTCCCGGCCCGCGGACCCGCTCGGTTGGGACACGATCCGGCGTCAGAGCGCCGGATCGTGTCCCAACTCGGCGGGCGTGCCCCCGGTCAGTCGCTCGCCGTGAGCGCGGTGTCGATCGCCTCGACCTCGGCTTCGTCGGTCGCGGCGGGCTCGTCCGGCGCTCCGGGCGCGGCGTGGACGGTGCCCCGGTGCTGGAACGTCCACACGAACAGCGAGTTCAACAGGATCACGCCGCAGCCCAGGAGCATGGCGACGCCGAACGCGTGGGCGAAGGTCTGCTGCGCGCGGTGGACGAGGTCGTGCGCGCGTTGCGGGTCGAGGCTCTGCGCGGCCTGCATCGCGCCCGCGACCGACGAGCGCGCCGCGTCGCGCACCGCAGGCGTGAACGCGTGGAGCTTGCCGACCACCTGACCGCGGTACACCGACGCCATCACCGAGCCGAGCACCGCGATCCCGAGTGCGCCACCGAGCTCGCGCGACAGGTCGTTGACTGCCGAGCCGACACCTGACTTCGCGCGCGGGACCGAACCCATGATCAAGGTGGTCGACGGCGCGGTCGTCTGCCCGTTGCCGAGACCGACGAGGATGAACCCGAGCACGATGTACATGACCGACGTGTCGGCCGTGACCCAACCGAGCAGGAACAGCCCGGTTCCCGAGACGATGAGCCCGCTGCCGACCACCCGGCGCGGACCGTAGCGTCCGACCATCCCTGCGCTGATCGGCGCGCCGACCATCGCGAACACACCGATCGGCAGACCGATGAGCGCGGTTTGCAGCGTGGAGTAGCCGTGCGCAAGCTGCAGGTACTGCGCGAGCGCGAAGTAGAGGCCGTACATCGCGAAGTACTGGAGCGTGATCGTCGACGATCCGATCGCGAACGGCCGCACGGCGAACAGGCGCACGTCGAGCATGGGATGGCGTGTCCGCAGCTCCCAGAAGACGAAGACGCCGATGATCGCCAACCCGACCACGATCGACACGATCGTCGTGGGACGGAGCCAGCCGTGGATCGGCGCCTCGATGATCCCGTACAGGAGCACGGTGAGGCCGAGGACGACGAGCGCGACGCCGGGCGGGTCCAGCTTCGCCTCGCGCGGGTCGGAGCTGTTCGGGACGAGCCAGATGCCGGCGACGAGCGCGAGCAGCGCGATCGGCACGTTGACGAAGAAGGTCGAGCCCCACCAGAAGTACTCGAGCAGCACGCCCGACGCGACGGTGCCCAGCGCGCCCCCGAGTCCCGCGAAGCCGGCCCAGATGCTGATCGCGCGCCGACGCTCCACCGGGTCGTGGAACACGTTGGTGAGGATCGACAACGTCCCCGGCATGATGAACGCGGCACCGACGCCCATGAGCGCGCGCAGCACGACGAGCTGCCAGGTCGCGGTGCCGAACGTGCCGGCGAGCGCGGCGCCCGAGAACAGGATGAGCCCGAACTGCAGCGCGGTCTTGCGGCCGAACCGGTCGGCGATCGCACCGGCGGGGAGCAGCAGGCTCGCGAACACGAGGCTGTAGACGTCGACGATCCACTCCAGGCCGCTCGCGCTCGAGTGCAGCGACTGCTGGATGTCGGGCAGCGTGACGTTGAGCGACGCGTTCCCCGCGACGATCAGCAGCAGGCTGAGGCACAGCACCGACAGCGTCCACCACCGGCGCGCGTGGATCCGGGCCGCGACCGGATCGTCGAGGGCGGTCGGCGCGGGGGCGGCGTCGGGCACGGGGTCGAGCTCCTTTCGGTGGGCAGACGCGATCCTGCCTCACCCGGCCGGTGTTACCCCGTGGGTTTCCGTCGTAGTGCCGCGGCCGACGCCGCTGACGTCGGCTGCAGCGCGACCAGCGTGATTCCAGCGATGGTGAAGATCCGCCCTCCCGACGGGGTGATCGACACCACGCCGCCGGGCAACGTCACCACCACGCCCGCGACCGTGCCGTCAGCGACGTTGAGCGCCGGCACGACGTCGACCACGCGACCCCGAGGTGCGTCACGCTCGATGGCGTCAGCGCGGGCTCGCTGGGGTTTCAGTTGCTGTTGCCGGCGTCGAATCCGAGCTGGGGCCAGTCGCAGCCCGCCGACGCGAACACGGCGAAGAGCGCGACGTCGAGGAGCCAGCGACGATGCATGGCGGCCATCTTTCCCCGATCACAACATCGACTGCACGGTCTCGATGGTGTCCGCGTCGGCCGGTGAGCGGTCCTCGCGGTAGCGACGCACGCGTGCGAACCGCAGCGCGACGCCACCTGGATACCGCGGCGACGCCTGCACGCCGTCCAACGCGATCTCGACGATGAGCTCGGGTCGCACGTGCACGACGTGGCCTTCCTGCCCGATCGCGAGCTGCTGGAGGCGCTCGGTCTGCCACGTGAGCAGCTCGTCGGTCAGGCCCTTGAACGTCTTGCCGACCATCACGAACGTTCCGTCGGGACCTCGCGCACCGAGGTGCAGGTTCGACAGCCACCCGCGCCGCCGCCCGTGCCCCCACTCGACCGCGAGCACGACGAGGTCGAGGGTGCGGACAGGCTTCACCTTGCGCCACGCACCGCCGCGGCGTCCGGCGTCGTACGTGGAGTCCAGCGACTTCACCATCACGCCCTCGTGACCGACCTCGAGGGCTTCGTCGAGCACGCGCGCCGCGGCCTCGGGGTCGTCGGTCGCGACCGCAGGAATGCGATGGCGCGGCGCGATGCGTTCGAGCACCTCGAGACGCTCGCGCAGCGCGACGTCGAGCAGGTCGGTGCCGTCGACTGCCAGCACGTCGAAGAACCAAGGATGCAGCGCGCGCGTGGCCTCGGCAGGCACGTCGGCGCCGAAGCGGCGCATGGTGTCCTGGAACTTGTGGGGGCGAGCGTTTGCGTCCACGCCGATCGCCTCACCGTCGAGCACGACTGCGTCGACGGGCATCGACCCCGCCACGTCGACGACCTCCGGCAGGCGCGCGGTCACGTCGTTGAGGTTGCGCGTGAACACGCGCACGTCGTCACCGGCCCGGTGCACCTGGATGCGCGCGCCGTCGAGCTTCCATTCGACGGACGCGGGTCCCGTCCGTTCGAGCGCGGCCGTGATGCTCTCGGCACTGCCGGCGAGCATGGGCAGCACCGGGCGCAGCACCTCGAGGCGCGCGTCGTCCAGGTCCGAGGCGTTCGGCCCGAGGGCCAGGCGCGCCGTCTCGCGGAGGTCGCCGGTGAGCATCGCGGCCCGGCGGACGCGCGCCGCAGTGACCCCGGCGGCCTTCGCGACCGCGTCGGCCATCACGCCGACCAGCGCGCCCTGGCGCAGCTCGCCGACGAAGAGCCGGCGGAGGAAGTCGGCCTCGCGCTCGGTCGCGCGCTCGAGCAGTGCGGTCAGCAGGTTGCGGCGCGCGCCGACGGAACCCGGTCCGTTCGTCGCGAGCACCGCGTCGATCGTCGCGTCGACGTCGAGCACCGCGATCGTCGGTGTGGTCGCGGGTGGCACCGTGATCCCCGCCAACGTGGCCCAGCCGATCCCCACCTTGCCCTGGCGCGGCTCACCCGTGAGGAAGCCGACCGCGGCGCACACCTCGTCGGGCGCCAGCGCTCGCAGCAGCGCGGCGAGGTTCGCGATCTTCGCGGTGCGGGACGACGTCGCCGCGACGGCGTCCGACGTCGCGACGAGATCGGCGAGGAGCACGCCCGCCATCGTCGCGCACGGTTTCTCAGGCCGCGTCGTGGAAGATGATCCCGAGCGTGGCGCGACGACCCGACGTCACCGTGCTCACGCCGTGACGCATCTGCGTGCGGTGGGAGCCGCGGGTGCCGCGCACAGGCCGGTCGCGTGTCGCGAACACGAGCGCGTGTCCCGCGGGGATCGTGATCGACGACCCGCGCGACTGCGCGCGCGGTCGCTGCTCCACGAGGAGGTTCTCGCCGCCGGTGAAGTCGGTGCCCGGCTCGGTCAGCGCCACCGTCAGCTGGAGCGGGAACGCGACCTCGCCGTAGAGGTCCTGGTGCAGTGCGTTCCAGCCTCCGGGCTCGTAGCGCAGCAACAACGGCGTCGGTCGGTTCTGACCGGCCCGCCGGCACACCGCGAGGAACTCGTCGAGGTCGGCCGGGTAGCGCGTCTCGCTCCGGAGCCGCTCGGCCCACACGTTCGCGAGCTCGGCGAGAGGTCCGTACGCGTCGCGGCGGAGTCGCTCCACGACCGGCGGCAGGGGGTTCGCGAAGTACCGGTACTCGCCCTCGCCGAACTGGTGGCGGGCCATGACCACGGTCGAGCGGAAGCGCCGGTCGTCGTCGTAGATCTCTTGCAGCTCGGCCCGCTCCTGCGCCGACACGACCGGGACGTCCGTCAGCGAGAACCCGTTGCCGTCCACGTCCCCGAGCGTGTCCCGCCACACCTGGTCAGGCATTCCGGGGACCTCCTCCGTCTTCATGCGCCTTCATGCACCTCGGGCGCCTCCTCCGTCGTCGTGCGGGTCAAGCCGCCCCGGTCGTGACCGATGTACTGATCGTGACCCGACCGCTGCCCGTCCTCGCCCTCGACACGATCGAGGCCTTCGCCGAGCCCGGCCGTCCCCGTGTGGACGCCCTGGCCGACGAGGTCGAGGCCGGGGGCTGGTCCTACGAGCAGCTCGTCCTCGCCATGGTGGGACCGTGCCTGATCCTGACGTCGTGGTCGGGTGACGGGCCCGGGCACTGGCGCCTCCTCGATCGCCTGCTCGCGACCGCGGAGGCGGTGCCCGAGAAGCAGCCGCTGGTCCGGGCCATCGCGGTGACGAAGTGCGCGGCCGAGAACCCGATGGACAGCATGCCCGCGGTCGCCGAGGCGGTCCGGCGGGATTCGGACGGCCTGCTGGACGGGTTCTGCGCGCTCGGCTTCCTGCTCGCGGACGCGATCGGTTGGGTCCGTCACGAGTCGCTGGCCGACGTCTTCGCCCGGGTACGCGTCGCCACCGCCGAGCAGCTGTGCGGCGAGAACCCCGGCGACGAAGGAGACGCCGCGGTGCTCCGGGAGCTCCGCAGTCGCGTCCACGACCTCTCAGAGCCGAGGCGCGTCCGCTTCTTCTTCGTGTTCGGCGCGGAGGACGACGCGCGAGCCGCCATCGACGCGCTCGTGGCCGTCGGATACACGGCCGGTGTGGAAGTGAGCGAGGGCCAGACCTGGTGCGTGACCGCGGAGACACATGCGCGCGTGAACGAGGCGTTCGCGTCCGCGCAACGTCGGGCGTTCGAAGCGCTCGCACTCCGCCATCACGGCGAGTTCGACGGCTGGGACGCGGACGTCGCCGGCTCGGCCGACGCCCGCTGACATACCGCTACGACGTCGTCCCGTCGTCGCCGTCGCGACGGCCGGGACGGACCAAACCGGTCTCGTACGCGATCACGACGAGCTGTGCGCGGTCGCGTGCACCGAGCTTCACCATGGCCCGGCTGACGTGTGTCTTCGCGGTGGCCGGGCTCACGAACAGCCGCTCCGCGATCTCGTCGTTCGACAGGCCCGCGGCGACGAGCGCCATGACCTCGCGCTCGCGGTCGGTGAGCACGTCGAGATCGCGGTTCGGGCGCGGCTCCTCGACGCGCGCGGTGTACTCCTCGATCAACCGGCGGGTCACGCTCGGCGAGAGCAACGCCTCGCCCGCCGCCACCGCGCGCACCGCCCTGATGAGCTCCACGGGCTCCGTGTCCTTCACCAGGAAGCCGCTGGCGCCGACGCGCAGCGCCTCGAACACGTACTCGTCCAGCTCGAACGTCGTGAGGATGACGACGTGGACGCCGCGGAGCTGCGGATCCGCGCCGATCGCGCGCGTCGCGTCGAGACCGTCCATCTCCGGCATGCGGACGTCCATCAACACCACGTCGGGACGGAGCTCGCGCGTCTGGGCGAGCGCCCGGACACCGTCGTCGGCCTCGCCGACCACCTCGATGTCGTCCTGCGCGTCGAGGAGCGCACGGAACCCGGCGCGCACGAGCGCCTGGTCGTCGGCCAGCAGCACGCTGATCACGACGAGGTCATGGACCGGCGGTGCGCATGGCTCCCTCCGCTGCGCTCGGAGGGCTGCGCCCGGCGGAGCTCCACTTCGTCCGCACGCTGCGATCGCGACATGCTGCGATCGTAGGTCGACACGGCGGCGACGGGGCTGGTTCAGTAGCGCCGATGACCGACACCATCGACCGACCCAGCAGCCATCCGGCGATCGCGGGCCGCGACGACGAGCTGCGCCACCTGGCCGACGCCGTGCGCCGCCTCGCGCTGCTCACGGTCACGAACACGGCACCGGCCGACGAGACGGCGACGCTCGCGGGCGAGCTCGACCGCATCGCCGAACGGCTCACCGCGTTCGTGCCCGAGGAACGCTTCTCGCGCTTCGCACCGTCGGACGGCGCGGAGCGCGGGCCCATCGACGCCTCGCCGTACGACATCGTGCACGGCCCGTACAACCCGCTCGCGTTGCCGGTCGAGATGAGCCTCGATCCGCCGCGCGCCGTCGGTCGCGCGCGGTTCAACACGTTGTACGAGGGGCCGCCGGGATGCGTGCACGGCGCGGTCCTCGCGAGCGTGTTCGACATGGTGTTCAGCGCCGCCAACCATGCCGCGGGCGTCCCCGGACCGACCGTGCGGCTCGCGGTCGACTATCGCCATCCCACGCGCATCGAGCACGAGGCGGTGTTCGAGGGCTGGGTCGCGAGCCGCGAGGGTCGCAAGGTCCACACCGCCGGTCGTGTCACGCAGCACGGCGTCGTGACCGTGGAAGCGGTCGGCACGTTCGTGATGCTGCCGCGCGACGACGTCATGCGTCTCGGTGAGCGGCGCGACAGTGACTGGTGACGGATGGAGCGCGACGGACGCCGGCTCACTGCGTCGTGATCGCCACCTCGGCCTCGGCCTCCGGGTCGACGTAGGGCTCGCCGTCGACCTCCACGACCACGCCGCCGTGGATCGTGCCCGTGAAGGCGAAGGGCGGCGCGTAGTCGTCGGTGACGGGCAGAGGACCGCTCCTGCCGCACGTCAGCCCGGCGCCGGTCAGCGAGAACCGGTTCGGCGTGAAGCGCGGGATCTCGCCCGACGCCACCGGCGCGCCGTCGACCAGCAACGTCGCCGTGCCGCGGTGCTCACCCGTCTTCGCGAACCGGAGCTCGAGCCGGTGGCGTCCCGGCGTGAGCGCCGTGTCGGCCTCGACGCGATGCTGCTCGCGCCCCGACAGGTTGTGCACGTAGCGCAGGTGACCGTCGACGAGGTACAGCGCCCAGCCGCCGAGCAGTGACCCCTGCGCGAGCAGCACGCCGTGCGCGGCGTTGCCGACCTCGACGTCGGCCACGATCCGGTGGGCGCGGTTCTTCACGCTCACCGCGGCGGACTCGGGCACCATCGACGTGCCGGGCCGGTAGACGTAGCGCGTGCGGTGCGGCAGCCCGTCGGGACGCTCGAGCACGAAGGCCGAGAACGCGCGGTTGTCGAGGGGCAGCACCTGGTAGCGCGCGGCCTCGATCCACCACCGCTCGATCAGCTCGTCGAGGACCTCGGGGTGTTGCGAGGCGAGGTCGTGACACTCGGACGGGTCGTCGTCGACGCGGTAGAGCTCCCACGCGACCTTGTCGATCCCGGGGTCGTCGGTCTGCATCGCGTGGTAGATCACGGCCTTCCAGCCGCGGTGGTAGATCGCGCGACTCCCGAACATCTCGTAGTACTGCGTCTCGTGCCGGTCGGGCGCGCCGGCCGAGGTGAGGGTCTCCGCGAAGCTGACGCCCTCGACCGGACGCTGGGTCACACCACGGATCGCGTCGGGCGCGTCGACGCCGACGACGTCGAGCACGGTGGAGAGCACGTCGATCGCGTGCACGTACTGCGCGCGCACGCCGCCCGCGTCGCCGATGCCCCGCGGCCAGTGCACGATCAGCGGGTCGGCGACGCCGCCTTCGTGCACCTCGCGCTTCCAACGGCGGAACGGCGTGTTGCCGGCGACGGTCCAACCCCACGGATAGTTGTTGTGGCAGCGGGGGCCGCCGATCTCGTCGATGCGCGCGATCGCCTCGCGCACGCTGTGCGGGATCCCGTTCCACATGCGGACGTCGTTCAGCGAGCCCTTCACGCCGCCCTCGGAGCTCGCACCGTTGTCGGACAGCACGAACAGGAGCGTGTCGTCGAGGTCACCGATCTCGTCGAGGACACGGAACAGGCGCCCGAGCTGGTCGTCGGTGTGTGAGAGGTAGCCGGCGAATGCCTCCATGTAGCGCGCGTAGAGACGTTGCGCGTCGGGCGGCACGTCGTCCCACGCGGGCACCCAGTCGGGACGAGGGGAGAGCTCGGTGCCGGGCGGGATCACGCCGAGCTCGATCTGGCGGGCGAGGGTGCGCGTCCGCCACTCGTCCCAGCCGCGGTCGAAGCGCCCGCGGTAGCGCTCGATCCACTCCGGCGGCGACTGGTGCGGCGAATGGCACGCGCCGGTCGCGAAGTAGAGGAAGAACGGCTTCTCGGGATCGACCGCGCGCAGGTCACTGACGAGTGTGACGGCCTCGTCCACCAGATCCTCGGTGAGGTGGTAGCCCTGGTCGTACGGGCGGGGCTGGTCGGTCTGGTGGTTGTCGCGGACGAGGGCCGGCGCGAACTGGTGGGTCTCGCCGGTGAAGAACCCGTAGAAGCGCTCGAACCCGCGCCCGAGCGGCCAGCGCTCACGGGTCGCGCCGAGATGGCACTCCTCCTCGGGCGTGAGGTGCCACTTGCCGACGGCCCACGTCGCGTAGCCGTGTTCCACGAGCATCTCGGGGAGGAAGCCGTTGGTCCTCGGGATGCGCGCGTTGTAGCCGGGGAAGCCCGTCGCCAGCTCGATGATGCGACCCATGCCGTTCGAGTGGTGGTTCCGGCCGGTCATCACGCACGCGCGCGTCGGCGAGCAGAGCGCGGTGGTGTGGAAGTTCCGGTAGCGCAGCCCGTTCGCGGCCAGCGCGTCGAGGTTGGGCGTGTCGATGTCGGATCCGAAGCAGCCGAGCTGCGCGAACCCGACGTCGTCGAGCACGACGATCGCGACGTTCGGCGCGCCTTTCGGCGGCCGCGCCGGTTCGGGCCACCACGGCGTCGACTCCCAGTGGTACCGACCGATGACACCGCCGAAGCCGTCCACGCGCGCCCCCCTCACCTGTCGCGTCGCCTGCCGCGGAGCGGCATCCTACGTGCAGGCGTGCGCGCGGGAGGAGGGCGCCACCCCCCGGTCGGCGCCCCCCTCCAAGCACGGTACGCGGGACGAAAGTTACGTACCGAGCGGCAGTTGCGAACCGTTGAACGGCGCGGTTCCGAGCGCGAGCTGTACCGCACCGAAGCCCGAGTGCGCGTGCAGGTACTGCACCTCGAGGTTCAGGTCGCCGACTCCGTTCGACGCCGGGATCGGTGCGAGCTCGAGCGTGCTCAGGATGCCGAGCGCGTGCCCGCTCGCGTCGAGGAACGCGCTGCCCGAGTCGCCGGGGATCCCGGGCGACACGGTGACGACGTTGTGGCTCCACCCGTTGCCAGCGTCACCGAGGCTGACGCCCGTCTTGGGGCTCAACTGGGTCACGCCGCCGCGCAGCTCGGAGTTCCCGTAGGAGTACACCTGCGCACCGGCGCTCGTGCCCGTGGCCGCGATCCCGTTCGGACCACCCCAGTGCGGGATCGTCGGGTTCACGTTGGCGGCGTCGGAGGGATCGAGCTGCACCAGCGCGAGGTCGTTGTACTGGCACGTGTTCGCGTCCGCCTCGTGCAGGCCCTGCATCGTCAACCACGAGCTGTAGACGAGCGTCCCGGGCTTCGACGCGCCGGTCACCGTCACCGGTGTGCCGAGCGGCAGCGAACCGGAGGTGCAACCGTTCGTCGCGGTGTTCCCGCCCGTCCCCGCGCAGTGCGCGGCCTGGCCGATGTACACCGTGCCGCCGTCGAAGAACACGAAGTTCGCCGTGCACTGCGCGCCGTTGGTGAACGTCTGCACGCCCGGGTGGATCGCCGCGGTGGCGGCGGGTGCCCATGTCGGCGCGGCGTCGGCGGCTGCCGTCGGAAGCACGGCGAGCGATCCGCCGACCAGCGCGGCCGCGAAAGCCGCGCGCGTGAATGCCTTGCGCACATATCCCCCTGGTCTCGAGGTGCGGGTCTCGCCCTGGAACGCCGGAAGAGCTGTCGCCGGGCGACCCGAGACGCCCGAGTACCCGGCATTCAGGGCGTCCAAACCCCGCGGCCCGAGATCGTCGCGGTCGAACGTGAAAGAGTGGCGCCCGAGGCGGGTGCGGGTGCGCGCGAAGGAGTGGCAATGAAGGCGCAGCGGGAGGTGGGGGCGGTCCGGAAGCTCCTCTCGGTCCGGCGGGTCTTCGGGGATCCGATCGAGGTCCAGGGCGCGACGATCATCCCGGCGGCACGTGTCAAAGGGCGCGCGGGCGGGCGCGCCGGCGATCGGCGCAACCGCGACGATCAGGGCGACGTCATGGGTTTCAAGGTGAACGCGCGACCGGCGGGGGCGTTCGTCGTGCGCGACGGCAACGTCTCGTGGCAGCCGGCGGTCGACGTGAACCGGATCGTCACCGGTGGTCAGCTCCTCGGGCTGATGGGGCTGGTCACGTTCCTCGTGTTCCGGTTCCGTCTCGGCCGGCGTCGCTGACCGCGTCACGTCCGCCGGGGCTCGGTGGGCGATCGAGCACCGCGCCGTGCTCGGCCGACCAACGCCACGACAGCGACAGGCGCGGGCCGCCGCGTCGCGTCTTGGGCACCGCGTGCTCCCAGTCGCGCTGGCACGAACCGCCCATCACGACGAGGTCGCCTCGACCGGGAGCGAAGTCGCGCGACGTGCCTCCGCCGCGCGGCCGGATCAGGAACGGTCGCGTGCTGCCGAGCGTCGCGATCGCGACGATCGCGTCGTCGACGTCGCGTAGCTCACGGTCGCGGTGGAACGCGACGCTGTCGCGACCGTCGCGGTAGTAATTCAGTCCCACTGCGCCGAAGGGCACGCCGTACCGTTGCTCCAACGCGCGGCGCGCGTCGTCGAGCACGGGCGCGGGCACGGGCTCGCCGGCGGGATACCAACGCGACAAGCGCGGATCGTCGACCATGCGCTCGTACATGTAGCGACGGCCCTGTCGCCAGTCGACCCGCTCCACCAGGTCGGCCATCAGCGTGTCGGTGCCGCGCAGGAACCCGCGCACGACGTCGATCCACGCGGTGTCGTCGAGGCGGAACCGCTCCGCGTCGGCCGACGTCAGGACGGCGGGCTCGCCGGTCTCGAGCAGCGACGGCTGGTACACGGGCACGCCACGAGGCTAGCGAACGTCCGTTCGGGCCCAAAGGGCTCCGAGACTCTTCGGCGCTTCTCAGCCGCCCTTCACGTGGCGTGAACGTTCCGAGCCGATGATCACGGAGTGAGCAGGCCCGCGGCGCAGCCGATCCACGTCGACGGCATGCCCGCCCGGGCCGCGGGAGACGCCCGCCGCGTCCCGGCCACCGTCGTCTACGCGGCGCTCGTGCTCGCGACGACCGTCGCCGTGCGCGACCTCGCCCCGGCATGGCGCGAGCGCCTGCTCGCGGCGAGCAGCACGAATGTCGCCAACCTCACGCGTGCTCCGGTGCGCGTGCTCGTCGCGAGCGCGTTCTGGTTGCAAGGCCGCCCAATCGTCGTGTGGATGGGGATGCTCGTCGTGGCGATGGCGCTCACCGAGCGATGGATCGGGACGCGCCGCACGATCGCGGTGCTCGCGGGCGGCCACGTCGGCGCGACGGTGCTGACGCAGGCGGCCGTCGCGACTGCGGTCGCCGCGGGATGGATGTCGCGCGCGTCGTTGCACATGCCCGACGTCGGCATCAGCTACGGCCTGGCCGCGCTCGCGGGTGCGCTCGCGTTGCGCTTCAACGGTCGCGTGCGAGTCGCGCACGTCGCGCTCGCGCTCGGTGTGATTCTCATCTTTCTCATCTTCGACCCCGGCGTGGGCAACGTCGGTCATGTCGTCGCATTCGGTTTGGGTCTGGCGATTGCGGCCGGTTTCCGGCATCACGACGCAGCTGGCGCGACGCGGGGGCTGCTCACGGAGCGACGCTGAAGCGAAGAGTTGCCTGAGAAGGGTGTTCGGTTGCTCCATCGGGTCGTGCACGGCGCCGATCGGGACGCGTCCATCCCCGATACAAGGAGCTCGTGATGGTCGATGGGATCAACGGCGCCACCGCCGCGACCGCCACTCCGCAAGCCTCGTTCCGGACCCGACTGCAGGACGTGACCGCCGCGGTCGCCAAGGAGCTCGGTATGAGCACCGACGACCTGAACCAGGCGCTTCGTTCCGGCCAGAGCCTCGACGACATCGCCCAGAGCAAGGGCGTGTCGCACGACGACCTCATCACCACGATCACGCAGGCGCTGCAGGGCACCGCGACCGCCGGCCAGTCGACCGACCCGAGCCAGCTCACCCAGCTCGCCGAGCGCATCGCCGGCGCCAAGGGTCACCACCACCACCATCACCACCGGGCCGAAGGTGTCGACGGCGCTGGCGCTCAGCCCAACTCGGACGTCGCGCCCACCGACCCCTTCGCAGACCCGTCGAGCAGCGCTGTGAACGGTGCGACGAGCACCGTCGACCCGAACGCCCCCGGCTTTCGGCTCGACACCCTCGCCTGACCGAACGCCAGGTGAGCGTGGAATCACCTGATCCCACGGCTCCCTCCGGCTCCGTCCGCACATTGCTCTGGCTCCCTCGGGCTGCGCTCGGAGGGCTGGCGCCGGGCGGAGCTCCGCTCCGTCCGCACATTGTTAGGAATCCCTCATACGCGTCTCAGGTGCTCCACAGGTCGTCGGGGTTGACTCCCCGGAGCGTGTCCGGCGGCGGCTCGGTTGCCGTGCGCCTCTCCGCGGTCGTCGCCGTCGCCGTCGGGCACTCGTCGTGCGAAGCGGTCACGACCCACAGCGTCGGTGATGCGAAGCGGAGCTGAATCATGAGAACACGTGCTGCCGGCCGGTGGGCCGGTGCAGGGTCGGTCGTCGTCGCGGCCATCGCGGGAGTCGTCATCCTCGCCGGATGCGGCGGCGGCTCGTCGAAGGCGAAGACGTCGCCGACGACCGCCGCTTCCTCGACGCAGGGATCGTCGGCGAACCGTCAGGCGCTGCAGGCGTACCGGACGTGCCTGCAGCAGCACGGCGTGACCAACTTCGGCAATTTCGGCGGTCGCCGCAACCGCACCGGTGGCACGGGCGCGACCCAGGGGACCGCGACGCCGCCCTCGTCGCGTCCGCCGTTGTCGGCCGCGGACCGCGCCAAGCTCCAGGCTGCCCAGCAGGCCTGTCAGAGCAAGCTGCCGAGTGGGTTCACGCAGCAGCGCCAGCAGGACCTCGCCGCGTACCGCAGCTGCCTCAAGGACCACGGCGTGAACGTGCCGGCGACGCCTGACACGAATGGTGGTGGCGCCTTCGGCGGCGGGCTCGGGAACATCAACCGCAACGACCCGACGTTCCAGGCCGCGAACAAGATCTGCGCGCCGTTGCTGCCCGCAGGTGGTGGCTTCGGCCGGGGTGGACAGGGCGGCCAGAACGGCACCGCGACGAGCGGCGCGCCGAACGCGGCGGGAACGCGGATCCGGAGCACGGTGTGAGCGCACTCCCGGCACGCGCGCCGGAGCAACCCGAGCGATCGCGACGCGCCGAACCGATCGGCGCGTCGCCCCCTCCGGGTCGCCGTCGCGGTGTGCGTTGGTACGACGGTGTGCTCGCCGCGTTGCTCGTGACCGCGGTCGTCCTCGCCGCGACGTCGGTCGGCGCGTCGAGCAGCGCGTCGCAGACGGTGCGGACCACGACCGTGCAACGAGGCGTCGTGCAGTCGTCGGTGCAGGCGAGCGGGAACGTCGCGCCGGCCGCGACGTACTCCGTCGGGTTCCAGACCGCGGGCACGGTCACCGAGATCGACGTGTCGGTCGGTCAGCAGGTGACGCAGGGTCAGCAGCTGGCGAAGGTCGATGCAACGCAGGCGCAGGCCCAGCTCGCGGCGGCGAACGCGAACCTGAGCTCGGCGCGCGCCAACCTGGGACAGGTCCAACAGGTGTTGACGCCGGCGGAGCGCAACCAGATCGCGGTGGGTGAGCAGCAGGCCCAGGCCGCGGTCGACGACGCGACGAACGGTCTCATGGCGGCGCAGAACAAGCTCGCGGCCGATCAGGCCGCGCACGCGCCCGCGAACACGATCAACCAGGACCAGCAGGCCGTGTCGTCGGCGCAGGACAAGCTGACGCAGGCCCAGAACCAGCAGCAGACACAGCTCGCGGGCGACGCGGTGAAGGAGGAGCCTGCGCAGGCGAGCCAGGTCGACTCCGCGAACGCGAGCATCGCGTCGGCTGAGGCGTCGGTGATCAGCGCACAGAAGGCGGTCGCGGGCACCGTCCTCACGGCGCCCGCGAACGGTGTCGTCACCGCGATCAACGGAAGCGTCGGTCAGAACGCGAGCGGCAGCGGCACGTCGACCGTCTCCAGCTCGGGCACCTCGGGCTCGTCCGGCTCGTCCGGGTCGGGCGGGGCGACGGGCGGTACCGGTGGAGCAGGCGGCACCGGTGGCACCGGTGGCGGTGGAGCGGGCGGCGCGGGGGGCTCGGGTGGTGGCGCGACCGGCGCGGCGGCGAGCTCGACCGCGTCGTCGTCTTCCTCCTCGTCCTCGTCGTCGGGTTCGGGTTCGAGCTCGGCGTTCATCACGCTCACCGACCTCTCGACGATGAACGTGAGCGTCGGGTTCTCCGAGTCCGACGCGGTGAACATCAAGGTGAACCAGCCCGCGACGGTCACGTTCTCGGCGCTCCCGAACGTGACGCTGCCGGGTGTGGTGACGAGTCTGTCGACGACGTCGACGGTCGTCAGCAACGTCGTGACCTACAACGCGAACATCCAGCTCACCCAGAACGACATCGGGGTGAAGCCTGGCATGACCGCCGCGGTCACCGTGATCACGGGCGAGCACGACAACGTGCTCCACGTGCCGAGCTCGGCCGTGCGCGGCGCGGGCACCACCGGAACGGTCACCGTCATGCAGGGCAAGAAGCAGGTGCAGGTGCCGGTGACGATCGGCCTGCGCGGTGACACCGACACCGAGATCACGAGCGGCCTGACCGCGGGCCAGACCGTCGTGACGTCGACGGCGACGGCCGGCAACAGCACCGCGAACGGGCTCACCAACCTGCTCACCAACCGGCTCCGTGGTGGCGCGGGCGGCGGGCTGGGTGGTGGCCTCGGCGGTGGTGGCGGTGGCTTCGGTGGTGGTGGTGGTGGTGGTGGTGGCTTCGGCGGGCGGGGCGGATGACGGCCGCCCCGCGCGTCCGTCGTCCCGTCATCTCCCTGCACGACGTGTGGAAGACGTACGGGCTCGGTGAGGCGCGCGTGCACGCGTTGCGCGCGGTGACCGTCCGCATCGACCGCGGCGACTACGTCGCGATCATGGGCCCGTCCGGAAGTGGCAAGACGACGTTCATGAACATCGTGTCGTGCATGGACGCGCCGTCCCGCGGCAGGTACCTCCTCGACGGCTACGACGTGACCAACCTGGAAGAAGCCGACCTGGCCGAGATCCGCAACCACAAGATCGGTCTCGTGTTCCAGAGCTTCAACCTGCTGCCGCGGCTCAACGCGCTCGAGAACGTCGAGCTGCCGCTCGTGTACGCGGGCCTGTCGCGAAGCCAACGACGCGCGCTCGCGCTCGACGCGCTCGACGCGGTCGGCCTCGGGGCCCGGATCCGCCACCGTCCGAACGAGCTGTCCGGCGGACAGCAGCAGCGTGTCGCGATCGCGCGGGCGATCGTCGGCGATCCACCGCTGCTGCTCGCCGACGAGCCGACCGGGAACCTGGCCTCGTCGCAGGCCGACGAGGTGCTCGACATCTTCGCCGGGCTCAACGCCGCCGGTCGCACGGTCGTCGTGATCACGCACGAGCCGACGGTGGGCGAGCGCGCGAAGCGGATCGTCCGCTTCAGCGACGGCCGCATCGTCGACGACAATCGTCTGGCCGCGCGGCTCGGACCGCCCCCGCCGGCACGGCCGAACCCGAACGTCGCGTCGATCGCCTCGCGCACACGGGGCGTGCCGGCGTGAGGCTGCGTGAGAACCTCCGGTTCGCGCTCGCGGGCATCCTCGCGAACCGCCTGCGCTCCGCGCTCACGATGCTCGGCATCCTGATCGGCGTGGGCGCGGTCATCTTGCTCGTCGCGGTCGGCACGGGTTCCTCGCACAACGTGCAGGAACAGATCCAGAGCCTGGGCACGAACACGCTGACCGTGTTCCGCGGCGGTGGCTTCGGCGGCGCCGGCGGCCGCGCCCGCAACGGCACCCAGAGTCGTGGCAACCAGCTCACGCTCAAGGACGTCAAGGCCCTCCAGAACCAGCAGAACGCGCCCGACGTGAAGTCGGTCGCGCCGGTCGCCAACGCGCAGGTGACGGCGACCTACCAGGGTGCGACGTACTCACCCGGGCAGTTCGTCGGGAGCACACCGGCCTACGAGTCGATCCGCAACTACCAGATCCAGAGCGGCCGGTTCTTCGACTCCGCCGACGAGAACGCGCACGCGCGTGTCGTCGTGCTCGGTCAGACCGTCGTGACGAACCTGTTCGGCCAGGGTGCGGATCCGGTTGGCGCGAACGTGAACGTCAACGGCACCTCGTTCCAGGTCATCGGCGTGCTGAAGTCGAAGGGCACGAACGGCCTCCAGGACCAGGACGACGTCGCCATCGCGCCGCTCACGGCGGTCGAGGACAACCTGACCGGCAACACCGGCAACGTGAACCAGATCGCGATCGAGGCCAACTCCGCGAACGTGATGAACGCGGCGCAGAGCGAGATCACGTCGACGCTCGAGTCGACCCACAAGGTCACGGATCCGACGAACCCCGGGTTCCAGGTGCTGAACCAGGCGTCGCTGCTCTCGACGTCGAACCAGACGAACCACGTGCTCACCGTGCTGCTCGGCGCGGTCGCCGCGATCTCCTTGCTCGTGGGCGGCATCGGCGTGATGAACATCATGCTGGTGAGCGTCACCGAGCGGACGCGCGAGATCGGGATCCGCAAGGCGGTCGGCGCGCGCCGGGGTGACATCCTGGTGCAGTTCCTCGTCGAGGCGATGTTGCTGAGCGTGCTCGGCGGGATCCTCGGTGTCATCGCCGGCCTGGTCGGCAGCCAGTTCAAGATCGTTGGCGTGCAGCCGCTCGTCCAGGCGTACTCGGTCGTGCTGGCGTTCGGTGTCGCGCTGGCCGTCGGTCTCTTCTTCGGCATCTACCCGGCGAGCCGCGCGGCGCGGCTGCGTCCCATCGAAGCCCTCCGTTACGAATGACCCTCAGGGAGCGATCGTGAGCATTCCCGACGACCGTGCCGGCCAGCGCGCCGACCAGGTCGACACGACACAGCCCGTCGACCAGATCGACCACGACGACACCGGCAGCGTCGCGTTCGCGGCCGGGTCGGGCGACGCAGCCGCGCCCGGTGGCGCCTTCGACGACGATCCCGACGACCTGCTGGACGAGCCCGAGCCGTTGCCGATCGCGTCGCGCCGGCGGCGGCTGAGCATCCTGACCGCGGTGCTCGCGCTCGCGGCCGTGGGCGCGGCGGGGTTCTACTCCGGTGTGCTCGTGCAGAAGCACCAGAAGTCGTCGAGCTCGTCGACCGCGAGCGCGCTCCAGGCGCTCGCGTCGCGCTTCGGTCGTGGAACGGGCACGGGCGCGAACGGCGCGGCCGCCGGCGCCGCGGGCGGCGCGGGTGGTGCGGGTGCCGGTGGTGGCGCGGTGCGCGGCACCGTGAAGCTGATCGACGGGTCGAACATCTACGTCACCAACGCACAGGGCAACACGGTCAAGGTCGCGACCAACAGCGGCTCGCAGGTGACGAAGACCGTGAGCGGCGCGGTCGGCGACGTGAAGATCGGCGACACGGTCACGGTGGTCGGCCCCCAGGGCACCGACGGCACCTACACGGCCCAGCGGGTCACGATCGGCGGTGCCGGTGGTGGCGGCGGGTTCGGTGGCGGTGGCGGCTTCGGCGGCTTCGGGGGTGGCGCGGGCGGCGGCGCGGCGGCGGGCGCCGGCGGCTAGCCCGGGGAGTACCGCAGCGCCCGTCGGCCCTGCTCAGCGGGCCGGGCGGGCCGTTCCGACCGATGAGCGCTTGCGCGTTCGGGTGACCGTTGGCACAATGGGAGAATGCCATTCTCCGAAACGGCGCACGACCGCCCGGCGGGCGTCCGTCCGCACGCGGCGAGCGCCACGGAGGCAACGGTCGAGCCCGCGTGGCGCCAGCGTGCGCTCCGGCGCTCGCTCGAGCCCGCCCGGGCGCGTTCGGTGGAACGGCTCGAACGCTTCGTGCAGGCGGCCCGTGACCTCGCGGACGAGTCGGGGAGCGCCGCGTTCACCGTCCCGCAGCTGGCGGCGCGCGCGGGTCTGTCGCTCAAGACGTTCTACCGGTGCTTCCCAGGCAAGGACGAGCTGCTGCTCGCGCTCCTGGAGGACGACAGTCGCATCGGCGCGCAGTTGCTCGCGAACGCGGTCGACGCGCACGCCGATCCCGCGTCGCGCGTACGCGCGTACGTCGACGCGATCTTCGGCATGGTGGCGCTTCCCGGTGCCGCGGGCTACGCCGGCGTGCTCGTGCGCGAGCACCGCCGCCTCTCCGAGGATCACCCCGAGGAGTTGCGCGGCGCGCTCGCGCCGATGGTCGAGCTGCTCGCGCGTGAGATCGCGGGCGCGGTCGACGCGGGTCTCGCGCGCAGCACCGACGCGGGCAGGGACGCGGAGACGGTCTTCGGGCTGTTGCTCGCGGGGATCCACGACGTGACGTGCGGGCGTGGTGACGCGACCGAGCTCGCGGCCTACTTGTGGCGGTTCTGCTGGACCGGGCTGCGTGGAGACGAGGACGGAAGACCAGGCGGCTGACGCCGGTCGGCACGTGGAGGACGACATGGAGAGCATGCACCACATCGACGATCCGCTGGTGAGGTTGTTCTCGCCCGGCGGTGCCAACGAGCCCCACGACGCGTACCGGCAGTTGCGTGACGAGTGTCCTGTCACGCGCGGCCCGTCGTTCGACGGTGGCAACGAGGTGACGATCGCGCGCTACGAGGACGTGTGCTGGGCCCTGCGCCATCCCGAGGTGTTCTCGTCGTCGGCCGAGGCCGTCGACATCGGTCAGGAGCAGGCGCTGATCCCGCTGCAGGTCGATCCGCCCGAGCACGTCCACTACCGGCGGCTCCTCGACCCGCAGTTCGCGCCCAAGCGGATGGCCGAGCTCGAGAAGGGTGCGCGGGAGTTCGTCAACTCGCTCATCGACGGCTTCGCGACGCGCGGCAGCTGCGACTTCCACGAGGAGTTCGCGACGCCCTTGCCGTCGACGATCTTCCTGCTCCTCATGGGTCTGCCCCACGGGGACCTGCCGACGTTCCTGCAGTGGCGGGACAACACCGTCCGTCCCGACGTGGAGCCGGGCGACTTCGAGGGCGCGGCGCGCATCCGTGAGGCGACGGGCCGCGAGATCACGCAGTACTTCGAGGCCGCGATCGAGGACCGTCGACGCAACCCCGACGACATGCTGTTGAGCCGTCTCGTGCACGCGGAGATGGACGGCCGTGCGCTCGGCCGCGAGGAGCTGCTCGGCATCGCGCACCTGTTGATGCTCGGCGGGCTCGACACCGTCACCGCGACGCTCGACTGCGCGATCGCGTACCTCGCCAATCATCCGGAACGTCGCGATCGCATGGTCGACGACCCGTCGCTCACGGCGGGGGCGGTCGAGGAGCTGTTGCGGTGGGAGACGCCGGTGCAGATGGTGGCGCGCGTCGTGAAGCAGGACGTGACCATGTGCGGCGTGGACGTCAAGGCCGGCGACAAGGTCGCATTGCTGCTCGGCGCGGCCGACAGTGACGAGCGCGAGTTCGACGACGAGGACGTCGACTTCGGTCGCCAGCCGAACCGGCACGTCGCCTTCGGCGCCGGGCCGCACCGCTGCCTCGGGTCGCACCTCGCCCGCCTCGAGCTGCGGGTAGCGCTCGAGGAGTTCCACCGGCGCATCCGGAACTACCGGATCCCCGACGGGACTCAGCTCGTCTACTCCCCGGGCATCCGCCAGACGGAGAGCCTGCCGCTCGAGTTCGATCCGGAGCAGGCGAGCCCGGCGCTGTCGTAGCGGCGGCTCACGAGCCGCCGCGGTCGCGGGTGCGGAGCGCGACCACGACGAAGTAGACGACGAATGCGGCGGTGACGAGCGCCCACACGATCGTCATGGTCGGCAGCGTTGCACGCACGCGTCGAAGGGCCAAGAGGCCCGGCCCACCCGGCGCCGACCGTCGCGTCGACGCCGGGCAGGCTGACGCGCCGCGTCAGGTGAAGATGCTGACGCCGCCGGGGCCGATCAGCAGCCCGAGAATCACGAGTGCGATGCCGTAGAGCACGGCGCCGCGGATGGCGGCGACGATCCCGGCAACGACCAGGATCACGGCGATGAGCCACAGGATGAACGCCATTGTTCTTGCCCCTTGGTCAGGTTTGTGGCCGGAGTGTTGCCGGAGGGGGCTCTCACACAAACGTCGGTGGGGCGCGATTGCGGCGTGACCGTGGTGGGCACCCTGCCGGTAGCCGGTGATCCCGTCAGCCATCATGACGACTGGGACTCGAGCCACGATCATGACGACGTTGGTGCAGACGGTTCTCCAACCCACACCCCCGTGCGTCGCTTCCGCGCGGGAAGCCGTGCACGAGGCGCTCGATCGCGTGGGGTTGGAGGGCATCGCCGACGACGCGTCGCTGCTCACGTCCGAGCTCGTCACCAACGGCGTGCGGCACGCCGGAACGACCCTGTCGCTGCGGGCCGATTTCGACGGCCGCCGGGTGCGCGTGGAGCTGGAGGACCGTGAGCTCCGACCACCGCAGCCGCGTACGCGTCGGGACCGGGAACCCGGAGGACTGGGGCTCGCGATCATCGACGTCGTTGCGAGCCGGTGGGGATACGAGTGGGTCGACGACCGAGGCAAGGTGGTCTGGTTCGAGCTCGACGCGCCTCACGGGGAGCTCGCGCACGCGGGCCCGGGTCGCGTCTAGCGCGAAGTGGAGCGGCAGTCCTTCACTCGCACGGCAGCGTTCCGCAGCGCACTGCGAGACATTTGTACGGCGCAAAGATCGTCACGGGTCGTCAGAGCCATTGGGCCACGCCGCCGTGGCCCGAGCACGTCCCGGAGCGGTGTTGGCTGAAGGAGTAGGACCCGTCATTGCAGTGCGCCGTCGCACCTGCGGGCGCGCCGCCTCCGCTCGGGGCGTAGGGCGAGCAGACGGTGTTGCCGTCGTGGCGGGCGCCCGAGCGACCACGGCATGGTGGTCGTCGGAGCCGGTGGCGGCTCCGACGATTCCGGCGATCAAGAGCACGGCGGCGATCGCAATGACGATGGCGACGGCCCGACGTTGATACCAACGACGCTGGGTCCGTGCCGCCTGCTGCCACCCCGCAGAAGGCACGGCCGAGAGCGGCTGTGTCGCCGGGTCATCGACGGGTATCGGCACCCTCTCGAATGGGTCGGTGTTTGCCTAGCCCGCGTCGGAAACGTATTGCGTCCACGACGATCCGTCGTGATAACGAACCTCGTGCCGTCCCGTCGGATCCGGATACCAACCGGGTGTGGTGGTCACACCGAGCTCCTCGCGCCGTAGCCCTCACCGCTACGTCAGGCGGGAACCATAGCGTGGCTTCGACACCCTCCATTCACGATGATTCGACGACTCCATATGACGGTGGACAGCGACCTGTTACGGCTTTGCACGCGACACCGACTCGCGAAGCTGAAGCCAGCGGGCGACGGGCGCGCAAGGTGAGCGGCACGGGGTGGGAACGGGCGGCGTCTCCCCCCGGGCACCGTTCCCACCAACGCGGGCCGCGTGTCGTCCACCCGCCGGGCAGAGTGAGGAGCGAGTGGGCGACGACTCGAAAACCATCTCTCATCGCGCCGCTCCATGCAAGGGTCCATTTTCCAGTGGTTCGGAGAGGTCACCAGGCGTAGGTTCGTGGGAGCTGCCGTTGGGTCCGGGCGGACGGCAGGCGCGGCGGACCCGGCAGGGTGTCACCCGTCTTCCCCCTTTTGGGTGGCGGGTCGCCGCGCGACCCTGGGGGTGCGCCCCGACCTAGCGACGCCGGAGCCGGCTCCGGCGAACGTCGCGCGCCACGAGGATCGGCACGAAGTCCTGCATCGGTGCATCGCGGAAGCGCTGCGCGCGTGCTTTCACGCCGGACCGGCTCGATTCCAGCCCGGTCACCTCCGGAAGCGCAGGCTTTCCCGTTCCTTTCCGGGCACTGCACGTCGAAGGAGAGTGGGGAGCGGCGCACGGCCTGAGCGAAGCACGGGCAACGTTACGCCGCGCTCCTGCGTTCGATGACCTGGACGTCGAAGTAGATGGGGAGCAGGTACTTGACGTAGAACGCGTGCACGACGAGGTTCTCGGTGACGAGGTCCTCGTACTCCTTGATCTGCACGCGGTCGTCCTGGGCCTGGAAGCGCTTGCACTCCTCGAGCAGCCGGTCGACCTCGGCGCGGGTGTCCTGCAACAGCCCGAGATGGTCGTAGCCCGGCGACGACATCGGCTTGCCGCTCTCGGCGAGCAGGATGAACTGCTCGTCGTCGACGCGCAGGTAATGCGCTTTCTGGCCGACGACGTCGACGTCGGAGCCGCTCCATCCGAAGATCGCGCCGTAGAACCGGTCGATCTCGGCGCGCGTCACGTCGTCGAGCGTGCCGCGGGTGAACGTCAGCTCCATGTGGTTGAAACGCATCTCGTCTCCTGTGTCAGCGTCGGCGGCCGACGATGGCGAGCAGCTTGGTCTGGGTGTCGGCGTCGTCGGGGACGGGGATGCGTTCGCCGAACAAGCCGCTCGCGCGCAGCATCGGCTCCTGCGGTTGGATCGTCTCCCACGCCCACGCGACGATCTCGGGATCGAGCGTGTCGTCGTCGCCGATGCCACGCGCGAGGTCCCACGCGTGGATGAGATGGTCGCCGACGAGCTGGCTCAGGTACTCCGCGCCCGGCACGTCACCGAACGAGAGGTGCACGGTCTGATCGAGGACGCCGGGTGCCTGGAACGCGGCGATCGACCCGGCCACCGCGTCGTTCCACGACGCCTTCGGGTCCTGACCGAGCTGATCGCCCTCGTAACGGTCACCGACCTCTTGGATCGTCTCGCCCTTCGCGAGATGCGGCGCCCAGCGGTCCTCGTAGACGAGGTGGTTCACGAGCATCCGCACGTCCCAGTCCGCGCAGGGCGTCGGCCTGGTCCACTGGTCGTCGCGAATCGCGGTCACGCGCCGTCCGAACTCGTCGGCGCACCGTCGCTGGTACTCGAGGAGATCAGGCATGCCTGGAGGCTACGCCCGTCGCGAGCCGTGGGAAAGGGTGGCGGGAGCGCTCAGCGCACGGCGCGCATGGGCCGGACGATCGCGTTCAGCGCCGCCAGGTCCTCCGCGGTCGGCTGCCAGTCACCCGCGGCCGCGTTCGCCTGCACCTGCGCAGGACGCGTCGCGCCGGCGATCACCGAACCGACCGCGCGCAGCGCGGCGAGCCCTGCGATCGCCACGTCGAGCAGGGTCCTCCCGCGCTCGATTGCGAACTGCTCGAGCGCCTCGACCGCGTCGAACGAACGATCGGAGATCGCCGCGCCTCGCGCCGCGAGCCTCGTGCCCTCCGGCGGCGGCTCCCCGCGCCGGTACTTGCCCGTGAGCAACCCGTTCGCGAGGGGGAAGTACGGCAGGATGCCGACGCCGTAGTGCGCGCACGCGGGGACGAGCTCGCGCTCCGGCGTGCGGTCGAGCAGTGAGTACGAGTTCTGCGCGCTGACGAAACGCGTCACACCGTCGCGCCGCGCCACCGCCTCGGCGTCGGCGACCTGCCACCCGGCGAAGTTCGACGAGCCGACGTAGCGGACCTTGCCCTCGGTGACGAGCTCGTCGAGCGCGGCGAGCGTCTCCTCGATCGGCGTGACGCCGTCGGGCGCGTGGTACTGGTAGAGGTCGATCCAGTCGGTCTGCAGCCGTTCCAACGAGGCCTCGACGGCGCGACGCACGTATCGGCGGGAACCGCGCGCGCCCCAGTCGGGGCCGTTCGCGCCGCCCATGTCCATGCCGAACTTCGTGGCGAGCACGACCTGCTCGCGCCGGCCCTTCAACGCCTCGCCCAGCAACGACTCGCTGCCACCGCGGTTGCCGTAGACGTCGGCGGTGTCGAGCAGTGTGACGCCCGCGTCGAGCGCGGCGTCCACGACCGCGCGCGTGCCGTCGAGGTCGACGGCGCGCCCGAAGTTGTTGCAGCCGAGGCCGACGACGGAGACGACGAGGCCCGAGGTACCCAGCGGTCGGTAGCGCATGCGGTGCTCCTATCCGAAAGACCGGCGCTACCCGCCCGCGCGCTCGCGGTACCCGTCGCGCAGCCGTCGCCGGTACACCTTGCCCGTGTCGCTGCGGGGCAGCTCCGCGACGAAGTCGACGCTGTGCGGGCACTTGTAGTGCGCGAGCCGCTGCCGGCAGAACTCGATCAGCTCCGCTTCCAACTCCGGGCGCGCGCTCGACGGGTCGCGCAGCTCGACCACCGCCTTCACCTCTTCACCCCACTCCTCACTCGGCACGCCGATGGTGGCGACGTCCGCCACCGCGGGGTGCTCCAGCAGCACCGCATCCACCTCCGCCGGGTAGATGTTGACGCCACCCGAGATGACGAGGTCCGCGCTGCGGTCGGTGAGGTAGAGGAAGCCGTCGGCGTCGAGGTACCCGAGATCGCCGACGGTGAAGTAGTCGCCCCGATACGTCGAGCTCGTCTTGTCGGGGTCGCCGTGGTACTCGAAGCGGCCGATCGTCGCGGCCTTCAACCAGACGATGCCGACCTCATCCGCCGGCAGTGGCGTCCCCTCTTCGTCGCCGATCACCACCTGGTCCGCTGGGTACGGCTTGCCCACCGTGCCGGGATGCTCCAGCCACGTGCGCGAGTCGACGAACGTCCCGAGCCCTTCGGTCGCCGAGTAGTACTCGCTCACGATCGGGCCGAACCATTCGATCATGCGCTGCTTCACCGCAACCGGGCAGGGAGCCGCGCCATGCCAGATCGAGCGCACCGACCGCACGTCGGCGCCGGCCCGCACGTCGTCGGGCAGGGCGAGCAGGCGGTGGAACATCGTCGGCACCATGTGGGTGTGGGTGACGCCGTGCTCGATGATGAGCTCGAGCGCGGCGTGCGCCTCCCACCCGTCCATCACGACGATCTTCACGCCCGCAACCAAGGGGATCGCGAGCGAGAACAGCAGCGGCGCCGCGTGGTAGAGCGGGCCGGTGCACAGGTGCACGTCGCCCTCGAGGTAGCCGTGCATGACGATCCCCGTCGTGGCCTTCACGCTCATGCCGCCGCGTCGCTCGACGCCCTTCGGGCGGCCGGTCGTCCCCGACGTGTAGAGCATCGTCGTGCCCTGTGACGGATCGTCGATGTCGGTGCCGTCCTCGGCTGCGATCGCGTCCTCGTAGCCCTCGAAGCTGTCGATCGGGCCGCCGACCGCGAACCGGGCTGCCAATGTGGTCGCGCCGTCCACCGCGTCGCGGGCGACGTCGGCACAGCGCGCGTCCGCGACGAACGCCTTCGCGTCACAGTCGCCGACGATGTAGCCCGCCTCCGGCCCGGTGAGGTGCCAGTTGACCGGCGTGAGCCGCATGCCGGCCCGCTGCGTCGCCAGGTACACCTCGACGAACTCGGGTCGGTTGGGGCACAGCAGCGCCACGGCGTCACCCGCACCGAGCCCGCGCCGTCGCAACGCGCGCACGATCCGGTTCGCGCGCTCGTTCAAGGAGCCGTAGGTGCGATCACCGTGCGGCGAGACGATCGCGAGCCGGTCGGGGTCGGCGGCCGCGTGGAAGGCAACTGCCATACCTCGCGCCGCGGCCTCCTCGAGACCATCGGGCACGCGCGGCTTCGCGTCCGTCGCGCTCATGGACGCACGGTATCCCGACCGCGCCCGGCGGCGCCCGGGCTACCGTGCGGCCCGTCCCGAACAGGAGCTGGTCATGCCCGAGTCGACGTACGAGACCACCGCGGCGTTCCACGAGCTGCTCGACTTCATCCGCGACGGCGACCACCTGTTCCTCGAGGGACCGCGGGCCGCGACCGACGAGATCAGCGTGCTCGAGGGCTACCGGTGGCTGCCGCAGATCCTCGCCGTCGCGCTCCAGTGCTACGTGTGGGCCGATCCCGCACGTCCGCAGATCGTGCCCATCGTCGGGCCCGACATGAAGTGGGGTGGCGACAACAGCGACGCGTACTACCGCTTCGCGCCCATCGATCCGAAGCGCACCTACCGCGTGCGCGGTCGCCGCGGTGACGCGGTGTACCTCTCTCTCACCGTCTATGGCGGACCCGACGACGGCCGGTGGTCGACCCGGCTCGTCGGCACCATCAACGACCGCACGCTGACGTTCGACGCCGACGGCAACTTCGAGGTCGTGCTGAGTCCCGACGAGCAGCCCGGCGACTGGGTACGTCTCGACGACGACGCGGTCGCGGTGCTCACGCGCGACTACCTCGTCGACCCGGTGCACGACCGGCAGGCGACGTGGTCGATCGGGGTCGACGGCGACGTGGCCCCGCCGCGCCTCACCGACGCCGAGCTCGCGGCGCGCTTCCGTCACGCGACGAACTTCCTGCGCGAGCTGACCGGCATCTTCCCGATCGCGCTCGACGACACGAAGTTCAACACGGTCGACGAGCCGTACGCGCAGCCGCAGGTGACGTACGGGTGGGCCGCGGGCGACGCCGCGTACGCGATGGGCAGCTTCGACCTCGACGGCGACCAGGCTCTCGTCGTCGAGGGGCGCTCACCGACGTGCGCGTTCTGGAACCTCTGCCTCTGGAACCCGTTCCTGCAGACCTACGACTACCGGTACGAGCAGGTGACGATCAACGGCGGTCAGATGAGGTACGAGCCCGACGGGTCGTGGCGGGTCGTGATCGCGGAACGCGACCCCGGCGTCCCGAACTGGGTGTCGACCGCGGGGCACCGCCGCGGCCGGATCTGGTTCCGCTGGTTCCTCGCCGAGTCGCTCCCCGAGCGTCCCACCACCCGCGTCGTCCCGGTCGCGAGCCTCCGCGGGTAACCCGCGAGCGATGGGTCACTCGTCGGGGACGTCGAAGCGCTCCTGGTAGAAGCGCAGCGCGGCCCGCCGTTCGCCCGCGTCGAGGCCGAAGTCCTCGAGGTGGTACTCGATGCGGCCGAGCTTCCCGCGGGGGTTGTCGTCGAGATAAGCGCGCATCGCGGCCTCGGCGTCGGCGGTCATCGGCTGGTCCGCGAACTCGTAGACGCGGCGCACGGTTCCGAGCTCGTCGGCCATGAACTCGTGGAAGCGCACGTCCAGCACCTGACCCTCCGGAACGAGCGGACGGTCGCGCACCGACGCGCGCAGCAGGTCCTCGACGCGCGCCGACCAGTGCCGGCCGATGGCACACGGGTCGATGTGCGAGGCCTGCATGCGCGAGCCGTAGGCGATCATCGTGCACAACGACGCCGTGACCGCGACCGGATCACGATGGGTCTGCACGATTCGGGCGTCGGGGAACGCCGCGAGCAGCGGCCCGATCTGCTCCAGGTGCTGCGGCGACTTGAGCACCCAGCGGTCGCCGCCGCGCGCCCACTGCATGACCTGCAGGACCTGACGGAGGTAGTGGTACGCGGGCGTCTGGTCGTGGGCCTTGTACCAGTCGCCGTAGCTGGGAACGGTGTTGCTCGACTCGAGCAGCATCGTGGAGAAGTCCATCGCGAGGACCTGGATCTCCTCGTGAGGGAGATCGCAGGCCATCTCGTGCATCAGCGGGAACAGCGGCATGACCCGGCGCAGCAGACGGAGGCTCTGCTCACAGCGCGTCACGCGCGGATCGGGGCGTCCGGGCTTCGGCTCCTTCCCGGGCGGGAGCAACGGCTGCAGGCTCTCCCAGTACGGCATCCACCGCAACGCGGGATCGCGCGACATCAGGTTGTGCAGATGGGTGGTGCCGGTGCGAGGAAGGCCCAGGATGACGATCGGCGCGGTGACCGGGCGCTCCAGGATCTCGGGGTGACGCGTGAGCGCGTCCTGCACCAGCAGCCGGTTCGACAGGCACTGCAGGATCGTCTGGCGCGCGAGCACCCGCCCGAGTGGGCTGAGGTTGCCCTCGCGCTCGAGCGCGTCGGCGAACACGCGCATCGGCTCGCGGAAGCGGTCGTCGCCGAAGTCGGCCAGGCCCGTCTTCTTCATGGCCGTGCCGAGCAGGTCGGCCTCACCGAGGCGAACCCGGCCCACCACCGGTGCCAGCGCGACGTTCAACGCGCGCATCGGGAGCGGCAGACGCGGCGACGCGAAGTCGTCGATGCGGTGCACGGTCGTCGGTCGCGCCTGACTCACGTCGGTACCCACCCTCGCTCGAGTCGAGGACAGGTTCGCTCACGCCCGACGCGCACGTCCACCGCACGACGAGAAACGGCCCCGTTCTTCCGACCGATCGGAAGAACGGGGCCGTCCCGTCACGCTGCTGCGAAGGTCAACGACGGCGCGTCGTCTTCTTCGCGGTGGTCTTCTTGGCCGTGGTCTTGCGCGCCGGGGTCTTCTTCACCGCGCCGCGCCTCGCCGGTGCCTTCTTCGCGGTCGTCTTGCGCGCCGCGGTCTTCTTGGCCGGTGCCTTCCGCGCGCTTCCGCGCTTCCCGGTCAGCACCGCGTCCTTGAACGCCTTGAGCGGTGTGATGCGGGCCTTGCGCGACGCCTTGATGCGGATCGGCTCACCCGTCTGCGGGTTGCGTCCCATGCGCGCGGCGCGGTCGACCCGTGCGAACTTGGCGAAGCCCGAGATCGCGACGGTCTCACCGCTCGACACCGTGTCGGTGATGACGTCGACGAACGACGCGAGCATCTCGTCGGCAGTGCGCCGATCGACGTCGGCACGCTCTGCGAGCGCGAGCACCAGTTCCCTACGGTTCATGCAGTCCTCCCAGTCCGGGTCGGGGTTGAAGATCGGCCGGGACGGTGGGAAGTTCTCCGCCCGCTCCGCCCGCCGTTTGAATCGTGGCCGTCGGAACCGTACCCGCGTCGCGGCGCGATGGCGCGTTTTTCCGGGGTTTCTTGAGGGTTTCACGTCGTCACGTCGGGTCACTCTCGCTCCCGCTCCAGGAGGCTGCGCCCGGCGGAGCTCCGCTTCGTTCCGCGCCGCCGAGGACCCGACTGCGAGAATGACCCGGATGCGCGTCACCTTCGTCGGTCATGCCGGGCTCTACGTCGAGACCGCGGGCGGGTCCGTGCTCTGCGACCCCTGGTTCACCCCGGCCTACTTCGGCTCGTGGTTCCCCTTCCCCCGCAACGACGGGCTCGACCCGAGCACCTTCGCATCGCCCGACTACCTCTACATCTCGCACCTGCATCGCGACCACTTCGACCCCGACTTCCTCGCGTGCCATGTCGACCGCCGCGCCCAGGTGCTGCTCCCCGAGTTCCGGGTGCCGTTCCTCGAGGAGTCGCTGCGGGCTGTCGGATTCGAGCGGTTCGTGCGAACCCGTCACGGTGCGCCCGTGGACCTCGGCGGGCTCGAGGTCACGATCTTCGCCATGACCGCACCCGCCGACGGTCCGCTCGGTGACTCGGCGGTCGTGATCGCCGACGCGTCCGCCCGGTTGCTGAACCAGAACGACGCCCGGCCCGGCGATCCGGCCGAGATCGAGGCGCTGGGCCCGTTCGACGCCCATTTCCTGCAATTCTCCGGCGCCAGCTGGTTTCCCGTCGCGTACGACTTCCCCGACACGGAGCGGGCTCGACTGGGGCGCGAGAAGCGTGCCAACGGCGTCGCGCGTGCCCTGCGCTACGTCGACATGATGGGTGCGCGCCACGTGTTCCCGAGCGCGGGGCCGCCGTGCTTCCTGGACGACGACCTGTGGCATCTCAACGATCTCGACGGGTCCGACGAGAACATCTTTCCGGACCAGACGGTGTTCCTCGACGCGATCGCGCGTGCCGGCGACGGCTCCCCACCCGCGCACCTGGTCGTGCCCGGCACCGTCGTGGAGCTCGACGGGGGAGCGGTGACGGTCGCGCAGCCCGCAGCCGAGGTCGACGTGACGGAGCCCTTCGTCGACAAGCGGGCGTACCTCGAGCGCTACCGGGCCGACTGGAAGGTGTGGCTGCAGGCCGAGCGCGAGTCGTGGTCGACGCGGGACCACGACGTCGTCGGGGAGATCAGGGCGTGGTTCGAACCGCTGCTCGCCGACGCGCCACTCACGCGTTCGGGCGTCGGTGGCAACGTCGTGCTCCATCTCGACGACGTCGCCGTCGTCATCGACTTCGTGGCGGGAACGGTGCGCGAGTGGGCGGGCGAGGAGGTCGTCTACCGGCTCGACACCGAGCGCGCGCTCGTCGAGGCGTGCCTCGAGCGTGCCCTGCCCGACTGGGTCAACTCACTGCTGCTCTCGTGCCGCTTCCGCGCCCATCGTCGCGGGCCGTTCAACGAGTACGTGCACACGTTCTTCAAGTCGCTCACGCCGGAGCGGATGGCGTACGTCGAGAGCTCGTACCGCGACCGGTTGCGTCGCGACGAGACGTTCGTGCGCGACGGGTGGCGACTCCAGCGACGGTGCCCGCATCGCCAGGCGGACCTGACCCGCTTCGGCACCGTCGCCGACGGGCGGCTCCAGTGCTCGGTGCACGACTGGCAATGGGATCTCGCGACGGGTCGTTGCCTCACGAGCGAAGGAGCCGAGCTCCACTGCGAATGGGTGGGCCGGCAGCACGAGTGAGCGCGAGCACCCGCGCCGGCGCGGGCAGTTGACGGGCCGCGCGCACCTCCCGAATCCCACGTACCACGCGGACCGCCTCCGAAGCGCGTGACGGGCGCGCGCGGCGTCGCGTTCGCGTGCTCGACGCGCGGCCGGAACCGATGGCGAGCACGGAACCCGCGCTCCCGATGGAGAGGATCGAGCCGCGTGATCCGATCGAGAGCACCGAGCCCGCGCTGCCGATCGACAGGATCGATCCCGCGCTGCCGATCGAGAGGAGCGAGCCGACCGATCCGATGGAGCCGATCGAACCGAGCGAGCCGATCGAGAAGATCGAGCCCAGCGAACCGATCGAGCGCACGGAGCCGATCGAGCCCGGTGAGTCGTCGACGGGCTCCGGCGCGTCGGTGGCAGGGTCGAGGACGGGTCGCATCGGAGGATGTTCACGCGTCCACCGGCGTCTGTCGAGCATGCCGTCGCCCGCGCGTCACCGCTGGTCACGGCGCGACCGCGCACGCACCGACCGCGGCGGGTGTGCCCGAAGCACGGTTGTGGGTACCAGCCCGATGTGGCAGTCGTCGCAGCGGAGTCGTCCAGTACGGATGGGCACTCCTATGCGCCGGTGCCGGCGAGCGTGCGCTCGGCCCGTGAGCTGGTGCGCGAGACGCTGCGGTTGCACGGCCTCGACTCGGGCGTCGCGCAGGTCATCGTCAGCGAGCTGGCCGCCAACGCGGTCCGTCACGCGCGCACCGACTTCACGGTGGGTGTCACGGTCGGCGACGTCGTGCGCATCGAGGTGGCCGACGGTGAGGTGACCCTCGAGGGTCTCGAGCCCGGGTGGCGACCCGAGAGGTTCGGAGAGGAAGCGGAGGCCGGGGCGGAGCCCGGGTGGCCGAAGCGGACTCGACTCGAGAGCTTCGGGCTGCGCCTCGTGGACGCGTTCGCCGACCGCTGGGGCGTCGACCTCGTTCCGACCGGCAAGCGGGTGTGGTGCGAGCTCGACGCCGGGAGCCTGGTGCCGAGCCGAGCGGGTCGGAGCGGGGAATCGGCGCGTCGCTGACGGACGCGTGTTCGTCCCGCGCACCGGCGGGTAGACGATTCACGGGACGCGTGCGGCACACGGCGGTGAGGCGGACATGTACGGAGTGCTCACTCGAACGTGGTGGTTGGTGCTGCTCCGGGGGCTGGCCGGCGCCGGCTTCGGGGCCGCGGTCCTCGCCTGGTCCGGTCTCTCGCTCGAGGTGCTCGCGCTCGCGTTCGGGGTCTTCGCCGTCGTCGACGGCACGCTCGGGCTCCTGACCGCGCTCGCGTCGGACCGTCATGTGTGGCTCCTGGCTGCCGACGGCGCCGCCGGGCTCGCGGGCGGGCTCGTCGTGCTGGCGTGGCCGGGCGTGCCGACGCTGGCCCTCGTCACCGTGTTCTCCACGTGGGCCGTGTTGCGGGGCGCCACCGAGGGGGTCGCGGCGTGGCGCCTGCATCGTCAGTGCCCGCGTGAGGTGACCCTCGGCGCGGCGGCGCTGGCCGGCCTGGTCGCCGCCGCGCTCCTCGCCTCGCACCCGGGCGAGTCGGTCCTCAGCTCGGGACGGCAGGCCGGCGCGAGCGTCGCCGCTGCCGGTCTCCTGCTCGCGCTCCTCGGGGTGCGGCTCCGGCTGTGGGTGCGCGCGAGCCGGCGCATCCACGAGACGTTGTTCGGGCTCGCGATCGGTGACCGTCGCGAGCAGACGGCCTGAGCGGCGGCGTCAGACGACCGTGAGATCGACCGCGAGCTCCGCCTCCGTCCGGGCCCGAACCTGCACCATGCCGTCCTGGACCCGGGTCTGGTACACGCACTCGGGCGTCGTGGCCGGGCCCCGCCGTACCGAGCCGTCGTCGAGCGAGAACTCGCTGCCGTGCCACGGGCAGCGGATCGCTCCGTCGGCCACCGCACCCTGCGCGAGTGGACCTCCCGCGTGAGTGCAGATCGCCGACAGCGCGCACAGCGCGTCGCCGTGCTTCACGACGACGACCGGCGCACCGTCGATCGTGAGCCCGTGCGGCGCGTCGTCGACGAGCTCGTTGACCGCGATGGCGTCGTGCCACGAGCCCGGCGACAGCAGTCGCTGCTCGGCGTCCACGCCGACCCGCAGGTTGAAGACGAGGTGACCGCCCAGGTAGCCGCCGGCCGTCACCGCGCCCAGGGCGGCCATGCTGAGGGCGCGACCGCGCACGCCGTGTCCCTTGCCGCGCGCCCGCCACGACAGCACCTGGAGCACCAGCCCGACGCTGTTCGCGCCCGCGTGCACCGTCGCGACGCGCTGGTCCCCGCCGTGGGTGTCCTCCCAGTCGGCGAGCCCGGACGCGGCGGTGGGCAGCGCGGCGAGGATGCCGAGCCCGACGAGTCGGCGCGCGGCCGTGCCCGAACGGCGGCCGCCGACCAGGTCGAGCACCGCCGCGCCGACCCAGGCGCCGATCGGCACGTCCGTGAGCATGGGGTGGAGCCGGTGCCCGAGCCACGTGCCGGACAGCGCGTTCTTCACTGCGTCCGAGCGGGTGAGGCGGCTCGAGACCGCCTGCAACGCGCGGCCCGGGGTGTCGAGCACCTCGGCCTGCTCGATCCGGTGGAGGGTCTCACGAAGCGCTTCGGTGGAGGTCACGAGGCATCTCCCGGTGGTGGAAGGGGTTGCGGGTCCCTGGAACCCCGAGCCCTGCGAGCAGGCACGGAGGGACCTTGGTCATTTCTTTCCGGCCCCGACCCCTCCCGAACGCCCGTGATGCGCTTCAATGCAGCAGTCGGCCCGTCGTCCGGGCGACGTTCATCCCTTTCCGGCCGTCTCAAGAGGATCGGCACTCAGCCGATATCTGGGGCATGGACGGTCCGGCGAGCGCAGCAGAGCGACCTACGGAACCGTCTCCGGATGTGTCACGATCGCGTCCGGTCGATCGCCTCGATGGAGCCATGACGCAGCACTTCGAGATCCCTCGCCTCCGAGTCCTCGCTCGCCACGCGCTCCCGCACCTCATCGAAAGCACGATCGTTCCGCTCGTGCTCTTCCTCGTGCTGCTGCGCCTCGTCGGCGTCTGGGGCGCCGTGCTCTGCGGCATGGTGTGGACGTACGGCGCGGTGATCCGCCGGCTGCTCACCGGCCGTCGGGTTCCCGGGATCCTGATGCTGAGCGCAGTGACCGTCACCGCACGCACCGCGGTGTCGTTCGCGACCCACAGCGTCGTCATCTACTTCCTCCAGCCGACGCTCGGACAGATCCTCATCGCGAGCGCGTTCCTGATCTCCGTGCCGCTGGGCCAGCCGCTCGCGCAGCGTCTCGCGCGTGACTTCGTCCCCCTCCCCGCATGGCTCCTCGCCGAGGACCACATCGGGAAGTTCTTCAAGCGGGTGTCGCTGCTCTGGGCCTTCGTCGGCCTCGTCAACGCGTCGATCGCGCTGTGGCTGCTGTTCAGCCAGTCGGTCGGCACCTTCTACGTCGCCCAGAAGGGCACCTCCTGGCTCCTGACCGGGAGCGCCATCGGGCTCTCGACGTGGTGGTTCCACCGGCTGATGAACGAGCACGGCCACCGGGCACCGGCGACGGTCCCGGTCTCCACACGCGGATGAAGCTGCGCACGTCGGGGGCGCGGCTCCTCACCGCGGACCGCGTCTCGCTCGCCGGTCGCTGCTGGGGCGACGGTGAACCGGCGACCGCGGGCGTCGTGCTCGTCCACGGCTTCGCCGCCACGGCCGACCATCCCCCCGTCGTCGCGGTCGCGGAGGCGCTGCACCGCCAGGGCCTGTTCGTCGTGTCCTACGACGCGCGCGGCCACGGGCGCTCGGGCGGCGACTGCACCCTCGGTGACGCGGAGCAGCTCGACGTGGCCGCCGCGGTCGAGGTCGCCCGCGAGCGCGCGGGCGACGTCGTGGTCGTCGGCGCGTCGATGGGCGCGATCGCAGCCGTCCGCTACGCGGCGGGGCCCCAGGCCGACGACCTCGCCGGTGTGATCGCGGTGAGCTGTCCCGCGCGCTGGCGCCTGCCACGCAACCCGCGGGCGATCCTCGCCGCGGGCCTCACCCGTACCCGCCTCGGTCGCAGCGTCGCTCGCCGTCATCTGCGGGTGCGTCTCTCGGCGACGTGGGCCAGCCCGACGCCGCCGGTCGAGCTCGTCACCCGGGTCCGGGCTCCGATCGCGTTCGTGCACGGCGAGCGCGACCGCTTCATCCCCGTCAAGGACGTCTACGAGCTGTCCACGGCTGCGCCCCAGCCCCGCCACCTCGAGGTCGTCCCCGCGATGGGTCACGCGTACGACGTGGCCGCGGTCCCCGCGATCGTGCGGGCGGTCGAGTGGGCCCTCGAGCAGGCGCCCGCACCGGCCGCCGCGGCGTCCACCCTCCCCGCCTGACGCGGTTTCAATGAAGCCAGCGGTGCGGTTTCCGCACCCACAGCTTCAATGAAGCGTCACCCGCGCTCGGCGCGGCTCACACTTCAGCGAAACCGGGCGGCGTCAGCTCTCCCACGCTTCCCGGGTCGACTCCGCTCCGGCGTCCCGGGCTCCGCCCAACGCCTCCGCTACGTCTCCCACCACCACGCGAGGCCGGCGAGGCCGGGGCCGGTGTGGGCGACCATCACGGTGCCGAAGCGACCCACGAACGACGTCTCGGGCGACTGCTCGGCCTCGACCCGGCCGAGCAGCTCGCGCGCCTCGTCGTGGGCCTGCGCGTGCAGCGCGGCGACGTGCAGGCGCGCGCCCGGTACCCGCGAGCGGCGCAGCAGCGCGACCATCCGGTCCTTCGCGGCGTCGACGCTGAACGCGGGGCGGAGACGGTGCGGCTTGCCGTCGCGGAACTCGAACAGTGGACGGATGCCGAGCCGGCGACCGGCCCAGCCCGCGATCTCCGGGACGCGCCCGCTGCGGACGAGATGGTCGAGGTCCGACACCATCGCGACGAGCCGGACCTCCTCGATGGCCTTCGCCGCCGCGCGCTCGACGTCGTCGAGCGACCCGCCCGCCTCGGCGGCGCGCGCCGCCGCGAGCACGACGAGCCCCTGGGCCCCCGCCGCGGTCGACGTGTCGAGCACCGCCGAGCGGCCCTCGACCGAATCGGCCCCGGTCTGGGCCGCACCGAACGTCGAGCTCATCGTCGCCGCGATCGTGAGCACGACGACGCCGTCGTCGTTCATGCACGCCGTGATCGCGTCCGCGAACTCGCCCGGGCTCGGCCCCGACGTGGAGACGTGGTCGAACGACAGCACGTCGTCGATGGAGAGCTGGTCGTCGCGCACCTGGTCGCCGCCCAACGTCAGCCACATCGGGACGACGGTGATGCCGTAGCGCTCGACCAGGTCGGGAGGCAGCGCCGCCGCGCTGTCGGTGACGATCTTGACCGTCATGGCGCCGCGCCGGGTCGGTGCGGCGAGGGCCCGTCGGACCCGGTTCGCGGCAGCGGGGCTCCGGGGGTCGAGCTCACGCAGCGCTCCTTCCGTATGGTGCTGGTCGCAGTGGTGCCGGTCGCCATGGGTACCCGGTGGCGTCCTGCCCACTCGTGACGAAGCGGACTCCTGTGGAGACGCCCGAGGTCACGCGAATTCACCGTCCGGGCCCGGGGAATCGGCCTGGACGCTGGGCGAACGGTACTCGTCGGAGGTCCCGTCATGGTCGAACACCAGCCGGGTCAGATAGCTCCGCAACTTGGGCGACGGCGCGGGATGGTTGCCGACCAGCCGCTTGACGAACATCGGGACCGCGAGCGCGAGACCGATCCACACACCCTCGACGCCCTTGATCGCGGCGAGCATCGGCGTCAAGGCCAGCATCGCGACGAACATGCCGAGGCCGGCCTGCTTCAACACGGCGCCGATGACGAAGACGGCGAGCAGCATGACCGCGCCCGGCCACGCGAGCACGAGCAACGCGCCGAGCGACGGTGAGAAGCCCCGCCCTCCTGCACCGCGCAGGAACGGCGACCAGTTGTGGCCGACGACCGCGAGCCCGCCGGCCAGGGCGGCGAGCTCCGGGCGACTGTGGCCGGCCAGCAGCGGTCCGAGGGCGCCCTTCCCGACGTCGAGGATCCCCGCGGCGACCATCGGGCCGAAGCCGGCGACCCGGTAGAGACCGGTGCCCGACACCGTCCCGCTCCCGTACTCGCGCAGATCGACGCGCTTGAGACGCCACGCGGCCATCCCCGAGAACGGGATCGCGCCGGCGACGAGCGAGACGATCAGGACGAGGACGGGATTCACTCGGCCCCATCCTTCCCGACCGCGACCCACGACAACACGGCAATACCCGTGATCACGCGCGCCGGCCGGGCGGTGGTCACCGTCGCTACCCTCCGACCATCGCGGTCAGCTCGTCGCGCACCGCGCGACAACGGTCGGCGCGGACCGGGCTCGACAGGCCGGGGTACGACACCGTGGACCACGCCGGGTTGAGCTGGATCGGGAGGTCCGGGACCTGCCACGCAGCCGCGGCGCCCCGGATCACCGACGCGGCCGTGGCCCACGACCCGACGCCGATCTTCTCGCCGCGCAGGTCGGCCCGGATCGCGTGCTGGATCGACGCCGAGCCGAGCAGGCCGCCGTGGAACGCGGGCACGACCCGGATGCGCACGCTCCCGATGCCGTCGGGGTCCCCGACGTCGCGCTGGTCCTCGAACGACCCCGTGACCGCGTCGGCCAGCGGGAGGAACGCGTCCTGGTGCACGCCCGGGACGCTGCACGCGAGCGCGTCACGCAACGCGGCGCCGTGACGGTCCACGTCGCGCACGAACGGGGAGTCTGGGGAGAGCTCGAGCGGTGAGAGACCGGCGACGATCCCCGCGACACCTCGCAGACCCCAACCGGTGAACGTGCCCCAGCCGTCGCCGTTCTCGGCCGGGTAGTAGACGCGGCCGGGTCGCACGAGCGGGCTGAGCAGCACCAGCCGGTCGACGGGTGGGTGCGGGGTCGCGAGCACGTAGGTCTTGGCGACGAGCGCGCCCTCGCTCTCGGCCACGATCGACACACGCCGGTGCGTGCTCGCCGCGATCGCGTCCACCTGACGGGCCATGAGCCGGTCGAGCGCGGCGAGCGACTGCTGGGTGTCGTGCGAGCCGTAGGAGAGCGGCTCACCGTTCGCGTCGAGCCCGCGGTACGAGAAGCGCCACTGCCGAAAGCCCGACCCGAGCACGGTGACCGGCGAGCCGTCCCAGTGGCTCGCGAAGCCGGTGACGATGAGCACCGGCGCACCATCGCCGATCGGTGGCGGCGCCGCGACCTGGTCGGGTTGACCGGGTTGGTGCACCGCGAAGCCGATCGCGCTCCCGCCCACGACGAGCGCGAACACGGACGCGACCGCGATCGGCGACACCGGGATCCACCGTCGCACGCGGCCGAGGTGCACGACGTGGCCCGCGCCCGTCGGCTCGACGCCGCGGACGATGCGACACCATGCCCACGCGTTGAACAGGCCGGTCGCGCCCGCGGTCAGGAGCGCGAGCGGCCAGACCGGGCTGAGCGCGATCGCGGCGGAGGCGAGTGTGAGCACGCCGAAGGTGGCGAGCATCCAGGCGGACGTGCGCAGCGGGGGCATCGCGCGCCACCAGCCCGCCCGTGCCGCGCCGTGGTGCAGGAGCACGATCGTCGCGATCGCCGGCGGGAACGCGGCGAAGAACAACCACGAGATCGGGATGACCGCGAGCGCGAAGAGCAGGATCGTCCACGGCAACAGCGCGACGAGCGCGACGGCGGTGAAGATCACCGCCCGACGGAACGACACGAACATCGGCGGGCGCTCTTCGCCCCGTGGCCACGCGGCGCGCACGAGCAGCGCGTCGAGCGTGCCGCGGAACACGAGCAGCGCAGCGAGCTCCCACCCGAGCGCGAACCACGAGCGGTGGTACACGAGCAGCCACCGCAGATCGTGGAACGCGCCGAACGGCGCCGGCGCGACCACTTGTGGGGCGAGACCCCACGAGGAGTGCGGGGCGACGAGCACGAGGATCCCGGCCTCGAGGACCGAGAGCCCGACCGCGAGCGCGATGAGCACGGGGTGCTGCCACACGCCGTCGGGACCGACCGCAGGGACTTCCTCGTGAGCGCCTTCGGAGCCGCCGCGACCGACGTTGCCGTCCAGGGTGCGGGAGCCGATCATGCCGCGCTCGAGGAGGTGTCGGCCGCGACCCGGCCGTCCCGGATCTCGACGATGCGGTCGGCCGTGCGCGCCACGTCGCGGTCGTGCGTGACCATCACGAGCGTCATGCCGGTCTCGGCCCGGAGCCGGCGGAACAGGCCGAGCACCCGCTCCACCGACGCGCTGTCGAGGCTGCCGGTGGGCTCGTCGGCGAGCACGACGCTGGGGTCGTTCGCCAGCGCGCGTGCGATCGCGACCCGCTGGCGCTCGCCGCCCGAGAGCTCGGTCGGGAGCCGCCGCCCCTTGCCTTCGAGGTCGACCTCCGCGAGGAGCACGTCGGCCCGTTCGGTGCGCTCGCGGTGCGACCGGTGGGTGCCGAACATCGGGATCTGGACGTTCTTGGCGACGTCGAGGTGGGGGAGCAGGTTGTGCAGCTGGAAGACCAGCCCGATGTGGGTACGGCGGAAGCGGTTCAGATCCTTGATGCGATCGAGGTCCTCGCCGTCGACCCGGATCGTTCCCGACGTCGGTGTGTCGAGCGCGGCGAGCAGGTGCAGCAGCGTCGACTTCCCCGAGCCGGAGGGTCCTGTGATCGCGACGAACTCGCCACGCTCCACGCTCAGCGCCACGCCGTCGAGGGCGTGCACGATGCCGCGGTCGAAGTACTTCCGGACGTCGATCGCCTCGATCGCGCACGGGTGACGGCCGGCGTCATTCACGGCGCAACGCCTCCAGCGGCGACAGCATCGCGGCGCGCAACGCGGGATAGAGACCCCCGATGAACGCCATCCCCGCGGCGACGTACAGCGCCCGCCAGAACTCCGTCGACGTGTACGTCGGTTTGAGGATGCCGAGCAGATCGGGGAGCTGCTGGAGCGCACGAGTCGCGCCGAACGCGAGCCCGACACCGGCGGCAGCGCCGAGCAGGCTGATCACGAGCGCCTCACCGAGCACCATCACGATGATCCTCGTGCGGGCCCAGCCGACGGCGCGAAGCACGCCGAACTCGCGCGTACGCTCGAAGAACGACAGCAACATCGTGTTCATCACGATGATCGCGCCGATCACGAGCGCGAGGACCGTCGCCCCCTGGTCGGCCGCGCTGATCAGCTGGAGGTTGCGGTCGACCCGCCCGAAGTCGGACTGCGTCTGCACGGTCGCGAGCTCGGGGTGGTCGCGTTCGATCCGCTTGCGGAACGCAGGGATGTTCGTCCCCTTCTTCACCTGGACGAAGGCCAGCGTCACGTTGCCGGGCTTGCGCTCGTTCGCCTGCAGCGCCGTCAGGGGCAGCATCGACCCCGAGTCACCGAACACCTGACCCACCGAGAAGATGCCCGTGACCGTGAACGTGTTGCTGTCGATCGTGATCTTGTCGCCCACGTTCTTCCCGAGGCTGTCGGCGGCCCGCCACCCGAGCATGATCTGATTCGTCGCGTTCGGGGCGTAGGGCACGCCGCGGATCACGGTGACGCCGAAGGGCGTCAGGTCCTGTTGCGGCAACCCGATCTGCAGGAACAGCGGGTTCCCGCCGAGCTTCGTCGTCGCGATGAGCGCTCCGACGGCGTGCTCGACCTCGGGATAGGCCTGGATGCGCGCGAGCTCACCCTGGTCGATGCTGCTGTAGAGGAGGTCGGAGACGCCCTTCTGGGCCACCGTGAAGTCGGCCTTGCCGGTGCGCAGGACCGCGACCGCGGTGTCGCGGAGGCTGTGCGTCACGACCGCGAGCGTCACCACCGTCATCACGCCGATCGCGATGGCGACGGCCGTCAACGCGGTCCGCATCTTGCGGGCCCACACGTTGTGCACGACGAGGCCGGCGAAGGACACGGGGCATCAAGGGTAGTAGAGGCGTATCGCGGCTTCGGGTCCGGCGACGCGCAACGTGATGCTCTCCTCCAGGTAGAGCTGCACCGAGTTCGCGTCGTGCGACAGATAGCCGATCGAGAAGTCTTCACCGCACACGATCTCGAAGTCGCCGCCGCGCTGGCTCACGACCACCGCGCCGTCGACGGACGGCGCCCACAGGATCGGCCCCGACAGGATCAGACGGATGTGCTCGAGCACCGGGTACCCGCCGTGGTGGGTGGTCTCGAGGATGCCCGTGTAGCAGCGCGGACCGAGCGCGATCGCGTACGGGCCCTCGACGCCCGCGTCGCGCAGCCGCGCCACCGCGCGCGCGACGACGCTCGGGTAGTCGTCGTAGTCGTCGGAGATGGCAACCGCGTCGTGGGGCGTCTCCTGGATGATGCCGTCGATGCCCGCAGCCGGGAATCCGTGGAAGACGGCGCGGTCCTCCGCGAGCGCGCCGCGACGGGCGGCGTCGGTCACCGGGTCGAGGTCGGGACCGAGCGCGCCGCGGTCGATCGCGTCGAGCTCGTCACGGCTCAGCGTGAACGGCGTGCGCAGCTCGACGAGCGGACGCACGAGCCGGGCGCGCGCCTCGACCCCTTCTTCCGGCGCGCCGGAGAGCGATTGGGCGCGACCGAGGCTGGTCGCGGAGCACTCCCAACCGTGCGGACCGGAGAAGTCGAGGAGTCGACGGGCCGTGAGGAAATGGCGCAGCGCTCGCGACGCCTCCTCGTCGACCGCCGACCACGCGGCTTCGGAGACGGGTGCGAGCTCGCGCATCAGGTGGTTCATCGGATGATCTCCTCACGCAGGCTGCCGATCTGCAGCGAGCCGTCGTTCGCGGACGTGGATCCTTCGTCTTCGCCGTCGGGTGCGGACCCTCGGCCCTCGGCTTCGGACTCCTCGGCCACGATCGAGCCGTCGGAGAACAGGTACGTGCGCAGGTGCGCGTCGAGGACGGGATCGCGACGGCGCCACCACTCGAGGCCCATCGCCGCGTGCTCCTTCTCCTCGTCGCGGTTGTGGGCGAGGATCTCGCGGAGCGCGTCGTCGCTGCACGCGGTGACCCGCTGGTCGTACCAGTCGACCGCCTGCAGCTCTTCCACGACCGACTGCACCGCACGGTGCTGCTCGATCGTGCGCTGGTCGAGCCACTCGATCGGCTCGTGGTACCCCTCGCTCGCCACCGGCCCTCCTCTCGCATCGTCTCTCAGGTGACCCTCACGGCCCTGGAAGTCTTGCCCAACGCGGGCGCGGATGTCCCTTCCGGCCCGAAAGCTCGTTCACACCACTACCCGGCGGGCCCGATCGGTGCGCGCGAGTAGCGTCCGCGCCGTGGACGACCGTGAATGGGTGTCGCGCTTCGCGACCGCGTTGGGCGTCGACGCGCCGTCGCCGGAGGAATTCGAGGGTCTGCTCGCGCTCGCAGGCACCGCCGCGCACGCTTCCGCGCGCACCGCGGCGCCGGTGTCGTGCTGGGTCGCGGCGCGGGCCGGGGTCTCGGTGGAGGAGGCCCGGAGGGTGGCGGAGACGATCACGGGGTAGCTCCCGGATGTGAACCGGCTGCTCGCCCGTCCCGGCTTTCGCGCCTTGGTGGTGGGGCAGACGGTGTCCGGGCTCGGCGATTGGCTCGGGACGGTCGCGCTGATGGCGCTCGTCCTCGACATCACGGGCTCCTCCACCGCGGTCGCAGGCGTGCTCGTGCTCCGGCTCGCACCGGTGACGGTGGCGGGACCGTTGACCACGCGCGTCGTCCGGCGCTGGCACCGCAAGCGGACGATGATGGCGATGGACGCGGTCCGGGTCGCGATCGTCGTGATGATCCCGCTCGTCCACGCGCTGTGGTGGGTGTACGTGTGGGCGTTCCTGCTCGAGGTCGCGGGACTCGTGTTCCTGCCGGCGCGCGACGCGGCGATCCCCGATCTCGCGGGTGACGAGGACCTCGAGCTCGCGAACGGCCTCGCGCTCGCGTCGTCGTACGGGACGATTCCCCTGGGCGCCGGGATCTTCGGGCTCGTGAGCCTCCTCGTCGGCAAGGGCCGGACGGGCACGACCCTGTCCTTCTTCATCGATGCGGTGACGTTCGCGGTGTCGTTCGCCGCGATCCGCACGATCCGCATCCTGGAGCAGCGCGATCGTCGCATCGCGGCGGCCGAGAGCGACGAGGCGCAGCGCATGACCTTCGCGGGCGCGTTCCGGATGCCGCTGATCCGCGTGCTGATCGCGCCGGCCGCGGTCGCCGCCCTCGGGCTGGGGGCACTGTTCTCGGCCGGGATCGTGTTCGTCCGGGAGGTGTTGCACTCCGGCGACAGCGGGTTCGGGGTCCTGATCGTGACGTTCGGCGTCGGCGCGGTCGTCGGACTGCTCGTCTTGCGCGCGACCGCGCCCGAGCCGGTGCGCGCGGTGCGCTATGCCCTCGCCGCGCAGGGCGCGGTCATCGCCGGTATGAGCCTGGCTCCCAACCTCGGCGTCGCGATCGTCGGCGCGGTGCTGTTCGGCGCGGCGACGAGCATCACGCTCACCGCAGCCATGAGCGCGTTGCAGGAGCGCCTGGCCGACGACGAACGGGTGCTCGGCTTCGCCGCGTTCCACACCGTGATCCGCGGCGGTCTCAGCGTCGCCGCCATCGCGGCGGGGGCCGCGACGGACGCGATCGGTCACGCCCGCTGGCCCGTCGTGGGCAGCCTGCCGTCGGCCCGTGTCGTGCTGCTCGGGGCCGGCCTCCTCACCCTCGTCGCGGCGGTGATGCTGCGAACCCGGGTTCCCCGCGAGCCTCAGCGCGCGCTGGACTCGTGCTCCGTCGCGTCGTCGTGAGCTCGCCCGCCGCGGCGCGCACCGGCACGGGCCAGCACGACCGCGAGCAACGCGCCGAGGACCGTTCGCACCAGCGTCGCGATCGCGTGCACCGCGCCGAACAGGATCGTGCCCACACCGGCGCGCGCGGACCGGCCCGCGCCTGCCGCGGCGGCCGGACGCACCTCGGTCTCGAACGGCCCGATCGGCGGCTCGGTCTCCGCCTCCCGCTCGGCGACATGGCCACTGGCCCTGATGTCGCGACAGAGCTTCCAGCTGAAGAGACCGGTGAGGATCGGGAGCACGATCACCATGACGCGCAACGCGTACACGACGGGGCGGATCGACACGTCGAGCACCTCGGCGATGATGTCGTCGCCACCCGCGAGCAGGAGCACTCCGTAGAACGTGAGCACGCCGGCGCCGATACCGGTCCGCACCGGACGGTCGCTCGGATGGTCGAGCAGATGGTGCTCGCGGTGGTCCCGCGTGACGAACGCCTCCATGAAGGGCCACAGGTACAGCAGCAGGAACGTCACCCCGGGGATCGCGACCGACGGCCAGAAGATCTCGGGAACGTCGTAGCGACCGAGATGCAGGTAGAAGGGTGGCGTGATGCGCAACGCGCCTTCGATCCAGCCCAGGTACCAGTCGGGCTGCGCGGCGGTGCTCACCGCGGGGGCGCGGAACGGTCCGTAGAGCCACACCGGGTTGATCTGGGCGAGGCCCGCGAGGCCGGCGAGGACCCCGAAGATGATCGCGAACAGTCCGACGCTCTTCGCCGCGTACGTGGGCCACAACCGTGAGCCGACGACGTTGTCCTCGTGGCGGCCGCGGCCGGGGAACTGGCTGTGCTTCTGGCGCCAGAGGATGCCGAGGTGCGCGCCGAGCAAGGCCATGATCGCGAGCGGGACGATCAGGATGTGGATGACGAAGAGCCGCTCGATGATCGAGCTCGCCGGGAACTCGCCGCCGAAGATGAGGAACGCGGCCCACGTGCCGATGACCGGGACGGAGAGCACGACCGAGTACATGATCCGCAGGCCCGTCCCCGACAGCAGGTCGTCGGGCAACGAGTAGCCCGCGAAGCCGTTCGCGATCGCGAGGATCAGCAGCGTCACGCCGACGATCCAGTTGAGCTCGCGCGGGCGGCGGAACGCGCCGGTGAAGAAGATGCGGCACAGGTGGGCGACGATCGCGGCGATGAAGAGCAGCGCGGCCCAGTGGTGGATCTGGCGCATGACGAGGCCGGCGCGGACGTCGAAGCTGATCTGGATCGTCGAGCGGTAGGCCTCCGACATCCGCACGCCGTTCAGCGGGTGGTAGTGGCCGTGGTAGACGACCGTTCGCGAGCTCGGGTCGAAGAAGAACGTGAGGTAGATCCCGGTGAGCACGAGGATCACGAAGCAGTAGAGCGCGATCTCGCCCAACATGAACGACCACTGGTCGGGGAACACCTTGTTGAGGCTGTGGCGCACGAAGCGCGTCGCACCGAGGCGGTTGTCGAACCAGCGGCCGATGCGTTTGATCAGCATCCCGCTACCTCAGCGTGTACAGGTAGGCGGTGATGTTGCGGGCCTGCTCCGGCGTCACACCGAGGTCGGGCATGTCGGTGCGGGGCTCGACGCGCTTCGGGTCGGAGATCCAGGTCGTCAGGTTGTCGGCCGTGTTGCGCAGCAAGCCCGCGATGTAGCCGCGCTTCGAGAACTTCTCGAGCGGCGGACCGACGAGCCCGCTCGCGCCCCTGACACCGGGGATCTCGTGACACGATCCGCACCCGTAGTGCTCGATGAGCTTCTTGCCGACCTCGGCGCTGCCGCCCGAGACGATTCGCACCTGGGACTCGGGGCTCGAGTGGCAGGCGGTCGTCAGCAGCGCGCCGGCGACGAGCACGACGCACGTCGACAGCAGCACGCGGACCCGGGAACCCATCGTCATCGCACGGCCTCCAGCGGCGGAACCACCACGGACTCCTGCGCGGGATGCCGGCGCTCGATGCCGGCCAGCCACGTGGCGAACAGCAACGTCGCGGCGATGATGCTGACGAAGCCGCCGACGCCCCACATCACGACACCGGCCATCTGCTGGTCGCGCAGCGCCGCGGCGACGTGTCCGGTGCTGTACGCGGGATACCACGGCGTCTTCGCGAGGGTCATGGCCACGCCGAGCCCGGTCGCAGGGAACCACGCGGCGAAGAGCGCGAGCACGCCCGCGCCCTGGCGCGACCGCCAACCGCTGCACGCGATGACCCACCAGAACGCGACCGACGTCAGGAGGAAGCTGAGGTGCTCGGCACCGTGCACGAGTGGATGGCGGACGGCCGCGTCGTACGGGCCGGGGAAGTGCCAGACGAACAGCGCGACCGTCTGCACGAACAAGGTCGCGCCGATCCAGACCACCCACCCGCGCCCGCGCAGGCTCCGCAGCACGCGACGCCACCACGGCGCGACCCTGGCGCGCGTGCCGTCGTCGAAGGCCCACATCAGCGCGGTGAACGGCTCGCCCGCCGCGAGCAGGGGCGCCGCGATGCTGAGCAGCACGACGTGCTGCACCATGTGAATGGTCAGGTTGTGGTCGGCGAGCGTGTCGACCGGTCCGACGAGCACCGCGAGCGCGGCTGCGAGCCCGAGGGCGAACCACAGGACGTTGCGACGGTGGACGAGCCTGCCGCGACCGGCGCGTCCCCACGCGCGCGCGACGCCCGCGGCGTACGCGGCCGCCGCCGCGGCGACGAGGGCGAGCGGACCCAGCTCAGCCATGGGGCGCTCTCCCGTGCAGGACGTCGAGGTACACCTCTTCGAGCACGATGAGGGCCAGGTTGACGACGCCGATGAGGAGCCCGAGCTCGCCGAGGAACCGCATGCGCCCGCCTCGGCTCGGGTCCTCCTCGGTCGCGTCTGCTCCCCGGATCATGAGATACGACAGGACCATCGCGACCACCGTCGCGGCGCCCGTGATCCCGGTGACCAGGTGCATCCAGATCGTGCCGCCGCGGTGGTCGTAGGAGTACGCGGTCAGAGCGGCGAGGGCGGTCAGGTGCACCATCCACGCGGCGATCGGCGCGCTCACCGCGTACCAGACCGCGAAGCCGCGTTCGGGGAAATGACGCAGGCGGAGGCTCGGAAGGCTCATCGGCCGAGGTGTGGGGAGAGGATCAGGGCGCTGAACACGAAGATCCACACGCCGTCGACGAAGTGCCAGTAGAGGCTGAACACCTCCACACTCGTGTGGCGGTGCTCGTTGATTCGGCCCAGCCACACCTTGATCTGCACGACCACGGAGATACCCAGGCCCGCAAGCACGTGCAGCGCGTGCAGCCCGACCGTCACGTAGAAGATCGAGCCGTACGCGTTGTCGCGCCACCCGAAGTGGAGCTTCAAGAAGTCGTCGACCGTGTGGTAGAGGAACGCGGCACCCATGAGCCACGCGATCGCGAGCCCGAGCTTGAGCGCGCGGATGTTGCCCTTCTTGACCGCGGCCTCGGCCCAGATCACCGGGATGCTCGAGCCCACGAGCACCACCGAGTAGATCGACGTCTGCCTCAGCTCGGGGAGCTCGATGCCGCCGAGCGGCCACTCCTTCGACGCCGCGCGCAGGAAGAAGTAGGTCGAGAGCAGGCCGATGAAGATCATGGCCTCGGTCGCGATGACCGTCGCGACGCCCCACCACGCGGTGCTGTACCCGCGTGGCTGCGGCATCGCCTCGATCTTCACGGGAGGCCCGACGCTCGCGGTCGTGGCCGCAACATCAGTCACTACGGTCCTCCCACGCTCGACGTGATGCCGTGCACACAGCGACGGAGGAGCGAGTGCACTGGCCAGCGAACGAACGACGCGGGCGGCCCCAGGCGATGACCGGAGCCGTGCAGCGAGGGAGTGAGCGAGAAGACTCGGTCACCGACCGTCCTCCTCATTCCCCGACCTTCCACGCCCACCAGATGAGCCCGACGAGGCCGAACGCGACGCCGAGCACGCCGACGAGCGCCGCCTTCACGAGCAGCCCGACGAAGAAGAGCGCGATCCCGACCGCGGCGACGAACGGCACGTACGTCTCGTGCGGGATCTCCATCACCGCTTCGGGCTGCGCGTTGAGCCCGTCCACGAACGGCGTCTCGCGCTCCATCGTCCCGACCGCGCCGAGGCTGCGCAGCGCGGGGTCCTCGTCGGACTCGACCACCAGCGGGGGACGCTCGTCCCACAACGGATGACGGCTCGTGACGATCGGGATCTCGGCGAAGTTGAACTCGGGCGGCGGGGAGCTCGTTGCCCACTCGAGCGAGTCGGCCTTCCACGGGTCGTCACCCGCGCGCGGGCCGCGCTTCAGACTCCACACGAAGTTGATCAGTGTCAGCAGCACGCCGACCGCGAACACGAACGAGAAGATGCTGATGAGCATGTTGAGCGAGTCCCAGCCGAGACCGCTCTGGTACGTGTAGATCCGGCGGGGCATGCCGAGGAAGCCGAGGATGTGCATCGGGAAGAACGCGACGTTGAACCCGATGAACATGATCCAGAAGCTGATCTTGCCGAGGCGTTCCGACATCATCCGGCCCGTGATCTTCGGCATCCAGTAGTAGACGGCGCCGAAGATCGGGAAGACGACGGCGCCGTTGAGCACATAGTGGAAGTGCGCGACGACGAAGTAGCTGTCGGTCACCTGCCAGTCGAAGGGCAGCACCGCGACCATCACGCCGGTGATGCCGCCGAGCAGGAAGATGAGCAGGAACCCGATGGAGAAGAGCATCGGGGTCGTGAATTTCACGACCCCGTGCCACATCGTGGATATCCAAGCGAAGAACTGCACCCCGCTCGGGATCGTGATCAGCAGGCTCACGCCGGAGAAGAACGAGAGCGCGAGCGCGGGCATGCCGGTCGCGAACATGTGGTGCACCCACACGCCGAAGCTCATGAACGCGACCACCACCAGCGCGGTGACGATCCACAGGTAGCCCGAGAGCGGCCGGCGGGAGAAGACCGGGATCATCATCGAGATCATCCCGGTGGCGGGGACGAACAGGATGTAGACCTCGGGATGGCCCCAGAACCAGAACAGGTGCTGGTACAGCAGCGTGCTGCCACCGAGCGCGGGGTTGAAGAAGGCGGTGCCGAAGAGCCGGTCGAACTCGAGCAGGGCGGCCGCGAGCGTGACCGCAGGCACCGCGAAGATCACCATGAACGAGAACACGAGCATCGACCACACGAAGAGCGGCATGCGGTTGAGCGTCATCCCCGGCGCGCGCATCTTGAACGTGGTGACGATGAAGTTGACCGCGCCGACCGTCGTCGAGATGCCGATGAACACGACACCCAGCCCCCAGAAGTCCATGTTGATCCCGGGGCTGAA
>DATBEZ010000044.1:0-42819 GCA_036558745.1 Acidimicrobiia bacterium
GCGACCGCGGGTGGCACCTTGGTGCTCGCGGTGGCGACGTTCGCCTCCGTGCGCTCCAGCAACCGCTCGGCCCGCATCTCCGAGCAGGCGCTGCTCGCGGGGCTGAAGCCCGTGCTCGTGCCGTCGCGGCTCCAGGACCCACCGATCAAGATCAGCTGGGGCGACAACCACTGGACCCGGGTCGAGGGCGGGCGGGCCGGGGTCGAGCTCGACGGTGACGTGATCTACCTGTCGGCGCCGCTTCGCAACGCCGGCGCGGGCATGGCCGTGCTGCAGGGATGGCTGCCGTGGCCCGAACGGATCCTCGACAACGCCCAGCATCCGCCGCTCGACGACTTCCGCCGCCAGAACCGTGATCTCTACGTGCCGCCCGACGACGTCGGGTTCTGGCAGGGCGCGTTCCGCGATACGGGTGATCCGCTGTACTTGCAGATGCGGGATGCCGTCGTCCGCCGTCAGGGGATCATGGTCGACCTGCTGTACAGCGACCATTTCGGCGGCCAGCGGACGATCAGCCGGTTCTCGTTCGTGCCCGGAGGCGCCGAGGGGAACACGTGGCTGTGCATCGTCGCCCGCCACTGGAACATCGATCTCCCCGATCCGCGCAGCGGCGACGGTCGGTAGGAGCCGCGCTCAGCTCGTCGGCGCGGTCGCCGAGGTCCCGCGGGCACGGTACTGCTCCTGCCACTCCTTGGGCGGCGGATCGGATCGCTTGGCGCCCGCGCCGAACATGCGCGGGATCTCGGTGGCGAGGTCGGGCACGGTCCAGCCCGCGTCGTGACGTTCGATGTGCATGTCGACGTCCCACGAGCGCACGTGCTCGACGATCCCGCCGCGCACCTGGAACGTCTGGCCGCTGATCCATCCCGCTGCGGGTGACGCGAGGTACGCGACGAACTCGGCCACGTGGTTCGGGTCGGTCGGGTCGAACGTCTCCTCGCGCTCGCGCGAGCGGTCGATGCGCCAGCCGATCGCGGCGAGACGGGTGCGCGCGGACGGCATCACTGCGTTCGCGGTCACGCCGTAGGGCGCCATCTCGGTCGCGACCGCTTCGGTGAACGCCACCACGCCCGCCTTCGCGGCGACGTAGTTCGACTGTCCCGCGCCGCCGTAGAGCAACAGACCGGTCGACGTGTTGACGACCCGACCGGCGACGGCACGACCGGCCTTCGCCTCGCTGCGCCACCAGCGGCACGCGGCGCGCGTCACGCCGAACGTGCCGGTGAGATGGACGCGCAGCACCGCGTCCCACTCGTCGTCCTCCATGTTGAAGACCATGTGGGGCCGCCCGATGCCGGCGTTGTTGACGACGATGTCGACGCGACCCCAGTGGTCGAGCGCCGTCTGCACCAGCGCGCCCCCACCGTTGGGTCTCCCGATGTCGTGACCGTCCGCGATCGCGTCGCCGCCGGCACCGCGGATCTCGGCGACGACCTCGTCGGCCGGCGACTCCGACGTCTCGGTGCCGTCCGTCGCGACGCCGAGGTCGTTGACGACGACGCGCGCGCCGTAGGCCGCGAGCCGGACGGCTTCGGCCCGGCCGATCCCGCGTCCCGCGCCGGTCACGACCGCCACCTTGCCGTCCAGCATGCTGTCCGCCCTCCGCGCCGTCGCCGTTCAGACGGCCTCGAGCACCTCGACCCGTCCGCGTCGCTCGAACTCCGCGCGCAGCGCCTGCACGTCCTCGGCCGACATGCGCTCGTACGGGCCCTGCTTGTCGGAGCGCCACCACACCGGGTCGGTCGTCTCCCACCGCTCCCGGCGCAGCACGCGCTTGAGCACCTTGCTCGTCTCGGTCACGGGCAGCGACTGCGTGATCCGCACGTACCGGGGTGCCCACTTGGTGCCGAGGTCGGCCTCGCCCTCGAGGAAGCGCAGGAACGCGTCGGCGTCGAACGTCGCGCCCGGGCGGAGCTGCAAGGCGACCATCACCTCGTCGCCGACGTCGACCGCGGGAACCGCGTACACCGCGGCCAGCACGACGTCGGGATGGCGCGACACGATCCGCTCGATCGGCGCGGTCGCGAAGTTCTCGCCGTCGACCCGGATCCATTCGAAGTCGCGTCCCGCGAAATAGAACCAACCGGCCTCGTCGCGGTACGCGAGGTCGCCGGTCCAGTAGTAGCCGTCGCGCACACGCGCCGCGTTCGCCTCGGCGTTGTTCCAGTAGCCCTCGAACCCGGTCGCGCCGAGCTTGTTGACGAGCTCGCCGATCGCCTCGTCGGGATTGAGGAGATGACCCTCGGCGTCGAACGTCGCCGGTGGGCACTCGCGCCCCGTCGCCGGATCGAGCACGACCGTGCCCTCGGGCGCCTTGCCCAGCGCGCCCGGCGGCTGATCGGTTTGGCGCTGCACCATGGCGCCGCCCTCGGTGCTGCCGTAGTTGTCGATCACGACGCAGTCGAACCGCTCGCGGAAGCGCGCGAGGTCGCGCTCCGCGCCCTCGTTGCCGAAGACGAGCCGCAGCGGGTTCTCGGCGTCGTCGGGCTGCTCGGGCGTGGCGAGGATGTAGGAGAGCGGCTTGCCGACGTAGTTGAAGAACGTGACGTCGAACTTGCGCACGTCGGGCAGGAAGCCGGACGCGGAGAACCGTCGCCGCAACGCGACCGTCACGCCGCCCGCGATCGCGGGTGCCCAGCCGGCCATGAGCGCGTTGGAGTGGAACATCGGCATCGCCTCGTAGACGACGTCGTCGGGACCGAGACCCCACTGGTCGACGACGACCTTGCCGATGCGCGCGAGCCGACCCTGCGAGCACAGGCACGCCTTCGGTGCGCCCGACGTCCCCGAAGTGAACAGCAGCACGTAGAGGTCGCCCGGCCGGGCGGGTTCGTCGGGGAGCCCGACGCCGCGGTGGGGCGCGAGCAGGTCGTCGTAGCGGGGCTCGTCGACGACGAGGATGCGATCCTCGTCGATGCCGAGGTCGAGCCCGTCGAGCAGCGGACGGTGACGCGACTCGGTCACGATCAGCTGGCAGTCGGTGTGGCGGATGTCGCGCGCGAGCTCTGCGCCACGTCGGGTCGGGTTGATACCCACGACCGTCGAGCGTCCGAGCGCCGCCGCGCCCAGCCACATCGGGAACTCCGGGATGTTGTCGAGGAGCAGCCCGATGTGGAACGGCCCGTCGCGACGCAGCGCCGACGCGAGCGCGGCGCGCTCGACGGCCGACTGGACCAGCTCCGCGTACGTCCACGACTGGTCCTCGAAGAGCATCCCGGGGTGGTCGTCGCCGACCCGATCCCGGAACAGCTCGTACATCGTCGTCACGCTGCGGCCCTCACGCGTTGTACGCGAGGCGCAGGCCCGGACGCGGCCATTGCGTCTCGACGAGCTTCCCCGTACCCGACAGCGTGACGTACGCGGTGCGCATGTCGTCGCCGCTGAAGCAGACGTTGGTCGTCAGCGGGTCAGGCATCGGGGTGTACTCGACGCGCTCGTCGGCGTCGTTGATCGCGCACAGCCCGTCGGGCAGCGCGGCGACGACGACGGTGCCGTCCGCCTCGACCGCGAGCGAGTCGAAGTGCGACCTCGTGGCGGCGACACAGCGACCACGACGGCCATGACCGGACCCGCTGACGCGACCGGGCCCGTCGAGGTCCCAGGCGACGAGGCGCCCCGTGTAGCTCTCGGCCACGTACACGCGGTCGCCGTCGGGCGACAGACCGACGCCGTTCGCACCCCACAGCGGGTACGCGGCCTCGGTGACCGAGGAGCCGTCGGGGAGGGCGTAGTAGAGGCCGCCGCGGTCGACGTCGCGTGCGCGCCCCTTGCCGAGGTCGGTGAACCAGAAGCCGCCGGCCGAGTCGAACACGATGTCGTTGGGGCTGCGCAGGACGTGCCCGCCGCACTCGCGGTAGAGGACCTTGCTCTCGCCCGTGGTGAGGTCGACCCGCTCGATCCAGCCGCCTTCGAAGTCGGGCGGCTCGTTGCTCCCGGTCTTCAGGTCGAGGGGCACGTGGATGTCGCCCAGCTGGGTCCAGGTGAAGCCGCCGTTGTTGCAGACGTACGCGGCCCCGTCGGGGCCGATCGCAGCGCCGTTGGGACCGCCGCCGAGCTCCGCGACGACCTCGACGGTGCCGTCGGGCCGGACCCGGCTGAGCGTGCCCCGACGGATCTCGACGACGAGCACGCTGCCGTCGGCCATCGCCACCGGGCCCTCCGGGAACTGCAGTCCCGTCGCCACCTCTCGAACGTCACTCATGAGAGGCAGTTCTACCGCAGCCGGACCGAGCCGCGCCCGACGACGCCGGTCCGCAGGGTGGCGTCCGTGGGGCCGGCTGGGTTATCCATCGGTGCATGACTGAGCTGCGCTGGGACGGCCGGGTCGCGATCGTCACGGGAGCCGGGCGCAACCTCGGCCGCGAGTACGTCCACCTGCTCGCGTCGCGTGGCGCGCGTGTCGTCGTCAACGATCTCGGCGTCGCAATCAGCGACACCGACGGGGCGGGCGACGCGCCCGCGCACAACCCGGCCCACGACGTGGTCGCGGAGCTCGGAACCGCGTACGGCCCCGGTGTCGCGGTCGCGAGCACCGACTCCGTCGCCACGCCCGATGGTGGTGCTGCGATCGTCGCGACCGCGCTCGACGCGTTCGGGCGCGTCGACGTCGTCGTCAACAACGCGGGCGTCGTGCGGCAGGCGCCGTTCGAGGACTACGGACCCGAGCTGGCGGACCCGGTCTTCGCGTCGCAGCTCGGTGGGCACTTCAACGTCACGCGACCCGCGTGGCCGGTCATGCGGTCGCAGGGCTTCGGTCGCGTGGTCAACGTGTCGTCGGGTGCGGGCTTGTGGGGTGTGCCGAAGATGGGCGCGTACGCGACCGCGAAGATGGGCGTGGTCGGCCTGACCCGCACGCTCGCGCAGGAAGGACGGGCCGACGGGATCAATGTCAACGTCATCGCGCCGTCGGCCAAGACGCGCGACGGTGGCTTCGGGCCCATCCCCGCCTCGGCCGAGCTGAACGACTGGCTGTCGCCGGCGATGATCGCCCCGCTCGTCGCGTGGCTCGCGCACGAGGAGTGCGACGTGACCGGCGAGTGCTTCAGCGTCGGCGGCGGCTACGTGGGCCGCGTGGTCCTCGCGGTCACGCCCGGGTGGCGCAGTCGCGACCTCACGCCCGAGTCCCTGCGCGACCACTTCGACGCCGTGATCGACGAGGACGGGCTCGCGGTGATGCCGGCCGGTGCCGGCGACATGGCCCGCATGTTCGAGGGTTTCATGCCGCCCACCACGGCCGACGGCCGGTGAACGCGATGAGCTTCGTCTGCTCGTCGGCGCCGTCGGGCACCTCGACCTTCGGGCCGTAGTGACCGCTCTGACGCAACAGCTCGTCCACCTGCATGCCGAGGAGCAGCTCGAGCGCCAGTGGCGGCATCCATCGACGATGTGGCCGACGACGTCGCGCGCCAGCCATCCGTCGCACGGTGCCGGATTGTCCCACGTTCGTCGACGTCGTCAGAGGTCTGACGGCGCGGCGCCGCGAAATCCATCGGTCGAGCGCCCAAGCCGTGGCCGCGTAGTGTGCGCCGCCATGGGGCGACTGGACGGGAAGCTGGCACTGATCACGGGCGCGATGTCGGGCATCGGGAACGCGTGCGCGACCCGTTTCGCCCGCGAGGGCGCCCGGATCGCAGGGTTCGACCTGGTCGAGCCCGATTCGCGCTGGGACCCGGTGCGCGACGCGGCACCCGAGACCGCGTCCTGGCAGGGCGACGTGCGCGACGAGGCCGCGGTGGCGCGCGCGGCCAGTGAGGTCGTCGAGCGCTTCGGACGCGTCGACGTGCTCGTCAACGCCGCGGGCGTCGCCACCGCCGGTTCCGTCGACGTGCTCGACGCCGAGGAGTGGAACCGCGTCATCGGCATCAACCTCACCGGGACGTTCCTCACGTCGAAGCACGTGGTACCGGCGATGCTGGCTCAGGGCTCCGGGAGCATCGTGAACCTCGCGAGCATCGAGGGGATAGAGGGCTTCCAGAGCCAGGCGGCGTACAACGCGTCGAAGGGCGGCGTCGTGCTGCTCACGCGCAACATGGCCGTCGACTTCGCGCCGCACGGCGTGCGCGTGAACTGCCTGTGCCCGGGGCTCATCGACACCCCGCTCACCGCGATCCTCCACGAGCCCGGCCTGGAGGAGGTGATGCACCGGTTCACGAGCTGGCACCCGATCGGCCGGCGCGGGCGGCCGGAGGAGGTCGCCGCAGCCGCGCTGTTCCTCGCCTCCGACGACGCGTCGTTCGTGACCGGAGTGGCGCTCCCGGTCGACGGGGGATTCACGGCCGGGCGCCGCCTGTTCGACGGACCGGAGGGAGCGTGATGCGCGTCCTGTGCCAGGTGGGAGACCAGATCGCGACGGCCGTCCACGACGCGGTGCCGAGCGCGGACGTGACGGTCGTGCCCGCCGACGGACCGGTCGCCGACGACGTGCACGGCGAGATCCTGCTCACCGCGGCACAGGGGAGCGCGAACCTCGCGGACGTGCTCGAGCACGGCGTCCGCTGGATTCAGACGCTCGGCACGGGTGTCGACGCGTTCCCGCTCGGTCTCGTCGGCGACCGGACGCTCACGTGCTCGCGAGGCGCGAGCGCCGTGCCGATCTCCGAGTGGGTGCTGGCCACGATGCTCGCGTTCGAGAAGCGGTTGCCCGACTCCTGGATCACCGCGAAGCCGCAGCACTGGAACTTCCCGGCCGGGGGATCGCTCGGCGGGTTGAGCGGCGAGACGCTCGCGCTCGTCGGCCTCGGCGGCATCGGAAGCGCGGTCGCCGAGCGGGCGGCGCCGTTCGGGATGACCGTGCGCGCGCTGCGCCGTTCCGACGCACCGTCTCCGGTCGACGGCGTCGAGCTCGTCCGATCGCTTCCGGCCGTGCTCGACGGCGCGGACCACGTCGTCGTCACCGCGCCGTCGACGTCCGAGACCCGCCATCTTCTCGACGCGTCAGCGTTTGCGGCGATGAAGCCGGGCGTCCACCTGGTCAACATCGCGCGCGGCGCTCTCGTCGACCAGGACGCGTTGCGCGTCGCGCTCGACGACGGGACGGTCGCGAGAGCGTCGCTCGACACAGTCGACCCTGAACCGCTTCCCGAGGGTCATTGGCTCTACACCCATCCCGGGGTGCGGCTCAGCCCGCACATCTCGTGGAGCATGCCGACCGCGCTCGACGCGCTCGTCGACCTGTTCGTGGAGAACCTCCGCCGCTACGAGATCGGCGAGCCACTCCTCGGGCTCGTCGACGTCGCGGCCGGCTATTGAGTTGCACGTCGTCGAGCTGAGCGCGGCCGCGACCGCGCTGGTCGCGGTGGCGGTCGCGGCCGGCGCCCTCGCGCAGGCCGTCTCCGGGTTCGGCTTCTCGCTCGTGGCGGCGCCCGCGTTCGTGGTCGTGACCGGCGCGCTGAACGGCGTGCGCCTCGTCAACCTGCTCGCGCTCGTCGTCAACATCGGGCTGCTGAGCGCCGAGCGCCGGACCGCTGTCCCCCGCAACGCGCTCCTCCTGCTGCTCCCGGCGCTGGTCGTCGCGCCGATCACGGCGACGCTCGCGCACCACGCCGACGCCGATGTCCTGTCGGTCGTTGCCGGATCGCTGACCGTGTCGACCGCTCTGGTGCTCGCGGCAGGCGTGCGCTCGCGCCATCTTCACGGTGTGGCAGGCGCGATCGGCGCCGGAACCGTCAGCTCGGCGATGAACGTTGTGTCCGGTGTCGGTGGGCCTGCCGCGGCGATGTACGCGGTGAACGCGCACTGGCCGCCGCACGCGATGCGACCCACGTTGCAGCTCTACTTCCTGGGGCTGAACGTCGTCTCGCTGGCCGCGCTCGGACTCGCGTTCCCCAAGCCGGCACCGTCGGTGGTCCTCTTGGTGTCGCTCGGCGTCGGTCTCGTCGTCGGGCTGGGTGTCGCCCGTCGGCTGCCGCCGCACGCGGTTCGTGTCGCGGTGCTCGGGTTGGCGATCGCGGGTGGCACCGTCGCGATCCTCCGCGGGATCGGCTGAGCTCGCGGCTCGAGCTTCTAGAGCCCCAGCGGTCGCTCGCCGGCGATCCTCTCGCTCCGCAGACTCGTGCGCTCGACGTCGTCGAGGCCGAGGAGCTCACCGAACACCTCGTCGTTGTGCTGGCCCACCGTGGGAGCCGGCCGTCGCAGCCAGCCCGCGTCGCCGCGGCTCGCAAACCGGAATGGCAGAGAGGGCAGCTCGTGACGTCCGACGACGTCGTGGTCGAGCGACTCGAAGAAGCCGCGCGCACGCAGCCGTGGGTTCTTCGAGACGTCGCGCGGGTGGATGACCACCGCAGCCGGAATCCCGGCCCCGACCAGACGTTCCACCAGGTCGTCGGCATCCTCCGAGGCGCACCAGCGCGCGAGCTCGTCGTCGACCAGTTGGTGGGCGGCCCGCCGGCCGGACACGGTCGCGAGCGACGGCTCGCGAGCCCACGCAGGATCACCCATCACGGCGCGGAGCACCTCCCACTGCGCGTCGCTCTCGACCGCGATCGCGATCCACCGCTCGTCACCTGCGCACGCGTAGACGTTCTGCGGTGCGGCGGACGGGCCGTGGTTGCCATCGCGCCCGAGACACACGCCGTACGCGCCGTGCTCGACCACCTGCTCGGCCGCCGCGTTGAGCGCGGCCTCGACCATCGTGACCTCGACGAGCCGTCCTTCGCCGTCGACGTCGCGCTGGGCCAATGCGAGGAGGAACGCGAGCACCGCGTGCATCCCGGCGAGCGGGTCGCACGCTCCCCGCGGGATCAGCGGCGGGCCGTCGGCGAATCCGGTCACCCACGCCATCCCGCTGATCTGCTCCATCGTCTGCGCGAAGCCGGGCCGGTCGCGCCACGGTCCGTCGAGCCCGAACGCGGGCATCCGCACCATGAGCGCGCGCGGGTTGGTCGCGTGGACCACGTCCCACGACAGGCCGAAGTTCTCCATGACCCGCGGGGTGAAGTTCTCGACGACGGCGTCGGCCTGCGCGATGAGCTGCTTCGCGAGCTCGAGCCCCTCCGGTCGCCCCATGTCGAGCGTCACCGCGCGCTTGTTCGCGTTGGCGCCGTGGAAGACCGGGCCCCACTCCCACCAGCGGTCGACGCTCGGAGGACGGGTGCTGGAGAACCGCATGCCGTCGGGACGTTGGACGGACTCGACCTTGATGACGTCGGCGCCGAGCCCAGCGAGCATGTGCGTCGCCGAGGGACCGGCCCAGAACGCGGTGAAGTCGACGACCCGCACGCCCTCGAGCGGCAGCGCACGCGCCGACGACGGTGGCGTCGTCCCGTTCTCACGCGACGACCAGGGGACGTCGCCGGTGTGCTCACCGAGCCGGGGTGCGGGCGTGAACGGGCGTGACGCCAGGCCACCGATCCGGTAGGGAACCCGAGGCTGGACGAAGTCGGCTCCCGGGTGCGCGACGAACGTGCACCGTTCGACGAAGTGGTCGAAGGCCGTCACGCTCGCGCCGTCGCCGATCATCGCGACGGGGATGCGCAACGCCGTGGCCTGCTCGATGATCTCGGCGGTCGCGTGTTTGGTCGTCCACGCGTGGATGATGTCGAGCGCCTCGTTCATCCGTCGCGTGCGCCCGGGAAACGACGCGAAGTCCTTGTCGTCGAGGAGATCGGGTCGCTCGATGAGAACGAGGAAGTCCTGGAACTGCTGCCCGGTGATGGTGCAGAACCCGACGTATCCGTCGGCCGTCGGCTCGATAGATGGGATCTCGATCGTGCGCGCCGGCCCGCGCACCTCCGGCCAGCCGAGGAACTCACCGAACACCGAGGCGTACGTGTTCATGGTCACCGACATGCACGCGAGCGTGGACACGTCGACGTGCTCGCCCGCACCGTCGCGCCGGGCCGCCCGTACGGCTGCGGTCGCGGCGACGGCCGCGTAGGTGCCTGCCACCCACTCGCCGATGCGCCCGCCCGCCGCGAGCGGCGGACCGTCGGGGCGACCGCGGCTACCGGTGGAACCGCACTCGGCCTGGAGCGTGAACTCCGTCGCCGGCCGATCCTCGCCGGCGAGACCGCGGCCATAGGGCGTGATCGACACGACGACCAGGTTGGGGTGTGCGGTGCGGACCGTGTCCACGTCCAGGTCGCCCGACTCGACGACGATGTCCGCGCCGGCGAGCAATGACGCGAGGTCGCCGTCGCGCGCGATGACTGCCCGCTTCGAGGTGTGCAGGAACCGGAAGAGCGCGCCGTCGGTTCCGGGCGCGAGCTCGACGCCGGCTGCGCTCCAGCGCCGCAGCGGATCTCCGTCGCCCCCCTCGGCCTTGATGACGTCGGCGCCCGCGTCGGCGAGGAGCTTCGTGCAGTACGCGCCGGGAACGCCGCGTGAGCAGTCGAGGACGCGGACCGAGTCGAGCATCGGACCCAAACCTACGCGACCGTCCCGTCGGGACGAGGTGAGCCGTCGAGGTTGCGCGCTGCGCGTCCGAGCTCGCCGAGGAAGGGGCGGGAGAGCACGATTCGTCCGGTGCACGTCGCGGGATCGCAGGTCGCGAGCGCGAGGGTCGCCTCGGCCATGAGCTCGACCGGCTCGACGAGCTCGGGGCGCGCGTCCATGATCCCGGCGACGAGCGCGTCGGCACCGGGTGTGCGGACGGCCGCGACCGGCGAGAGCGCGTTCACCGCGATGTTGTCACCGTGCACTTCTGCTGCGAGCCCCGTCGTGAACCGCTCGAGCGCTGCCTTCGACGCACCATAGATCGTCGCAGTCGCGGTGGGCTCGCTTCCGCGACGGAACGGCGGGCCGTGCGGATGCTGCGACGTGGCGCTCGAGACGTTGACGATCCAACCCGCGCCGCTCGCCCGCATCCCGGGCAGCACCGCGACGGCCAGATCGACGGGCGCGTGGAAGTTGAGCTCGAAGAGGATGCGCCGTCGCTTCAGGGAGAACTCGTCGATCGGCAGGTAGAACGCTGCGGCCGCGTTGTTCACCAGCACGTCGACCGGACCGAGCTGTGCCTGCACGTCACCCACGATGCGGGCGCGATCGTCGCCGTCAGCAAGGTCGGCCGCGACGGCGACTGCTCGTCCACCGTCGGCCTCGATCGTCGCCACGGTCTCACGCAGCGAGCCGGGAAGCCCGGGGTGCTCGTCGACCGTGCGCGCGGTCACCGCCACCACGGCGCCTTCCGCAGCGAGGCGACGTGCGGTCGCGGCGCCGATCCCACGGCTGGCGCCGGTGACGAGCGCGACCCGGCCGTCGAGCTCGCCCATCCGCCGTCCGCTCAGGCGTGACGCTGGTTCAGGAACGCTTCGCGCTGGCGCTGCGTGCTGTGCACCGGATCCTTGTCGTAGGTGGGCAGCACGTGTCGCCCGAACGTCTCCACCGCTTCGACCGCGACCTCGACGGGCATCGTGGTCGAGAGCATGCCGAACACGAGCTGGTCGGCCCCCGCGTCGACGTAGCCCTGCACCGACCGGTTCACCTCGTCGGGCGTTCCGACGCACACGAGCCCGGCGTCGATGCTCGCGTTCAGACCCTCGGGAGTCGGCTCGGGGATCAGGTCCGGCCACGTCGGGATGCCGGGCGGCTTCGGGAACGTGTCGAGGTATCGGAACACGAGGCTGTTCTGGTACCCGGACGTCATGTTGCACGCGATGTCGCGTGCGCGCTGCCCATCCTCGAGGCAGAGCATCTGGCTCGTGACCATGATGTTGTTGTTGACGTACTCGCCGACGGGTTCCGCGTGCTCGATCTCGTTCTTGTACGTCTCGATCAGCGGCTTGAGCGACTCCGGCGAGCCCATCGTGAAGCACAGCACGCCGAGGCCCATGCGCGCGGCCTTCTGGAACGTGCTCGGGTTCCCGGCCGCGATCCACATCGGCGGGTGCGGATCCGTGAACGGCTTGGGCAGGACGTTGCGCGTCGGCATCGAGAAGAACTCGCCCTCGAAGCTGTAGTCGGTCTCACGCCACATCCGCTTGAACTGCGGCAGGACCTCGTCGACCATCTCCTTGGTCAACTCCGGGTCGTCGATCCCGAAGCCCTTCTGCTCCGTCGTCGAAGAACCGCGGCCGACACCGAACTCGAAGCGCCCGCCGCTCAGGTGGTCGAGCATCGCGACCCGCTCCGCGACGCGCGGCGGCGGGTTCACGGGCGGCGTGATGTTGATGATGCCCGAGCCGACGTGGATGCGCGACGTGACGCCGGCGAGGTACGCGATGAACGACTCGTTCGCCGAGAGGTGCGAGTACTCCTCGAGGAAGTGGTGCTCCGTCGCCCACGAGTACTTGAAGCCCGCGCGGTCGGCAGCCTTGGTCCACGCGACCTCATCCATGAGGCGGTTGTGCTCGGCGTGCTCGGGATCCTTGTTCTTCAGCTGGTGCGGCAGGTACAGGCTGTTGAAGATCCCGAACTCCATGGAGGGTGTTGTAGCGCGACGAGGTGGGTCGGCGTCAAGAAGACGCGGTCGTCGGCGTGTCTCACTTCGCCGCGGCCTTCTTCGCTGCGAGCCAGCCCTTGATCATCTCGCCGAAGTCGTTCGGGTTGTACAAGTCCTCTTCGTAGTCGAAGAGCCCGTCACCCGCGTAGTGCAGCTTGGTCCAGTTGGCCTCTTCGTGCACGGTGCCGTCGCCGGGATCGTCCATCCGGTTGAGCACGGAGCAGATCACCCAGCCGCGCTCCTCGTCGATGACGTACCACTCGATGGGGAACGAGCGCATCTCGTCGTTGATCGGCTCGTGCATCGTGCGCGTGATCCAGTCGAGGATCTGCGAGCGGCCCTCCATGTGGCCGTAGTGGTGCTCGTAGTACTTCGCGTCCTCCGTGAAGCACTTCGACCACTCGGTCCAGTCGCCACTCTTCGCGGAGAGCTCCGCCGCGTCCTGGAACCGTTGGAATGCCTGCTCGATCTCCGCCCGCGTGTATTTGCCCACCGGTCCTCCTGTTCCCTGCGAAGGCTGTTCTAGCGGTATGGCCGGGCGGAGACAACAAGCGGCGGGCCGCCCGAAGGCGACCCGCCGCTTGCCCACTGGGCAGGTGGGGTGGAGCGATCAGTGAGCGAGCATGCCCGACATCGTGTAGAAGGCGGGCTTGGGCGAGAAGTTCTGGTTCAGCACGCCCATCCAGTTGTCGGGCGACGCGGCGCCGTAGACGGGCGTGTCGCGCACGGTGTCGATCATGAGCGGGCCCGTGAACGACTGGCTCACCCACCACCGCAGACCGGTGTTGATGTAGCTGGCCTGCTGTGCGGTCGACACCCGCTTGGGGTCGTTGCTGCCCGTTGGTGCGCCGTACTCGGTGCCCCAGATCTGCTTCCCGCCGTCGCCGTACGACGACATGATCTGGTGCTCGAGCGTCGTCTGCAGCAAGGCGTTCCAACCGATCTTGCCCGAGAGCGGATCGTTGGGCAGCGGCGGGTACGGATGCACGCCGAAGGCGTCGAAGTACCCCTTCGCGCCGGCCGCGTACATCGCCTTGAGGTAGTTGACCGGGCTGCGCGGATCGTTCGGCGTCGCCGAGAGGTCACCATGGGGTGCGAGACCACCCGTGATGACACGTCCGTTGCGGTCGGCCTGGTGCACCGCGACGTACGCGGCCTTGAGGACCGCGACGTACTGGGGCGCGTTCGGCGCGCCGATCCACCACGGATCCCAGTTCGGCTCGTTCCAGATCTCCCAGGAGTGCACGCCGAGCGGCGCGTAGCGGCTCACCGCGGCGCGCACGAACGTCGCGAACTCGTTCGGGTTGCGTGGCGGGCAGTACATCGAGCCGGTGCAGTATCCGGAGCGTGCCCACGGCGGGGTGTACGTCGGAACTGCGAGCACCGAGAGACCACGCTTGATCGCGGCGCCGAAGATGCGGTCCTGGTACGACCAGTTCCACGATCCGGGACCACTGGACTGGATCGACTTCCAGTCGACGTCGATGCGCACCCACTTCGCACCGGTCGCCTTCATGGAGTCGAAGTCCCGGTTCAGCTCCGCGTCACTCTCCCAGAGGATGTGCCCGCCTCCTGAGAAGCCGGCGCGGTAGCCGGAGATCTTGTTGCTCTGTGCAGTGACTCGGCCACAGCCGAGGAGTGCCGCGATCAACACGCCGCACGTGGACACGAGGGCAAGACGCGACCAATGCCGCGAGATGGGGTTCAGCACGTTCAACACACCTGCGAGGTCGAGGACTTCGGCAAGAGCACGCCGCCCGACGCACCCCCACGCTCTGACCGCACTCGTCGTTGAGCGCTCCCCGATCACCTACCAGCGCCACCAAAACACGCGACAACACATGTAGGCGAACCAGGAGTGACGATCCACCGGATGCGAACACATCACCGTGCAGTGCACCACTCGCGAATCGACTCGGTTGACCCTAACGGATCGCGTCGCGCGAGGCCAGCATCGGAGACCGACATTTTCCGCAGTCTTCCCGAGCACGCGCGACACGCGCGCAACGGAAAGCGTTGGCACCGCACGTGAACTGCGAACACGCGCGTTCGCGCGTTCGTGCATTTCGTTCACTTGCATGCAGTGCGTGAGGAAACCCTGTCGAAGCGGTGGAATTGCCGCAGAAAAGGCCGCGAAATCGACCTCCCAGCTCCGAACTCCATGCTTGACATTCGCATCATCCGGGTACACGACGCGCCGGTTACGGCGAGGTCACGCGCGCGACACGCGCGTGACGAGCCCCGGCGATGACCGGGGCTCGCACACGCCGTTGCGTCTGTGATATCGCGCGCCACCGCGGGCGTGCGATATCCGGAGAACGTCTCGATTACGGCGTGATCGTGTTCTTCATCGTCGTGAGCGCAGGCTTCGGCGAGAAGTCGACGTGCAGCAGGCCCATGTATGCGGACCAGTCGTTGCTCGCCGACGGGCTCCAGTCGCGGATCGTGTCGACGAACAGCGGCCCCGTGTAGCTGAGCGACGCCCAGTAGCTCAGACCCGACGCGACGTACTGCGCCTGCGTCGACTCGCTGACGACCTTCGGGTCGCTGCTTCCGGTCGGTGCGCCGTACTCGGTGCCCCAGATCTTCTTCGCGCCGTCGCCGTGCGCCGCCATGATGTCGTGCTCCATGGACGTCTGGAGCAGCGCGTTCCAGCCGATCTTCCCCGACAGCGGGCTGCTGGGCAGCGGTGGGTAGGGATGCAGCCCGAAGGCGTCGAAGGACCCCTGGGCGCCGGCGGCGTACATCGCCTTGAGGAAGTTCACCGGGCTGACGGGATCGGTCGGGTTGGCATTCAGGTCGCCGTGCGGCGCGAGCCCGCCGGTGATCACGGTCGCGTTCGGGTCGGCGCTGTGGATCGCAGGGTAGGCGGCCTTGAGCACCGCGACGTATGCCGGTGCGTTGGGCGCGCCGACCCACCACGGCGCCCAGTTGGGCTCGTTCCAGATCTCGTACGCGTGCACGCCGAGCGGTGCGTACCGAGCGGCCAGCGCGTGCACGAACGCCGCGTACGTGGCCGGGTCCGCCGGCGGGCAGTACATCGAGCTCGAGCAGCTCGCCTGCCGGGCCCACGGCGGCGAGTACGTCGGCACCGCGAGCACCTGCAGCCCGCGTGCGCGCGCCGCGTTCACGACCCGGTCCTGGTAGTCCCAGCGCCAGTACGTCGGGCCCTGCGACTGGATCGACTTCCAGTCGAAGTCGACACGGAGCCACTTGGCGCCGGTCGACGCGACCGCGTCGAGGTCGTGCGCCAGGTCCGCGTCGCTCTCCCACAGGATCCCGCCGCCCGACGAGAAGCCCGCGCGGTCGGGCGTGACGGCCGGCGTCGGGTTCGATGTCACCGGCCCGCAGCCGAAGGCAGCAACGACCAGCAGCGTCGAGAGGGCGGCGAGAAGCACTCTCGTCGATCGACCTGTTCTGAACATCACCCGGACACCACCTTGCGTGGTCGACGGCTGCCCTCGTGGTCGAATTTCGTCACTCACGGTGCGAGATCTTGAGGCCGCGCACGTCACATCGCGAAGGCCCTGGTGGGCGAGGCGCAGGACGCAAGAGCCCGCGAACATGGTCATTCCGGACGCGCGTCGGGCGATTAGGGTGCGGCCCGCATGGACTCCGACGCCGCTCCGCCGCTGGTCCCGGCCCCGTGGCGAGCGGTGGAGGCCGGCCGGTGAAGGTGTCGGTCGGGCTGCCGACCCACCGGGTGGACCGCCTCGGGGAATTCGTGACCGCGGACGCCGTGGCCGAGCTGGCGACGGTCGCCGAGCACGCGGGCTTCGACGCCGTCTCCGTGACCGACCACCCGTTCCCGGCGGATCCGTGGCTCGAGCACGGAGGCCACCACGCGCTCGACCCGCTGATCGCGCTGAGCTTCGCCGCCGCGGCGACCCGCACCCTGCGGCTCCACACGAACCTCTATGTCCCTGCGTACCGCAACCCGTTCGTGAGCGCGAAGGCGATCGCGACGCTCGACGCGCTCTCCGGCGGTCGCGTGATCCTCGGTGTCGGGGCGGGGTATCTCGAAGCCGAGTTCGACGCGCTCGGCGTGTCGTTCGACGAGCGCAACGAGCTCACCGACGAGGCGCTGACGGCGATGCGCGCGGCGTGGACGGGTGCGTCGGTCTCCATGTCCGGGCGCCACTTCCGGGCCGCAGCGAACACGATGCTTCCGCGTCCTGCGCAAGCCGGTGGACCACCGGTGTGGATCGGTGGCAACAGCAAGCGCGCGATCCGGCGGGCGGTCGAGGCCGGCGACGGTTGGTCGCCGATGCCGAGCCCGGCGCGCTCGGCCCGTCGTCTCCGCACGCCGGGTCTCGAGACGCTCGACGATCTCCGCGACCGCATCGCGTACGCGCGTCAGCACGCGGCCGACATCGGGCGCACGCAGCCACTCGAGATCGCCTTCATGCCGCTCGGGCTCGACATGTTCGCCAACGCCGCGCTCGACGTCGATGCGACGGTGGACGCGCTCGACCAGCTCGCGAGCGTGGGCGTGACCTACGCGATCGTCACACTGCCTGCCGAGTCGCGCGACGAGTTGGCCGACAGCCTTCGCGCCTTCGGTGACGGCGTCATGCCGCGCATCGTCGCGCTGTGACTAGGTGAGCTCGGGCGCGAGCGATGCGAGCAGCTCGCGCGTGCGCCGTCGTGAGCCGTCGCTGTCGTCGCCGACGGTGAACACCGTGGCGGCCAGATCGGTCACGCCGGCGGACGCGTACGACCGCAGCCGCGCGGTCACCGTCGCCTCGTCGCCCACGACCGCGACGCCGGCCGGCGCGCCCGCGTCCCCGCGGTCGAGCATCCGCCGGTACGCAGGGATCTGCTCGTACACGCTGAACACGTGCGCAGCCCGAGCCCGCGCCGCGTCGGGATCGTCGCACACCGCGATCGGCAGTCCGGCCACGACGCGCGGCTCCCGCCGGCCCGCGTCGCGCGCGGCCTGCTGGATGCGCGGGACGACGTGCTCCGCGACCGCCCGTTCGTCGGCCATCCATGTGATCGTGCCCGCCGACAGCTCTCCCGCGGCTCGCAGCATGAGGGGCGCGAGCGCAGCGACGAGGACCGTCACGGGCTCACCGCCCGGAACGTCGAGCAGGGCGTCGACGTCGAAGTGCTCGCCGTGGAACGCCACCTGCCCGCCGCCATTCGTCGCTGCGTGAAGCACCTGCAGGTACTCCCGCGTGTGCGACGCGGGGCGGTCGTAGCGCAGGCCGAACATGCGCTCGATGACGACCGGGTGCGACGGCCCGATGCCGAGCGCGAGCCGTCCGCCGCACGCAGCCTGCGTGGACAGCGCCTGTTGCGCGAGCGCGAGGGGATGGCGCGGATACGTCGGGACCACCGCGGTCCCGAGCTCCAAGCGCGTCGTGACCCGCGACGCGAGCGTCAGCGCGGTGAGCGCGTCGAGGCTCCACGGGATGTGGGGGACCCAACCGGTCGCGAAGCCGTTGCCTTCGGCCCAGGCCGCCCGCTCGAGCAGGTCGTCCACGGTCGTGCGTTCCGCGCTCGTCTCACTGATGAAGATCCCGATCCGCATGCGTAGAGTCTCGCCGCATGGGCACGACGACGCGGCGAGTGGTCACAGGTGTCGACGCCGACGGCAAGTCGCAAGTGGTCGAGGACGGACCCGCACCGGTCGAGGGCGGCACCGTGGAGCTCTGGGCCACCGACGGCCCGCTCGTCGAGCCGCTCCCGGACGGTCCGCTCGCGGTCTCGATCGAGCCACCGCCCGGCGGCACGTGGTGGCGGCTCGTGAGCATCCCGCCCGTCGAGCAGCTGAAGGCGGGCCTCGCGAGCTGGGACACCCCGGGCATCGACCGCGACGGGTTCCATACGACCGCGACCGTCGACTACATCAACGTCCTCGACGGCGACGTCACCTTGGTGCTCGATCGTGACCACATCGACCTGCACGCAGGGGACTGCGTGATCCAGCATGGGAGCCGGCACGCCTGGCACAACCACGGTGATCGTCCGGTCCACATGATGGCGGTGATGCTCAGCGCGCGAGCCCCCGGCTGACGCGCTCGCTCCCGTTTGAGCACGACGTGAGCCGGGCAGGCCGTCACCCGATGCGCCGTGTCCTGCTGGGCCTGGTCGTGCTGCTCGCGGTCGTCGCGGCGTCGTGCGGTGACTACGTCTCCGATCGGATCGCCGCTGCGCCCGTGTCACTGCCGGGTCGGGTGGAGAACGAGGGCACGCTCGACGCGACCGCGACCGACCACGTCACGATCGAGCTGCGCGACTTCGCGTACAAGCCGACGTTCATCCGGGGCGCGCCGGGACGGGAGCTGTCGATCGCCCTCGACAACACCTCCTCGCACGCGCATACGTTCACGGTGTCGAACCTGCCCGGCGGCCCCGACGTCGTCGTGGCCCCGCATTCGAAGCGACGGGTCGAGGTCGAGGTCCCGATGGCGGGCGCGCTGATGTTCTCCTGCCGCTTCCACGAGGCGCAGGGCATGCGCGGCGCGATCTACACCAGGCCGGATGCGCCGGTGCTCGGCGCGCCCGGCGGTGTGGTCAGCACCACCGCGCCGACGCCGTTCCCGAGCGGATGGGGTCCCTGAGCGGAACGTGAGCGCCCGTCAGCGGTCCCACGCGTGCACGATCTCGGTGACGCTGGCGCGCGTCGCCAACAACGCGATGGTGTTGTTCATGACCAGGTCCGCGTAGTCGCGCGGTACGCCGGCGACCGCGTCGGTCGCCACCACCACGCGGTATCCGAGGTTGACGGCCTCGATCGCGAGGCCGAGCACGCCGAGGTTCACCGAGACGCCGGTTGCCACCACCGTCGTCACACCGAGGTTGCGCAATGTCGCGTCGAGCGCCGTCCCCGTGAACGGTGAGATCCCGTGCAGTCGTGACGAGACGAAATCACCGGGCTCCGGACCGAGCGCGTCGACGACGCGTGCCGCGTCCGAGCCGACGAGGAGGTGTCCGGGCTGACGGGCCATGACTGCGAGCATCGGGCAGTTCGTCGCGCTCCCGGCGCGGTCGGCCCGGAACTCCGCGGTGCAGTGCACGACCCTGGCGCCGTGTGCGCGCGCCGCGCCCAGCAGCTCCGCCGCCCGCTTCACGACCCCGGCGCGCTCGACCTCGTCGGCGAGCTCCGGAATCGGTGAGAGGTCACCGACCACGCCGCGCTGCATCTCCATCGTGAGCACCGCGGTGTGGTCGGGCGCGACCAGCGTGGCGAGGTCGACGGGCATGTCGCTACCCCGCGTCGTCCATGCGGAAGCCGACCTTCATGGTCACCTGGAAGTGGCCGACCGCGCCGTTGTCGAGATGACCGCGGATCTCGGTGACCTCGAACCAGTCCAGGTTGCGCAGCGTCTTCGCGGCCCGGTCGATCCCGCTGCGGATCGCGTCGTCCACGCCGGTGGCGGACGAGCCGACGATCTCGGTCACCTTGTACACGTGCTCGCTCACGAGGCCTCCTCGGCGGTCTTCTGCGGGCGCCAGTCGGGATGGAGCCCGTGTTCGAGTGCGAAGCGCTGGGCAGTGATGGTGCGACCGTTCAGCGCGAGCGCTTCCGGGGTGCTCGCCAACCACGCGACGACGGCACCCGGTACGGATGGTGGAGCGCCGCGATACACGCCCTCGAAGCCGTGCTCGCGCTGGTTGATCTCCATGCGCTCCGTGAGGACATACCCGGGCTCGACGTTGAACACGCAGATGCCTTGCGGTCCGAGCTCCAACGCGACGATCGCGGCCATCCGGTGGAACGCACCCTTCGACATCGCGTATGCGACGCCCCAACCACCTTGGCCGGCCGGGGCGGGCGGGTCGGTGATCGCGACCGCGGACGTCATGTTGACGATCCGACCCTCGCCGCGCGCCAGCATCCCCGGAAGCACGGCCTTGACGAGCACGACCTGCGCGAGCACGTTCGCCTCGAGCTTCTCCTCGAGGAGCGCGACGCTGGTGTCCGCGAAGAGGCTCATGCTGCCGGGACCGGTGTGGACGGCGTTGTTCACGAGCACGTCGATGCGGCCCCATTCGTCGAGCGCGCGTTGCGCGGCGGCACCGATCGACGCGCGATCGAGCAGGTCCATCGGGATCGCGAGCGCGCGACGACCGTGCTCCTGCACCAGTGCGGCCGTCGCCTCCAGGCTTCCGGGGATCGCGCGACCCCGAGCGTCGGAGTCGTCGACTCCTTCACCCTCGTGCACCGTCCGCGCGGTGACGACGACGTCGAAGCCCGCCGCGGCCAGACGGACCGCGCACTGCTTGCCGATGCCCCGGCTCGCGCCGGTGACGAACGCGACCGGCGCCGTCATGTGGTTCTCCCGTCGTCGAACAGGTCGGGATCGGTGTCCAGCCGCACGCTACGGTGCCGCTCCGTCGGGGAGAACGTATTCCAAATCCGTGAGCGTCGTCAGGAGGAGATCGTCGTGCTCGACGGCATGGGCGGCAGGGTCGCGATCGTCACCGGCGCCGGGCGCGGCCTGGGTCGCGCCGAGGCGCTCGAGCTCGCGCGACAGGGTGTGCGCGTGGTCGTCAACGACCACGGCACGTCGCTCGCGGGCGATAAGGAGGAGAGTCCGGCCGCGTCGGTCGTCGAGGAGATCAAGGCCGCGGGTGGCGAGGCCGTGGTGCACGAAGGCGACGTCTCCGACTGGGACGACGCGCGCTCGATGGTCCAGCTCGCGCTCGACACGTGGGGCTCGCTCGACATCCTCGTGAACAACGCCGGACTGCTGCGCGACCGGATCATCTTCAACATGAGCGAGGAGGACTTCGACCTCGTCGTGCGTGTCCACCTCAAGGGTCACTTCTGCACGATGCGGCACGCGTGCGCGTACTGGCGCGAGCGGTCGAAGGCGAGCGACGGGCCGGTGTACGGGCGGATCGTCAACACCGCGTCCGAGTCGGCGTTGCTGTGCAGCCCCGGGCAACCGAACTACGGGCCCGCCAAAGCGGGCATCATCACGCTCACGGTGTCGACCGCGCAGGTGATGGCGCGCTACGGCGTGACCGTGAACGCGATCGCACCGCGGGCCCGGACACGCATGACGGAGAGCATGGGCTCGTTCGCCGCTCCCGCCGACGACGAGGACGGCTTCGACCCGTTCGCGCCCGAGAACGTGTCGCCGCTCGTCGCGTACCTCGCGTCGCCCGCCGCGGCGAAGGTCTCGGGCCAGGTGATGGTCGTGTACGGCAAGCACGTCGCCGTCCTCGAGGGGCCGGGCATCGACACCCGCTTCGAGACGGACGGGCCGTGGACGCCCGAGTCGGTGTCGGCACGGCTCTCGCCGTTCTACGACGGTCGCGCCATGGTCACCGACGGCTACATCGTGCGCATGGACTGAGTGCCGGCTCGCGACGCTTCCGCTTTAGAGTGGCGACGCGCCGCCACCGACCCACGCGTCGAACCCCGGGCGCATCGACGCGTCGCAGAGCTCGATCCGCAAGCCGTGCCCGCTCTCGTGGAACGTGACCCGCGCGGGGTGGTTCCCGTCGTCGTCGATGCCGGCGGCAACGACGTCGAACCCGTCGCGCGCCAGGTCGGCCGATGTCGCGACGAGGTCGTCGACCCACATCCCGACGTGGTGCAGCTGGGTCGTCGATCCGGCGACCGGCTCGTACAGCGTGCCCGGCTGGGCCTCGATGATCTCGACCAGCGGGTACGGCGCGAGCGAGTACGCCAGGCGGAGCAGCAGTCGTTGCTCGCCGTCCGGCCGCCATTGCCGCATCTCGTGCTCCATCACGCCCGTCCATCGCAGCCCGAGCGCGCGCGTGAGGTCGTGCATCGCGACCTCGACGTCGGGCACGACGACACCGGTGTGGAACAGCTCCCCGATCACGCCCGGAGCGTAGCTACGCCGCAGGTCGCCGAGCCGGTGCGGCGCCGGAGCGGAAGTCCCGGCCCCGGAGCTAGCTTTCGGCCATGGCGAACCCGAAGCTGCGCATCGAGCCGTTCACCATCGACGTTCCCGACGCGGTGCTCACCGATCTGCACGAGCGCCTCGCCCGGACCCGCTTCCCCGAGCAGATCCCCGACGCCGGATGGGACTACGGCACCGAGCTCGGGTACCTCCGGGAGCTCGTCGGGTACTGGCGGGACAACTACGACTGGCGCAAGCAGGAAGCGCGCCTCAACGAGCTCGACAACTTCACGACCGAGATCGACGGCCAGCGCATCCACTTCATCCACGCGCGCTCACCCGAGTCGGACGCGATGCCGTTGGTCATCAGCCACGGCTGGCCCGGTTCGGTGGTCGAGTTCCTCGACATCATCGAGCCGCTCACCAACCCCCGCGCGCATGGCGGGAAGGCGGAGGACGCGTTCCACGTCGTGTGCCCGTCACTCCCGGGCTACGCGTTCTCCGGTCCGACGCACGAGCGCGGGTGGGATCCGCAACGGGTCGCGCAGACCTTCGCGACGCTCATGGCGGGGCTCGGCTACGAGCGCTACGCCGCGCAGGGCGGCGATTGGGGCTCGATGATCTCGACGCAGATCGGGTTGGTCGATCCCGACCACGTGGCCGGCATCCACCTCAACATGCTGATCGCGCTGCCGCCCGAGGGCGAGGACTTCTCGACGCTCACGCCGTCGGAGCTCGCGGGGCTCACCGACGCCGCGAACTACATGGAGAACGACAGCGGCTACGCCAAGATCCAGGGCACGAAGCCGCAGACGATCGGCTACCTCCTCGACGACTCACCCGCGGGTCTCGCGGCGTGGATCGTCGAGAAGTTCCGCACCTGGAGCGACTGCGACGGTGACGTGGAGCGCCGGTTCACCAAGGACCGGATGCTCACCAACATCATGTTGTACTGGGTCACCGCGACGGGGCACTCCGCGGGCCGGCTCTACTACGAGGCGACCAAGGCGGGCCGCTTCGGGCCGCAGGGTGCGCGCGTCGAGGTGCCAACAGGTGCCGCGGTGTTTCCCCGCGAGATCGTGCGTCCGCCTCGGCGGTGGGCGGAGCGGTCGTACAACATCACCCATTGGACCGACATGCCGTCTGGCGGGCACTTCGCCGCGATGGAGGAGCCGACGCTCCTCGTCGACGACGTTCGCGCGTTCTTCTCGACCGTGCGCTGAGCCATGCAGCAGCTCGACGGCAAGGTCGCGGTCGTCACCGGGACGGGGAGCGGCATCGGGCGCGCGCTCGCACTCCGCTTCGGCGCGGAAGGCATGAAAGTGGTCGCCGCCGACGTCGAGCGCCGCGCGCTCGACGAGACCGGCGCCCTTCTCCACGAAGCGGGCGTCGATGCGCTCGTGCAGCCGACCGACGTCTCGGACGCGGCCGCGGTCGACGCGCTCGCGGCGGCGACGTACGAACGCTTCGGTGCAACCCACGTGCTATGCAACAACGCGGGCGTGTTCCAGGGCGGCGTGCTGTGGCAGCGCAGCGACGACGACTGGCGCTGGGTGCTCGGTGTGAACGTGTACGGGATCGTGCACGGCATCCGTGCCTTCGTACCCCGGATGATCGAGGCCGGGGGCGAGGGCCACGTGGTGAACACCGCGTCGATGGCCGGGATCACCACCGCGGCCTACTCCGGCCCGTACCACGTCTCGAAGTTCGCCGCGGTGGCGCTGTCCGAGTGCCTGGCCAACGACCTGCGTGCGACCGGGTCGTCCATCGGCGTGTCGGTGCTGTGCCCCGGTGCGGTCGATACGCGCATCGCGTTCTCCACCCGCAACCGTCCGACCGCCGTCCCCGACGAGGCCGCCGCCCCGGACGCGCACTTCGTGGAGCAGGCCCTGCGCGACCTGGCTTCGAAGGGCCTGGAACCGGCGGCGGTCGCGGGCATGGTGGTCGACGCGATCCGCGCCGAGCGGTTCTGGGTGCCGACGAACGACAGCTACGACGACCAGGTGCGCACCCGCTACGAGGACATGATCGCCCGACGCGCGCCACGCTCGACCGACTACGACTGAGCGGTCCGATGACAGACGTCCCCTCGCTGCTCGACGTCGCCGACGAGCTCGCGTTGCGCGACCTCGTCGGCGCGTTCGCCGACGTCGTGAACCGCATGGCGCCCGAGGACCTGCGGACGGTCTTCGCGCCCGACGGGGAGTGGGTCGTCACCGGGTGGGGCGAGCACCGGGGCCATGATGCGGTTGTCGCGTTCCTTGCCGGTCTGCTCGAGCGCTGGAGCGTGATCTTCCACGCCGTGCACTCCGGACGGATCGAGCTCGCACGCGACCGCGCGCACGGCCGGTGGTACATCAGCGAGTTCGGGCAGTTGCGCGACGGGACGGAGCTCCGCTTCGCGGGCGTGTACCACGACGACTACATCCGCACGCGCGACGGCTGGCGCTTCGCGCGTCGCCGCTACGACGGCATGTTCGCCCGCACGGGTGACGAGGTGCGGGTCACGCCGTTTCCGCGGGATGTCTGACCGCGCCGTGGCGCGCGCAGGGCGGCTCCAATGCGACCCTCGGTACGGACCCCGGGAGCGGGCCACTCGCGGCGACGAGCAGCTCCACGTCCGACGAGCTGGCATCACTTCAGCAGGCGGCCCAGACCTTCTCGACCGACCCGGACACGCTGCAGCACGTCGGCGTTGATCTCGTCGCGTTCCTCGTCGCGTTCCTCGTCGCGATCTCGTCGAAGTGATCGATCGCGGGGAGGGCTTGCGCCTAGCGGGGTGCCCGGGGCATGCCGAGACCGACCATCGCGATGATGTCGCGCTGGATCTCGTTCGTGCCGCCGCCGAACGTCAGGATCAGCGTGCCCGAGTAGCTGCGTTCGAGTCGGCTCTTGAGCACCGCGCCCGGGGTCCCGCGCTTGAGGTAGCCGGCCGGTCCGATCACCTCGAGCAGCAGGTTGTACGCCTCGATGAACAGCTCGGTCCCGAAGACCTTCGTGACCGACGCGTCCGTGGGCGCGATCGCGCCGGTCGTGAGACCCCACGCGACCTTCCAGTTCATGAGCTTGAGGAAATCGACCTTCGCCGCGACGCGGGCGAGGTTGAGGCGCACCCATTCGAGGTCGAGCAGGCGGGTCCCGTCGGCGAGCACGGTCGTCGCCGCGAAGTTCCGCACGTCGACGAGGTGGCGCATCACCGTGCCCGCGTTGCACAGCGCGACCCGCTCGTGGTTGAGCTGCGTGGTGATGAGCTTCCATCCCTCGTTCTCGTCGCCGACGCGCGCGGAGACCGGCACCCGCACGTTGTCGTAGAACGTCGCGTTCGTTCGCCCACCGCCGACGATGCGGATCGGGCTCAAGGAGAAGCCCTCGGATGCCGTCGGGACGATCAGGATGGAGATGCCCTTGTGCTTCGGCGCGTCGGGATCGGTCCGCACCGCGAGCCACACGTAGTCGGACAGGTCGGCCAGGCTGGTGAAGATCTTCTGGCCGTTGATGACGTACTCGTCGCCGTCGCGCACGGCACGCGTCTTGAGCGACGCGAGATCGGTGCCGGCGCCGGGCTCGGAGTAGCCGATCGCGAAGTGCGCCTCGCCGCGCAGGATCATCGGCAGGAACGTGCGCTTCTGCTCCTCCGTCCCGAACCGCATGAGCGTGGGCCCGACGGTGTTGATGGTGAGCAGCGGGACGGGCGCGCCGGCACGGGCGGCTTCGTCGAAGAAGATGAGCTGCTCGACGGGGGAGCGGGCCTGCCCGCCGTATTCCTTCGGCCAGCCGATTCCCAGCCAGCCGTCGGCGCCCATCTTCTGGGCCAGCTCGCGGCTGAGCGGACCGCCCATCTCGTGGCGCGACATCTCCTCGTCGACCTCGGGCGTCATCATCGCGGCGAAGTACGCGCGCAACTCGTCCCGCAGCGACTCCTGCTCAGGCGTGAGGGCCAGCTCCATGCGACGGACAGTAGCGGTCTGTGGTCGTCCGCCGCGGCGGATGCGGCTACGCCGGCGTGAACTGCACCGGCATCCGTTTGATGCCGTGGATGAAATTCGACTGGAGCATCGCGGGCTCGCCGGTGACCTCGATGTCGGGCAGGCGCCGAAACAGCTCCTCGAACATCACTCTGATCTCGCGGCGGGCGAGGTTCGCGCCGAGGCAGAAATGCGGACCGCCGCCGCCGAACGCGACGTGATCGTTCGGTGCGCGCGTCACGTCGAAGCGGAACGGGGCCTCGAACACCGACTCGTCGCGGTTCGCGGAGTTGTAGAACATCACGACCTTCTCGCCCGCCTTGATCGGCTGCCCGCCGACTTCGGTGTCGCGTGTCGCGGTGCGACGGAAGTGGATGACCGGCGTGGCCCAGCGGGCGATCTCCTCGACGGCAGTGGGCGACACGCCTTCGAAGTCGGCGATCCATGCGGTCCGCTGATCCGGGTGCTCGGTGAACTGCAGCATGCCGTGGCTGATCGCGGTGCGCGTGGTCTCGTTGCCGGCCACGACGAGCAACACGAAGAACGATCCGAGCTCGTGCGGGGTGAGGCGCTCGCCGTCGACCTCCGCCTCCGTGATCGTCGTGATGATGTCGTCGCGCGGGGTGCGGCGACGGTCCTCCGCGAGATCGAGCCCGTACTGGAACAACTCGAAGCCCGCGGCCATGAGCTCTTCGAGGCTGGTTACGTACTCGGGATCGCCGATCCCGAGGATCGTGTTCGTGAGCTCGAAGATGCGCGATTCGTCGGTCGAGGGAATGCCCATCATGTCGCAGATGATCTGGAGCGGCACCGTGGCCGCGATCTCGGAGACGAAGTCGCACTCGCCCTTCGGCGCGATCGCGTCGACCACGGCGGTCGCGCGGTCGCGCACGCTCTCCTCCAGCCGCCCAACCTGCTTCGGCGTGAACCCGGAGCTCACGAGGCGACGCAACTTGGTGTGACGTGGCGCGTCCATGTTGATGATCGAACCGAGGAACTCCGCGATCTCGGCCGGGATGTCACCGATGTTCGTGCCCTGCCCAGAGATGAATGTCTCGGCATCGCGGCTGACGCGCATGACATCGGCGTGACGGGTCACCGCCCAGAAACCCGGACCCCGTGGCAGCACCTCGAGCTCGGGCTCCTCGTGGAACGACACCGGTCGTTCGGCCCGCAGCTTCGCGAAGATGCCCTCGCGATCGGTTCGAATCCACGTCTCCAGGTCGCCGAGCCTGATCTCGTCGACGGAGAGGTCGGTGGTCGGGCTGCTCTGCATGGGTCCCACCCATCCTCACTGCCGCCGCTCGGGCGTTCCGGCGCGCGCTCCGCCTAGCATGCCCCAGCTCACAACACGAAAGGAACTGTGATGGCGAAGGTGTCGGTGCTCGCGAAGTTCACTGCGAAGGACGGCAAGGCCGACGGGATGGTTGCGGCCTTCGACGACCTCTTCCGAGCTGCAGCCGCGGAATCGGGCACCGAGATCTACGTGATGAACCGTTCGTCCAGCGATCCCAACGTGTTCTTCTTCTACGAGCTCTACACCGACGCCGACGCGCTCGGCGCGCACGGTGGCAGCGAGGCCATGCAGAAGGCGGCCTCGGTCTTCGGTCCGATGATCGCTGAGAGCGAGCTGATCATCGGGGAGCCGCTGAAGGCGGAAGGTGTCCAGATCTAGACGGGCCGCGGCGTCGCCGCGGCGGTGATGGACCTCTCGCGCTACGTCTCGTTCTCGCGCGCGGAGTGGGCGCAGCTGCGGGCGGCCACGCCGCTGACACTGGACGAGGACGACCTCGCGCGCATGCGCGGCATCAACGAGCGCATCTCCCTCGACGAGGTCGCCGACGTGTACCTCCCGCTGTCCCGCTTGCTGAACCTGCAGGTAGCGGCCGCGCGGGGCCTCGCGCATACCGTCGACGTGTTCCTCGGTGTCCCGACGCTGAACCGTCCGTACATCATCGGGATCGCGGGGAGTGTCGCGGTCGGGAAGAGCACCACCGCGCGCATCCTGCAGGCCCTCCTCTCGCGCTGGCCCGACCATCCGCGCGTCGACCTGGTGACGACCGACGGTTTCTTGCACCCCAACGAGGTGTTGGAGACCCGCGGCATCATGAGCCGGAAAGGTTTCCCCGAGAGCTACGACCTCCGCCGACTGGTCGAGTTCGTGGCCGACGTGAAGGCGGGGAAGCCGGAGGTCGCCGCACCGGTCTACTCGCACGTGACGTACGACGTGCTGCCCGACGAGGCCCAGATCGTGCGGCGGCCCGACATCCTGATCCTCGAGGGCCTCAACGTGTTGCAGACGAGTGACGCGTCGACGAGCCGCAAGACGCGACCGGTCGTGTCGGACTTCTTCGACTTCTCGATCTACGTCGACGCGCGCGAGCCCGACATCGAGCAGTGGTATGTCGAGCGGTTCCTCGCGCTGCGCAGCACCGCCTTCCGCGACGAGTCGTCGTTCTTCCGTCACTTCGCGGGGCTCGGCCACGACGACGCGATCGAAGTGGCGCGCGACATCTGGGCCCAGATCAACGCACCCAACCTGCGGGACAACATCGAGCCCACGCGCGAGCGGGCGCGCCTCGTGCTCCACAAGGGCGAGGACCATTCCGTCGAATGGGTCCGCCTCCGGCGCCTGTAGCGCCGACGGCGCGCGCGTTGGGTCCGCGCGCGTTCACGAAACGTGGAGAGAGAGCATGCTTCCCCGCGTTCGGGGTGTTCGCTACGATGCGGCGGCTGGGGGCACACCCGTCGGGTGAGGCGGGTGAAGGCGGTCAAGAAAGCGACTTCATGGGGCATCGAACTCGGGGCCTTCTCGGCTCCACGGCCGTACTCGTCGCGCTCGTTCTCGTGGCTGCGGGGTGCTGGTCACCACCGCCGGCGCCCGACCCCGCATCGTTCAGCTCACACCTGACACGCGCGCCGTACCTGACGGACGCGGTCGGGTTGCACGTCCTCGTGAACTGGGCAACCGACCAGACCGGGAACGCCGGCTCGGTGCGATGGGGTCCCTTCGACCAGAACAGCGGCACCTGCAACCTCGCCAACACACAGTCGGCGACGCGCCAGACCGTCATCGTGGGAACCGTCCACGAGTACCAGTGGAAGGCTCCGCTCACGCTCCCCGCGACCGGTCCGTACTGCTACCGGGTGCTGCTCGACACGACCGACCTGCTCGGCAGTGCCGACGCCCTGCAATTCCAGACGAACGTGCAGCCGGGCGCGACCGACTCGTTCAAGTTCGCCGTGTTCGGTGACTGGGGCCAGACCGACGCCAACGGCGACAACCCGGACACCGCCAACCTGTTGAAGCAGGTGCGCGGCAGCGGTGCGCGCTTCGCGGTCACCACCGGCGACAACGGCTACCCGAACGGGAACCAGCAGAACTACGGCGACCTGCAGCAGAAGGCCGCCGACACGAGCGCGATCTTCGGGCCGAGCTTCTGGACCGTTCCCGGCACGTCGATCCCGTTGTTCGCGACCGCCGGCAACCACGGGCTCAGCACGAACGCCGGCGCGCACACCGACCTCGTGAACTGGCCCCAGGACGTCGCCGTGGCCTCCTCGGGCGGCCGCTACACCGGCGACACCTACTGCTGCGTGAACGGCACGAGCCCGGCCGACTACACGAGCTCGTGGTTCGCCTTCGATGCCGGGAACGCGCGCTTCTACATGCTCGACTCGGCGTGGGGCGACACGAACCCGGGCACCGCGACGCCGTACGCCGACGACGCGGCCGCGCACTTCGCGCCCGGCGATCCCGAGTACCAGTGGCTGCTGCACGACCTCCAGACCCACCCGACCGGTCTGAAGTTCGCGTTCTCCCACTTCCCCGTCTACTCCGACAACAACACGCAGCCGTCCGACACGTTCCTGCAGGGCCCGGCCAACCTGGAGGGGCTCCTCACCCAGTACGGGGTCAACGTGTGGTTCAACGGCCACGCGCACATCTACGAACGCAACGTGCCGAGCACGGCCGGCGCGCCGGTGACCTACGTGACCGGCGGGGGCGGCGGAACGCTCGAGCCCATGGGGACGTGCCACTCGTACGACGCCTACGCGATCGGGTGGTCGAACTCCAGCAGCAAGGGTTCGAAGTGTGGAACGGCCGTCGCCCCGACGGCGATCACGCAGGTGTTCCACTTCCTCAACGTCAACGTCAGTGGCACGTCGGTCACGGTCAGCCCGACCGACGAGTTCGGCAACACGTTCGACGTCCAGACCTACGACTTCTCGTCGACCGCGCCCAACACGGTGATCGATGCTGCACCCGCGTTGCAGAGCAACTCGCCGAACGCGGCGTTCATGTTCCACTCGACCGCCACGCCCGCCACCTTCGCGTGCCGGATCGACGGAGCTGCGTCCACCGCGTGCACGAGCCCCGCGTCGTACTCGGGTCTGGTCGACGGGACCCATACCTTCAGCGTCGCCGCGACGGTCAACGGCGTGACCGATCCGACGCCCGCGACGTACACGTGGACCGTCGACACGTCACCGCCGTCGACGCCCGCGCCGACCGCGACGCCGGCGTCTCCCACGTCGGTCAACGTGACCTGGCCGGCGGCGAGCGACAACGTGGGCGTGAGCGCATACGACGTCACCCGGAATGGAGCGGCGCTCACGACTGTGGCCGGCACCACGACCTCGTTCACGGACAACACCGCCGCGCCCAACACGACCTACACGTACGCCGTACGCGCGCGTGATGCAGCGGGCAACCAATCCGCGTTCGGCGCGGCCGCGCCGGTGACGACGCCGCCACCGCCCACGCCGGTCTTCGCGGACGGCTTCGAGTCGGGCAACGCGTCGGCGTGGACATCGGCGGTCGGTCTCACGGTCGAGACGTCGACCGTGCACTCGGGGACGTGGGCCGCCGAGGGCAACACGACCAACGGCGCCACCTACGCGAAGAAGACGCTTCCGGGAACGTACACGGACGCGTACGCCCGCGTGTACTTCGACATCAAGAGCTTCACGGACCAGGTCAACCTCCTGCGCCTCCGGGACGCGGCCGGGAACTCGCTGGGATACCTCTTCGTCAACACCAGCGGCGCGCTCGCGTTCCATGACGACGTGACCGCGTTGTCGACGACGAGCACGACGACCGTCGGACCCGGGTGGCACGCGCTCGAGTTGCACATGCTGGTCAACGGCACCACGAGCACCGTCGGTGCGTGGCTCGACGACGTCCCGGTGAGCGCGCTCTCGTCGAACGCGGCGAACCTCGGCACTGCTCCGGTCGGCCAGCTCCAGATCGGCGAGGTGCAGACGGGACGTACCTACGACGTGGTGTTTGACGACGCGGTGTTCGCGACGCAGCGCATCGGGCTGTGAGCGCGCTCGACCGGCAGCCGCTCGATCAGGCCCGTGGCACCTCGATGAGCTCCATCGTGGTGCCGTCGGGATCCGCGAAGAACAGCGCGCGCAACGTCGGGAGGCCCGGGCCCATATCGAGGGTGGCGGGCTCGGAGTAGCAACGCACGCCCTCGTCGAGCAGGCGGCGGTGGTCGTCGTCGATCGCCTCGGTGAGCATCGCCATCCGGTAGATCCCGCGACGGTTCGCGCTCGGTGCCGCGGGCGCGGCGCCCGGCGGTTGCGGATGGAGCTCGACGGTGAAGGCTCCGGAGCCGTCCTTCAGCGTGATGCGGTCGTGCGGGGTCGGGGCTCGTGTGAACCCGAGAACCTCGGAGTAGAAGTGCGTGCTCGCGAGCACGTCGGAGCACCCGACGGTCACACCCGTCAACGCGACCTCGTCGGCCGACGTGACGGTCAGCGCGGTTCCGTCCGGATCGGCCCGCCGCTCCTCGGCGCCGTCGACCGGACTCGACACGAGCAGGCCGGTGAAGCCGAGCGCCGCGGTGCCGGCGCTCGGTGGCCGCCCGACGGGCCTCGGAACCCGCCACTCGAGCAGGTCGATGACGGGCCCGACCGGTCCCGCCGCTCCGTGCATGATCCACGCGTCCCACTGCACCCGGTCGAGCCCGAACGCGGCACCCGGCTGGACCGTGGTCGGCGCGGTGTGCGCGCCCGCCGTGAACCCGAGGCGGTCGCGGTAGAAGGCGAGCGCACCTTCGACGTCGGAGCAGTTCACGTTCACGTGGTAGACGCGGCTCGCGGTGACGCTCATGGGCCAGACGGTATCGTCACGACATGGACGACGCGGTCGACGCGGTGAGCAAGCTCATCTACGAGTACGCGGCCCGGGTCGACGCCGGTGACTTCGACGGCGTCGCGACGCTCTTCGAGCATGCGACGTACCGGGGTGTGGTCGACGAGGACACGGTCAGCAACTTCTCGGGCGTGGACCAGGTCCGGGCCTGCTTCGAAGCCATGGTCATGCGCTACGACGACGGGACGCCGCGCACGAAGCACGTGACGACGAACGTGGCGGTCGACGCGGACGAGGCCGCGGGCACCGCGACCGCGCGCTCGTACTTCACCGTGCTGCAGGGTGTCGAGGGCGCGCCGTTGCAGATCATCGTCGCGGGTCGCTACTACGACGCGTTCGAGCGCGTCGACGGCGACTGGCGCTTCACCGACCGCCTGATCTACTCCGACCTCATCGGCGACCTCTCCCGCCACCTGAAAGTGAACCCGCTGGCGTAGGCGCGCGCTCGTCCCGCACGACCGTATGAGCAAGCAGGGTTCGTCCGGAGCCCGGCGACGGACCCAGGAGGCGGATCGCGTTGTGCCCCGTGGGCCGCTGTTGGCAGGTGAGCGGCGAGCCTGCGAGCGCGACTCAGAGAATCTGCCCGGTTCTGAGCGGGTTCAGCTCGGAGTCCACCAGGAGCTTCGCACGCCAGTCGATGGCGACGCCTTCGATCCGCCGGCGCCAGCGGCCCATGCTCACGTCGTCGTCGATCGCGGCCTCGATGTCGGCCCAGCGCTCCCATGTGTCGACCGCGCAGATCACGATCACCTCGGAGTCGTTCACCATCGCGGTTCGGTACGCACCGACGAGCTGCAGCCCGAGCCGGCTCGCGATCGGCATCCACTCCTGCTCGAGCATCGTCAGGTACGTCTTCGCCTGGCCGGGCACGACCTGCACGGTCTCGTGGGTGTACACCTCGCCGCGGATCCCGCGCTCGACCGCCTCCTCGAGCGTCGGCGTGTACTGCGCGGGGACGAGGATGCGGTCGTAGCCGCCCGAGCGGTAGTTGGCGGCCTCGGCCCACCACTGCTCGAGCGAGGGGTCCTGCAGCTTGGGGCCCGCGAACTCGTGGCGGAAGTTCGCGGCGAGACCCTGCCAGCCCTCCAGCTCCCACAGGTTCACCGTCTCGGGCCAGCGTTCCGTGCTCCCGACCGTCCCCCACACGCCGACACAGAGCATGTTGCGCTCCGTGCGCCCGATCGGCCCCCAGTTGGCCGTCATGTGGTGCATGTACTTGGCGCGGTTCTGTCCCACGATGTTGATGAGCTCGTGGATGTACACCTTCGGGTTCGCCACGGCAGGCAAGGTACCTCTGCCAGACTCCTGCCGTGCTACGCGTCGACGACAACGCCCGGGTCCGGCTGCTCACGCTGGACCGCCCCGAGGCCCTCAACGCGTTCTCGGACGCGCTCTACCACGCGGTGAACGACGCGCTCGTCGACGGCGCGAGCAACGACGAGGTCGCGGTCGTCGTCGTGACCGGCGTTGGACGTGCGTTCAGCGCGGGGCAGGACCTGGCCGAGATGGCGACCCTGGGAGGCGCCGGTGCGGATCGGAGTGGAGCGGCCGGGCACGGGTTCCGCCCGTTCATGGACACCCTCTCGACGTTCCCGAAGCCGCTCGTCGCCGCGGTCAACGGGCTCGGAGTCGGTCTCGGGCTCACGATGCTCGGGCACTGCGACATCGTGCTCGTCGGCGACGCCGCGCGCCTGCGGGCGCCGTTCTCGCGACTGGGGGTGGTGCCCGAGGCCGCGAGCAGCGCGCTGTTGCCCGCCATCGCGGGATGGCAGGCGGCCGCGCACGCGTTCTTCACCGGTGAATGGATCGACGCGGAGCAGGCCGTGCGTTCCGGGATCGCGTGGGCGCGCTATCGCGACGACGAGCTGCTCGACCGGGCGCTCGAGCTCGCGCGATCGATCGCCCGCATGCCCATCGTGTCGCTCGTCGCGACGAAGGAGCTCATGCGCGCGTCGCGCGGTGATCTGGTGAGCGCGGCACGAGCTCGCGAGGACGCGTACTTCGCGCATCTCACCGGGGGACCGGCGAACCGCGAAGCGCTCGCGGCGTTCCTCGAGAAGCGCGAGCCCGACTTCACGAACCTGCCCGCGACGTAGCCGTAGCGACTCAGCGCCGGCGGAGACGTCGCCGGCGGCGGCCGGGGAGCAGATCCGTACGCATCCGGCGGCCCCGCTCGATGGTGCGCGCGGTCTCGCGATCGACGCGGAACGGCACCGCGACCGCGGGGTTGCGCCGCAGCAGCGCGAAGCCGAACGCGAGTATCGCCCCGCCCGCGGCGGCGAGGATCCAGTCGCCCGAACCGGTGAAGGCCATCGCGGGCGCGCCGGCGGGGTTCGCCGCCGGGGTCCCCGGCGCGCCCGGTGTCGCCGTCGCCGGGCCCGGCGCCGTGGCACCCTGCGACCCGGTCGAGACCACCGCGACGGTCCCGACGTCGCCGGAGTGCACATCGCGGTACTCGAAGGTGCCGGCCTGGGTGAACTGGTACGGGAACGTCGCGCCGGGCGTCAGGTCGTCGGACGCGAAGGATCCGTCGACCGCCGTGACCGTGTGGGGTGCGCTGCCCTGGTTGGTCCAGACGACGACGGTGCCGACCGGCACCGAGAGGCTGGGCGGATCGAAGCCCGTGTCGCGGATCGCGACGTTCACCGTCACCACCGCCGCGGGCCGCGCCGCGCCCGCCGCAGCCGCGGTCATCACCAGCATCGCCGTGCACGCGAACGCGCCCGCGAGGGCGCGACGCCCCAAGCCCATGTGTGCCTCCCCCGGCGGTCCGCGTCGCGACCCGCCCGCGATCCGGAACCTACCCGCGTCGAGTGGGTGTCGTCCGGCCGGACGATCCTCCGTAGCGGCCGGCGGTCCGGCGCCGTATTCTCATGCGCACCGGGTGGGTACGGGTGGTGGGCCGCCTGGTGCGGTGTGGGGGGGAGAGCTCGGCGGTCCGGCCGCTGGAGCGTGAAGGGACACATGGTGTCAGGGGCAGGGTCGTGGTTGCGGGCGCGCCTCGCCGGCTGAGCTCGCTCGCGGACGTCGCGCGTCGTGCCGGTGTGTCGATCACCACCGCGTCGCGCGTGATGAGCGCGAGCCAGCATCCCGTGGCCGAGCACACACGTCGCCGCGTGCTGCAGGCGGCGGACGAGCTCGACTTCGAGCCGAACCTCGTCGCGCGCGGCCTCGTCGCGCAACGGACGAGCATGGTCGCGCTGCTGGTCGGCGACATGACGGAGTCCGCCGCGTCGCTCACGACACGCGGTGCGGAAGATGTCGCGTTCGAGCACGGGTTCTCGTTGCTCGTCGGCAACACCGACGGCGACACCCAGAAGGAGGTCGCGTACGTCCGCAAGCTCCGCGCCCTGCGTGCCGATGCGGTGCTGCTCGCGACGTGCGCGCGTGCGTCCGATCCCCAGACCGAGCAGCTCGCACGCCAGCTGCGGCAGGTCGAGAGCGCCGGCGGCGTCGTCGTGCGCCTGGGATCCGACGCGACCGGTCGTGCCGACGTCGGCTGGTCCATGCGGGACGCGTTCGGCCTGGTGGCGGGCCATCTGCGCGCGCTCGGTCACCGCGACGTCGCGCTGGTCGCGGGCGCGGGACGTGAAGGGGTCACCGCGGCCGCCGTCGACGCGGCGCGCGGCGCCGCGCGCGGCGAGGGTCTCGAGCTGCCCGACGACCGGGTGGCCGTCACCGACGGTCAAGCGGGTGCCGACGAGCGCGTCCTCCGTGCGTGCCGTGACGCGACCGCGGTGATCACGACGTGCGACGAGCCCGCGGCAGCGGTTGTCGCCGCGCTCCGGCGCGCGGGCCGGCGGGTTCCCGCCGACGTGTCGGTCACCGGGATGGGTGACCTGCCGATCGCCGTCTTGCTCGAGCCGACGCTCACCACGGTGCGGGTGCCGCTGCGCGAGCAGGGCCGGCGCGCGATGTCCGTGGCCTGCGACCTGCTCGACGGTGCGGTGCGCCCCGAACCCGCGGAGGTCGCGGTCGAGCTCGTGGTGCGCGACTCGTCGGCCCCGGTCGTGGCCTAGCTCGCGCGCGCTCCGTCGACGGCAGGCACGTCGTGCGGTCTGCCATGGCGGTCGACGCCGCACAACCGCCGCCAGCCGGCGGGAACGGTGCCGGCGCGCAGCACCCCTGCGTCGAGCAGGGCACGCAGGATCGGGCGCGTCGCGTCGTGCCGGAGCGCGACGCGGCTCGGGGAGCGGCGGACCGCACGCCAGGTGGGCCCGGCCGGCAGCCCGACGGCGGCGTACACGCCTGGGTGCACCAAGGCGTCGAAGAGCATGCCGATCATGCGCGGCGCGAAGCCCCGCACCCGGCGCCGCTCGCGTGCCGGCGCCGCCGCCCAGAGGTCGGGGAGGACGGCGTGCGCGAACGAGAGGTGACGCGCCTCCTCCTGGCGGTGGTAGCGGTTCAGCGCGGCGAGGAGCGGATCGGTGTCGGGGTGCTCGACGGCACGCTTCTGGAGCAGGTCGGGGATCTCCTCGCCCGCGAGCACGAACACCATGAGCAGCGTGGGCTGACGTGCGATCCACCGCGCGACGCGCGGTCCGATCCAACCGGCGATCCCGTGCTCGAACGGGTTGCGGGCCCGTGGCTGCAGCTCGCTCATGAGGCGGACGAACGCGCGCGAGTGCCGGCTCTCCTCGCCGATCTCGTGGAGCATGTAGGTGATGCGCGGGTCGACCAGGTCCTCGGAGCCGGCGATCTGGAGCGCGAAGCCCGCGGTCAGCACCGCTTCGAAGCGCACGCCGGTCGCGAGCATCGCGGCCACCTCTTCGCGGGAGAGGCGGGCCTTGGTCTCGTCGTCGAGCTCGAGGCCGAGGTCGCGCACGCTCAGCAGCTCGTCGGGCAGGACCGGCCCGGGCCGGAGGGTGCCCCACGGCAGCTCGTCGTCGGGTTCGATCACCCGACGCGCCGACACGCTGCTCAGGCGCGTGATCCGGTCGCCGGTGAGGGCGCGCTCGGGGGTCGTGGTGAGCGTCATGGGTGCCTCCGTGGTCGCGGGAGCGTCACGCCGACCCTGCCGTCGCGTCAGTGTCCCCCGACCGGAATCTATAAGTCAAGCGATTCTTTAAGATCATCGATTGTGCTGGCCAGCGGTACACTGCGAGTCGTGACGGCGCCGGACCTCACCTCCACCGACGACCAGACACGAGCCGGCAAGGGGACCCGGACCCGCGCCCGGCTGCTCGAGCTCGCGGTCGCCCGGTTCGCGGCGCAGGGCTACCGGGGCACGTCGGTGTCCGACGTCGCCCGCGACGCACGGCTCACGCCCGCCGCGGTCTACGCGTACTTCGAGGGGAAGGCCGCCCTGTTCGAGGCCGCGGTCGACGCCGACGCCGCGGCGTTGATCGAGGAGGCCGAGGCGGCTGCCGCCGCGACGCCGATCGCGGAGCGCCAGCTGCAGTTCGTGAACGCGCTCGTCGAGCGGGTCGACGCGCACCCGCTGGCCCGGCGGGTGCTGGCCGGCCTCGAGCCTGAGGTGCTTCCCCGTCTGTTGCGTCTGCCGTCGCTGGACGCGAGCACGGCCGAGTGTGCTGCGGAGCTCGCCGAGGCCCAGCGCCAGGGCGAGATCCGTAGCGACGTGGATGCCCTGGTCATGGCCAAGGGACTCGAGACCGTCGTGCTCGCGCTCCTGATGGGACACGTGCAGAGCGGCGCGGGCGACGACCCCGCGCGCGCTGCCGGCGTCACCGCGGTGCTCGAAGCCGCGTTGCGTCCGCCGCGTCACTGAGCGACGGCAACATCGCGACGCGACGCGCGCGTGAGCGCGCGCACACGCCGCGCGCTGGAGCGCGCGTGCCGTACGACGACTGACGCGCGCGCGACACGCGCGATCGCGCGCCCGCGCGTCGGCGCGACGACGGCGCGCGCGGCGGCGCACAGTGGTTGCGCGCGCGAGCGCGGGACGCGTGATCGCGCACGTCGCGGCCCGTGCACGCGCTCGGGCGCACGCGCGCGCCGCGCGCTGCGTGGGAATGCCGCCCTCTCCACCGGATTGGTGCTCGCGCGCGCTGCGTGGCTACGGTGTTTACCGGAAGCTATTTACGGCTTTCGTCCCATTTCCCCCGTGTGCAGTGGCGCGCGGGCCGAGACGGGACCAGCGAAGCGAAGCGCACGCAAGGACGGACTGATGCAAACCATGCCAAGGAGACGACGAAGATGCGACGAGCCCTCGTGGCTGTCGCGGCAGCTGTGGTCGTCGCGGTTACCGGTGCCCTCACCATGACAGGTGGGACCACCGGCCGCGCACGCGAGCACGCGGTCGCGGCAGACCTCGACAAGCTTCATGCGGTGCGGCCGGTCGCCGCGCACCGGCGTCCCGCGCGGCCCGCAGGGCCCACCGGGACCGACGCACTTCCTGCCACGCAGGTCAGCGATGTCATGCGCGACAGGATCATCCGCTACGTAGCGGCGGTGCAGGGTGCCCAGACCTGGGCGTTCCTCACCGACCTGAACCGGTTCCTGACTGCACTAGCACCGGAGCCGAAGCAGGTACGACACGCACGGCGTGTCACACGCGGGACGCAGTCGTCGGGCGGAGGCGACTTCCTCTCTTGCGTGCGTCACCGCGAGAGCCGTGGCCAGTACAACGTGGTCAACCGCAGTTCGGGTGCTGCCGGCGCCTACCAGTTCATGCCGACGACGTGGAACAACGCAGCCCGCGAGGCGGGCCGCAACGACCTCGTGGGCGTGAACCCGGCGGCGGCGAGCCCGTCCGACCAGGACGCAATGGCGCGCTACGTCTACTCGACGCAGGGCGCACGTCCCTGGGGCGGTGGCTGCCGCTAGCCGCGACGACGCCGCAGCCGCGGTGTGAACGCCGCGTCTCCGGTTCGGTCCGAGTCCGGGCGGACCGAACCTGGGGACGAGCGGCGAAGCCCTCTGGAGCGGGAGCGGAGGGAGTCGTGAGTACCGTGCGGACGGAGCGGAGCTCCGCATGGCGAAGCCCTCTGGAGCGGGAGCGGAGGGAGTCGTGAGTAGCGTGCAGGGCATCGACGCTCGCCCCGCCGATCTCGACCTCGGCGCCTTCAGCGACGACCCGCCGTGGATCGTCGAACCCGACCACCTGCAGTGGCGCCACGACCTCGATCGTGTGCGCGCTCGCGTGCGCGCGGAGGTTCCCGAGCTGCTGCATCCTCGGCGGCTGCCCCCGCTCGGCCGTCTCGTGCGCGTCGTCACGTCGGTCGGCACCGCGCTCGGCGCGTGGTACGTGCGCGAGCGCGGCGGTCCCACGTCGCGGCCCGCGCTCTCCCGGCGGTTGCGGATCTCGTTCGAGGGCCTCGGCTCGACGTACGTGAAGCTGGGCCAGATCCTCTCGTCCGGCGACGGCCTCTTCCCCGAGGAGCTCGTCGCCGAGTTCAAGCTGCTGCGCGACCGGGTCCCGGCCGAGCCGTTCGACGATGTGCGCGTGCTCGTCGAGCGCGAGCTCGGACGTTCGCTGCCCGAGGTCTTCTCGTCCTTCGACGAGGAGCCGCTCGCCGCCGCGTCGATCGCCCAGGTGCACGCGGCCAGGCTGCGCACGGGTGAGGAGGTGGTGGTCAAGGTCCAGCGCCCGACCGTCGCGACGCTGGTGCGCGCCGACATTGCCGCGATGGGCTGGCTCGCCCCGCGTCTCGTCGGGCGCATCCCGGTCACCGCGCTCGCCAACCCGCCCGCGCTGATCGACCTCTTCGCCGAAACGATCGTCGAGGAGCTCGACTTCCGGCTCGAGGCCGAGAACATGCTCGACATCGCGGGCGTGCTCGCGCGCACGGGTCAACGGGCGATCGTCGTTCCGCGGCCGCACCCCACGCTCGTCACGCGGCGGGTGCTCGTGATGGAGCGGTTGCGCGGCTTCTCGTTCGACGACGTCGGCGCGATGAAGGCAGCGGGGATCGACACGAACCGTTTGCTGCGCGCGGGTCTGATCGCGTTCCTCGAAGGCGCGTTGTTGCACGGCGTCTTCCACGGCGACCTGCACGGCGGGAACCTCTTCGTCATGCCGGACGGCCGCACCGCGCTGCTCGACTACGGCATCACCGGTCGACTCGACGAGCGCAAGCGCATCGCCTTCCTCCGCCTGCTCGTCATGGGCACCTCCGGCGACGTGCGCGGGCAGCTTCGGGCCCTGCGGGACATGGGTGCGTTCCCGCCCGACACCGACCTCGAAGCCGTGGTCGACGACCTCGAGCTCGAGGGACCGGTCAAGGATCCCACCCACATGAGCGCCGACGAGCTCACCGCGGAGCTGCGCGAGATCACGAAGAAGCTCCTCGGCTACGGCGCCCGCGCCCCGAAGGAGCTCATGCTCTTCGTCAAGAACATGCTCTTCCTCGACAGCGCGACCGGGACGCTCGCGCCCGACCTCGACATCCTCGGCGAGATCGCGCACGTCTACACGTACTTCAGCGAGCACTACGGCGACCGCATCGCACGCGAGCTCGGCCTCGACCCGAGCGCGCCCGCGGCCCTCGACATGGACGCGGTCCGGGCGTCGTTCGGCATCGCCGACGAGATCGACCAGCTGACGTACCAGGACGTGCGTCGCCGGCGCGAGACGATCCGTCGTCGCATGGCCGAGCGCCGCGATCGCCCCGACTCCGGGGCCGCCGGCTGACCGTCGGGTGAATCGACCGGTACCCTCGGGATCGTGCCCGAGCTGCCGGAGATCAGAGCCCTCGCGGAGCGTCTCGATGCTGCGTTCGCGGGTGCGCGGGTCGTGGGCTTCGACCCGCTCGGCTTCAGCGGGTTGAAGACGGTCGTGCCCGCGCCCGAGACGCTCGTCGGGGTCGAGCTGCGCGGTGTCTCACAGCGGGGCAAGTACGTCGTCGTCGACTTCGGCGGGCCGCGACTGCTCGTGCACCTCTCGCAGGCCGGTCGCCTCGACATCGAGGAACAGGCCAAGAAGACGCGACCAAAGGGTGCGGTCGTGCGGATCCGCTTCGACGACGGCCGGGCCTGGCTCGTGCGCGAGCACGGCACCGAGCGCAAGGCCGGGTGGTGGGTGCTCGCCGACGGCGACGACGGTCCGCTCGAGAAGCTCGGTCCCGAGCCGGGCACGCAGGCCTTCGACGACATCATCCTCCACGGCACCGACCGGCGGCGCGTCCACACGCTGTTGCGCGACCAGCGCACCGTGTCGGGTGTCGGTCGCGGCTACGCGGACGACGCGCTGCACCGCGCCGGCATCTCGCCGACCGCGACGCTCGCGTCGCTCACGCTCGAGCAACGCACGGCGCTGCTGGACGCGTTGCACGCGACGCTGGCGGGCGCGCTCGAGGGCGAGCGCACACGCGAGGGCGGGTTGTCGGCACCCAAGCTCGGCGACCGGTTCCGCATCCACAACCACCACGGACAGCCGTGCCCGACCTGCAACGACACGCTGCGGCGCATCTCCTACGAGTCGTACGAGATCACGTACTGCCCGACGTGTCAGACCAAGGGCAAGGTCCTCGCCGACCGCAGGCTCTCGCGACTGGTCAAGTAACTCCCGTGCCGAGTTCCGACACGATGCGGCGCTGGAGCGCCGCATCGTGTCGGAACCGGGACTTGGGCCGTGGCCCTCAGGTCGTGCGGGCGAAGCGCGACTTGGCCCGCTCGAGCTCGACCACGACCGGCGGCGCGCTGGTCGGTGACCCGGCGTCGAAGGGCGGTTGCGGGTCGTACTCGATCGAGAGCTGGATGCCCTGGGCCACGAGCTCGCCCTCGGCGAGCGCGGCGAGCGACAACGCCATGTCGATGCCGGCCGACACACCGGCACCGCTCACGAACTTGCCGTCGACGACGACCCGGTCCGGCACCGCGAACGCGCCGAGACGCGTCAGCTCGTCGAGCGCGAGCCAGTGCGACGTCGCGTACACGCCCTCGAGCAACCCCGCGGCCGCGAGGATGAGCGATCCGGTACCGACCGAGGTCGTCCACGTCGTCGTCTCGTGCACCTCGCGCAGCCACGTCAGCACGCGCGGGTCGTGTCGGATGTCCACCTCTCCCGGGCCACCCGGGACGACGACGACGTCGGGTGCGGTGACGTCGTCGATGCCGCGCTCGGCGACGAGCGCGAGCGAACGTTGCGAGTCGCGAAACGTTCCCGGTTCGGTCGCGACGTGCACCACCTCGGTGCCGGGAAGGCGGCTGAGCACCTCGTACGGACCGATCGCGTCGAGCGCGGTCACACCGTCGAAGATGAGGATCGCCACCTCCACGCCGCGGAGGCTATCGGTCGGTCTCTTGCTTCGCTTCCGCTCCGCTACCTCCGTCTCGCTCGCCGGAGCGCGCTCGACTCCATTCGCTGCGCTCGCTTCGCGTGCTCACTCGCTTCGCTCGCTCGCACGTCCTCGGATGGACGTGTGACGGCGCGCGGGTCGCTCAGAAGCGGACGCCGTAGGCGTAGCCGTGGCGGTTGGTGCGGGTGTGGGGGTCGCCGTCGGGGGGTTGGGCGGCGAGTTTGCCGAGGATGATGACGCCGGTGGGGCAGCGGTCGACGCAGAGGGCGCAGCGGGTGCAGAC
>DATBEZ010000045.1:0-13374 GCA_036558745.1 Acidimicrobiia bacterium
GCCCGAAGGCGCGGCACGTCGCTGCGTGACGTAACCCCGTGACCGAGCGTCTAGAGCGCGATCCCCCGGGCGATGTCGGTGCCGTTCCAGAAGGCCGTGATGTGCACCGCCGGCGCGGGCGCGGTGACCCTGAACGGATGGGCACCGCCGAAGCCGTCGAGCACGTAGCCCGCCGTGCCGTCGGGCGTCGTCGTGACGCCGCGGACGATGTCCCAGCCCGACCAGTACGGACCGCCTGTCGCCTTCGGCGCGGTGTGTCCGTTCACGGTGAACGGGTGCAGACCGCCCCAACCGTCGACGGTGTAACCGCCACCGCCGGCGAGGACGGCGACGCCGCGCACGATGTTCCAGCCGCTCCAGTACGACGCGCCCGTCGGCTTCGCCGGGATCGGGTTGTTACCGATGGCGAACGGATGCAGACCGCCCCAGGCGTCGACGACGTAGCCGCCCTTGCCGTCGGGGTTGATCGCGACGCCCTTCGCGATGTCCCACCCGTTCCAGTACGGACCACCGCGTGTCGCGGCCGGGATCGGGTTGTTGCCGACGGCGAACGGATGCAGACCACCGAAGCCGTCGAGCACGTACCCGCCCGTGTGATTGGGCAGCAACGCCACGCCGCGGGCGATGTCGAAGTTCCAGTGCGGCGCGCCGCGCACGCTACCGAGCGCGTGCGCCGTTCCCGTCGTGACGGTGTGGAGCGTGCCGAAGCCGTCGACCACGTACCCGCCGCTCGATGCACTGGCGCTCGTCACGCCGCCGTCGTCATCGACGATCGTGCCCGTGGCGACACCGGATCCCGCGATGCTCGCGTGGGCCGCGTTCGACAGCGTCGCGACGACGACCCGGTTCGGCTGCCCCTTGGTGTTCCCGAGCACCTGCACGGTCACGAAGCCCGTCGTCTGGCCCGCAGGGATGGTGACCGTACCCGTGGTCGGACCCGTGTAGTCGACACCCGCGACCGCGCTGCCCGAGAGCGTGTAGGTCGCAGTCACCGCGTCGCTCGGGTTCGCCTTCGTGAGGCTCACAGGGATGTTCAGCGCGTGCGTCCCGGCGTTGCCCTCGGGCGTCGTCACGGCGCCACCGACGAGCTGGGTGTACTGCGGACCGAAGTCGTAGGACTGGACGTCGAACGTTCCGCCGGCCGCGTTCGTCGGCGTGACCGTGACGTGCGTCCCGTTCACGGTCACCTTGAGGAAGTGGAAGACATGTGCCTCGTCCGCCGGCGGCGCCGCGCTCCCGCACGCCGATCCGGCGTTCTTCGACGGTGACCACGCGATGGCGTACATGTCATTGGTGTCGCACGCGCCCAGTCCGCCGTCGAGCGACTCGGGCTGTGCGCCGCCGCCGCCCGTCACGTAGTTGACCAGGCTCGCCCCACCCGTGTGCGGCGCGTTGCGTTCGTAGATGTGTGCGTGACCGCTGAAGGCGACGTCGACCCCGTTGTTCGCCAGCAGCGCCTCGAGGCTCTGGTTCCCGGCGGGACCGTCGCTACGCAGGTAGGTATCGGTCGACTCACGCGCGCTGCTGGTGTCGCTCGTCAGCGGCTTGTGGAAGAACGCGAACTTCAACCCACCGGGGTGCGTGGCCAGGTCGGCCTTGAGCCACTCGTACTCGGCGTCGCCGGGCTTCCAGTGGGCCTCGTAGTCGTTCGCGTAGCCACCGACGTTGGCCGGCGCGGTGCCCCAGTTGTTGTCGGGCCACGCCGTCTCGAGCACGTAGAAGCGCGCGTTGCCGGCGTTGAACGCGTACCAGGCGTCGGGAAGGGTCACCGCGGTCGTGCCGTAGATCGTCGGCCCGTACGTCGTCGTCTGGTACCGACCGTTCGAGGAGCTGACCGCGTTCGGCTGCGGCCAATTCATGTACTGCGGATGGCACGCGTCGACGGTTCCGGTTCCGCCGGGGAGGCAGGTCGCGTCGTTGCGGAACAGGCCGTGGTTGCCGATGGCCGGGAAGATGGGGATGCCCGCCTGGGCCGGGACCGTCCAGAAGTTCGGGCCGAAGACGGCGCTCAACCCCGTCTGGGTGACCGTCGGCGGCGTCGTGGTGTTGTCGGTGACCGTCGCGGTCTTCTGCTGGAGGTCGCCGTACTCGTCCTGCGAGCCGCTGTTGTAGGCGTTGTCACCGGTGGTGACGACGAACTGCGCCCCGCTGCCCGCGATCTCGCTCATGATCGACTGCAGGTTCGGGTTGCTGCCGGTGGAGTCGACCTCGCCCCAGTCGCCCATGACGGCGAACGAGATCTGGTTCGTTCCCGCCGGGGACTGGGTCTTGAACACCGGGTACGGGCCACCGGCGAGCAGGTCGGTGGCCGGCACGCTCGGGCCCTGGACGAAGACCGTGTAGCAATAGCTGCCGGGCTGGGTGAGGGAGACCGGTGCGGTCCACTGGTACTCCGGGGTTCCCGTCGTGGGCGCGGGCGGGCTCGGGAGCTGGTCGCTCGGCCCGATCGCCATCGCCTTCTTCGTCGCGTTGAACGAACCGGGCAGGAACGTGCACGTTCCACCGCCGCCGGGCGTCCCGACGCGGACCCAACCCGTTCCGGTCGAGCCCATCGACCGGTCCGTGCCCCAGTTGACGGTCACGTCGTAGAGGGGCGCGCCCTGCGCGCTCGTCGTGTTCACGAGGTCGGTCAGGTACGGGAACCGCGTGACGCGCGCGTCGGTGGCGGCCGATACCCCGCCGGTCACGCCCACGACCAGCGAGCCCGTGGCGAGCGCCACGGTGACGAGAATTCCCAGCGTGCGACGCAAAGACATAGCCGTCCTCCGGCGTAGGGCGCACGGGGGTACGCCCGGTGTGTGCTCCAGCCCCTCTGTGTGTTGCAGCCCGCCCGGCTCGAACGTCGTTCGGACGCCGGAAAGACGGCAGTGTAAGCACGTTCATCCGGTGTTCGCCAGATTGTCGGCATAAAAGTAGTACGGGGTATTTGTACCGATACGAGAGGTCGCCGAAGGGCGGCGCGGGGCGCGACGAAGCGCGCAGACTCCCGCGGCGGCGGATCCCTGCCCGTGAAGGGCGGCGTGCCGAGCGGGTCGGCTCGCCGGCCATGCGCAGCGTGGGCGCGGTGACAGAACCTGTCAAGGCGCGCCAGGAATTGGGGTGCTGCTACCCCGGGTCCGGCACCGGTTGGGGCGGCGGGGGGCCGACGTACTCCGCGCTGGGACGGATCAGGCGGTTGTCCGCAGCCTGCTCGAGCACGTGCGCGCACCAGCCGATCACCCGGCTCGACGCGAACGTCGGCGTGAACATCTCGCGGGGGATCCCGACCGTGTCCATCACCACACCGGCGTAGAACTCCACGTTCGTGTAGAGCCGCCGCCCGGGCTTGAGGTCGGCGAGGACGTCGATCGCGAGCTGCTCGATCTGCTCGGCGAGCTCCACCCTCGGCCCACCGAGCTGCTCCGCGACCTCACGGAGCAGCATCGAGCGCGGGTCGTCGGTCTTGTAGACGCGGTGGCCGAAGCCCATGAGGCGGTCGCCGCGCAACACGGCGTCGCGCAGCCACGGCTCGGCGCGATCGAGCGTGCCGATCGCGTCGAGCATGTCGAGGGCGCGGCTCGGTGCGCCGCCGTGCAACGGCCCCGACAGCGCACCGATCGCGCCGACGATCGCGGCGCCCAGGTCGGCCTGTGTCGACGCGATGACGCGCGCCGTGAACGTCGACGCGTTGAAGCCGTGGTCGATGGTCGAGATGAGGTACTGCTCGACCGCTCGTGCGTGCTCGGGGGGCGCCACCTCGCCGGAGAGCATGGAGAGGTAGTTGGCCGCGTACGGCAGCTCGGGGTTCGGCTCGATCGGCTCCAGGCCCCGGCCGAGCCGGTAGAGGGCCATGAGGAGTGTCGGGACGACCGCGCACAGTTGCAACGCCTGGCGGCGCAGGGTGTGCGCGTCGACGTCGGCCCAGGGCCGGAACCCGAGCGAGGCCGCCATGAGCGACACGGTCGTGCGCAGCATGTCGAGCGGCGGCGCGTCGGGCGCGACGCGCGCGATCGCGGGCAACACGCCGCGGACCTGGTCGGGAATCACGCGCAGCGGCGCGATCTCGGCCATGAACGCCTCGCGCTGCGCACGCGTGGGGAGCTCACCCTCGAACAGGAGGTACCAGACGTCCTCGAGCGTGCGCGTGCGAGCCAACTCGACCGCGCTGTACTGCCGGTAGTGGTAGAAGCCCTCGAGGCCGCGCACGTCGCCGATGTCGGTCTCGGCGACGACGACGCCTTCGAGACCCCGGGGCACCTCGTGGGCCATCGCCTCGGCCGGCTGGATCTGAGCGAGCTTCACGAGGTCGCGCATCGACACCACGCCGAGCAGCCGGCCGTCCTCGACGACGGGGAAGTGGCGGTAGCCGTGCTCGCCGAGCGACGCGAAGGCCTCCGCGGCGGTGCGCTGGGGCAGCACCGAGTCGGGGTCGCGGGTCATCCAGTCGTTGACCCTGGCGGCGAGCGGGTCGACGCCCGAGCCGGTCGCCCGCATCACGTCCCGTTCGGTCATGATCCCGACGGGGTGCTCGCCGTCGACGACGATCACGGACCCCACGCGATGGTCACGCATGCGGGCCGCGGCGACGGCCAGGGTGTCTTTCGCGTCGGCGGTGATCGCAGGCCGGCTCATGATGTCGCCGACGGTCTGGGCCTTGCTCGTGGAGGTGGAGTCGGTGGACGCGGGCTTTCCCGAGGGCGCGGTGGTCATTGGCGCTCCTGTCCCTGCTGCTTCTCTTCGTTTGGTCGCACCCAGTCTACGAAGGGTGCGGTGAGCCACCGTGCAGACCGTGGTCACGTCGGCCAGAGAGATGCGCGGTCTCGTTGAGCGACAGGAGCGAGCGGTCGCCCCGGCGTGAGGCGGCGACCCGTGTGACCGACGTATAGGCCGGCTCGAACCACAGGTGACGGCTCAACCCGAGCACGTGTCCCGCGTACACGTTGATGACGCCGCCGTGACACACCACCGCGACACGCGCGCCTGGAAAGCGCCCGACGATCGCGTCGACGCACGGCACGATCCGCGCGCGGAACACGTCGGGAGCCTCCCCGCCGTATTCCTCCCAGCGGCCCTCGACCATCGCGAGCCAGCGCTCGTCGCGCGTCTCGCGCAACTCCTCGACCGGGATGTAGTGATCGGCGTTCGCGTCGTACTCGACCAGTCCCCCGACGACCTCGGGCGCGAGCCCGTGGCGGGCGGCGAGCGGTGTCGCGGTGTCGAGCGCGCGTCGCAGCGGGCTCGACACGACGTGGTCGAGTGGTTCGGCCGCGTACCAGTCGGCGAGGCGGTCGGCCTGCGCGCGGCCGCGCTCCGTGAGTTGCGGGTCGACGGGATCACCGCCGCTGTCCCCGGGCGCGATGCGCACCGGCTCGGCGTGTCGGACCAAGAGCAGCTCCACCGGCCGGGAGACTACGGCGCCGATCCTCGAGGTCGCGCTCGCAAGCTCGCCGCTCGTGCACGGTGGGTGTCGACCCGCTCGCTATCGTGAGTCGATGAGCCGTGACGCGCGGCGCGCGGCGTCGCCCGTCGTCCTCCTGCTGCTGGCGACGGCCGCCGCGAGCCTGAGTCTGGGCGCGTGCGGCGGCGACGGTGCCGCGAAGAGGAAGCCGCAGCCGCCGGCGCTCACGGGCATGCAAGCCGGCGATCGTCAGCTCGTGCAGGGCCGAGCGGTCTACGGGAAGTACTGCGCCGAGTGTCATGGCGTGCGCGGCGAAGGCGGCACCGGTCCCGAGCTCGCCGGCGGCAGGACCACGAAGGACTTCGTGACGCCGGCCCAACAGGCGGACGTGGTCGAGCACGGTCGCAACACGATGCCGGGGTTCCAGGGGATCCTGTCGCGCAACCAGATCGACGCGGTCGTGCGCTACCAGCGCGAGGCGCTGTAGGCGAGCAGCGCCGCTCAGGCCAAGGCGACGTCGAGCACCGCGCCGAGCTCCCGGAGCGCGTCGTCGGGATCGACCACCTTGATCGTCGTCATGCCGAGCGCTCGGGCCGGCTTCAGGTTCACGCCGAGGTCGTCGAGGAAGACGGTCTCGTGCGCGGTGACGTCGAGGCGCGCGCACGTGAGCTCGTAGATACGTGGATCGGGCTTGCGCAGCCCGACCACGGCCGACTCGACGACCACGTCGAACAGCGACGCGACGACGTCGGTGCCGCGCTCGTCGGGCCGTCGGTCGTCGTGGGCCCAGTTGTTCGTGAGCGCGGCCGTGCGCAGGCCCGCGTCGCGCAGACGGGCGATCGCGCGCGTCATCGCAGGACGCGGCCCGAACCCGGCTGCAATCGCGGTCATGAGCTCGGCGGCGTCGACGTCGCCACCGGCGGCCTTGCACTCCTCGGAGAAGGCGACGATGAAGTCATTCATGGCGAGCTCGCCGCGCTCGAGCCCGGCCCACGCGCTGCGCTCCGCGTTCTCGGCCACGACGGTCCGGATGAAGCGGTCGGGAAGGCCGTGGGCGCGCTCGTAGTCGGCGAACACGTCGAACGGCGACGGGAACACCACACCGCCCAGGTCGAAGATCACCGCCCGGTACGCCACGGGCGGCGACCTTAGGCGCTCGGGAGGAGGACGCCGGGGTTGAGGATCCCCGACGGGTCGAGCGCCTGCTTCGCGGCCCGGAACGCGTCGGCGAACAGGTCGGGGCGTTGCCGCTCGTACCAGGCGCCGTGGTCGCGACCGACCGCGTGGTGGTGGGTGATCGTTCCCCCGTGGGCGAGGATCGCGTCGGACGCGGCGGCTTTGATGGCGGCCCACTGCTCCAGCTGCGCGCCGCGCCGACCGGGCGCGATGACGGTGAAGTACGGCGCGGGACCGTCGGGATACACGTGGGTGAACCGACACGTCACCGTTCCCGGCCACGCGCCGACGCGCTGCATGGCGTCGGTCGTCGCGGCGATCACCGCGCTGTGCAGTGCCGGGAACCGGTCCCACGTCACCGCGGTCTCGAACGTCTCGTTGACGAGTCCGAGCCCGACGAGCGCATCGCGGGTGTAGGGCGCGCGGACGAACGCGTTCCGCCATGCGCCCGCCGCACCCTCGCGTTCGCCCTGTGCATCGGTGCGCGTCCTGATCGCGTCGTGGGCCACGAGGCCGCCGTGGTCCCGCGCGCACTCGACCGCGCGCGCTACCCACGCGTCGAGCCGATGGTCGGCCGATTCGAACGCGAGCAGCAGCACGTGCGCCCGGCCGTCGTCGGTGCCGGTCAGGAGCGCCTCGGTCGCGTCGAGGAGCCGGCAGTTGGCCGGGAACAGGCCGGACTGAGCGACCGCGCGCGCTGCGGCCACGCCGTCGTCGAAGCGCTCGAAGCGCGCGGTCGCCGCGGCCCGGAAGACGGGGCGGTCCTGGACCCGCATCCACGCCTCGGTGATGACGCCGAGCGTCCCTTCCGAGCCGAGGAACCACCGGTCGGGTGAAGGCCCCGCGCCCGAGCCGGGGAGGCGTCGTGTCTCCACCAGTCCGCGTGGGGTGACGACGCGCAGCGACTCCACGAAGTCGTCGATGTGGGTGTACAGGGTGGCGTAGTGGCCGCCGGAGCGCGTCGCGATCCAGCCACCCAGGGTCGAGAGCTCGAACGATTGGGGGAAGTGGCGCAGGGTGAGTCCGTGGGGGCGCAGCTGCTCCTCGAGCGCGGGCCCGTACACACCGGCCTGGATCCGCGCCGCGCGCGACGTGCGATCGACCTCGACGACGCGGTCGAGGCGCGACAGATCGATCGACACCGCGCCCGCGTAGTCGTCGCCGATTGCGCACTCGACACCGCCGACGACCGACGACCCACCGCCGTAGGGGATCGCGGCGGCGCGCGCCTCCGCGCACCAGTCGAGGAGCGCGGCGACGTCGGCCTCGGTGCGCGGGTACGCGACGACATCGGGCGGATGACTGAACTCGCGTTCGAGCGCGCGCACCACGTCGCGGAACGACTTCCCGTACGTGTGCCCGGCGCGGTCCAGCGGTGTGGTGGAGCAGAGGTCGGCGAGCGGCGCGGGCGGGCGGAGGCGGGGCGCGGGCAGGTCGAGCTCCTCGATCGCCGGCGGGTCGACCATCTCGAGCTCGGTCAGATTGAAGCGCTCGGCGAGCGTCGTGGCGAGGCGCCCCTGCTGCTCGCGCGTCGGGCCCTCACCCTCGTAGCCCCAACCCCAGAAGCGTCGCGTCCGCCGGTCCACGGCCGCGACACTACGCACGAACCTACGATGGCGCCGATGGGCGACCGCCACGAGATCGAGAAGCTCCTCTACGCGTACGCCGAACGTCTCGACCTCGGCGATCTCGACGGCGTCGCCGCGCTGTTCCGTCAGGCGACATGGCGCACGACGATGCGCACCGACGTGTTGCGGGGCGAGGAGCAGGTGCGGCGCGCGTACGACGGCGTGGTGCTCTACGACGGCGTGCCGCGCACGAAGCACGTCATCACCAACGTGGTCGTCACGGTCGGGCTGGGTGTCGACGTCGGGTCGTCCACCTGCGCGTTCACGGTGCTCCAGGCCCGACCCGACCTGCCGCTGCAGCCGGTGCTCTCGGGCCGGTACCACGACGAGTTCGTCCGCGATGCCGACGGCTGGCGCTTCGACGACCGCCTCATCATCACCGACTTCGTCGGCAACCTCTCGCGGCACATGAAGCGCTGAATTGGTCGCGAAGCAGGGCAACGATGCGGTGACCGGGAGCGAGGGACGAGCGGAGGTCACTCGCCAGCGAACGAACGACGCGGCGGCCGCAGGCGAACCCCGGAGCCGTGCAGCGAGGGAGTGAGCGAGAAGACGCAGTTGCGGAACGTTTGAGCAGCGTTCTCACTCTTCCGTTTCGCCCAAGATCTCATCGAGACGGATGATCTCGCTCGTGGTCACCACGCCGACGAGGCGATCACCGTCGAGCACCGCGAGCCGGTCGACGTCGCCCTCCTCCATCGCGCGCAGCGCCTGGCGCAGGTCCCAGTCCGCCTTGGCGACGGGCGCGTCGGCGTGCAGCAGCTCGCCCGCGGTGTGCGCGGCGCGCTCGCTCCGTTCGACGCGCAGCACGTCGTCGAGGCGCACCATCCCGCAGTAGCTCCCGTCCTCGACGACCGGGATCGTCTTCGCGCGGGCGGTCAGGAAGTGACGGTCGATGAGCTCGTCGAGCGCAGTGTCGGGCGTGCAGATGTGGGGATCGGGGACGAGCGCGGCCGTCACCGGCAGGTCGAAGCGCCGTTCGAGCAGACCGGGCCGGCGCGACCGCTGGTACGCGGTGATCGACGCGCGCCCCATCACGAGCTGGGAGATCGCGGTGGCGATCAGCGCGGGCACGACGAACCCCGGACGTCCGGTCGACTCCGCGACGAAGACCACACCGGTGATCGGGGTGCGGTAGCCGGCGCCGAGGAACGCGGCCGCGCCGAGCACCGGGAACAACGACGTGCTCGAGCCGAGGGCGGCGGTGGTGAGCCGTCCGAGGAGCCATCCCTGCACGACGAGCGGGATGAAGGTCCCGCCCGCGCCGCCACCCGCGATCGTCGCCGCGGTCGCGAGCGCGTGCAGCACGAACAGCAGCAGCACGAGATGGAACGGACGGTTCCCGAGCGACCACGCGATGGCGCGGTACCCGGGTCCGATGGTGACCGGCTCGCCGTCGAAGAGCAGGAAGCCGAGCACCGCGGCGAGCGCGAGGCCGACACCACCGGCCGCGAGGCGTGTTGCGGGCGAGGCCGTCGCACTGAACGATTTCGCCCGCCGCAGCATCCAGACGAACACCCGCGCACCGAGACCGGCGAGCAGCCCGATACCCACGGCGCCGAGCAGGTCGACCACGTCGAAGCGGGGTTGGCCCGCGATCGCGAACAACGGGTCGGTTCCGTGGAACGACACGAACGCGAGATACGACGCGGCCGACGACACGAGCGCGGGGAGGATCGCGTGCGCGGCGGTGTCCTCCTGGTACGGCACCTCGACCGCGAAGAGCGCGCCGGTCGCGGGCGCCTTGAAGATCGCCGACACGCCGGCGGCCGCGCCCGCGACGAGGAGCAGCTTCGCGTCGTCGCGTGAGAAGTACCGGCTGAACCGTTGCTGCAGCCACGAGCCGACGCTCGCGCCGATGTAGATCGACGGACCTTCGAAGCCCATCGCGCCGCCTGATCCCAGCGTCGCCATCGACCCGAGCACCTTCGCGGGGAGCTCGCGCAGGTTCATGCGCAGGTGACGGTCGTGGTACACGTGCAGGTACTCGTCCGACGTCGAGGGCGTCGCGTTCGGTCCGAGCCACCGCAGCGCCGCGTACGTGAGGATCAGACCGACGCCGGGAGCGATCGCGAGGATCGGGTGCGGCAGCTGCTCGACGTGGAAGAGCAGGACCTGCGACGTGATCCACTCGAAGCCGGCGACGAACACGCCGGTCGCCAGGCCGGTGAGTGCCGACAGGACGAGTACCCGGTGCCAGCGGTGCCGCAGCTGACGGAGCTGCGCGAGGCTGGGGAAGAATCGTCGCGGCACGGTGGGTTGAAGCCTACGGCCGTGCGACGTGACGACCGTGCTCCGGGAGGAAGCGATGGCGTTGGTGACGAACGTGGTGCGCGGGTCGGACGCGGACCGGCTCCTCCTGCTCGTGCACGGGTTCGGCGCCGACGAGCGGGACCTGGGCGGGCTCCTGTCGTACCTGGACCCCGACGGCCGCTTCGTGACCGTGCTGCCCCGCGGCCCGATCGCGGCGCCGCCCGGCTTCGCGTGGTACGACATCGCCGGCGTCACCGGCGGCGACGCGGCGGGCGCCGACGCGTCGTTCCTCGCCAACCTCGAGGAGCTCGACGCGACGCTCGACGCGGCCGTGGAGGAGTACGGGCTCCCGCGCCATGAGGCGATCGTGGGGGGCTTCTCGCAGGGTGCGGCGATGGTGCTCGCCCTGGGGCTGCGGCGCGGCGACCGTCCTCATCCTGCCGGGATCCTCGCCATGAGCTCCTACCTTCCCGAGATCGCGGGCCTCGACTACGACTGGGAGGCCGCGAAGGACATCCCCGTGCTCGTCCAGCACGGCAGCGAGGACCCGCTCATCCCCGTCGCGCGCGGTCGGGCCCTCGCCCGGACGTTGGAGTCGCACGGCGTTCCCGTCGTGTACGGCGAATACCCGATGGAGCACCAGGTCGCACTCGAGAGCGTGCGCCAGGGCGCGGAGTGGCTCCAGGCGGTGCGCGCGGGGGAGCAGCCGTCGGAGCCCGTTCCCGACGACCCGCCCGAAGGTCCGGTGCGCGCCGTCGACACCGCGTCGTTCGAGCGCGAGGTGCTGCGCAGCGACGTACCCGTGATCGTCGACTTCTGGGCGCCGTGGTGCGGACCGTGCCGTCAGGTGAGCCCGATCGTCGAGCAGATCGCGCTGATGCGCGGCGGCTCGTACAAGGTCGTGAAGATCAACATCGACGACAACCCCGCGATCGCGCAGCAGTACGACGTGCAGAGCATCCCGCTCATCGCGCTGTTCCGGAACGGCCGCATGGAGCGCGCGTCGCTGGGTGCGAAGCCCCGCCCGCAGCTCGAGGCCGAGCTCGGCATGCTCGTCATCCCCTAGCCCCCCGCGCCCCCCACGCTCAGTTGGGACGCTCATCGGCTCATGACGCCGATCAGCGTCCCAACCGAGCGACGGTGAAGCATCAGTGGATGGACACGTGGCCGGCGGGGCCCTCGACGACGCGACCGACGGCGGCGTGGGCGAGCGTGCTACGACGGCGCAGCGCGTCGACGAGCGCGTCGGCCGCGTCCGGCGCGACCGCGACGAGCAGACCGCCGGACGTCTGCGCGTCGGCGAGCAGGAGCTGCTCCATCTCGCTGAGCCCGCCCCAGTCGACGTCGGGCGCGACGAACGCGTGGTTGCGTTGTGTGCCTCCGGCGACCATCCCCGCTTCGAGCAGCTCGCGCACGCCGTCGATCACGGGCACGCTGTCGCCGTCGAGCTCGGCGGCGACGCCCGACGCGACGAGCATCTCGCGCAGGTGACCGAGCAGCCCGAAGCCGGTGACGTCGGTGACCGCGTGCACCGCGTTGCCGACGTCCGCGATCGCGTCACGCGCCGACGCGTTCAGCGTCGTCATCACCTGGATCGCGTCGTCGACCACGGCCGTCGACGCCTGGTCGCGCTTCACCGCGGTCGAGACGACACCGAGTCCGATGGGCTTGGTGAGCACGATGACGTCGCCGGTCCGCGCACCACCGTTGCGCCACACCCGCTCCGGGTGCACCGTCCCCACGACCGCGAGGCCGAACTTCGGCTCCGGGTCGTCGATCGAGTGCCCACCCGCGACGATCGCGCCCGCGCCGCGCACGACGTCGTGGCCACCGTCGAGCACGCGCGCGAGCACGTCGAAGCCGATGCCCTCGCGCGGCCAAGCCACGAGGTTGAGCGCGAGCAGCGGTGCGCCGCCCATGGCGTACACGTCCGACAGGGCGTTGGTCGCCGCGATCCGCCCCCACTGGTACGGGTCGTCGACGATCGGCGTGAAGAAGTCGGTGGTGAGGACGATCGCGAGGTCGTCGCGCACGCGGTACACCGCGGCGTCGTCGGACGTGTCGAGCCCGACGAGCAGGTTGTCGTCGCTCGCCGCGCCGAGGTCCTGGACCAGGCCCAGCACCGTGCGCAGGTCGGCGGGTGAGAGCTTGCACGCGCAGCCCGCGCCGTGCGAGAAGCGCGTCAGGCGCAGGGGCTCCTCAGCGGTCGAGGTCACGCGGCCATGGTACGGCCGCGGCCCTCGGGACGTCCCGAGCCCGGTTCTCCTACGGACGGGCCGCCATCGGCAACACGTTGCCCATGCCCGCGACCTTCACGAAGTCGCCGGTGTGCGGCGCGGTGACCACCTGGCCGTTGCCGATGTAGATCTCGACGTGCTGGCTCCCGCCGGCACCCCGGAACAACAGGTCGCCGGGCTGGATCATGCTGAGCGGCACGTGGGGCAGACCCGAGTACTGGGCGCCCGAGTAGTGCGGCAGCGAGACACCGGCCGCACCCCACGCGGCTGCGGTCAGACCGGAGCAGTCGTAGGTGTCGGGACCGGACGTCGCGTACTTGTACGGCTTGCCGACCTGCGCGAGCGCGAACTGCACCGCGATCATCGCCCGCGGCGAGGTGGGCGGGATCGAGCCGATCGGCACGCTCGCGCCGAACGAACCGCCGGAGGTCGAACCGCTCGCCGCCGCGGCCTCGAGTCGACGGCGCGCCGCGGCCGCGTCGGACTTCGCCTTCGCGACGAGCGAGTTGATGTCCGCGTTGGTCTTCTTGAGGAGCGCGTTCTCCTGCGCGTTCGCCGACGTCAGCTGGTCGCGCGTCTTGGAGATGCGGTCCTTCTGCGCCTGCGCGTCGGCGCGGTCGTGCTCGAGCTGCTTGCGCTGGATCGAGAGCTGCTCCTTCGCGTTGAGCAGCTTGTTCATGAGCTCGTTGTCGCGACTCGACGC
>DATBEZ010000046.1:0-42220 GCA_036558745.1 Acidimicrobiia bacterium
CCCGCGTCGCTCCACGAGCGGAACGCCTTCACATAGGCATCGACGTCCGACCCGACCGTCACCGACTCGGTGACGTCCTCGGGCCGGATCTTCTTCGTCGCGGCCTCGAAGTTCGCGGGGTTCGGCAGCTCGGCCTGCACCGGCCATCCCATCGCGAACCGCCACCGCTCGTGCGCGGTCTGCGTCGCCTTTGCCTCGTCGCCGTCGAAGCACACCGCGAGCTGGCCGAAGCGCTTCCCCTCGCCGCCGCGCGCCCGGTACCCGTCGACCAGGGACGCCTCCGGCTCCGTCGCGAACATCCCGTCGCCGAGACGCGCGGCAACGTCGAGCGCGCCCGGTCCACCGGCGGCGACGTAGATCTCGGGCGGAGCGTCCGGCAGCGTGAAGAGCTGCGCGTCCTGCACGTCGTAGTAGTCACCGTGATGGCGCTGGACGCCGCCCCGCCACAGCAGACGCATGACCTCGATCGCCTCGGAGAGCATGTCGTGGCGGACGTCCGGCGCGGGCCATCCCTCACCGACGACGTGCTCGTTCAGTGCCTCCCCGGCACCGACACCCAGCCCGAACCGGCCCTCGCTCATCACCGCGACGGTCGCCGCGGCCTGGGCGACGATCGCGGGGTGGTAGCGGATGATCGGGCACGTCACCGCGGTGACGATGCGGATCCGCTCCGTGCGCTCGGCGATCGCGCCGAGCACGCTCCACGCGAACGGGCTCTGACCCTGGCTGAACAGCCACGGGTGGAAGTGGTCGGAGATCGTCACGAAGTCGAAGCCCGCGTCCTCGGCTGCGACCGCGTTGCGCACGAGGGTCCGGGGGTCGTGCTCTTCGCACATGAGGCTGTAGCCGAAGGTCGTCATGCCCATGCGTTTCCCGCTGCGCCCCAGACGGAAACGGCGGAGCTCTGCCGCGCGCGCGGCCGGGGCTGGGCGGGTGCGCGCCGTTCGGGCCATGATGCGTTTGCTCGCTCTCGCGCCCGGGCAGGTGCTCGCAGGCATTCGCGTGGCAGCGGCGGACGCAACGGCAGAGGAGAAGGCGCGACATGGGCATCGGGGACCGCTTCGCCTCCTGGCCGGTGGTGCGCCAGGTCCTCGGCGGCGACCCGCTCGGCCTCGGCTCCGCGGCCCAGTCACCCGGTTCGGCGCACTTGACACCGCGCACGCGCACGGCCGACCAGGTCGTCGGATCGATCTGCCCCTACTGCGCGGTGGGATGCGGCCAGCGCGTCTACGTGCAGGACGGGCGCATCACCCAGATCGAGGGCGATCCGGACAGCCCCGTGTCACGCGGTCGCCTGTGCCCGAAGGGATCCGCGACCCGGCAGCTCGTCCAGTCGCCGACGCGCGAGACGACGATCAAGTACCGGCGTCCGTACGGCACCGAGTGGGAGGAGCTCCCGCTCGATCGCGCGATGGACATGATCGCGGACCGCGTGATCAAGACCCGCCGCGAAGGCTGGCAGGACCGCGACGACCAGGGGCGCACGCTGCGTCGGACGATGTCGATCGCTCACCTCGGTGGCGCGACGCTCGACAACGAGGAGAACTATCTCCTCAAGAAGCTCTACACGGCGCTCGGCGCGATCCAGATCGAGAACCAGGCCCGGATATGACACTCCTCCACCGTCCCCAGTTTGGGGACATCGTTCGGGAGGGGCGGCGCCACCACGTTCCAGCAGGATCTGCAGAACTCCGACTGCATCGTGATCATGGGCTCGAACATGGCCGAGTGCCATCCGGTCGGGTTCCAGTGGGTGATGGAGGCGAAGCTGCGCGGCGCCACGATCATCCACGTCGATCCGCGCTTCACGCGGACGAGCGCGGTTGCGGACCTCCACGTGCCGTTACGCGCGGGGAGCGACATCGTGTTCCTCGGCGGCATCGTCAACTACATCCTGTCGAACGGGCGTGAGTTCCGCGAGTACGTCGAGCGGTACACGAACGCTCCGACGATCGTCGCCGACGAGTTCCAGGACACCGAGGACCTCGACGGCCTGTTCTCGGGCTGGGACGACGAGCGGCGCACGTACGACACCTCGACCTGGATGTACAAGGACGTCGCCGGCATCGGGGCGGCGGCCGGCGAGCGTGAGCACACCGAGACGAGCACCGGCCACGATCTCGGAAGCCACGGCGGCGGGCTCGGTGGCCGGCCGCCGCACCGGGACATGACGTTGCAGGACCCGCGCTGCGTCTTCCAGCTCCTAAAGAAGCATTACTCCCGCTACACGCCGGAGATGGTCGAAGAGGCGTGCGGAGTGCCCCGCGAGATGTTCCTGCGCGTCGCCGAGGTGCTGTGCGACAGCTCCGGACCGGAACGGACGGGGGCGTTCTGCTACGCCGTCGGGTGGACGCAGCACACGGTCGGCGTCCAGTACATCCGCACTGCGGCGATCATCCAGCAGCTGCTCGGCAACATCGGCCGGCCGGGTGGCGGCATCCTCGCGTTGCGCGGCCACACGTCGATTCAGGGATCGACGGACATCCCGACGCTGTACGACCTCCTCCCCGGCTACCTGCCGATGGCCCACCCGGAGAACACGGACCTCGGGAGCTACATCGCGTCGAACTCGTCGCGTACCGGCTACTGGGGGAACATGGACAAGTACGCCGTGAGCCTGCTCAAGGCATACTGGGGCGACGCGGCGACCGCCGAGAACGACTTCTGCTACGACTACCTGCCGCGCATCAACGCCGACCACTCCGCGTACCAGAGCGTCCTGGACATGATGGAGGGCAAGGTCAAGGGGTACTTGCTGATCGGCGAGAACCCGGCAGTCGGGTCGTCGAACGCCAGGTTGCACCGTCTCGCGATGGCGAACCTCGACTGGCTCGTGGTGCGCGACTTCGTCGAGATCGAGAGCGCGTCCTTCTGGTACAACGCGCCCGAGATCGAGACCGGTGAGTTGAAGACCGAAGAGATCCCGACCGAGGTCTTCATGATGCCGGCGGCCGCGCATACCGAGAAGGACGGCAGCTTCACGAACACGCAGCGGCTGCTTCAGTGGCACCACACCGCGATCGAGCCGCCGGGTGACGCGCGTTCCGACCTGTGGTTCGCGTACCACCTCGGGCGGATCATCCGCGAGAAGCTCGCCGGGTCGACCGACGAGCGCGACCGTCCGATCCTCGACCTCGCGTGGGACTACCCGACCGAGGGCGCGATCGCCGAGCCCGACGCGCACATGGTGCTGCGCGAGATCAGCGGCTGGGACGCGCAGAACCGCGCGGTGACCGGCTACACGGCCTTGAAGGCCGACGGGTCCACGACCTGCGGGTGCTGGATCTACTCGGGATCCTTCGCAGACGAGGTCAACCAGACCGCGCGGCGCAAGCCGGGCCAGGACCAGACCTGGGTCGCGCCCGAATGGGGTTGGGCATGGCCGGCCAACCGCCGCCTCCTCTACAACCGCGCGTCGGCCCGGCCGGACGGCTCACCATGGTCGGAACGCAAGCGTTACGTCTGGTGGAACGCTGACCAGGAGAAGTGGACGGGACACGACGTCCCCGACTTCGTCGCCGACAAGGCGCCCGACTACCGCGCGCCTGAAGGTGCGAAATGCGAGGACGCGATCAACGGTGACGAGCCGTTCGTCATGCAAGCCGACGGCGTCGCGTGGCTCTACGCGCCGGCCGGGTTGAAGGACGGGCCGTTCCCGACGCACTACGAGCCGCAGGAGACGCCGTTCCACAACCCGTTGTACGGCCAGGAGCACAATCCGTTGCGCCAGACGTACCGGCACCGCTTCAACGCGTACAACCCGAGCGACGGCCAGGTCGGCAGCGGGGTCTTTCCGTACGTGTTCACGACGTACCGCGTGACCGAGCACCACACCGCAGGCGGGATGAGCCGGACGCTGCCCGTGTTGTCGGAGCTCCAGCCCGAGATGTTCTGCGAGGTGAGCCCGGAGCTCGCGTTCGAGCGCAGCCTCGAGCACAACGGCTGGGCGACGATCATCACGTCGCGCACAGCGATCGAGGCGCGGGTCATCGTGACCGACCGTCTCACGCCGCTGCTCGTGCAGGGCCGGACGCTGCACCAGGTCGGCCTTCCGTACCACTGGGGCACGAACGGGATCACGACGGGCGATTCGGCCAACGACCTCGTCCCGCTCGCGCTCGACCCGAACGTCCACATCCAGGAGTCGAAGGCGGCGACCTGCGACATCCGTCCGGGACGCCGACCGCGCGGGCCCGCGCTCCTCGCGCTGGTCGAGGCGTACCGCCGCCGCGCCGGTCTCGAAGGCGCGCCCGCGCGTCAGGACGCAACATGAGCGTGACCATGCCCCCGCCCCAGCCCTCCGGCGTCCGCGACCCCGCCGCGCTCTCGGGCTGGGCCGGGCACCCGGAGCGCGTCGGCTTCTTCACCGACACGAGCATCTGCATCGGGTGCAAGGCGTGCGAGGTCGCGTGCAAGGAGTGGAACGACGTCCCCGAGGACGGCATCAACTGGCTGGGTCAGTCCTACGACCACACCGGGGAGCTCGGCGCCAGCACGTGGCGCCACGTCGCGTTCATCGAGCAGCGGGCACGGATCCCGGCGCAGGAGGCCGGCGTCGACGCGCCGCTGATCGAGGACGTTCCCCTCACCCAGCTCGAACGCGAGCAGGGCTTCCGCTGGCTGATGAGCTCCGACGTGTGCAAGCACTGCACGTCGGCCGCATGCCTCGACGTCTGCCCGACCGGTGCGCTGTTCCGTACCGAGTTCGGAACGGTGGTCGTCCAGGAGGACGTGTGCAACGGCTGCGGCTACTGCGTTCCTGCGTGCCCCTTCGGCGTCATCGATCAACGCAAGAGTGACGGGCGGGTGTGGAAGTGCACCCTGTGCTACGACCGGCTGCGGGGCGGTTTCGAACCCGCGTGCGCGCAGGCGTGCCCCACGCAGTCGATCCAGTTCGGCCCGCTCGACGAGCTGCGGTTGAAGGCCGACGACCGCGTACACCGACTGCACGACGAGGGCGTGCCACAGGCACGTCTCTACGGGCACGACGATGACGACGGCGTCGGCGGCTTCGGCGCGTTCTTCCTCCTGCTCGACGATCCAGAGGTGTACCGGCTGCCACCGGATCCCGTCGTGCCGACGCGCGACCTGAAGGAGATGTGGACCACCGCGGCCAAGGCAGCCGCGACGCTGATCGCCGCCACCGCGCTCGCGTTCGCGGGACGGCGCGCGAGGTGAGGAACGAACCGTGAGCACGACACAGGAACGACCCGGACTGGTGGCGGGTATGGACGGACGACGTCGGACGGGGAAGGGCGAACACGCGCTGGTGCCCGATGTCGAGGTGCGCACGTACTACGACCGGCCCGTCCTGAAGCAGCCGACGTGGAAGCACTGGATCCCGGAGTACCTCTTCCTCGGCGGACTCTCGGCCGGCTCGTCGCTCCTCGCGTTCGGTGCGACCCTCACCGGCCGGCGGACGCTCGCACGCCGGGCCAGGATCGCCGCGGTCGGCGCCATCGGAGCGGGAACGGCGGCACTGATCGCCGACCTCGGACGGCCCGCGCGCGCTGCGAACATGCTTCGGGTCGCGAAGGTCACGTCACCGCTCAACGTGGGGTCGTGGCTGCTCACGTTCTACGCGCCTGCAGCGGGCGTCGCGGCAGCCGCCGACGTTTTCGGCGTCCTGCCCGGCGTCAGGACCGCGGCACAGGTCGGCGCCGCGGTGCTCGCGCCGGGCGTCGCGACGTACACGGCCGTCGTCTTCGCCGACACCTCTCTCCCCGCATGGCACGGCGCTCGGCGCGAGCTGCCGTTCCTCTTCGCCGCCGGCGCGGGCGCATCCGCCGGCGCGCTCGGTCTGCTGCTCGCACCGGCCGAGGAGAACGGGCCCGCGCGGCGGTGGGCCGTCGCCGGCGCGCTGGGCGAGGTGGCGGTGAGCTCGCTCATGGAGCGCCGGCTGGGTGAGCAGGGCGAGCCGTACCGGCACGGCCGTGCCGGTTGGATCTCGAAGGTCGCGAACGCCTGCGCGCTCGCCGGAGCGGCCGTCGGTCTGCGCCGGGGCGGTCGTCGCGGCGGCGCGCTCCTCGCGGGCGCGCTGGTCTTCACCGGCTCGCTGCTGGAGCGCTACGCGGTCATGGAGGCGGGCAAGCAGTCGGCAGCCGAACCCAAGTACGTCGTGAAGGCACAACGGGAACGCCTCGCTGAGAGGGAGCGCGAAGCACCGCCGGCCTGACGCGTGCGCGCGCTCAGGGCTCGAAGCGGTACCCCACCGACCACGCGGTGAGGATCCAGCGCGGCTGCTTCGGGTCCTCCTCGATGCGTTGGCGGAGTCGGCGCACGTGCTCGGTCACCGTCGCCGCACCGAGCCAGCCCTCCGCGGAGCTCCACACGTGCTCGAGGAGCTGCGCACGCGTGAAGACCTGTCGCGGTGACGACGCGAGGTACGCGAGGAGGTCGAACTCACGCGCGGGCATGTTCACCAGGTGCCCGCGCGCCTCGACCTGACGCGTGCGGCGGTCGATCACGAGCCCGTCGAACTCGAGCCGGTCGCGCGATGTGGGTCTCGCGACACGGCGCAGCGCGACCCGCACCTTCGCCATGAGCTCGCGGGGCGAGAACGGCTTGATGACGTACCCGTCGGCCCCGCCTTCGAGGGCGTCCACGTAGTCGACCTCGAGGTCCGCCCGCAGGAGCACGAGGACGGGAACGTCGCTGGCCGTGCGCAGCTTCTCGAGCGGCAGCAGACCCTCGCCGGCGATGATCTCGAGCAGCACCAGGTCGGGATGGATGTCGGCGACCACATGGTCCAGACCGAGCGCGGTGTCGGTCTGGCGGACGTCGAAGCCCTCACGTTCGAGGCGCTGCGCGATGACACGGCGCACGCTCGGGTCGCGCTCGATGACCAGCACGCGTTGTGCCGCGCCCGTGGTTGCGAGCATGTTGTGAATCGTAACGCCTCAGGCGCGGGACGCAAGACCCGAGTTGTGAATTGGGTGAGCCGCCTCGCGCGCGTCGTCCCAGCTCAGGACCCTCGATCGGACGGATCGTCCACGTCCTCCATGAGCAGCACCACGCCTTCGACACTCGAGTCCTGAATGCGGAAGGCGTGACATCCGACCCGGCACCGGAACTCCCGGCCCCGGCGGTTGCGCGCCGGCAGTGTCACGGAGGTCTCTTCGACGTTGCCATCGAGACACTGGCGCACCGGCGACCAGAGCTGGTCGACGGGAAGGCCGATATCGAGGCCGAGCAGCGCCTGGCCTCGGACCTCGTCGGCGCGGAGGCCCCACAGGTCCTCGCAACGCCCGTTCCAGATCTGGACGAGCAGCTGGCGGTCGACGACCGCGACGCCCTCCTCCAGGCTGGACATGATCGCCTCGAAGAACTGGTTGAGCGCACGGAGCTCGTGGCCGCGCCGCTCGGTCTCGTCGTTGACGAACTGGAGCTCGTCGTTGGTCGACTGGAGCTCCTCGTTCAGCGTCTCGAGCTCCTCGTTGGTCGACTGGAGCTCCTCGTTCGTGGTCTCGAGCTCCTCGACCGTCGACTGGAGCTCCTCGTTGGTGGTCTCGAGCTCCTCGTTCGTCGACTGGAGCTCCTCGTTCGTGGTCTCGAGCTCGCTCTTCGAGTTCTCGAGGGCGGCCTGGAGCTGCCGGTACAGGGTGACGTCGGTGAACGAGATCGTCACGCCCACCGTCGAGCCGGCGATGTCGACCAGCGGCGTGACGTTCACGTCGTAGACCCGCTCTCCGTCCGTGCCGTTCCACACGACGTCGCGACGAGTGGCCGCCTCCCGGTTGGCATAGGTCTCCTCGATGATCGTCCGCAGGTCGACGGGGCGGTACGAGACCTCGAGGTCCTGCAAGGGCGCGCCCAGGTCGCCGGCGCTGAGGTCGAACAGGGCGCGGGCCCGCTCGTTGGCCAACGCCAGCGCCCCGTTCACGTCCACGACGATCACCGGCACCACGGCCGCGTCCAGCGCCGCGTCGCGCAACGTCGCACGGGCCGCGACGCGCTCCGACACGAGCTCGGCGTCGTAGCGGACCGGCACCTGGACGTTGCGAGGACGGCCGTTGCCGTCGTCCATCCGCTGGAACACGCGCAGAGGCAGCTCCACCGGCCGGAACAGCGCCGACTGCGTGAGCAACGTCTCGGCCTTGCCGAGGAACAGGAAGCCCTGGTCGAGCAGCGCGAAGTTGAACCGCTGCAGCACGTCGGCCTGCGTCTCGGCGTTGAAGTACATGAGCGTGTTGCGGCAGACGAGCAGATCCAGGCGCGAGATGGGCGCGTCCTGCAGCAGGTCGTGGCGCCCGAAGATCAGGGAGCGGCGCAGGTCCGTGCGGAAGATCACCCCGTTGTCGTTCGACGGCTCGAAATACCGCTCGGTGAACGCGTCCGGGACCGCTTCGAGCTCCTTCGCGCCGTAGACCGCCTGGCGGGCCCGCGCGAGCGCGCCCTCGTCGACGTCGGTGCCGTAGATCTTCACCCGCTCCCGGAACTGCTCGGGTCCGAGCGCTTCGGCGAGGATCATGGCGATCGTGTACGCCTCCTCACCGCTCGCGCATCCCGCGCTCCAGACCCGGATCGGCGCACCGCGCTCCTTGCCGGACAGGATCCTCGGCGCGACCTCGTCAGCGACGAAGTCCCACGCGGCCGGGTCGCGGAAGAAGCCGGTGACGTTGATGAGCAGCGTGTCGAAGAAGGCCGCGAACTCGTCGGGGTGCACCTCCAGGTAGTCCTGGTACTCGTCGTAGCTCCGGCACCCGACGTCCTGCATCCGCTTCGCGACCCGGCGCTGGAGCGTGGGTCGCTTGTACCCGGTGAAGTCGAAGCGGCGGCTGCGCTTGACGAACTCGAGCAGCGCGTCCAGCTCGCCGATCTCGTTGTCCTCGGGCATGCGGGGACCGATCGTCGGGACGGGTCAGGGACGGCAATTCCAGCGTCGTCACGACGACGACCGCAAGCGGGCCGTCCGGCCGCGATCGCGCCCTCAGGCGGAGGCCTCGGCCTCGTCGGCCTCCTCCTCGGCCGTGCCGCGGTCGAGGCTGTCGAGCTGGGCGATCTCCTTCAGCCGATCGTCGACGGTCAGCAGCTCGGGACGGCTGAGGACGTTGTGCAGCGCACGCGCGTCGTGGTCGAACTGCTCGAGGCGCTCGCCGAACAGGTCGGCCGCCCGTTCGTGCCCGCGCTCGAGCGCCCGGTCGTGGATGCGCCGGGCGAGGTCGGCACGTTCACCCAGCACGCGCCGCGCGGTCCGCAGCGCTCCCTCGAGCGCCTCCGCCTGCTCGGTCAGGAGACCGGCCTCGGTCCACGCGTGACCGACCCGGCAGCGGAACTTCGTGATCGCGCCTTCGTGCACCTCCGACAGCGCGCCCTGGCAGTCGGGGCAGGTCAGTCCCGATGCCGCGCCTTCGCGTGTGCCCGATGCCGGCAGGTCGTCGCCGATGGCCTGCTCGACGACGTCGTCGACGCGCTCGGAGACGACGTGCGATCTCGGTGCGCCGTCCGGCGGCGTCTCCTCCACGATGCGCCCGAGGAGCGGACCGATGTCCCGACTCGGGACCACGAAGTCGACGTCGACCCGACGCAGGGCGCTGCGCGGCATCGCCGCGTAGAGCGCGTCCGTCGGGCTCTGGACGACCGCGACCCCACCCATGCGCGAGATCTCGGCCAGCCCGGCGGTGCCGTCGTCGAGGACACCCGACAGCACGACGCCCACGACGCGTTCGCCGTAGACCGCGGCCGCGGTACGGAACAACGGGTCGATCGCCGGCCGGTGGCCGCTCTCCGTGGGTCCGTGGATCAGGCTGATGCGGCCGTCGCGCACCACGACGTGGACGTCGGGCGGCGCGACGTAGACCCGACCCGGCTCGAGCGCCTCGCGATCCTCCGCATGCGAGGCCGGCAACGGGCCCGCCCGGTCGAGGATGGCCGGGAGCACGCTGAACGCGTCGGCGCGGAGATGCAGCACGACGATCACGGCCGCGTTCAGGTCGGCCGGCAGGCCGGCGACGATCCGGCGGAGCGCCTCGACCCCGCCTGCGGACGCGCCCACCACGATGACGCGCTTGAGCTCCATCCGCCTCCCGTCGGCCGCTTCGAGACAGCACGAGCCTGCCCCCGGGATGCGTCCAGCATCCCACCGGCAGCTCTCGACTGCGAACGATTCCCGTCCGTCGACGCCCTGATCGGCCGGCTCGGTGCGGCGCCCGCGGCAAATGTCACGATGTCGTCGCTCGATCGGCGATCATCTGCGCATCCGACGTCCGCCACGTGCGCGAACCTGGTGGTCCCGTCCAATGGCACCAACCCCGTCCACCGAAGTCCGCAGCGGGTCCCCCTGATCCCCCACGTCCGTACCACGCGACTCCGGTCGGTGCGCGACCGCATCCTGGCCGCGTTCGGCCGACCGACGTCGACGGGTACACGGAGAACCATGGCAGCGAAGACCACGACCTCGACGCGCGCCACGAACGGTGAGGCCGAGACCGTGCGTGTCCCCCGCCGGGTGCGCGGCCGCGTCGTCATCGAAGCGATGCGCCCCGACGTCGACGAAGGGCGCTTCCCCGCGAAGGCGATCGCGGGCGACCCGGTCGAGGTCGAGGCCGACGTCTATGCCGACGCCCACGACGAGCTCCGGGCGCGCGTCCGCTACCGGCGTGCGGGTGACGGCCGTTGGCGCGAGGTCGAGATGCAGCCGCTCGGCAACGACCGCTGGCACGGCCGGTTCACCGCCGACGAGCCCGGCCGTTACGAGTACACGGTCACCGGTTGGGTCGACCACGCGCGCACGTGGCGTCGCGACCTCGGTCGACGGCTGGAGGCAGGACAGGACGTGCACCTCGATTTGCAGGCCGCGGTGCAGCTGGCGGAGGCAGCGGCGAAGCGGACGCGCGGCGCGGACGGTGAGCTGCTGCGCGAGTGCGCCGCAGCGCTGCGCGGCCGCGACACCCTCGAAGACGTCACCGAGCTGGACGACCTCGTGGCGTTGCTCGACCGCCATCCCGACCGGAGCCAGTCGAGCGACGCGGATCACGTCGTGCACCTGGTCGTGGACCGCGAACGCGCCGCATGCTCCGCGTGGTACGAGCTGTTCCCGCGGTCGGCCTCGCCCGATCCGCAGCGACCGGGGACGCTGGCCGACGTCATCGCCCGTCTCGACTACGTCGCCGAGCTCGGCTTCGACGTGCTCTACCTCCCGCCGATCCACCCGATCGGCGAGACGAACCGCAAGGGCCGCAACAACGCGCGCATCGGCGGCGGCGACGATGTCGGCAGCCCCTGGGCGATCGGGAGCGCGGCGGGCGGGCACACGGCGATCGACCCCGCGCTCGGGACGTTCGACGACTTCCACCGCCTCCTGCTGCGCGCCGCCGAGCTGGGCGTCGAGGTCGCGCTCGACCTCGCGTTCCAGTGCTCGCCCGACCATCCGTGGGTCGAGGAGCATCCGCAGTGGTTCCGGCACCGTCCCGACGGCACGATCGCCTACGCCGAGAACCCGCCCAAGCGGTACGAGGACATCTACCCCCTCGACTTCGACAACGAGGACTGGCCCCGCCTCTGGCAGGCGCTGCTCGAGGTGGTCCGGTTCTGGATCGGCCACGGCGTGCGGATCTTCCGCGTCGACAACCCGCACACGAAGCCGTTCGCGTTCTGGGAGTGGCTGATCGCGTCGGTGAAGGCCGACCACCCGGACGTGATCTTCCTGTCGGAGGCGTTCACCCGCCCCGCGGTCATGCACCGGCTCGCGAAGGTCGGCTTCACGCAGTCGTACACGTACTTCACGTGGCGCAACGCGCGCTGGGAGATCGAGGAGTACTTCCGGGAGCTGACGTCGCCGCCCGGCGTCGACTACTTCCGGCCCAACGTGTGGCCCAACACGCCCGACATCCTGCACGAGACGTTGCAGCACGGCGGCCGCGCCGCGTTCATGGCCCGCTTCGTGCTCGCGGCGGCGCTCGCGGCGAACTTCGGGGTCTACGGGCCCGTGTTCGAGCTGATGGAGCACACGCCCCGTGAGCCGGGCAGCGAGGAGTATTTGCACTCCGAGAAGTACGAGGTCCGCCACTGGGACCTGGACCGGCCCGACGGCCTCCGCTGGTTCATGGCGCGCGTGAACGGGATCCGCCGCGCCCACCCCGCGCTGCAGCGCGACCGCAACCTCCGCTTCCACGGGTCGGAGAACGACGCCTTCGTGGTGTGGAGCAAGCGCACCGACGACTCGCGCGACGTCGTCCTCTCCGTCGTGAGCCTCGACCCGTACCACCCGCAGTCGGGCTGGGTGCACCTCGACATGGAGGCGCTGGGTCTGGGCTGGGACGACACCTACGAGGTGCACGACCTCCTCACCGGCGCGCACTACACCTGGCACGGCGCGCACAACTTCGTCGGCCTCGACCCGTCGTCGACGCCCGCGCACGTGTTCGAGCTCCGCGCCATCTCCTCGGCCCGGCCTACGCCGGACGAGGGCGCGGAGGCTGTGCCGGACAGTGCCGAGGCGCGCGAGCCCGGCGTCCCCGCCTGATGGCCGTGGCGGCCCGGAGTCGCCGGTCGGTCGCGCTGGGCCGCGATCCCGAGTGGTACCGCGACGCGGTCATCTACGAACTGCACGTGCGCGCCTTCCAGGACAGCGACGGCGACGGGATGGGCGACTTCCGCGGGCTCACCCGGCGCCTCGACTATCTCCAGGACCTCGGCGTCACCGCGCTGTGGCTGCTGCCCTTCTACCCGTCACCGTTGCGCGACGACGGGTACGACATCGCCGACTACACGGGCATCCACCCCGCCTACGGCACGCTGCGCGACTTCCGGCAGTTCCTCGACGCCGCGCACCAGCGCGGCCTGCGTGTCATCACCGAGCTCGTCCTGAACCACACGTCCGACGAGCACCCGTGGTTCCAGCGCGCCCGGCGGGCGAAGCCCGGAACCCGCTGGCGCGACTTCTACGTGTGGAGCGACACGCCCGACCGCTACCGCGGGACGCGGGTCATCTTCCAGGACTTCGAGACGTCGAACTGGGCGTGGGACCCGCTCGCGAACGCGTACTACTGGCACCGCTTCTACTCCCACCAGCCCGACCTCAATTTCGACAACCCCGAGGTGCGGCGATCGATGCTGCGCGTCGTCGACCACTGGCTCAACCTCGGTGTCGACGGCCTGCGTCTCGACGCGGTGCCCTACCTCTTCGAGCGCGAGGCGACGAATTGCGAGAACCTCCCGGAGACGCACGAGTTCCTGCGTGAGCTGCGCGCGCACGTCGACGCGAAGTTCGAGGACCGCATGCTGCTCGCCGAGGCGAACCAGTGGCCGGAGGAGGCGAGCGCGTACTTCGGCGACGGCGACGAGTGCCACATGGCGTTCCACTTCCCGGTGATGCCGCGCCTGTTCATGGCGTCACGCATGGAGGACCGGTTCCCGATCATCGACATCCTCCAGCAGACGCCGTCACCGCCCGACACCGCGCAATGGGCGGTGTTCCTGCGCAACCACGACGAGTTGACTCTCGAGATGGTCACCGACGAAGAGCGCGACTACATGTACCGCGTCTTCGCACATGATCCCGAGATGCGGGTCAACCTCGGCATCCGGCGCCGCCTCGCCCCACTGATGCAGAACCACCGCCCGAAGATCGAGCTCATGAACGGACTGCTGTTCTCGTTGCCCGGTACCCCCGTCGTCTACTACGGCGACGAGATCGGGATGGGCGACAACGTCTACCTGGGCGACCGCGACAGCGTTCGGACGCCCATGCAGTGGAGCCCCGACCGCAACGCGGGGTTCTCGGCCGCGAACCCGCAGCGCCTCTACCTGCCCGTGAACCTGGATCCCGAGTACCACTACGAGACCGTGAACGTCGCGGCCGAGCTCGACAGCCCGGCGTCGCTGTTGCGGTGGATGCGCCAGCTCATCGCGTTGCGGAAGCGCTCGAAGGTCTTCGGCCGGGGCAGCATCGAGTTCCTCTCCCCCGACAACCACCGCGTGCTCGCGTTCCTGCGCCGTCACGAGGACGAGCAGGTGCTCGTGGTCGCGAACCTCTCGCGCTTCGCGCAATACGTCGAGCTCGACCTGTCCGAGTTCCGCGGCCTCGCGCCCGTCGAGCTGTTCGGCCAGACGCCGTTCCCGACGATCGGCGAGTGGCCCTACCTGCTCACGCTCGGCCCGAACAGCTTCTACTGGCTGTCGCTCGAGGCGTCGCGCACGGAGCCGACGACCGGGGAGGACGACGGGCTCCCCGCCGTCGTCGTGGACCTCGCCTGGCCCCGCAGCCTCGAGGGCCGCGGCACGGGTGCGTTCGAGACGGTGCTGCCGGCGATCGTCCGCAACCGGCGATGGTTCGCGGGCAAGGCGCGCAAGATCGCCCACGCACACGTCGACGACGTGATCCCCGTCCCGCTCGCGGAGAGCAGCGAGCGGGTGCTGATGACGCTCGTGCGCGTCGAGTACCTCGACGGCGAGCCCGAGACGTACGTGGTGCCGCTCGCGTACGCGACGGGCGAGGACGCGGACCGGCTCCGCCACGACCACGCCAACGCGGTGCTGGCCCGGCTCCGGGTCCGGGGCGGCGACGAAGGCATCGTCTACGACGCGCACTGGCACCCGCGCTTCGGCACGACGTTGATCCAGGGAATGACGCGCCGGCGTCGCTTCGGCGGGCTGGGCGCCGAGATCGCGACGGCGAGCTACCCGCCGCTCGCCGACGCGCTCGCGGATGTCGACCTCGACGACCTCTACGTGCAGGTGCTGCGCTCGGAGCAGTCGAACACGTCGATCCTCTTCGGCGACCGGTTGATCCTCAAGACGTTCCGGCGCCTCGAGGCGGGGATGAACCCCGAGCTCGAGGTCGGCCGGTACCTGAGCGAGCACACCAGGGACCTCGTGCCCGAGGTCGCGGGCGCGCTCGAGTACCGATCCCGGCGCCGGGCCGGCGCGACGGTCGGGATCGTGCACCGTTACGTGCCGAACGAGAGCGACGCGTGGACCCACACCGTCGGGGCGGCCGCGCAGTATCTCGAGCGCGCGCCGGTCGGGTCGGGTGCCGACCAACGTCACGTCGACGCGCCGCCGGCGCTGCCGCCGCTCGACCTGACCGGTCAGCAGCCGCCCGAGATGCTCGACGAGCTCCTCGGCGACTACCTCCCGTCCGCCGAGATCCTCGGCCGGCGCGTCGCAGAGCTGCACCTCGCGCTCGCGTCCGGTGGTGACGATCCCACGTTCATGCCGGAACCGGTGAACGCGTTGCGCCAGCGGTCGCTCTACCAGTCGATGCGCAACTCTGCCCGCCGGTCGCTGCGCCAGCTGCGACGGGGACTGGCGCACGTGCCCGAGGCCGACCGCGAGGACGCCGAGAAGGTGCTGACCCTCGAGGACACGGTGCTGGAGCGGCTGCGCGGCATCACGTCGGTGACGTCGGGGCTGCGGATCCGCCATCACGGCGATCTGCACCTGGGCCAGGTCCTGTCGACCGGCCGCGACTTCGTCATCATCGACTTCGAGGGCGAGCCCGCACGCAGCCTGGCCGAACGTCGTCACCGCCGCTCGCCACTGCGTGACGTGGCCGGGATGCTGCGTTCGTTCCACTACGCGTCGCACGCCGCGATCCGCGACCTCGTCGCGCGCGGCGCGTCGGGCGGTGACGAGCGCACGCCGCTCGCGCTGCGCCCGTGGGCCGAGGTGTGGGCGGCATGGGTCTCTGCCTCGTTCCTGCAGTGCTACCTGCAGCGCATCGACGGCAGCGGGCTCCTGCCGGCAACGCCGGACGAGCTCCGGGTCAGCCTCGACGTGCACGTGCTCGACAAGGCGCTCTACGAGCTCGCCTACGAGCTCGGGAGCCGTCCCGACTGGGTGGGCATCCCGATCACCGGCATCCTCGCGATCGCCGGATCGCATCCGTGACGTCGACCGCGACGCGACGCCGCGACGGCGTCCCGCGCCCGTTGCGCGCGCTCGCGAAGGCATGGGGAGTCACCGCGTCGTACACGGGCAGCGACGGGCGCCGTCACCACGCCAGCCGTGACGCGCTCGTCGGTGTGCTCCGTGCGCTGGGTGCACCGATCGAACGAGCCGAGGACGCGACCGACGCGTTGCGGGCCCGGCACGCGTCGGTCGCGGCCGAGCTCGTCGAGCCCGTCACCGTGAGCTGGGGAACACGCGCCCCGGTCGTGGCCGTACGGAGCCCCTCGATCGACGCGACGCCGCCGATCGTGTTGACCATCGCGCTCGACGACGGCTCGACGAGGACCGTGCGCGGCGAGGACTGCACCGTGGAGGACGTCCCGGGCGTGCCGGCTCGGCGCTTCACCCTGCCGGAACGGCTGCCGTACGGCGCACACACCGTCACCGCCTCCGCCGGCCCGAGTGAGGCCTCCACGCGGTTGTTGTGCGCGCCGCGGCGCGCGGTCGCGTTCGCGACGGCGCGCGCGTGGGGCGTGTTCGCTCCGGTCTACGCGCTGCGAACCACCTCGCACGACGCGCTCCCCGGCGACTTCGGCGACCTGGACGCGCTCGCACGCTTCGTGTCCGGGCTCGGCGCCACAGTGGTGGGGACGCTACCGGTCCTCGCCGCCTTCCTCGACGAGCCGTTCGAGCCCAGCCCGTACTCGCCGGTCAGTCGCCGGTTCTGGAACGAGCTCTACGTCGACACGTCACGGCTGCCGGGCTCTCCACGGTCACGGGCACCGGTCGCGCGCCCCGATGCGCTCGTCGACTTCCGCACTGCGTTCGCGCGGACACGCGCCGCGCTGGAGACCGCCGCGCCGAACGCCGATCCCGACGCGCTGGGCGCGTTCCTGGAGCGGCGTCCGGACACCGAGCGTTACGCGCGGTTCCGCGCCGCCGTCGAGCGCCACGGTGCCGACTCGACGCGTTGGCCGGCCGCGTGGCGCACAGAGGGCATTCCCGACGGCGCCGTCGATCCGCGAGCGGTCGCGTACCACCGGTACGCACAGTTCGTCGCCGACGCGCAGCTCGGCGAGCTCGCAGCCGGGCTGCGGGAGCGCGGTCAGGCGCTCTACCTCGACTTCCCGCTCGGGACGCACCGCGACGGCTTCGACGTGTGGGACGCGGGCGACCTCTTCGTGCGCGACGCGAGCGTCGGCGCACCACCCGACGACTTCTTCTCCAGCGGGCAGAACTGGGGCTTCCCGCCCGTCCACCCGGAGATCAGCCGGATCGACGGGCACGCGCACCTGGCTGCGTGCATCGAGCACCACCTGACGCACGCCGGGCTCCTGCGGATCGACCACGTGATGGGTCTTCACCGGCTCTGGTGGGTACCACCCGACCATGAGCCGACCGACGGGGCCTACGTGCGCTATCCGGCCGACGAGTTGTACGCACGGCTGACGCTCGCGTCCACACGCCACGGCGCCGCGCTCATCGGTGAGAACCTCGGCACGGTTCCACCCGAGGTGCACCGCAGCCTCCGCCGACACGGTCTCGGCGGGATGCACGTCGTGCAGTTCGAGGTGGACACGGACGCGGTCGGCGGGGTGCGGTCGACGGCTCGCGGGAGCCTGTCGGCGCTCGACACCCACGACACCGCGACGTTCGCCGGCTTCTGGACCGGCGCCGCGATCGCGGAGCGCGTCCGGCTCGGGCTCGAATCGGCCGACGACGCGGAGCGCGACCAGAAGGAGCGGGCCGAGCTGCGTCACCGGCTCGTGGTCGCCCTGCGGGACGCGGGCCTGCTCGCGCGCGGCGCCGGCGACGGTTCGGACATCGACGCGAGCGCGGTCATGCGCGCGCTCCTGGAGCTCATCGGGCGCAGCGACGCCTCGATCATCCTCGTGGCGCTCGAGGACCTGTGGCTGGAGACGGCCGCGCAGAACACGCCCGGCACCCAGGCCGCGGAGAACTGGCGTCGGCCCGCGGCCCACGCGATCGACGAGCTCGCCGGCGTACCCGGTCTCGTCGAGACGCTCCGACGACTCGACGCCGCCCGGGGAGGTTCGTAAGTGCTCACCGCCGACGACATCCACCTGTTCAACGAGGGACGGCACTTCCGGCTCTACGAGAAGCTCGGCGTGCACTGCGACAGCGGCGGCGACGCGGCGCACGTCGCGGTGTGGGCGCCGAACGCGGAAGCGGTCTCGCTCGTCGGCGACCTGAACGGCTGGGACCCCCACGCGAACCCGCTGGAACCGTTCCAGAGCTCGGGCATCTGGACCGGCACCGTGCCCGGCCTGCACAACGGGTCGCGCTACAAGTTGAGGATCCGCAGCCGCAACGGCTACACGGTGGACAAGGCCGACCCGTTCGCGTTCGCGACCGAGGTTCCGCCGCTGACCGCGTCGGTCGTGGGTGATCTCGCCTACGGATGGTCCGACGACGAGTGGATGGCGAGCCGCGGCGCGCGTCAGAAGCTCACCGCCCCGCTGACGACGTACGAGGTGCACCTCGGCTCGTGGTGCCGCAAGCCGGACGGCACCGTGCTCGGCTACCGCGAGATCGCGGAGCCGCTCGCGGACCACGTCTGCAACATGGGCTTCACCCACGTCGAGCTGCTCCCGATCATGGAGCATCCGTTCTACGGCTCGTGGGGCTATCAGACGACCGGCTACTTCGCGCCGACGAGCCGCTACGGCTCTCCCGCCGACCTGATGCACCTCATCGACCATCTCCACGAGCGCGGGATCGGCGTGATCCTCGACTGGGTGCCGTCGCACTTCCCGTCCGACGAGCACGGTCTCGCGTACTTCGACGGTACGCACCTCTTCGAGCACGCCGACCCGCGCCAGGGGTACCACCCCGACTGGGACACGCTCGTGTTCAACTACGGACGGCACGAGGTCCGGTCGTTCCTCACGAGCAGCGCGATGTTCTGGCTCGACCGGTATCACGTCGACGGACTGCGGGTCGACGCGGTCGCGTCGATGCTCTACCTCGACTACTCGCGCAACGAGGGCGAGTGGATCCCCAACGAGTGGGGTGGGCGCGAGAACCTCGAGGCCGTCTCGTTCCTGCGCATGCTGAACGAGGAGATCTACAACGCGTACCCGGACGTGCAGACGGTCGCGGAGGAGTCGACGGCGTGGCCGATGGTGTCACGCCCGACGTACGTCGGCGGTCTCGGGTTCGGGATGAAGTGGGACATGGGCTGGATGCACGACACGCTCCAGTACTTCGAGCGCGACCCCATCCACCGCCACTACCACCACGGCGAGCTCACCTTCCGTGCGATCTACGCCCACACCGAGAACTTCGTGATGCCGCTCTCACACGACGAGGTGGTCCACGGCAAGGGTTCGCTGCTCGCGAAGATGCCGGGCGACGACTGGCAGAAGTTCGCCAACCTCCGCCTGCTCTTCGGTTACCAGTACGGTCTGCCGGGGAAGAAGCTCCTCTTCATGGGTTCCGAGCTCGCGCCCTGGGAGGAGTGGAACCACGATGTCGGGCTGCCCTGGCACCTGCGCGACGAGCCGTGGCACGCCGGAGTCGGCCGCTGGCTGGCCGACCTCAACGTCATGCACCGCGACCTTCCCGCGCTGCACGCGCGCGACGCGGATCCCGCGGGGTTCCGCTGGCTGGTCGCGGAGGACGCCGACAACAGCGCGCTCGCGTTCATGCGTCTCGCGCCCGACGCCGACCCGGTCGTCGTCGTGTGCAACTTCACGCCGGTCGTGCGCGACAACTACCGCGTCGGCGCGCCGACCGGCGGCTGGTGGTCGGAGCGCGGGAACAGCGACGCGGCGGAGTACGCGGGCAGCGGAGTGGGCAACTTCGGCCGCGTGGAAGCGCACCCCGTACCGCTCCACGGCCAACCCTGGTCGTTGACGTTGACGCTGCCGCCGCTCGCCGTGCTGTTCCTCGTTCCCGAGCCGTGACGCTCGGGGCCCGGCATCTCGGCGCGCGCTCCCTCGACGACCGGCGAGCTGCGTTCTGCGTGTGGGCGCCGGCCCACGAACGCGTCTCGGTGCGCGTCCTCGACCCCGAGATTCGTGACGTAGCGATGACCCCGACCGCACGTGGCTACCACGAGACCGTCGTGGACGGCGCAGGACCGGGCACGCGCTACTGGTACGTGCTCGGCGACGACGAACGGGCCGACCCCGCGTCGCGTGCGCAGCCCGAGGGCGTCGCTGGCCCGTCGGCCGTGACCGACGACGAGGTCGCGTGGACCGACGCGACCTGGCGCAACCCGCCGCTCGACCGCTACGTCATCCAGGAGATCCACGTCGGGACGTTCACCCCGGAGGGGACGTTCGCGGCCGCGGCCGAGCAGCTCCCCGCACTGGCCGAGGCGGGGATCACCGCGGTCGAGCTCATGCCCGTCGCCGAATTCCCGGGCGCGCGCAACTGGGGCTACGACGGTGTGCTGCCGTACGCGACGCACCACGCGTACGGCGGGCTCGGCGGGTTGCGCGCCTTCGTCGACGCCGCGCACGCGACGGGCATCGCCGTGGTCCTCGACGTCGTCTACAACCATCTCGGGCCGGAGGGGAACCATCTCGCCGAGTTCGGGCCGTACTTCACCGACCGGTACCGCACTCCGTGGGGCGCCGCGCTCAACTTCGATGGGCCCGACAGTGACGAGGTGCGTCGCTACTTCGTCGACAACGCGTGCTTCTGGACCGGCGACGTCCACGTCGACGCGCTCCGTCTGGACGCGATCCACTCGATCATCGACCCGAGTGCCCGTCCTTTCGTTCGCGAGCTCACCGAGACGGTCCACGCGCGGGCACGGGCCGGCGGCCGCATCGTCCACGTCATCGCCGAGAGCGCGTCGAACGACGTCAACGTGATCCGTCCCGCGGCCCTGGGCGGACTCGGCAACGACGCGCAGTGGAACGACGACTTCCACCACGCGCTGCATGTGCTCCTCACGGGCGAGCGCGACGGCTACTACGCCGACTTCGGGGGGCTCGACGACCTCGCGCGGGCGTGGACCGACGGGTACGTGTACGAGGGTCGCTACTCGCAGTTCCGGCGCCGCCGTCACGGCACCTCGTCGCGCGGGCTGCCGGGCGAGCGCTTCGTCGTGTTCGCCCAGAACCACGACCAGATCGGGAACCGCCTGGCCGGCGATCGCCTCGCGCCGGGCACCGGGCTCGAACGTCTTCGGCTCGCGGCCGCGACGGTGCTGCTCTCGCCCTTCGTCCCGCTGTTGTTCCAGGGCGACGAGTACGGCGATCCGGCACCGTTCCCCTACTTCGTGAGCCACACCGATCCGGAGCTGGTCGAGGCGGTGCGCAAGGGTCGGGCCGAGGAGTTCGCGGGCTTCGGCTGGGACACGGAGCCGCCCGACCCGCAGAGCGAGGAGACGTTCCGGCAGGCGAAGCTCGACCGCGGTCTCGTCACCAAGGACGAGCACGCGGCCATGCTGCGCTGGCACCGGAGGCTCGTCGACCTCCGGCGCGACCAACCCGCGCTGGCCCGGCTGGACCCGTCGACGGTCGAGCCCTCGGTGCACGCGCACGCGCGCACGCTGGTGCTCGGCCGCCGCGCCGGCGACGAGCTCGTTGCGATCGCGCTGCACTTCGGTGACGGCCGCGTGCGCGTCGCCGCGCCGCTCGACACCGGTTCCTGGGAGGTGCTGGCGCAGTCGAGCTCGCCGGAGTTCGGTGGCGCCGGAGCGACGGTTCCCGCGTCGTTTTCGTCCGACGGCGAGGTGGAGCTCGAGCTCGCGCCGTGGTCCGCGGTCGTGGCCCGGCGTGTGGTCGAGTCGAGAGCGACGGGCCAGTGACGGCACCCGTCGCGACGTACCGGCTCCAGCTGCACGCCGATTTCACGTTCGAGGACGCGCGCGCGGTGGTCGGGTACCTCGCCGATCTCGGTATCAGCCATCTCTATTTGTCTCCGATCGTCGCGGCCGCGGCGGGCAGCCGCCACGGGTACGACGTCGTCGATCCCACCCAGGTGAATCCCGAGCTGGGTGGTCGGGCCGCGCTCGAGGCGCTCGCGGCTGAGGCGCACGCGCACGGCCTCGGCATCGTCATCGACATCGTGCCGAACCACCTCGCGGCATCGCCCGACAACCCGTGGTGGCGCGAGCTGCTGAGCGACGGGCCGGCGGGCGCGCACGCGCGCGACTTCGACGTCGACTGGTCGGAGGGTCGCGTGCTGCTGCCCCTGCTCGACGGGTCGGTGGACGACGCGGTGCGAAGCGGGCGGGTGAAGGTCGAGGCGGGTGTGCTCGACGTGAACGGGTTGCGACTGCCGTTGCGCGACGACGACGCGAGCGGCGACGTGCGCGCGGTGCTCGATCGACAGTTCTACGAGCTCGTCGACTGGCACGAGCCCCGTCGCAACTACCGGCGGTTCTTCGACGTCGACTCGCTCGTGGGGGTGCGGATCGAGGACCCGATCGTCTTCGCCGACCGCCACGCCCTGATCTTCGACCTCGTGGACGCGGGCGTGGCCGACGGGCTCCGCGTCGACCACATCGACGGGTTGCGCGACCCGCTGGGCTACCTGCGCGAGCTGCGCGACCGCATCGGCCCGGACACCTACCTCGTGGTCGAGAAGATCACGACCGGCGACGAGGCGCTGCGTGACGAGTGGCCGGTCGAGGGCACGACGGGATACGACGCGCTGACCGATCTCGACGACGTATTCGTCGAGCCCGGTGGCTGGCATCGCATGCGCGGGTCGGCCCGTACCGACGGCGCCGAGCCCTTCGACGACGTCGAATTCGGCGCCAAGCGCTTCGTCCTGCACGCGCTGTTCACGCCCGAGCTCCGCCGCCTCACCCGCGACATGACCCCCGAGGCGACCGCGGCCATCACGGCGCTGACCGTCACGCTCTCCGTCTATCGCGTGTATGTCGACCGGGACGGCGTGCGCGCGACCGACCGGACCGTGTTGGAGGCGGCCGCGCGCGACGCCGTTCGACGGGGCGACGTCGACACCGGGGCCGTCGACGCGATCGTCGAGCTCCTCACGTCGGAAGAGGGTCGCGAGCTGGCGATGTCATGGCAGCAGCTCACCGGACCGGTGATGGCGAAGGGCCACGAGGACACCGCGCTGTACCGCGACGCGGTGCTCGTGTCACGCAACGACGTGGGCGGCGAGCCCGGGCGTCCGCCCGACGATGCGGTGGAGCGTCTGCACCGTCGCAACGCGGCGCGGGCGCGGCACTGGCCGCGGACGATGCAGACGACGAGCACGCACGACACCAAACGCAGCGAGGACGTGCGGGCCCGCATCGCGGTCCTGTCGGAGCTTCCCGACGAGTTCGAGGAGGGCCTGCGCCGGCTCCGCGCTCGCGTCCCGCTCGACGCGCTCGGCCCGACCGAGCAACGGCTGCTGGCCCAGACGCTCCTCGGGGTGTGGCCTGCGGCGGACGCGGGCGACGCGGACGTCGACGAGCTGCGCGAGCGTCTGCACGGCTACTTCGAGAAGGCGCTGCGGGAGGCCAAGCTCGAGACCAGCTGGCTCGCGCCGAACGAAAAGCACGAGCGCGCCGTACGACGGGCGGTCGACGCCTGCATCGCCGACGGCGGGGCCGCTCTGCACGCGTGCTTCAGCGACCTGGTGGGACGGGTCGCGTTCCACGGCGCGATGAACTCGCTCGCGCTCGTGCTGCTCAAGCTGGCCGGCCCGGGCGTCGCGGACGCATACCAGGGTTGCGAGCTCCTCGACCTGAGCCTGGTCGATCCCGACAACCGGCGCGCCGTCGACTACGAGCGCCGCCGTGACGCGTTGAGGTCGGTCGCCGAGACACCGGTCGCCGAGCTCGGCGACGCGTGGTCGGACGGCAGGCTGAAGCTGCTGGTGACCACACGCGCCCTCGCGGCGCGGCGCAAGCACCCGGAGCTGTTCGTCGGCGGCGACTACACGCCGCTCGCGTCCGTCGGCGACGAGCGCGTCCTCGCGTTCGCGCGACACCGCGGCGAGGGGTGGGCCGTCGCGCTCGTGTCGCGCTTCACGACGCGCGGCACGCCCGCGGGCACGGTGTCGCTGCCGCCCGGCGCGCCGACGCTGTGGCGGGACGCGATCACGGGCGCGACGGTCGCGGCCCGCGACGCCGCGCTCCCCGTCCCCGCCGTCCTCGCCGAGCTCCCCGTCGCCCTTCTCCTCCCCGCCTAGCCCGCACCCCCGGTCGGTTGGGACGCTGATCGGCTCCATACGCCGATGAGCGTCCCAACCGGGCACGGGAGTGCAGCTACTTGGCGTCGGTGCGGAGGAACAGCATGAGGGAGCGGGGCTCGACCTCGATCTGCTCGTCGGCCTTGGCCTCGGCCGGCTCGACGGGATGGCCGGCGACGTCGTCGGCGGTGTCGAGCACCTTCTGCCATCGTTTGCCCCACTGCTCGGCCGGCAGCGTGAACGTCATCGCCTCGTGGTGCGCGTTGAAGATCACGTAGAAGCTGTCGTCACGCACACGTTGCCCGCGCGCGTCGACATAGTGGATGCCGTCGCCGTTCAGGAACACGCCGAGCGACTTCGCGAAGGTGACGTTCCAGTCCTCCTCGGTCATCAGCTCTCCGTCGGGCGTGAACCACCCGATGTCGCTGACGTCGGAACCGTGGATTGCCTGACCCTGGAACCACCGGCGCCGCCGGAACACCGGGTGCTCCGTGCGCAGCCGGAGCACATTGCGCACGTAGGCGAGCATCGGCTCGTCGACCTCGTCCCAGTCGAGCCACGACGTCTCGTTGTCCTGGCAGTACGCGTTGTTGTTGCCGTGCTGGGTCCGACCGATCTCGTCGCCCGACAGCAGCATCGGGACACCCTGCGACAGCAGCAACGTCGCGACGAAGTTGCGCCGCTGACGGTGACGAAGGGTCAGGATCTCAGGATCGTCGGTCGGGCCCTCGGCGCCGCAGTTCCACGAACGGTTGTCGGGCGTGCCGTCGCGGTTCTCCTCACCGTTCGCCTCGTTGTGCTTCTCGTTGTACGAGACGAGGTCGGCGAGCGTGAACCCGTCGTGCGCGGTCACGAAGTTGACGCTCGCGGACGGCCGGCGCCCCGAACCCTCGTACAGGTCGGAGCTGCCGGTGAACCGGTACGCGAAGTCGGCCAACGTCGCGTCCGCGCCACGCCAGTAGTCGCGCACCGTGTCGCGGTAGCGCCCGTTCCACTCCGACCACTGGGGCGGGAAGTTGCCGACCTGGTACCCGCCCTCGCCGACGTCCCACGGCTCGGCGATGAGCTTCACCTGGCTGATGACCGGGTCCTGCTGGATGAGGTCGAAGAACGCGGAGAGCCGGTCGACCTCGTGCAGCGTGCGCGCCAGCGTCGCGGCGAGGTCGAAGCGGAAACCGTCGACGTGCATCTCCACGACCCAGTAGCGGAGGCTGTCCATGATGAGCTGCAACACGTGCGGGTTCCGCATGTTGAGCGTGTTGCCGGTGCCCGTGTAGTCGACGTAGTAGCGCTGGTCGTCGTCGGACAGGCGGTAGTACGCCTTGTTGTCGAGGCCTTTGAACGACAGCATCGGACCGAGCTGGTTGCCCTCGGCCGTGTGGTTGTAGACGACGTCGAGGATCACCTCGATGCCGACTTCGTGCATCGTCTTGACCAGCTGCTTGAACTCCTGCACCTGCTGACCGAGCGCTCCCGACGACGAGTACTCGTGGTGCGGTGCGAGGTACGCGATGGAGTTGTAGCCCCAGTAGTTGCGCAACCCGCGCTGCACGAGCGCATGGTCGTGCACGAACTGGTGGACGGGCTGCAGCTCGATCGCGGTGACGCCGAGCCCGCGCAGGTAGTCGATCACCGCGGGCGTCGTGAGGCCGGCGTACGTGCCTCGCAGCTCGGACGGTACGTCCGGATGACGCGCGGTGAAACCCTTCACGTGCATCTCGTAGACGACGGTGCGGTGCCACGGCGTGTCCGGCGGACGGTCGTTGCCCCAGTCGAAGAACGGGTTCGTCACGACGTTCTTGGGCATGTAGCGCGCTGAGTCGGCCGTGCTCGCGCGGTTGTCGTCGCCGAAGCGGTAGGGGAACACGGAGCGGTCCCACCGCACCATCCCGTCGATCGCCTTCGCGTAGGGATCGAGCAGCAGCTTCGCGGGGTTGCACCGCAGTCCCTGGTGCGGCGACCACGGCCCGTACACGCGGTAGCCGTAACGCTGTCCGGGCGAGATGCCCGGCAGGTACCCGTGATGGATGAACGCACTCTGCTCCGGTAGCACCACGCGGGTCTCGTGGCCGGCGTCGTCGTAGAGACACAGGTCGACGCGTTCGGCAACGTCGGAGAACACCGAGAAGTTCGTCCCGGTCCCGTCGTAGGTCGCACCCAGCGGATACGGGCGCCCGGGCCAGACGTTCGGGCGGTCGGGGGCCATGCAGCTCCTGTTCCAGTCGGGCTCGTCGCCTCGTACCCGGAAAGCCGTTCCCCGGGGCCGGGTCCCCTACGCACCATCCGTCCGCAGGCGCCCGTGCACGGGCCGAGACCGGACCCGACCGTGTGCCGAGCCGATCCAGCAAGCTACCCCAGGGCGGCACGGCGCCCGCCGGCCACGCCTCGCGCGGCCGGCAGCGGGGACCCGTCACCGGGCGCGCGGAGAGCCCGTGGAAACTGGAATTTCCGGCCCGAGACAGAGCCGGAACGGGTAGCGAGGGGGTAGATGCACGGAGTCACAGTGAACCTTGGGGAGCAGGCATGGGGAACGCGATCGACCTCTTGCACGAAGAGCACCGACAGGTGGACGCGCTCTTCGCTGAGTACGACGCCGACGGCGACGGGACCGTCGTCGACCGCATCGCGACCGCGCTGACGCGACAGAACCAGCTCGAGGAACGCGTGATCCATCCGATGGTGCGCGAACGACTGCCCGAGGGGCCCGTCCTCGTCGCCGACGCCCACCGTGCGCACGAGACGATCAAGTCCCTGCTGGCCGAGGCGGAGGACAGCACACCCCTCGCCTTGCCCGACGTCTTCGACGAGCTGCGCTTCGTCGTGCGACGTCACGCGGAGGTCGAGGAGTCCATGCTCATGCCGCGCCTTCGCGAGGTGATCGGCGATGCCGCGCTCGAACGGCTCGGCGCCGCGGTCGATCAGGAGCGCGCGAGCATGCTCGCGCTCAGCGATCCCGGCGCGTGATCAGAAGCTGAACGTCTGGACGTCGAAGGTGCGACCGAGCTCGTCGGTCGGCGTCACCGTCACCCGACTGCCGTTCACGGTCACCTTGAGGAAGTGGAACACCCGTGTGATCGCGTCCGGGACGGGCGCGGCTCCGCATCGCGATCCGCCGGACGAGCTCCACCCGATGGCGTACGCGTCGAACGACTTGCAGCTCGAAACGGGCTCGAGTGTCGCTCCCCCGCCGCCGGTGACGTAGGTGATCAGCCCGCCGGTCTGCTTCAGGTTCCGCTCGTAGATGTGTGCGTGTCCGCTGAACGCGATCTGCACGCCGTTCGAACCGAGCAGGCCCTCGAGGCTGTTCGCACCCTGCAAGAACGTGTCGCTCGTCTCCGTCGCGTTGTTCGAGTAGATCGGGTAGTGGAAGAACGCGAACTTGAGTCCGCCCGAATGCGCGGCGAGGTCGGCCTTCAGCCACTGGTACTCGGGGCTGCTGGTCGTCCAGTGTGCGGCGTAGTCGTCACCGTACGCAGTGCTCGTTCCCACGTTGCCGTCCGCCCACGTGGCCTCGATCACGTAGAAGCGCGCGGTCCCCGCGCTGAACGCGTACCAGGCGCTCGGGTAGCTCGCCGACGAGGTGCCGTTCACGCAGCAGTACGTCTCCTTCGTGTACTTGCCGCCCGAGCTCGAGACCGCGTTGTCCTGCGGCCAGTTCAGCAGCGCGGGATGGTTGGTGTCGCTGCGGGAGAATCCGTGGTTCCCCATGGCCGGGAACGCAGGGATGCTCAGCCCCGCGACCTTCCAGAACTGGTTGCCGAACACTGCGCTCGAGCCCGCGCCCGTGTGCTGGAGGTCGCCGTAATTGGTCTGGCTCCCGTCGTTGTAGGCGTTGTCGCCCACGGTGACCGCGAACCGGGCCCCGCTCGCGGCGATCTGGTTCATGAGGTTGGCCTGGTCCGGGTTGTTGCCGTTGGCGTCGACCTGGCCCCAGTCACCGAAGACGGCGAAGGAGAACGGCTGGGTCGAGCCGACCGGCACCTGGGCCTTGAACTGCGGCGACGAGTCGGTCCCGAGCAGGTCGTTCGAGCCGAGGAACACCCGGTAGCAGAACGTGGCCGTCGTCCCGAGGCTCAGCTTCGCCTTCCACTGGTACTCGTTCGTGCCCGCCACCTGGAAGCCCGTCTTCGTCGCGGTGACGCTGTTCGTCGGGTTGCAGTTGCCGCTCCCGTCGACCGCGCCCCACTTCGCGGAGCCCGTCGTCGCGGACTGGTCCGTCGCCCAGTTCACGATGACCGACGTGCCGACGAGATCGGTCAGGTACGGGTAGCGCGTGAGTTGTGGCGCGGGCCCGCACGCGGCGAGCACGACCGCTCCCAACGACGCGACGACACCACCGGCGAGCGCGCGGCGGAAGACGCCGCGACGCATGACGACGCGATGCAACACGCGATGCATGAGGACTCCAGGGGGGGATGGAGTGCACGGGGGGATCTCATCGTCGACCGATGCCGCAGCGATGAGACGCGCATGATCGCGTCGGCGTGAACGCGCGGCAAGTCACAAAAGTGAACGACCACACCGCGTGACGGTGTGGTCGTCGTGGGGGTGACCGAGGGGACTTGAACCCCCGACCTCCAGGGCCACAACCTGGCGCTCTAACCAGACTGAGCTACGGCCACCATGAGCGGCCACGGGACGTGGCGCGCGGGCTCGCATGGTATCCGACGGGCCCGCGCTCGGGCCCGGTGAGGGTCACGCCCGCGCTCAGGTCCCGGCGAGACGGGCCACCACCGGCGCCATCGCCTCCCAGCTGCCCATGTCGAAGCAGACGTAGGAGAAGCCCCAGCGCTCCCGTCGACGCTGCAGCTCCTCGCACATCGCGTCGACCGTGCCGACGAGGATCAAGGGGACGTGCAACGCCTCCTCGGCGCTGATCCCGAAGTTCGGTGCCATCGCCGCTGCGATCGACAGCGGGTCGTCGGTGACGTGCGCGAAGCCGATCAGCGCGTTCAGCTCCAAGGCGTCGAACCGGTCACCCGCGGCCTTGCGCACCCACGCGAGCTTGCGCGTCGTCGCGTCGGGCGTGATGTTCGGCGCGGTCTCCGCGCCGCCGAGACCTGCGCGCAGATTGGGGTTGACGCTGACGATGTCGGCTTCGCGCGCGGCGATCGACAGCACGCGCTTTCCACCACCGCCGATGGCGATGGGCGGGTGCGGTCGCTGGACCGGCTTGGGCGTCCCCTCGTGCTCGTCGATCGTGTAGTGCTCGCCCGAGAACGAGAAGGGCCCGTCGGCGAAGAGACCCTTCAGCACGGTGATCGCTTCCTCGAAGCGATCGACGCGCACCTTGGGCTCGTCGTAGCCGATGCCCGACTGCTCGTAGTCGGTGCGCATCCAACCTGCGCCGAGGCCGAGCTCGAGCCGGCCGTCGGAGAGCAGGTCGAGCGTGGCGCACTCCTTGGCCAGGACCAGCGGGTGCTTGTAGTCGTTGTCGAAGACGAGCGTCCCGATGCGCAATCGAGTCGTGGCCGAAGCTACGGCCATCAGGGCGGGCACCGGTGCGAGCTGCTCGTCGAAGTGGTCGGGCATGGTCAGCGCCGCGTAGCCCAGGTCCTCGACCTTGCGGGCGGCGTCGGCCCACTCCTTCGCCGAGCCCGCGAGCCGGAGCTGGGCCGCGAAGCGGAAGGGCTTCGGCGCCTGCATTCCGCGGACGCTAGCCGTGTCATACGACGGCGTGAGGCAACGTCAGTGGCTCGTCACCACCGTCGACCGCGCCACTTTTTTTCGGCGTCGGCGCGACCGCGATCCGTGACGCGCCCGGCCGAGGTCGGGGCGCGCTTTCCTGCGCTTCTTCCACCGGCGCGCGCGCTCCGAAGCGGAATCGCTCCCCATGTGGTGCCTCAGCTCCCCAGGAACACGCTTTCCCCGTCGTGGACGCGGGTTTCTGCCACCTCCCGGGACGGAAACAACACTCATCGCAAGGGGGGACCGTCGGGGGGACCATCGTGGAGAGACGCATGTGGCGGAGCACCACCGCGCGACACGACGCCTCGGAGCCCCCGATCCCTGTTCGCGAGTGCACCCACCGCATCGGTCCGGTCGTGGTGCTCCACACCGACGGCTACGTGGGCGCACGATGCGCCGCGTGCGGCGTGACGCTCTCGCAATGGCTCGGCGAGTTCCGCGACGGCCTCTACGTCGAGCTGCGCGGGCTGGTCGAGGACGTGAAGCACCATCTGCACCGCGTCCACGCCGACACCGACGACAAGTCGCTCGCGGCGCTCCACGCGTGCGCGGCACGGGTGCCCACACGGAGCCCGAGCGCACCGTCGAGATCCAGAAACCTCCGCCACGCGTTGCACGGCTGAGCGGCCGCCAGGAGAGGAGACGACCGTGTCGTTCCAGCGGAGCAACCTTCGGAGCGTGGATGGGCGCGAGCGCAGCGCGCGCTTCCGCGACCTCAACGAACGGGGTGTGCGCAGCGACGATCCGCAACGCCTCGCAGCAGCGTGTGACGTGTTCCCTTCCGCGCGCGTCGAGGCCGAGATCTGGCTGCAGGACGACGACATCGTCATCCGGCTGCTCGCCGACGTGGTCCGCCGTGTCGCGACCGACGATCGCGATACCCGCCGGGGTGGTGGTCGCGGCGAGCCGACGCGTGAGCAGGTCTCCACGGTGTTCAACGACCTCGTGTCGAGATACCGCGCGCCGGGATTCGACAGGGGACGCGTCCGGTGAACCCGGAGGAGATCATCGCCGGCGCGTTGTGCCGCGAGCTCGGCTCCGCCGTGACCGACTACCAGGTGCGGCGGTGGGCGCGCGCGACCATCCGCAGCCTCGAACGCAACGGCTGGTCGATCAACCGGGTCGAGCCCGCGCAGCCCACGGGCTGACCCGCTGACGCGAGGCGCCGGGAGCGGTCCGGGAGCCCGAGCCTGACGGGCACAGCCGTGGCCGTGTCGTGGGCGGGCGGCCACGTCTGGTTGCCATCGCGACGTATTGGGCATTCATACCGTATGGGCGGTTGGGGGGCCCGGCGATGACGGTACGTCGGGGCATCGCAGGGCGCGCGAGCGAGGTTCCGAGATGAGGGCGCGTCCAGGCTCGCGGCGCTGGCGGCGCCTCCGCCGACGCTTGGGCTTCGAACAGCGGTTGTTCGCGCTCTTGACCCTGCTCGCTCTCGCCGGACTGGGCGGGAGCGCGGTGGCCTGGTCACTGCACCACGGTTCGCACAGCCGGGCGACGACACGCGTGCTCGGTGAGCAGCTCCAGAACCAGCCTGCGGCTCCACCCACCACCGTCGGCACGATCCCGCCGTCGTCCCCGCCGACGACCGCACGCGCGGTCGCGCCACCGTCGGCCGCTCCGCCAACCGCGGTGGTCGCGCCACCGAGGCGCCCGCCGGCGGTCCCGTCGGTCCGCCGTCGACGTGTCGTGGTCACGTCGATCCTGCCGGCGCCGAGCCCGCAGCCGGCGCCGCCGGCCCCGGCCACCGCGCCGCAACCTGCGCCGACGACGACCACCGCGCCGCCGCCGGCGAGCACGACCACGACCAGCACGACGGCACCGCCCACGACCTCGACAACAGCATCGCCCACGACGTCGACAACGTCGCCCGCCACGACGTCGACGACATCACCGACCACCACGACGAGCGCTCCCCCGCCGACGACGGCACCGTCGACGCCTTGACGCAGCGCGGCGCGCGTCGAGCGGGGCGCCCGAGTGCGGTCACCTCACGGGCTGATGGCGAAGATGAACCCCCACACCAGCACCGCGAACTTCTGGGCCTGCGCGGCGGTGAGCCCGTAGTACTGCTCCACCGCGTGCAGCGCCGCGGTCTCCCCCGGGCCCCAGCCGGACGTGACGTTCAACGGTCCCGTGGTCCCCGGCGGCGGCGACACCGGACTGGGTCCGGGCCGTCCCGAGAGCGCGGTGATGAACGCGAGCGCGACGACCGCCTGCTTCTGCGCCGCGGCGGGCAGCGCCCGGAGGCGGACCGAGACCGTGTAGAGCGACCGGACGTCCGTGGAGTCGTAGCCCGTGGTCGCCGTCTCACCCGCGGTCCACACGTCGTCGCCCAGCGATTGGATGCCCGGGTCGCACGCGTGCGCGAGACACGGCAACCCGAAGCCGTCCTCGATCGTTCGAAGGAGCGAGTAGTGGTTGTAGGCCGTCGGCGTGTCGGCGCCCGGCGTGCCGACGAACGGCGACAGCACCAGCGTGAAGATCTTGCCGCCCTGCGAGTCGCCACAACACCCGCGCGTATCGGTGATGTCGGACTCGTCGAAGGTGATGAAGAGCGCGCCACCGTTCTGGTACTCGGGCGACGCGAGGATCTGGGGCACGTTCTGCGAGAGCCAGTTGTCGGCCGTCGGCAGGCTGCACGACGGGCCGCGATCGTGGGCGTCGTCGCACGTCGAGGGCACGATCAAGGAGTAGTTCGGCACCGTGTGGTTCGCGAGATCGCCGGCGAACGCCGAATAGGGCACGTCGTGATCGACGCAGCGCTGCGGCTTCACGGTGAGATCGGGACCGACCACGTCGGAGTAGTACATGAACGGGTTGTGCCGGGTCGCGTACCCGATGAGGTACGGGTCGGTGCCCGCCGTCGTCGGGTGGGTGCAGGGAGCCGGCATCGCCTCCATGTAGGCCTTCCACGTCTTCGACGCGGCTTCCATCTGGTCACCGATGTTGGTGTCGTTCGGCGAGGTGTAGATGCAGGCAGAGCTGAAGTTGATGCAGTCGGCCTTCGTCGCGGCGTTCGCGGCCTGCCCGCTCGTCATGGCGATGTAGTTGGTCAGGCTCGCGTGGTCGACGCCGTACATGTTGTCGAGGGTGACGCCCTGGCTCCGCAGCGACATCAGGTAGGGCGCCGACGTGATGTCGACGTCCTCGACCTTGTAGTTCTCGAGCACGATCGTGAAGACGTGCGAGAACGAGGGGACGGTCGGAACCGTCGCCGCCCTGAGCGCCGGTCGTCCCCGTGCGGCGCCCACCGGTGCGCCGCTCGCGAAACCGACCAAGCCTGCCGTGGCGAGCGCGAGCACGGTCGTCAACCCGACCGCCCGCGCGCCGCGCCACACCCGCGTTGCGCCATAGCCGTTCAACCGGACCCCTCCTGTCGTCGGCAGACGACACCGTAGAGGGCGGCACGGCCGATGTCACGCAGGCTCCCCGGTTGCGGGCTCGAGGGGAGAGAACGTCACGCGTGACGGGTGAGTGCGCGCCCGGAGGGATTCGAACCCCCGACCCGCAGATTAGAAGTCTGCCGCTCTATCCAACTGAGCTACGGGCGCAACGTCGGGAAAGTCTAACGATGCTCACCCACCAGCAGTCGGAACATGCGCGCGATCGCAGCGTCGCGATCGACGGCGGCGACGACGCGTCGCTCCGTGGCCGTGTCGTCGTCGCGGAGCCGGCCGCGTTCGTCCACGCGGAGCCGTTGCCGGCCGACCGACGCGCACGGCTCGTCCGTGAGCGTGAACAGCGCGACGGGGTCGTGGATGCACACGGGATCGGTCCAGTGCTCGAGGAGCTCCTTGAACGCCGGAACCTGGGCGTGCAAACGTGCCCGCTCTTCGTCGGTGAGCACGACGGCCGCGGTCACGTCGAGCGGGACGACGACCGGATCGAGCGCGTCGACCACGAGCGCCGCCGCCGCGGGATCGCTGCCGAAGTTGGTCTCGGTCTCGCGCCACGCGCCCCGGTGCCGGACCCGGGCGCGGATACCTCCCATGACCGTCACCCGTCGCGGCCAGACCCCGTGCGGAACCAGGCGGGCGACGTTGGTCAAGGGCCCGATCGCGAGCAGCGCGTCGGGCGTAGCACCGGCCACGTCTCGACGCTCGAGACGCGCGCCCGTGACGATCGGAACATCGACGATTCCCTCCGACGCGAGCAGGCCGCGGGCAGCCACCGCCCGCGCCCCCTCGTCGCCGCCGACCGTGCTCAGACCGACGACGGTGACGTCGGGATGGCGGCACGCGAGGAGGATCGCGATCGCGTCATCGGGATTGGTGCCGACGTCGGTGTCGATCCAGAGTCGCACCCGGTGTCAGCCGACCACCGCGGCGAGCGCGTCGGCGAGCGACGTGTGGCGGAACGAGTAGCCCGTGTCGAGCAGGCACGTCGGTCGGACGCGCTGGCTGTAGAGGAGCAGCTGCTGGACGAGCTCGCTGCCGAACCAAAGCTTGAGCGGCGCGAGCGGCGTCGGCAGGACGGTCGGGCGGTGCAGCACGCGGCCGAGCGTGGTGGTGAACTCGGCGTTGCGGACAGGATTCGGCGCGACGAGGTTGCACACGCCCCGCACGTCGTCGCGGTCAAGCGCGTGGAGGATCGCGCCGACTTCGTCGTCGATCGCGATCCAGCTCATCCACTGCTTCCCCGAGCCGACGCGGCCGCCGAGGCCGAGCTTGAACGGCAGCAACATGCGAGCGAGCGCGCCGCCGTCGCGCGCGAGCACGATGCCGGTGCGGACGCGCACGGTGCGGATGCCCGCCTCCTCGACCGGCGCGACCGCGGCCTCCCACTCCACGCACAGGTCGGCGAGGAACCCTTCCCCCGGTCCCGACTGCTCGGTGAGCTCCTCGTCGCCGCGGTCGCCGTAGTAGCCGATCGCGGAGGCGCTCACGAGCACGCGCGGCGGACGCGCCATCGACGCGAGCGTCGAGACGAGCAACGCGGTCCCCTTCGTGCGACTCTCGAGGACGGCGCGCTTCTCGTCCGGCGTCCACTTCTTCTCCCCGATGCTGCGACCGGCGAGATGGACGACTGCGTCGACGCCGTCGAGCGCGCCCGCGTCGAGCTGTCCGCGTTCGGGATCCCAGCCGACGTCGCCCGCGTCGCGCGGCGCGCGCGTGAGCGCGACGGTCTCGTCGCCGCGGTCGCGCAGGGCCTCCGACACCCGCGTCCCGATGAGGCCCGTCGCCCCGGTGACCAGCACCTTCATCGCTGCCTCCCGCCTCAGTGGCGCCACCGTACGCGGGCACGGGCCCTCGGCTCGGACCGGACTACCATGAGCCGCACGCGCCCCTAGCTCAACTGGTTAGAGCAGCAGACTCTTAATCTGCGGGTTCAGGGTTCGAGTCCCTGGGGGCGTACGAGATCGTCGCTTCCCCTCTCGTGGTGTGCGGCGTGCGGGAAGCGGTCACGCGGCGTCACTCGTCGTTCGTTGGCGGGATCACCGCGACGGTCGTCGGGCTGTTGGTCATCAGGTAGTTCGTCACCCCGCCGACGCGAAGCCCCTTCAGACGGCCGCCGCCGCGACGACCGACGACGAGCACCGACGCCTTCGTCTTCGTCGCGACGTCGACCAGCTCGGCGCGCGGGTCGCCCTCGACCTCGAGCGCGTGGACGTGATCCTCTTCCTCGACCCACGACTCGACCTTCGCGCGCGCACCCGCGCGCAGACGCTCGTGCAGTCGCGGCCGGACCTCGGAGACGTTCGCCTGCCACACGTAGACCGCGCCCAACTGGCCGCCGACGGCGCCGTGGAGCGCGAGCGCCCAATCCAGCGCCCGCTCAGCGTTCGGGCTGCCGTCCTTGCCCACGAGGATGGGTCCCTGGCCCTCGCCGAGCGTTTGCTCGTGCCGCACGATCACGACCGCGCACGGCGCGTACTCGAGGCACTCGCGACTCACCGACCCGAGGAGCAACCCCGCGAAACCTCCCCGGCCACGCGAGCCGAGCACGAGCGTGCTGTCCGGGCTCACGCCCTGCACGATCGCGGCCGCCGCGGGCCCACGTAGGGCTTCGATCGTTCCGAACGCGGGCACCGCGCCGAGCTCTTCCTCGACGCACGCGGTGACCTCGTCGGTCGTCGCCTGGTCCATCTGCTCCGCCGGCGCGAGCGCCTCCGCACCGGGAAACGCGGACGCTCGCGGATACGTCCACGACGCCACGATCCGCAGCGGCACGCCGGCGGCCTCCGCGACGGACGCGGCCCAGCGCAACGCGGCCCTGCTCTCCTTCGACCCATCGACACCGACGACGAGCTCCTTCACGCGCTCTCCTCCCGGTCGGTCGATCGTCACGGCCGGTTCCGGCTGGTGGGGCGCGCTCGGCGACGACGACGGATGGAACGGAAACGTCCTCGTGGACCCCGTCATTCACCCACCGTGACAGCCGATCGTCAAGCGCCGGTGACGGGGCACCCGCGCGCAGCGAACGACGCGCGCCTACCCGTGGCCGCGGACCACGAACCACGCGACGACGAACGCCGCACCGTTCGTCGCCACGTGCGCGAGCACGGGTGCGACCAGGCTTCGGGAGCGGATTCGGAGCCAGCAGAACACGACTCCCGCGGCGAAGGTGATCGCGACAGAACCCGCGACGAGCACGGCGGCGCCCCACGCGCTCGCGGCCGTCCCGGCCGTCTCGCGGTTCGACGACATGGTCCCGAGCGTGGGCGAGATGTGCCACAGACCGAAGAGAAGCGACGAGACCACGACCGCGCGCAGATCGCTCCACAGCTCCCTTCCCGCGCCGAGCAGCACGCCTCGGAACGCCAGCTCCTCGGGAAGCACGGTGACGAGCAGCGTGGAGACCACGACCGCGTAGACGAGACCGCCCACCGAGAGGTCCGCGCGCTCGTCGTCGAGGAAATGCGACGTCGCCGGGATCGCAGCGGTGACGACGAGCACGACGACCACGAGACCGAGCACCGCGGCGCCGTAGCGCAAGCCGTTCGGGACGTCGGACGCGGCCAGCCCGAGGTCGGTGCTCCCGAGCTGTGCAGCTCGCGCGACGGCGAGCATCGCGAGCGCGAGGAGGATCGCGGCCACACCGGTCAAGCGACCGAACGCGCCGAGCCCCCGCGCCACGTTGTACACCGTCAGGATCGCGACCGCGACGATGAACGCGGTCCGCGTCGTCACGTCATCAGCCCGGTGACTCGTCGAGCGGGACGACGAGCGCGCGCAGCCGCGCAGTCTCGTTCGCCGTCCACTGGGCGGGCTTCGCGACGGCGATCCAACCGTCGACCACGTTCGAGCCGAAGTAGTGACCGTGTCCGGCCGGGACCCCGAGCGAGTTCGCCAGATCAGCGGTGGCCTGGAGGAACGTCACCACCGGGAACCACCGAAAGCCCGGCGCGCGATCGGGAGCCGCGGGCGATCCCGCCCACGCGGGCTTGCGGTACGCGAGGCGGAGGTTCCACCACGTCACCGGGTCCGACGCGTTCTGGAGGTACACGACGTGTGGTTGTGCCGCCGCGTCCGCGACGCCGGTGAGGTCCGCGGGCGCGCCGGCGAAGTACACGCCGGCGCTCGACGCCAGCTTGGGCAGCCACTGGGGTGACCCGTGTTCACGATGGGCGACGAGGTGATCCCAGATCGGGTTGGCGAAGGTGGGTCCGACGAGCAGTGCACCGTCGACGCGGGCACGAAGCGCATTGATGTTCCCGAACGCGCGCTCGATGCCGTACGAGCCGAGGCTCTCGCCGTAGAGGAGCACCTTGGGACGATGACCGGGAGGAAGCGTCGCGACGCGGGCGAGCACCGTGTCGACGAGCGCCTTCGCGGCGTCGCCAGCCTTCTGCTGATCCACGAGGAACGACACCGCGCTCGGGAGATACGAGTACTGCAGCGACACCTCCGCGGTGTCGCCGCCGTAGAGGTATTCGAGTGCATCGGCCACCTTCGGGTTGATCCAACCGTTGCCCGTCGCCACGAACACACCGACGACCGCGCGGTCGAACGCGCCGGTGCGGTCCAGCTCGCGAACGGCCAGTCGCGCGTGATCCTCCACCGACCCCGGCGACTGGACACCCACATACGCGCGGATCGGCGCGTGACAGCACTTCGGACCGTGGAACGCCTGCAGCTCCGCGAGTGTCGGCCCCTCACCGACGAAGGCGCGCCCCTCGCGACCGAGCGACGACCAGCTGACCAGTGAGCCCGGCCCGCCCGATCGCTCCGCGGAGCTCGGTCGACGGCTTCCCTCGTTCGTGCCGTGATTGGCGCCGGCCGACGCGTCGTTCAGCACGCGGACCAGGCCGCGGCCGACGACTCCCTGCACGAAGCCGGCGACCAGCACGATCGCCAGCACGAGCCCGACCGGCACCGAGACGGCTCTCGGCGCGACGCGGTCGACCTGTCGGATGACGAAGCGTGTGAACGAACGGACGAGCCGCGCGACGAGGAGGCCGACACTTGCGACGAAGACGGCCAGCAGCACCACGCCGAGCTCGAAGAACGTCGCCGCGTGCCCGACGCCCATCAGCGAGCGCAGCTCGTTCTGCCACCGTTGCGCCTGCCACAACAGCACGACGGTCCCGACGACCGCCACGACGACGGTGACGATCCGCACGCGACGTCGCAGGGCCGGCGTCGGCGCCGTCGCCCCCGGTCGCATTCGACGACCGATCCCCGCGACTGCACTGCCCACACCGAATCCGATGACCGCCGACAGACCGCTGACGATGCCCTGGAACAACCACGCGCGCGGCAGCAACGACGGTGTGAGCGAGATCCAGAAGAACAGCAGCGCGCCGACGAGCCCGCCGAAGGATGCAGGAGGGCGAACCAGCCACCGGAACCATGCGCCGTTCACGCGGTGTGGATCATGGCTGCGCGCCGAGAACGACGGTGGTGGTGTGCTCGCTGCCGTCACGCTCGAAGCCGATCTCGACCCGGCTTCCCGGTTTCTTCGTCAATGTGATGGCAGCGAGCTGATTCGTGTCCTTGGCCGCCTGACCCTCGATCGTCGTGATGACGTCACCGGCCCGGAGGCCTGCGGCGTCCGACGGGCCGCCGCGCACGATTCCCGCGACGTACAGACCCTGTTCGGTACCTGCACGCGCGCCGCTCAGCGCCGACGTCGTGACCGCGTCGATCCCGAAGAAGGAGTGCGTCACCGACCCGTGGGCCACGAGCTCGTCCGCGATCGTCCGGGCGAAGTCGACCGGGATCGCGAAGCCGAGACCGATGCTGCCGCTACTGGACTGTCCGTTCTCGTTCGGCACCGTGGCTCCCGCCGTCGGCACACCGATGAGCCGGCCCGAGCAATCGACGAGCGCACCTCCGCTGTTGCCCGGATTGATCGCGGCGTCGGTCTGCAGCGCAGAGACCAGGAGCGCGACCGCGCCGTTGTCGGCCGGCACCTGGACCGTTCGGCCGAGGGCACTCACGATGCCGGCGGTCACCGTGCTCGAGAGACCCAGCGGCGCACCGAGTGCGATCGCGTGCTGACCGATCTCGACATCCGCCGACGAGCCGAACGCGATCACGGGGAACGAGCGCTCGCCATGGATCCGGATCACCGCGAGATCGGTTCGCGGATCCCGCCCGACGATGGTCGCGTCGGCGCTGGTGCCGTCGCTCAGCAGCACTTGGATCGACCCACGGTTGGCCGCCGACGAGATCACGTGGTTGTTGGTCAGGATGTTGCCGCTCGCGCTGATGAACTCACCCGAGCCCGTGCCTCCGCCCGCGCCGCTCGTCACCGCGATCGTGACGACCGACGGCAAGACCTTGTGCGCGACGCTCGTCGCGGAGCACGTGTCGGACGCGCTCGCCCCGCTGTTGCCCTGTGTCGCGGCCACGATCACGCCGCCGACCACGCCACCCACGACCAGCGCGGCCGCGATCGCGACCACGAGCCACACCGACCGTCGCGGTTGGGACGAGTCGTTGCGATCCATCGCGCGCCCCCTTCGTGCAGGACGCCCTCGCCGGGCGCGCCTCGCGGGACGCCGCGCCGTGCCGGCGCGGAGCGAGCCGATGATCGCACCACGCGGGCCCGCGAGCCACCGTCCTCGTGATCGCACGCACGCGGGCGTGCCTGCCGTCGATCTGGGATACTCGGAGCCATGGCATCGGCGATCGTCGTGTGCACGGACGGATCCGAGCTCGCGCAACGCGCCGCGACCGAGGGCATCGCCATCCTCCAGCCCGCCGACAGCGTCGTCGTCGCGACGGTCGTCGAGGATGCCGATCCCGCGCTCGCGTACGACGGCTCCGGTCACGCCGGCCCGACCATGACCGAGCAACAGTTCGAGGAGCTGCGCGCCACGGAGCACGATCGCGCGCGTTCCGCCATCGACGCGCTCGTCGCCGCGCTGCCCTCGGGGAACGTCGCGAGCCGCATCGTCGAAGGGCGCGCCGGTCCGGCCCTCTGCGACCTTGCACGCGAGGTGCAGGCCCGCGCCCTCGTGGTCGGCTCACGCGGACGCGGCGGGGTCAAGCGGGCGCTGTTGGGCTCGGTGTCCGACTATGTGGTGCGCAACGCGCCGTGTCCGGTCGTCGTGATCGGGACGGCCAGCCTCTCGGACGACACCGCCAACGCATGATGGTCCCGCCTCGGGAAACGGAGGCCGCCGACCGCTGCTAGGAAGTGGGCATGGCATCCCATGACCTCACGTTCGGTGTGTTCGTTCCTCAGGGTTGGAAGATGGAGCTCGCGTCCATCGACGACCCGCAGACGAAGTGGGCCAAGGCGGTCGAGATCGCGCAGCTCGCCGAAGAGCTCGGCTTCGACTCGTTGTGGACCTACGACCACTTCCACAACGTCCCGCGCCCGGCGCACGAGACCATGTTCGAGTGCTGGACGACGGTCGCGGCGATCAGCCAACGCACGTCGCGCATCAAGCTCGGCCAGATGGTCGGCTGCTCGCCGTACCGCAACCCGGGACTGCTCGCGAAGATCACGTCGAACATCGACGTCATCTCGGGCGGGCGTTTGATCTGGGGCGTCGGCGCGGGTTGGTACCAGCACGAGTTCGCGGGCTACGGCTACGAGTTCGCCAAGGCATCCGACCGCATCCGGGTCCTGCGCGAGACCGTCGAGATCGTGAAGGCCATGTGGTCGGAGCCCGACGTCACCTATGACGGGAAGCACTTCACGCTCGACGGCGCGCAGTGCGATCCCAAGCCCGTGCAGCAGCCGCACCCGGAGATCCTCGTCGGCGGCGGTGGCGAACAGCTCACGTTGCGGGTCGTTGCGCGCCACGCCGACGCCGCGAACTTCGGCGGCAAGCCCCACGAGTGGCAGCACAAGGCCGAGGTGCTCCAACGGCACTGCAAGGACGTCGGGCGCGACTACGACGAGATCCGCAAGACGATCTCGCCGGAGGTGTTCATCCGCGAGACCGAGCGAGAGGTCCTCGACGCCGGCTCGCGCTCGTTCTGGGGTGAGCCGGCGGAGTCGTGGCGGGAGGGCAACCTCGTCGGCACGCCGGAGCAGGTCGCCGAGAAGGTGAAGGCGTACGCGGATCTCGGCTGCACCGGCTTCTACCCGTGGTGCAGCGACTACCCCGACACCGAGACCGTCAGGCTGTTCGCGCTGGTCGCGAACGGCCTCCGCTGAGCGAGCGTCAGCGCGCGGCGACCTCGACCAGCGCGTCGGCGACCGCGCGCGGCTCCGTGATCATGAGGTCGTGACCGGTGTCGATGGTCCAGAGGCGGTTCTCGTCATGCGCCCGTTGCACGAGCGTCTTGTCGCGCGTCCGGAGCGTCGAGGTGCACACGATGTGGTACTGGGGGATCGCCCACAGTGCCGCCTCGTTCGTGAGCGCGAGGGGCTGCTCGAAGCACCGCCACGGATGACCGGTGAGCCGGTCCGCCATCCACGCGACGTCGTCGTCGTCGGTGACGCCGTAGAAGCGCCCGGCTTCCGGTGACGGGAGCAACACCAGCTCGACGCCGTCGACGACCCGGCCCGACGGTCGGGTCGCCTCGATGATCGGTCCCGCGACGTCGACGAGCGACTGACCGTTCACCGGGTTCGCGGCGTCGAGGTATACGAGGCGCCCGACCCGGTCCGCGGCACGGTCCGCGACGCCGGTGATCACCATGCCGCCGTAGCTGTGCCCGACGAGGATCACGTCGCGCAGGTCCTCGTAGTGCAGCACCGCGACGACGTCGCGGATGTGGAGGTCGAGATCGACGTCGCGCCCGAGCAGGTGCGAGCGCTCCCCGAGCCCCGTCAACGTCGGCGCGTACACCTCGTGGCCCGCGGCGCGCAGGAGCCGAGCGACGGGCTGGTAGCACCAGCCGCCGTGCCCGCCGCCGTGCACGAGAACGTACGTCGCCATGCCGTCTCCCGATCGTGACCCGCCCGTGACGGCGTCACTCTACGAACGGAGACGGTGGCGGGGCGGCGCTAGACGGGTTCGCGACCGCCGTACCGGGCGAGGCCGTAGAGGGCCAGCACCGCGAGGCCGATGTAGGTCAGCGACCACACCGGGTAGTACGGCATCCACGTGATGGCGCTGATCGCCGCGATGCCCGCCGCGATCATGCCGATCCAGCGCGCGACCTGCGAGCGCACGATCACGAGGAAGCTCGCCACGATGAGGATCGCGCCCACGATG
>DATBEZ010000047.1:0-11766 GCA_036558745.1 Acidimicrobiia bacterium
TGAGGGCCTGCACGACCTCGGGGCAGTTCTGGCACGACACCGAGAAGTAGGTCTCGAACGCGTAGGCACCCTCGAGGTCCTGGATCTGCCCGATCACCTCCGGCGTCGCGGTGGACGGGTGACCACCCACCTGCAGCAGCGCGAGCACGAGCGAGGTGAACTCGTGGCCGAGCGGGATGCCGGCGAACCGGACCGACACGTCGGTGCCGGCGCGCCGGATCGCGAACGACGGCCGGCGCGAATCATCGTCGCGACGGACGACGGTGATGTCGTCGGAGAGCGCCGCGAGCTCGTCGAGGACCTGCGCGAGCTCGGCCGACTTCGGGCCGTCGTCGAGCGACGCGACGAGCTCGATCGGTCGGGTGATCTTCTCGAAGTGCGACTGCAGCTGGGTGGTGAGGCTGGCATCGAGCATCGGGACGGTCTCCTCGCTCAGATCTTGCCGACGAGGTCGAGCGAGGGCGCGAGGGTCTCGTCGCCCTCTTCCCACTTGGCCGGGCACACCTCGCCCGGGTGCTCGCGCACGTACTGCGCGGCCTTGACCTTGCGCAGCAGCTCGACCGCGTTGCGCCCGACACCTTCGGCGGTGATCTCCACGACCTGGATCACGCCGTCGGGGTCGATGACGAAGGTGCCGCGGTCCGCGAGCCCTTCGGCCTCACGCAGGACCTCGAAGTTGCGGCTGATCGTGCCGGTCGGGTCGCCGACCATCGTGTACTCGATCTTGCCGATCGTGTCGGAGGTGTCGTGCCACGCCTTGTGCGTGAAGTGCGTGTCGGTCGACACCGAGTAGACGTCGACACCGAGGCGTTCGAACTCGGCGTGGTTGTCGGCCAGGTCGCCCAGCTCGGTGGGGCAGACGAACGTGAAGTCGGCCGGGTAGAAGAACACGACCGACCACCGACCGGCGAGATCGGCGTCGGAGACCTCGACGAACGCACCGTTGCGGTACGCCGTCGCGCCGAACGGCTTGATGCGGGTGTTGACGAGCGACATGGGGGGACCTCTCGGGGCTCGGGGCATCGGCCGGTGATCGGCATCGCCGTGATAGGTGGGCTCGATCAGTATCCGGGAGATCGATCGATTGAGCCAATCGATTGTCGCGATCCCGCCCATAGGGAGCGTCGATCGGGCCCACCGCCAGGGCTGGTCGGCAGGGCCTACGACGCGGGGAACCAGCTCCCGTGCAGCCCGTTCGGCACGCGCTGGGGAAGGTGCACCCTCGCTCGCGGCGGTGCCGGGAACTCGGACGCGTCCCACACGCAGAGCGACGTGTGGTCGTCGGCGAAGGACGTCACGAACGCGAGATACCACCCGTCGAGCTCGTCGACACCGCCGGGGCGGGGCGCGAACACGGGCTCGCCCAGCGCGCCGCCGGGCTCGTACTGCGACCACGCGCCCGTGTCGAGGTCGACCCGGCACAGCAGATCCAGCTCGCCGGGCGCGAGCGCGTCCGAACCGGACGACGCGTTGAGCACGGTGTACCGGTGCGGCCGCCCGACGAGGCGATCGTCGACGCGGGGGAAGTCCGCCTTGGCGTCGTGCAGGCGGGTGAGCTCGATGGTCCCGCGAGCCGGGTTGATCTGGGCCCGCACGTAGCCGCACGTCACTCGCGTGTCGGGCACGAGGAAGCCCGGCACGTTCCAGAGCGGGAAGTCGACCTCGATCGTGTCGCCGTGCTCGGACGCGTCGGCGAAGTGCCACACCCAGCACGCGTCGGTCTCGACCCAGCGGGGCCCAGCGGAGCCGTCGCGTGGGATCACCGCGATGCGCATGCCGAGCTCGGGACGCCACGCCAGGAGCGGTCCGCCCTGCATCATCGCCTCGATGTCGAAGACCGCGGGACCGAGCGCGAGCAGGAGGTGCCGTTGCGTGATCGCGAAGTCGTGGATCATGTAGCCGCGCTCGACACCGTCGACCGTGGTCTCCGGCTGCGTCACGCGGCCGTCGGCCCCCACGACCGCCCACGTCAGGTACGGCGCCTCGAGGTCGTAGCGGAACACGACCATCTCGCCGGTGACGGGATCGATCTTCGGGTGCGCGGTGATGCCGCGCGGCAGCGCACCGGCGAAGTCGTAGCGACCGACGGTGTCGAGCTCTGCGGTCACCTCGTAGGCGGGCGTGCCCTCCTCGAGCGCGAGGTAGCGGCCGGCGTGGTGCACGATGTTGATGAAGGCATCGAGCTTGATCGGCCAGCCGGGGTCGGGATCGGGACCGAGCAGCGACTGGTCGACGAACGCGGGGGTCATGAGGCCGCCGAAGAGCGCGCGACCGGCGCGCTCCTCCGCTTCGAGGCTGCGCGTGCGCACCCAACGGTTCTTGTAGCGGACGGATCCGGGCTCGAACCACACGCCGTGGAGCATCCCGTCGCCCTCCATCGGATACGTGTAGCTGCCGAGGGGCGTGAACTTCGGGTTCGGACCGTTGCGGACGTACGCGCCGACGAGGTCCGCCGGCAGGTCGCCCTCGACCTTCAGCTCCGACGTCTCGATCTCGCGGTGCACGGGGGCGAAGCGTCCCGAAAGATGCGGGTTGCATGCCGGGTCGACCAATTCGAGCTCGGGCACCGTCACCTCACCTTCTGGTCACGTTCGCACGCTCGCCGCTCCTGTGACGGTACCGCGCGTCACATTCCCGGCCGCGACTTCGTCCTGGTGTCGTACCGTCTCGAAAGGAGCTGAGATGGATCGCGACACCCGCGCCCCCGAGATCCACGCGCTGTGGCGGGAGCACGAAGCCCCGCTGCGCAGCATCGCCACGCGCATCCTCCACGACGGCCGCGAGGCCGAGGACGTGGTCCAGGACGCGTTCGCCCGGCTCGCTCGCCGCGATGTCACTGCGATCGACGACGTGCGCGGCTGGCTCACCGTGGTCGTGCGTCGGTTGTGCCTCGACCGGTTGCGTTCCGCGTACGCGCGCCGCGAGTCACCGGCGACGGGCACCCTCCCGGACGCGTTCGCCACCGACCCGGGCGCCGACCCTGCCGACCGGGTGACCCTCGACGACCAGGTCCAGCTCGCGCTCGCGATGGTGCTCGACCGCCTCACCCCCGCCGAGCGCACCGCGTTCGTGCTGCACGACGTGTTCGGGTTCCCGTTCGACGTGATCGGTGAGGTCGTCGGTCGAAGCGCAGGCGCGTGCCGGCAGCTCGCGCGCCGCGCGCGTGCATCGATCCGATCCGGTGGGCCACCGGCATCGGTCGACGTGCGCGACGCCGCGCACCGTGAGCTGACCGAGCGCTTCATCGCCGCGTGCGCCGGCGGAGACCTCGGCGAGCTCATGACCTTGCTCGACCCCGACGTCTCGGGCGAGGCCGTTCTGCACGGGTACGGGACGGTCGGTCACGTCATCAGCGGGCGTGACATCGTGGCCCGGCGGCTCCTCGAATTCTTCGGCCCGGCGTCGGGCACGACCCTCGTTCCCGTGCCGATCATTGGCCGTCCCGGCTTCGTCGCCGTCGATGGCGGCGGCGTGGGCATCGTCGTCCGTCTCGACGAGCGCGAGGGACGCGTCCACGTGATCCACTCGTACATCGGAGTGCGCTGACGTGGTCTACCGCTGCGCGCATCGGTCTGCGCGCGACCGGAGGAAGCGGCGTTCGGGGATGCTCGTCGTGCTGCGAGCCGCCGCGAGGTAGTGACGCGTCGCGGCGTCGTGGTCGCCGGCCAGGTCGTAGAGATGGGCGCGCACCGCGTCGAGCCGGTGACTGGTCGACACGCGCTCGTCGCCGTCGAGCGGTTCGAGCATGGCGAGACCGGCCTCCGGGCCCTCGACCATGGCCACCGCGACGGCGCGGTTGAGGGTGACGACGGGGTTCGGCGTGAGGTGCTCCAGCAGTGCGTACAGTGCGGCGATCTGGGCCCAGTCGGTGTCCCCGGCGCGACGAGCCTCGGCGTGCAATGCCGCGATCGCAGCCTGGACCTGGTACGGGCCGAGCGGCGCGCTCGACAGCGCGCCGGTCACGAGCGCGAGACCCTCGTCGATCATGACCCGGTCCCAGCGAACACGGTCCTGCTCGTCGAGCGGGACGAGTCCGCCGTCGGCATCGACGCGGGCAGGACGGCGAGCATCAGTCAGCAGCATCAGCGCGAGCAGACCCTGCACCTCGCCGTCGTTCGGCAACAGCCGGTGCACGGCGCGAGCGAGGCGGATGGCCTCGGCCGTCAGGTCGGCCCGGGCCGCCTCGGGCCCGGACGTGGCCGCGTAGCCCTCGTTGAACACGAGGTAGAGGACGTGGAGCACCACCCGGAGGCGCCCGTCGCGCTCGGTGTCGTCGGGCGGTGTGAACGTCGCACCTGCGGCGCGGATGCGCTCCTTGGCCCGGCTGATCCGCTGCGCCATCGTCGTCTCGGGGACGAGGAACGCACGCGCGATCTCGGCCGTCGTGAGCCCGCCTACCGCGCGCAGCGTGAGCGCGAGCTGCGATGAGGGCGTCAACACCGGATGGCAGCACAGGAAGAGCAACGTGAGCGTGTCGTCTTGCAAGTCGGTGTCGTCCGCGTCCGTGGCCACGGCGACGAGCGCGTCGCGATCGGCCTGCGCGGCCGAATCCTCGCGGCGTCGACGCGACTCGTCGCTGCGCAACGCGTCGGTCAGCCGCCGGGACGCGACGGTGATGAGCCACGCCTTCGGGCGCTCGGGAGTCCCGCCGTCCGGCCACTGCAGGCTCGCCGCGAGCAAGGCCTCCTGCACCGCGTCCTCGCACATGTCGAAGTGCCCGTAACGGCGCACGAGCGCGCCGAGCACCTGCGGCGCGAGGTCGCGCAGCAGGTGCTCGGCGTCGCGTGAGGTGCTCACATCTCCACGCCGTCGGGGCTGAGCAGCGGACGGACCTCCATGCCCCAGAAGCGCGCGTCGGGCCACCGGGTGGCGATGTCGATCACGCGGTCCTCGGTCTCGCAGTCGACGATGCACACCCCGACGACCTGCTCCTTCGCCTCGGCAAAGGGTCCGTCGGTCACCGCGGGCACGCCGTCGCGCACCCGCACCGTCTTCGCGAGCGAGGGGTCGGCGAGCGCCTCGCCGCCGACCCATTCACCGGCCTCGACCAGCTCGTCCATGACCGCCCCGGCCTCGGCCATGATCGCCTGCTTCTCGGCCTCGGGCAGCGCCTGCATCGCGGCGGGGTTCTGGTAGATGAGCAGCATGTACTTCACGCGATCGCTCCTCGCGCTCGGCGGCGCCCGGGTGGGGCCCGTTCAGCCCTGAGTCGGAGCCGGTCGCCGTTCCTCGACATCCGGCTCGACAGCACATGCCCGAATCTTCCCGCGACATGATGTCGAGATCCTGCCGCCGGCTCCGACGTCCCGGGCGAACCCCGACCGGAGACGAACGAGAAGGAGCTTCCGATGCAGACCGTGACCCTCTGGATGCAGATGTCACTCGACGGCTACGCCGAAGGGCCCGGCGGCGCGTTCGACTGGCCGGTCGTGACGCCGGAGCTGCAACACATGTTCGTCGACGAGCTCGGCACGGTGAGCGCGTTCCTCTACGGGCGCAAGGTGTACGAGGGGATGGTCGCGTTCTGGCCGACCGCCGACGAGACCCCCGGCATGTCGGCAGAGACCGCCGACTACGCCCGCATCTGGAAGCCGATGCCCAAGGTCGTGTTCTCGCGCACGCTCGAGCACGCCGACTGGGACACCCGCATCGTGCGCGACGACGTCGCCGGCGCGGTGAATGCGCTGAAGCAGCAGGACGGGAACGGCCTCGTGCTGTTCGGCGGGCCGAACGTCGTCTCGACGTTCGTCGAGCTCGGGCTGATCGACGAGTACCGATTGTTCGTGCACCCGGTGACGCTCGGTGGTGGCACACCGCTGTTCCCGCACTCGGGCGCACGCCAGAAGCTCGAGCTCGTGGAGTCCCGCACGTTCCCCGGCGGTGTCACCGACCTCCACTACCGAGCGTCGAGGAGCGCATGACGGCTCTCCCACTCGACCTGTCGCGGCCACCGCGTCACGGTCGGTGGCCGGGGCGAACGTAGAGTTCGCGCATCCGCACGAACACCGAAGGCAGGGCCGAGCTGGACCTGGGCGCCGCCGCGGCCATGTCGGCCGCGGCAGTGCTCGATCGGTTGCAAACGTGTGACGCGGGCCTCTCGTCGGCGGAGGCCGCGGACCGTCGTCGCACCTACGGTGCGAACGTTCTGCACACACGGCGCGTGACCGCGGCGGGTGTGCTGTTGCGCCAGCTGCGCAACCCGCTGCTGATCCTGCTGCTCGGCGCCGCAGCGCTCTCGTCACTCCTCGGTGACAGCACCGACGGGGCGATCATCGCCGCGATCATCGCCCTGAGTGTCGGCCTCGGCTTCGTCAACGAGTACCGCTCGGAGCTGGCGGTCGCCGCGCTGCATGCGAACATCCGGCACGAGACGGTCGTCTGGCGTGACGGTCACGAGCGACGACTCGACGTGCGCGAGCTCGTCCCGGGCGACGTGATCGCGTTGCGTGTCGGCGACCTCGTGCCGGCCGACGTACGCCTGCTCGACGTGCACGAGCTCGAGTGCGACGAGGCCGTGCTGACGGGTGAACCGGTCCCGGCCGAGAAATCGGTCGTCGCGGCCACGGCCGGTTCCGAGGTGGACCTGTCGTCGTGCGCCTTCATGGGGACGGTCGTGCACCAGGGCTCCGCCCGGGCGGTCGTCGCGCGTACGGGAACCGCCACGGAGTTCGGGAGTCTGGCCGCCGGACTGGCCGAGCGTCCTGCCGACACCGCGTTCCAGGTGGGTCTGCGCGACTTCTCGACATTTCTCGTGCGCGTCGCCGCGGTGCTCACGACCGGGATCTTCGTGGTGAACGTCGCGTTCTCCCGACCCTTCATCGACGCGTTGCTGTTCTCGCTCGCCATCGCGATCGGCATCACGCCCCAGCTGCTACCCGCGATCGTCAGCGTGAGCCTCTCCAGCGGGTCGCGGCAGCTCGCCCGCAAACGTGTGCTGGTCAAGCGGCTGGTCACCATCGAGGACCTGGGGAACATCCAGGTGCTCTTCACCGACAAGACCGGGACCTTGACCGAGGGTGCCATCACCTTCGACACCTCGCTCGACAGCACGGGCTCGCCGGCGGGGGAGCCGTTGCTGCTGGCGCTGGTCTGCAACGAGGCCGAGCTCACCGACGACGGGCCCGTCGGCGGCAACGCGCTCGACGTGGCGTTGTGGTTCACACCCGACGCGACCCGGCTCCGCGCCGCGCCGGATGGCGTGGGCGCGTACCGGCGCGTCGGGATCCTCCCGTTCGACCACGAGCGCCAGCTCGCATCCGTCGTCGTCGATGGGCCCGGAAGCAGGCGGCTGCTCGTGACGAAGGGCGCGCCCGAGGCGGTCCTGGCGCGGTGCGTCGACGTCCCACCCGCCGCCAGGGCGACGCTCGACCGCTTGTTCGCCGAGGGCTCGCGTGTCGTGGCCGTCGCTACGCGCGACGCATCCGACCTCGGCGAGCCGGTTGCCGACGACGAACGCGGGCTGCGGTTCGAGGGTTTCGTGACCTTCGTCGACCGTCCGAAGGCGGGCGCAGGCGCGTCGATCGCGAAGCTGCGGAACCTCGACATCGACGTGAAGATCATCACCGGTGACAACGGCGTCGTCGCAGAGCGGGTGTGCAGCGACATCGGTCTGGACGTCAGCGGCGTGCGCTCGGGCGCCGAGCTCGACGACCTCGACGACGACGCGCTGGCCGCAGCCATCCGGGTAACGACCGTGTTCGCCCGGGTGAGCCCGAACCAGAAGTCACGCATCATCAAGGTGGCGCGGCGGGGCGGCGCGGACGTCGCGTTCCTGGGCGACGGCGTGAACGACGCGGTCGCGTTGCATGCCGCCGACGTCGGTATCTCCGTCGACTCCGCGACCGACGTGGCCAAGGACGCGGCCGACATCGTGCTGCTCGACAAGGATCTCGACGTCCTCGCCGACGGCGTGCAGGAAGGGCGCCGCATCTTCGCCAACACCCTGAAATACGTCCTCATGGCCACGTCGTCGAACTTCGGCAACATGTTCAGTGCGGCGGGGGCGTCGCTCGTCCTGTCGTTCCTGCCCATGCTCCCGTCGCAGATCCTGTTGAACAATCTGCTCTACGACGTCGGCCAGCTCGCGATCCCCACCGACCGGGTCGATCCCGAGGTCGTGGCGCGCCCCGCCGCGTGGGACATCTCGTTCGTGCGCCGGTTCATGGCGACCTTCGGACCCGTCAGCTCGATCTTCGACTTCCTCACATTCGCCGTGATGCTCGGTGTGCTCCATGCGAGCCACAACGAGTTCCGCAGCGGCTGGTTCGTCGAGTCGCTGGCCACGCAGACGCTCGTCGTGTTCCTCATCCGCACGCGCCGGGTGCCGTTCTTCCGCAGCCGACCCAGCGTGCCCATGATCGTGACACCGATCGCCTGCGCGCTCGTCGGCGCCGTGCTGCCGTTCACGCCCTTCGCCGACGCGCTCGGCTTCAGCGCGTTGCCGGTCAGCTTCTTCCTCATCCTCGTCGGGATGATCGTCACGTACCTCGCACTGGTCGAGCTGGTGAAGGTGCGGTTCTACGCGAGGGAGGCCCACCCCCGGCGTTCACCGACCACGCACGAGCAGCGCGTCGAGCGTCGGATCCGTCGCCGAGCGTCGCGCTTTGTCGTCCACACCCGCCACCCCCAGGCGGGACCGGTCACGACCGCGCCGCGTGGACCACGGTCGTCGTGAACGCGACGGTGATCGTGCCGTCCTCTTCGGCCGGCTCGAAGCCGGTCGCCTCACCACCGGCAATGTCGGCGCGCAGCGCGTCGAGCACCTCGTCGCGGGCCGACTGATCGGTTAACGAGACGTCGACCGGCATGCGGATCGTCGACGTCGCGCCGTAGGTCAGCTCGAACCCGTCGGGGAACAGCTGGGGGAGCTCGGCCTCGGTGAACGCGCGCACGTGGGACGGGTCGATGAGGCGATGCACGTGGTCGAACGTGTCGCGCGCCTCCGGAATCGGCGACACCAGGTCGAACAGCACGACGCGCCCGGCAGGCGTGATCACCCGCACGAGCTCGTCCACCGTGCGCTGCGGATCGGCCATGTGGTGGAGCGCGGCGCGACAGAAGCCGAGGTCGAACGAGCCGTGGACGAAGGGCAGCGACTGCGCGTTGCCCTCCTGGAGCAACACGTTGCCGACGCCGCGCTCACGGAGCCGGGCCGCGCCGAGATCCAACAGGGCGGGGGTCAGGTCCACGCCGACGACCTGCCGGACATGTGGCGCGACCACCTCGGCCGCGTGCGCGGCACCGCACGCGGCGTCGAGCACGAGCATGTCGGGCGTCAGGGGCTCGAGCCACGCCAGGGTGCCGGTGTCGCGTTGCGCGAACGGTGACCCCGGGCCCGAGAAGAGACCGACCTGACGCTCGAACGAGCGCCGCACCACCGCGTCGTGATCATGATCGTGTTCGTGCACGAACCCGCCGTCGGACGTCATGCCCCGACTCTTGCAGACCGCGTCCGTGACCGTCGCTCACGGGCCGAGGCACGGCAGAAGCTCGGCGAGCCCGCAGATCACGAGGAGGTCCTGCAGGACCGGGCACGCGCCGAGGAGGTACGTCGCCCGCCCCAGGCGCGCCGCCGTGAGCCGGACCCGCGCCACGGCGTCGAGCGCGGCGGGATCGGGCGGACCGAGCCGGGCCACGTCGCACACGACCGTGGTTGCGCCGACCTGCTCGACGAGCCTCGCGAGGCGGATGCAGAAGAGTGGCGTCGAAGCCCGATCGACGGGTCCCCGGATGCCGACGACGACCGTCTTCGGCCCGCGCCACGGCCACCGCGCGCGCCACGGTATGGCACCCCAGTCGGCGGACGTGACCATCGATCGACTCCAGCGGGTTCCGTTGCCCGGGAGTACAGACGGGTCGGGGCGCCCGAACTGAGCGGCGCGGCGCCGGGTCTACGCGGTGGCGTGCTCGCTCGGCTCGACCTCGAACGCGTCGGTGGCCCGGCGCAGCAGGCTCGCGACCGCGGCCGGACCCACGCCGGCCGCCTCCAGGTTCTCGGCCGCGAGCAGGTGGCTGGACAGCGTCGAGCGACAACGTTGGGCCGAGCGCCGCACCTCCCGGCGCACGTCGACCCGGGTGGCGACGGGGCGGAGCCGCGCCACCGCGACCCTCAGACAGGCACGCGCGGTGGCGAGCCCGGCGTCACCGTGCAGGTCGAGCTGGCGCCGGGCCCGGTCGACGTCGGCCGCGGCGGCGAGCAGCACCTCGCGGCCGTCGACGTGCTCGTCGAGCGAGTCAGTCATGGCGACTCCGTTCCGCCGTGGTCGGCACCGTCGTGGACCCGCCGCGCCACGTTCACCGCGTGGTCGCCCAGCCGCTCGTAGAAGCGGGCGATGAGCCCCATCTCGATCGCCATCGCGACCGAGATGTCACTCGCCGCCAGCTGCGCGGTGAGGCGGACGTGCAGGTCGTCGAGCGCGTCGTCACGCACCCGCAGGCGCGCGGCGGCCGACGGGTCGGTATCGGCGTAGGCGTCCGCCGCGAGCCGCCACATCTCCGCGGCGACGCAACCCATGTCCTCGAGCAGCACGCGACAGCGGACGGGGATCGACTCCGCGAGGCCCTGAGGCGTGCGGAGCGCGATGTGCTCCACGAGATCGCCGGCGCGCTCGAGCTCCGGGACGATGCGCAGCACCGCGATCATCGAGCGCGCGTCGTGGGGGCTGATCGCGACGCCGCTCATCAGCCGTTCCTCGACCATCGTCTCGATGCGACGTTGGAGATCGTTGATGAAGGGGTCGTCCGCCACGAGGCGTCGTGCGACATCGAGATCGACACCGACGAATGCCGCCGTCGCCGCCGTGATCCCCTCGGAGACCAGGGCGAACATGTGCAGGACCTTGTCGTCGATCTCCCAGTCGACCGTGGTCGTCGTCGTCACCGGAGGAACGTACGGCCGACGCCCTGTGGATCGGAAGAGGACAACCCCGTGGATAACGCGGTTGCCGTCGAACAGTTCCTGAACGGGCGGTGAACCGGGATGGCGCGACGCCGGTGCGGTCAGGAGGGCGTCATCAGTGGTCGGCGCAGGCGCGGATCGCGGCGTCGGCCGCGGTGTCGGTCGCGAGGCGCGCTCCCTTCGCGAGCCGCGCGAGACGCGGGATGTGGTGCGGATGGCGGAGGAAGTAGCGGGCGACGGCGCGCGGGTTCGGCGTGCCGTCCTGGTTGCTCATCCGGAAGACCTCGTCGTCGACGCTCCCGTCGCTGGCACGGTCGCTGATGACGCGGAAGACCGACCACGGGACGTCGCGACGTTCGCACACCGCCGCGATCGCCGCGGTCTCCATGTCGAGGGAGACGACGCCCTGCGCCCGCAACGCGGCGACGGCGTCGAGGTCGGTCGTCAGCTCGTCGGTCGTCCACATCTTGCCGCTCGGTGTCCCGGTCCCGAGCGGGTGCGGGCGGTGCTCACTGCCGGTCGCGCTGTTCACGACGACCTCGGGCAGGACGAGCGTGCCGATCGGGGTGACGTTCTCGACCGCACCGGTGATGCCGACGACCACCACCCGTTCGACGTCGACCGCGTCGAGCAGACGCTCGATCCCTTCCGTCGCGAGCTTGGTTCCCATGCCGGTCACGACGGCGACGACCTCGCGACCGTGCGCGGAGCCCGTGTGCACCGTCGCACCCCCGAGCTGGGTCCGGCGCAGCGAGAGCTTCCGGACGAGCGGCTTCAGCTCCATCGGCATCGCGCAGACGAAGGCGATCGGTCGGGACGGCGCGTCGGTGCTCATCGCCGTAGCTTGCCGCGTTCCCGCGCGACGGTCA
>DATBEZ010000048.1:0-9861 GCA_036558745.1 Acidimicrobiia bacterium
GGGGTCCGCGACACGTGATAGCCGTGCTCGGCGAGCGCGTGCTCGAAGGCGTCGAGGCCACGCTCGGCGACCACGAGCACGAGCACACCGCTGCGCCCTTCCAGCGAGTGGGCGATCTCGAGGTCGGAGATGTTGACGGCGAAGCGCGCGGCCAGGGTCGACACCTCCGCGATCACCCCTTCGCGGTCGGGGACGGGGATGCGCAGCTCGAACATCGTGGTGTCGGCGGGGATGCCGGTGGGCAGGTTCCGGCGCGCCGCGCGCGCCGACTCCAGCAGCTCGAGCAGATCGGTGCGGTCGCCGGCGGCGACGATCGCCCGCACCCTCGTGAGCTCGTCGAGGTAGCGGTCGAGCGCGCCGACGATCGCGTCACGGTTGGCGAGACAGATGTCGGGCCAGATCGCCGGATGGCTCGACGCGATGCGCGTCATGTCGCGGAACCCGCCCGCCGCGAGCCGGAGCAGCACCGAGTGCTCGTCGTTGCCGCGGTTGGCCACGTTCATGAGCGTCGACGCCGCGAGCTGGGGCACGTGGCTCACCACCGCGACGAGCGCGTCGTGCTGCTCCGGGCTGACCGCGACGACCTCCGCCCCGAGACGCACGACCAGCGCTCGCAAAGCCTGGTACGCGTCGGGATCGGTGCGCTCGGTCGGGGTCAACACCCACATCGCACCCTCGAACAGGTCCGCGTCGGCGCCGTCGAGACCGTCCTGCTCCGAGCCCGCCATCGGATGGCCGGCGACGAAGCGCGGCGCGAGCTCCGGGCGGGTGCGCTCCACCTCGACGACGACCGGCGCCTTCACCGACCCCACGTCGGTGACGACCGGCGCGCCCGCGTCGAGCGCGTCGACCACCACGGCCGGGATCGCGCCGACCGGCACCGCGGCGACGACTGCGTCCGCACCCTGGACCGCGTCGCGCAGACTCGACGCGACCTCGTTCACGACGCCGAGCTCCTTGGCCCGCTGGGTGCGCGCCGGATCGCGGTCGTACCCAACGACCTCGATCCCCGCGCGCGCCATCGCCAGCCCGACGGACCCGCCGATGAGCCCGGTTCCGATCAGCGCGACGCGTCGCATGGGCCTCCAGCGCGCGGAGCCACGGCGCTACTCCGGCAGGTCGTCACGCAGGGTGCGGGCGTCACCGAGGTACACGTGGCGCAGCTCCTCGCGGGAGCGGTCGGTGTAGAGGTGCATGAGCACGCGGATGCAGCGGGGCATGCCGCCCTCGACGGCGAGCTCGCGCATGCACAGCAGCGGGACATCGCCCAAGCCGAGCGCACGTGCCCCGGTGGCCGGGAACGTCGCGGTCAGGTCGTCGGTCGCGGTGAAGATGATGCTGACGACGTCGTCGTGGGTGACGTCGTTGCGCGACAGCATCTCCTTGACGAGCAGCTGCGTCTTGGCGTCGATCTCCGCCTTCGTGTTCTCGTCGCAGGTGATCGCACCGCGCAGGGCCAGCAACCTCACGGGCTCGCAGGTTAGCCGGGAGGCCCCGGATCCCCCGTCGCCTCGTAGAGCGACCTCACCTCGCTGCGCCCCAGCGGCCGCCACGCGCCCGGCGCGAGCTCCCGATCCGTGAGGGGACCGACGCGGGTGCGTACGAGCCTTCTCACGGGATGCCCGACGGCCTCGCACATGCGACGCACCTGTCGATTGCGGCCCTCGTGGATGACGAGCACGAGCGCGGCGCTGTCCCCCATGGTCTGGACGAGGCGCGCCCGCGCCGGCGCGGTGCGGCCGTCCTCGAGGTCGACGCCCTCCCGCAGCCGGCGCAGCGCGCCACGGGTCGGCACGCCGTCGACCTCCACGAGGTACTCCTTCTCGACGCCGCTCGACGGATGCGTGAGACGGTGCGCGAGGTCGCCGTCGTTGGTGAGGAGCAGCAGCCCCTCGGTGTCGTAGTCGAGCCGGCCGACCGGGAAGACGCGCGGCTCAGCGGGAACCAGATCGATCACGGTGCGCCGGCCCTGCGGATCGTCCGCGGTGGTGACGACGCGCGCGGGCTTGTTGAGGATGTAGTAGACGAGGTCGTCGCGCACGACGACCGGGACCCCGTCGACCTCGATGCGATCCTTTTCGGGATCGATGCGCCGGCCGAGCGTCGCGACCTCACCGTTCACCGTCACGCGGCCCGCGTCGATCAGCTCCTCGTTGGCGCGCCGGGAGCCGAAGCCCGCGCGCGCGAGGACCTTCTGCAGCCGGTCACCCGAGTGCGGTTGCGCCGGCTCAGGCGTCGGGCGTGGGCTCCGCGTCGGGAGCGGCGGGCCCGGCGGACGCGTCCGGCGCGTCGCCCGCCTCCGCCTCGTTATCTCCGTCGACCGCGACCGCCGCGCTCGCGTCGCGCTCGACCCGCAGACCCCGCTCCAAGGCCTCGACGACGTCGGAGGCCGGGACGAAGTCCGCGAGCGGCGGGAGGTCACGCAACGAGTCGAGCCCGACCCGTTCGAGGAATTCCCGCGTCGTGCCGTAGAGCGTCGCCCGTCCCGGTCCGGGATCGGTGCCGATCTCGGCGACGTAGCCGCGCGCGACCAACGTGTGCAGCACGCCGTCGGCGTCGACACCCCGGATCGCGGAGACCTGCGCGCGCGAGATCGGCTGCTTGTAGGCCACGATCGCGAGTGTCTCGAGCGCGGCCGGCGACAGCCGCGCGTGACGGCCGTCCAGCACGAAGCGCTCGACGTACGCGACGAGGTCGACGTGGGTCTGGTAGCGGTACCCGCCTGCGACGCGTACGAGCACGAAGCCGCGACCTTCACGCTCGTACTCGTCGGCCAGCTCGGCACAGATCTCCTCGACCCGCGTCACCGGGAGCTCGACGAGCTCGGCGAGCAGCCGGGGCTCGACCGGTTCGGTCGCGGCCATGACGACGGCCTCGATGGCGCGGCGTGTCTCGAGCTGTGCGTCGGTGAGCTGGGCCGAGTCCTCGTCCATCACGTCACCTCGAGCTCGTGGGCGTCGCCGGCGCGAGCGTCGGACGCGTCATCGGCCTCGACGCCGGCGAGATCGACCGCGCTGACGTCGATCTCGGTGACGTGCACCTTCGCGGGGGGCGTCGTCGGCTCGTCGTCCCAGTCGTCGAGGCTCACCTGGTCGAGCGCGGTCTCACCCTCGGCGAGGCGGCGGACGTTGAGGTCCGCGAACGTGCCCACCTGCTCCACGTCGACGACGCCCTGCTTGAACAGCTCGAGCACCGCGAGGAACCGGACGACGATCTCGACCCGCTCGTCGATGCCGACGACGAGGTCGCGGAAGTTCACCGCGCGCGCCTCGGGCAGGATCGCGAGGATCGACTCGACGGCGTCGCGCACGCTCGCGCGCACCGGCGCGACGTGGTCGGTGTTGACGATCGGCGACGGCTTCGGTGCGAGCGCGCGCATCGCGGCCGCGGCGAGCGCGTCGGGCGTGACCGACGCGAGCGGATCGGGCGCGAGCGACCGGAACGGCTCCTCGGGCCCTGCTGTACGGGGAAGGCTGCGCGACGCCTGGCGCAGGCGCTTCTGGACCGCGGCGGCGACGTCCTTGAACGTCTTGCACTCGAGCAGGCGGGCGAGCAGCAGGTCACGCTCCTCGAAGCGCAACAGCTCCTCGTCGAGCTCGACGTCGTCGGCGCCGGGGAGCAGCCGCCGGGCCTTGAGCTCGACCAGCGTGGCCGCGATGAGGAGGAAGTGGGTGGCGACGTCCAGGTCCAGGTGCTCCATGCGCCCGACCTCGTCGAGGTACGCGTCGATGATCACCGAGAGCGAGATCTCCCACAGGTCGACCTCCTCCTGGAGGATCAGGTGCAGGAGCAGGTCGAAGGGGCCCTCGAACACGTCGGTCCGGACCTCGTACGGCACGCGGTGCAGGGTACCCGAGCGTCATGGAGCGTCGACGCACCCCGTGTGACGTGGGCAAACGGAGAGCTCCGGTAGCCTCGGGCCATGGCGCGCGTCTTCTCGGGCATCCAGCCCACCGGCGACATGCACCTGGGCAACTACCTGGGCGCGGTGCAGCGGTGGGTGGCCGAGCAGGACACCCACGACTCGATCCACTGCGTGGTCGACCTCCACGCGATGACGCTGCCCTACGACCCGTCGGAGCTGGCCGAGCGGACCCGCCGCACCGCGATGCTGCTCCTGGCGGCCGGCATCGATCCGCAACGGGTGATCCTGTTCGTCCAGAGCCACGTGCGCGCCCACACCGAGCTGACGTGGATCCTGAACTGCGTGGCGACCTACGGCGAGCTCAAGCGCATGACGCAGTTCAAGGAGAAGGGGGCCGGGCAGGAGTCGGTGAGCGCGGGCCTCCTCGACTACCCCGTCCTCATGGCCGCCGACATCCTCGCCTACGACACCGACGAGGTCCCTGTCGGCGAGGACCAGCGCCAGCATCTCGAGCTGGCGCGTGACCTCGCGATCCGGTTCAACCACCGCTTCGGCGACACGTTGGTCGTACCGAAGGGGACGTACCCGACGGTCGGGGCGAGGGTGAAGGACCTGCAGAACCCGGTTGCGAAGATGTCGAAGTCGGCCGACTCGCCGCAGGGCACGCTGCTGCTGCTCGACCCGCCGAAGGTCATCACCAAGAAGCTGAAGTCCGCCGTCACCGACTCCGAGACCGAGATCCGTTACGACCCCGACGCCAAGCCGGGTGTCTCCAACCTGCTGGAGATCCTGGCCGCCGCGAGCGGCGCGTCGATCCCGCAGGTCGAGGCCGACTTCGCCGGGATGGGATACGGCAAGCTCAAGGTCTCGGTCGCGGAGGCCTTGGTCGAGTTCCTCCGGCCGTTGCAGGAGCGCTACGAGGAGCTCGCGTCCGACCCGGGCGAGGTGTCGCGCCTTTTGGAGCTCGGCGCGGAGAAGGCGGACTCGATCGCGGACGACGTGATGGTCCGCATCCGCGGCGCGGCCGGGCTCCTCCCGCGCGCGTCGGCGCGGCACTGAGCCGCGCCCGCACTCATCAGTCGTCGTCGGCCGCGACGAGGACGTCGACGACGGGGCGCGGGATCGCCACGTCGTCCCACGCGGTCGGGTCGTGGTGCGCGGCGGCCCACTGCGCAGCCTCCTCCGTGCCGCCGGCGACGCGGATCATGTCCGCGCCGAGACGCGGGTGCTGCGCGTAGAGACCCACGCGACGTGTGAACCCGCGCTTCGTGACCCACGCGTCGGCAGCGTCTCGCCCGGCCGCCGCGATGGCCAGCGTCGCGACGACGCGCCCGTACACACCGAGCCCGGCGTCGACCTTGCCCACGTCATGGAGCAGCGACGCCGCGAGCCACCGCCGGTCGTCTCCTTCGCCGATCGCGTGCAGCTGCGCCTGCACGCGTCGCGTGACCGCGACCGAATGGCGACGGTCCTGGTTCGGCATCCGGTTCCACAGCCCGAGCTCCGCCGGCGTGAGCACCTCCGCGACCCACGCGCGGTCACGCGCCGAGGGCGCCCCCGGTCGCAGCGCGCCGAAGAACCGCCTCGCCAAGTGCACGACGTTCATGGCTCCCTCCGCTCCCGCTCCAGAGGGCTGCGCCCGGCGGAGCTCCGCTCCGTCCGCACGGTGTTCACGGCCACACCGCGCGGGCCAGGGCCCGCTGGAACGGGGCGAAGATCACGCCGAACGCGTTGGTCGAGAGGAGGAGCAGCAACAGGATCGCGAAGCCGTAGGGCCTGAAGCGGTACCAACCCGGCAACCAGCGGCGTGGGAGCACGCGCTCGATGAGCGACGACCCGTCGAGCGGCGGGATCGGCAACAGGTTGAACACGCCGAGCAACAGGTTCGCGAGCGCGAAGAACCACGCGATCTGGATCACGAGGGGTAGGTCGGCCCAGGCCCCGACCGCCGCGAACGGGTGGGCGTGGAGCCAGCGCGCCAGCAGCACGTGGAGCGTCGCCCCGGCCGCGAGCATCAGCAGGAAGTTCGTGAACGGCCCGGCCAAGCCGACGAAGAGCATGTCGCGGCGCGGCTCGCGCAGCTTGGAGGGGTCGACCGGCACCGGCTTCGCATAGCCGAACGCGCCGAAGCCGGCGATGGTCAGCATCGCGGGGAGGATGATGGTGCCGAACGGGTCGACGTGGCGGATCGGGTTCAGCGTCAGACGGTGCGCCCGCTTCGCAGTGTCGTCACCGAACCAGAGCGCGACGACGCCGTGGCTGATCTCGTGGAGGATGATCGCAACGACGAGACAGCCGAAGAAGACGACCTTCTCCTCGGCCTGGGGGCTCAACCGCTCAGATCGTCGTCAGCGACGCTTGGACGCGCAGGTGATGCAGTACCGGGCGGCCGGCATCGCCTCGAGGCGGGCCTCGGCGATCGGCTGACCGCACGACTCGCACCGGCCGTAGGTGCCCGCGTCGAACTTGGTCAGGGCGTCCTCGATCTCGCGCAGCGTCTCGAGCAGCTTGCCCGCCAGCGCGTCCACCTCGCCCCGCTCCGCGGTGACCTGTCCGGAGTCGGCGAATCCCTCGTCGAAGTCGAGCTCGGCGTCGGGACCGCGACCGAGCTGGCGCAGCTGGTCCCGGAGGCGGGCGCGCTCCTCCTCGAGCTGATCGCGCAGGGAGGCGTGGGTCGTGTCCGCCATGGGTCAAGGGTACTCGCTCTGTTTCTCTCGCTCACTCGCTCCCCGTACGGCTCCGGCCTGCACCTCTGCGCCGAGACATCGCTCGTTCGCTGGCAAGCAGCTCCGCTCGTCCCTCGCTCCGCCGCGGCTGTCGTTCGATCAGCGCTTGGCGCGGGGATGGGCCTGGTCGTAGACGGCACGGAGCCGCTCGGGCGAGACCTTCGTGTACACCTGCGTCGTCGACAGGCTGGCGTGGCCCAACAGCTCCTGGACCACCCGGATGTCGGCGCCGTGCTCGAGCATGTGCGTCGCGCACGAGTGACGAAGGACGTGGGGCGAGAGCCGGTCCGTCAACCCGACCCGCGCGCCGGCCGCGCGAACGAGCTTCCAGCATCCCTGGCGGGTCAGGCGCCCACCGCGGGCGTTGAGCACGACCGCGTCGACCGCGTCGCGCCGCGGCCGCCGGGCCACGAGATGCGGTCGTCCCGCGTCGAGGTAGGTGGCGAGCGCGCCGCGCGCGCTGCGGCCGATCGGCACGACGCGCTCCTTGTTGCCCTTGCCGAGCACGCGCACCAGCCCGTCGTCGAGGTCGAGGTCGGCCCGGTCGAGCCCGACCAGCTCGCTGATGCGGATCCCGGTGGCGTACAGGGTCTCGAGCACCGCCCGATCCCGGAGCGCGAGCGGGCCGTCACCCGTGACCGCGCCGAGCAGCGCGACCACCTCGTCCTCGGCCAGGGCCTTGGGGATGCCCTGCGGGACGCGGGGCGAACCGACCTCCTCCGACGGATCGGTGTGCAGCTCCCCCTCCTCGAGGCAGAAGCGGTGGAACGACCGGACCGCGACCAGGGCACGCGCGATGGACGACGGCGCGAATCGGGGTCGGCCGTCGTCGTCGCGCGCGGCGCGCAGGTCGGCGACGTACGCGAGCACGGTCTGCTCGCCGATGCGGGCCGGGTCGGTGACGCCCTTCCGGCGGAGGAACGCGGCGTACCGCCGGAGGTCGCGCCGGTAGGCGGCGAGGGAGTTCGCGGCCAGCCCGCGCTCCACCGCGAGCCACATCTCGTGCTCGGCGAGCAACCGGCCGAGCTCGTCGGGGCGCGAGGTGGCCGGCTCCACGGGCGCTCAGGCTGTCATGCCGTCGAAGCGTCCCGCCACGAGCGCGCGCGCGAGCAGCAACCCGATGATGCTCTTCGCGTCGACGATCTCACGGTTCGCGATCAGGCGGTCGACATCGTCGAGCGCGATCGACTCGACCGTCATCGCGGCCTCCTCGGCGCGCACCGCGGCCCGCTCCCCCACGTCGCCCAGGTCGAGCGCGGCGTAGAGGTGCGTGTACTCGGTGCAGAAGCCGGGCGTGTTCCAGAACTCGGCCAGCTTCACGAGCCGGCCGGCCCGCAGCCCGGTCTCCTCCGCGAGCTCCCGGCGCGCGGTCTCCTCGGGCGCCTCGCCGTCGACGTCGCGCTTGCCCGCGGGCACCTCGAGCAGCTCGCTGTCGGTCGCGGCGCGGTACTGACGCACCAGCACCGCGCGACCGTCCATGGTGACCGGCACGACCACGACCGCGCCCGGGTGCTCGATGACGACGCGCGTGAACGCCTCGGCCTCGCCGTCGATCTCACCCTCGACCCGCCGGTCCACGATGCGCAGGAACCCGGCCCGTGCGACCTCGGACTCGCCGGTGACGCGGAACTGCGCCTTACCCACTGGTCGACTCTGCTCCGCCATCCCGCTCTCCGAGCATGGCTCCGCTTCGTCTCCTGCGCGCTATGCGACGGGCGCGACGTCGTCGATCGGCAGGCGCGGCACGCGGCCCTCGTTGCGCCGCTTCGCCGCCGCGACGAACGACGCGAACAGCGGATGGGGTCGGTCGGGACGGCTCTTGAACTCCGGGTGAGCCTGCGTCGCCACGAAGAACGGGTGCGTCGACTCCGGGAGCTCGATGAACTCGACCAGGCGGTCGTCGGGCGAGGTGCCAGAGGACACCAGCCCCGCCTCCTCGAGCCGGCGCCGGTAGCGGTTGTTGACCTCGTAGCGGTGGCGGTGACGCTCGTAGACCACCTCACGCCCGTAGGCCCGCTGCACCTGCGTGCCCGGCACCAGCTTCGCCGGGTACGCGCCGAGGCGCATCGTGCCGCCCATGTCGACGATCTCGCGCTGCTCGTCCATCAGGTCGATGACCGGGTGCGGGCTGTGCGGATCGAACTCGCTCGAGTTCGCACCGTCGAGCCCGCAGACGTCGCGCGCGAACTCGATCACCGCGCAGTGCAGACCGAGGCAGAGGCCGAGGAACGGGATCTCGTTGAGGCGCGCGAAGCCTGCGGCCGCGATCTTCCCCTCGATGCCGCGGAACCCGAAGCCGCCGGGGATGACGATGCCGTCGAGATCGCGCAGGCGCCCTTCCGCGAGCAGCCCTTCCGTGTCGTCGGACGCGATCCAGTCGACGACGACCCGCGCGCCGCACGCGAAGCCGCCGTGCTTGAGCGCCTCGACGACGGACAGGTACGCGTCGGGGAGGTTGACGTACTTGCCGACGAGGCCGATGCGCACCTCGTGCGTCGCGCGCTCGACCCGTCCGACCAGGTCGTGCCAGTCGGTGAGGTCGGGCTCGCGGTCGGCGAGGTGCAGGACCCGGCAGACGTAGTCGTCGAGACCCTCCTCGCGCAGCACGAGCGGGATCTCGTAGAGCGTCTCGGCGTCGATGGCGGAGACGACCGCCTCCTCCGGGACGTCGCAGAGCTGCGAGATCTTCTCTTTCAGCCGGGTCGGGATCGGCCGGTCGGACCGGCACACGATCGCGTCGGGCTGGATGCCGCGGCTGCGGAGCTCGGTGACCGAGTGCTGCGTCGGTTTCGTCTTCTGCTCGCCCGAGGGGCCGATGAACGGGACGAGGGTCACGTGGACGTAGAAGACGTTGTCGCGGCCGACGTCCTTGCGGAACTGCCGGATCGCTTCGAGGAACGGCAGGATCTCGATGTCGCCGACGGTGCCGCCGACCTCGGTGATCACGACGTCGACGTCCTCGTCGGCTGCCAGCGCGAGGATGCGGTCCTTGATCTCGTCGGTGATGTGCGGGATCACCTGCACCGTCTCACCGAGGTACGCGCCCTTGCGCTCCTTGGCGAGCACCGACTGGTAGATCGACCCGGTGGTCGCGTTGGAGCGGCGCGGCGACTACCTCGGCCACACCGTCCAGGTGATCCCGCACATCACCAACGAGATCAAGGACCGCATCCTGCGCCTCGCCGCGGCGGAGGACGTCGACGTCGTGATCACCGAGGTCGGCGGCACCGTCGGCGACATCGAGATCCTGCCGTTCCTCGAAGCGATCCG
>DATBEZ010000049.1:0-2096 GCA_036558745.1 Acidimicrobiia bacterium
TGCACGTCGTCGACGCGAAACGTCTCTGTGGCTGCGACCTCCGCCGTGTCCTGATTTTCGACGGCGACGCGGTAGGTGCCCGCAACCGGCGTCGGATCGAAGCTCCAGCTGTTCGTGTGCTGCGACCCGTCGTACGTCCAAGTGACCTGCCAGGAGTAGGCGTCGGGGCCGGTGACAGAGACGGTGTAGTCGCCGAACTCCGTGACCCCCGTGAAGTCGACGGCGACCGGGCCGTCGTATCCGATCAGATGCCTGCTACCCGGCTCAGGGTTCGTGATCGTGACGGTATCCGCCGCGCCCGCCGTCGCCACCGGGCCGCCAATCGCGGCCAGCGCGGCGGTGCAGATGAGCACCGTCCGCCAATTGGCCGCGCGCGATTGGGTGGTCGCCACCAGCGTCAACTCCGTCTCGGGTGCCCGCCCGTGCCCTGAGGCCGGAGACTGGCACTGCCCTCGGCGCCCGTCAAGCGATCCGCGCGAAATGCCACAAAGCGGGTGGCGAGGGCTACCGCAAACCGGGGAGGCCCGCTTGCGCGGGTCGCAACTAGGATCGCCGGCGGCTGCATTGCCGTCGGATCTGTCCGAAACGACCCAGGCCGTGGTCGTCGCGCGCGCCGCGGACGCCGTGATCCTCGACGTCAGCGACGCGTTCTGCGCGCTCGTCGGCACGCCGCGTGACGAGCTGCTCGGCCGGACGGCCGAGGCCCACGGCATCACCAACCGCGAACGGCTCGAATGGATGATTGCCCGGTTTCCGGAGCGCGGCCGCAGCCACCATCAGCAGCGCGAGTTCGATACCCCACGGGGCCGGGTGCTCGCCGACCTCGACATGCACGGGATCGAGCTCCGAGGCGAGCGCCTGATCGTCGCCGTGATCACGCCGGTGTCCAACGGGGATCCGAGGAGTCGCGACGACGCACTGCTCGGGGCGATCCTCGACGCGACCCCGCTCGGGGTCGTGCTCTACGACCGCGACCTGCGCATCGTCCGCGTGAACCGCGCCGTCGAGCGCCTGGGCCACATCCGTCCCGAGCAGATCGGCATGCGCCTCGAGGATGCGGCTCCGGACGCCGACCCTCGTGTGTCGAAGACCATCCGTGACGTCTTCGCCACCGGCCGGTCGGTCGTCGCGATGGAGCTGCCCGGCCGCGACGGCGAGGTCTACCTCGTCTCGATCTTCCCGGTTCGGGACCGCGCCGGCGTGGTCGATAAGGTCGGATGCATGTTCATGGACGTGACCGACCGTGTCCACGCGGAGCGGGCGCTCGCGGACAGCGAGCAGCGCCGCCGCGAGATCCTCGGGAGCATGCTCCAGGCCGAAGAGGTGGAGCGCAGCCGCATCGCGACCGAGCTCCACGATGACACCGTTCAGGTGATGGCGGCTGGTCTGCTCGCGCTCGATCGCGTCGCGCTCGTCGCCGCGCGCAACGCCGCCGCAGATCTGGCGGGCGCCGTCTCCGCCGCGCGCGCGACCCTCGAGGAGGCGACCGACCGCACCCGCAGGCTGATGTTCGAGCTGCGTCCCGCGATCCTGCACGACCAAGGGCTCGTCCGCGCGCTGCACGTGCTCGTCGGGCAGATCGCACGGGAGGTCGGCGCCATGGGCGATGTGACCGGCAAAGCGAGGCGCTACGACCTCGTCCTTGAGGAGCTCGTCTACCGCACGGCGCAGGAGGCGCTCTCCAACATCCGAAAGCACGCCCGTCCACGCAGGATCGACGTCGTGGTCGGCGAGGAGCGCGGCCGGCTCCGCGTCGCGGTCACCGACGACGGCCGCGGGTCCGACGTCGACGCCGTTCGCTCGCAACCCGACGCACCGCTCCACTTCGGCCTCGACACCATGGTGGAGCGGATCCGCGCCGCGGGCGGCGACGCCACGATCGACTCCCGGACCGGCGCCGGCACGACGGTGAGCTTCTGGGTGCCGACCCGGGTGCCCGAGCGGTCCGCGGCACCTGCCGGCGCCTGACCGAACTGATCCGTGGTCTGCGGCGAATCATGCGGTCGGACGTCGTCAACCGCCGTTCGCGGCGTCCGACCTGACCCCACGGGCGGGGTCAGCGTCGTGAGACACCGACCCCGCCTTCACAGGCTCGA
>DATBEZ010000050.1:0-41248 GCA_036558745.1 Acidimicrobiia bacterium
ACCAGCGCGAGGATCTCGGCGCGCGTCCGCACGTCGGCACCGGTGGTCGGCTCGTCGAGCAGCACGAGACGCGGACGGTGCACGAGCGCGATCGCGGTGTGGAGGCGCCGCCGCTCCCCACCGGAGAGCTCCGAACCCCGACGTTCGATGAGCTCCTGGAGTCCGAGCGCGGGGATGACTGCGTCGACGCGCTCGCGCAGCTCCCGACCGCGCAGTCCGGCGAGGCGGGCGAAGAAGCGCACGTTGTCGCGCACGGTGAGCGTCGGGTACACCCCCGTGTCCTGCGGCGCGAAGCCGATCAGCTCGCGGACCAGCCGCCGCTGCTGCACGACGTCGTATCCGCCGACCCGGACCCGACCCGCGTCGGGCCGCCGCAGGCCCGCGACGACGGACACGAGCGTGGTCTTGCCCGCGCCGTTCGGGCCGAGCAGCCCGAGGATCGTCCCGGCCTCGACCGTGAGGTCCACGCCGTCGAGGGCGACGGTGGCGCCGTACGCCTTGCGCACCCCCGACACGTCGAGGAGCGAGGGGCTGCTCATGCGCCCACGCGGCGCAGACGAGGACGCGCCTCGAGCTCGGCCAGGCGCCGCTCCCACACCCGCCGGCCTGCGAGCCACGTCGCGGCCGACTCCAGGCCGTCACGGTGTACCCTCGGGCTCGTGAGATTCTCCAACGTCAGTTGCATACCGGGGAGTATTTACCGTGCTCATCGGGATGGCAAGGAGAAATCCCGGTGAGCCTCGAGCCGCTCACCCCCGAGCGCCGGCGGGCCATGACCCGCCGCTACCTGCTCGACGCGGCGGCAATCGTCTTCGCGCGTGACGGGTTCCAGGGCGCGACCCTCGACGAGGTGGCGAAGACGGCCGGGTTCACGAAGGGGGCCGTGTACTCGAACTTCAAGAGCAAGGACGACCTGTTCCTCGCGCTCCAGCAGGACTGGAGCGACCGCGAACTCTCGGTGCTCGACGAATTCCTGGCCGCCAACGACCACGAACCCGACACGCAACTCACACACGTCCGCGAGCTGCTGCACAGCGCGATGTTCTCGTGGCACGACACGTGGAACGCGCTGTACATGGAGTTCGTGGTCTACGCGCGACACAAGCCCGAGCTGCTCGCGCAGCTTGCCGCGATACGCCGGCGCTGGCGCGACTTCGTCGCGCAGCTCATCGACCGTGAATACAAGGCGTGGGGCGCCGAGACGCGGTACCCGAGCAGCCACATGGCCGAGATCTCGCTCGCCCTCTTCGCGGGGTTGGGCTACGACCGTCTCGTCGACGAGGAGCTCGTCGACGACGCCCTCCTCGACACCGTGCTCTCGATCCTGTTCCAGTCGATGGGCATCCCCGAGGTGCACGGCGACACGACGTCCGGGGAGAAACCCCACACGTAGGTGGACCGAGCGACCGTCGTGGCATGATCCCGCGATGGCCGACTCCCCCTGGACCGACGACGCCTGCTCGCTCGTCGACGCGTTCCGCGCCGGTGAGCGTTCACCACTCGAGGAGCTCGACGCGACGCTCGCCGCCATCGAGGCGAGCGACCTCAACGCGTTCTCGTTCGTCGACCCGGAGCGTGCGCGCGACGCGGCGCGTGTCGCCGACGTGTCGCGTCCGTTCGGCGGCGTTCCGGTCGGCATCAAGGAGCTGGATCCCGTCGCCGGCTGGCCGTTCACGGAAGCGTCGCTCGTGTTTCGCGATCGTGTCGCCGACACGACGTCGACGATGGTGCAACGGCTGGCGGCCGACGGTGGCGCGGTTCCCGTCGGCCTGACGACGGCGAGCGAGTTCGGCGGCCTCAATGTCGGCGTCACGAAGATCAACGGCGTCACCCACAACCCGTGGCGTCACGGTCGCACGACCGGAGGTTCCTCGGCCGGCAGCGCGAGCGCGGTCGCCGGCGGGCTCGTGACGCTGGCGACGGGCGGCGACGGCGGCGGGTCGATCCGCATCCCGGCCGGCTACACGGGCCTGGTCGGGATGAAGGGAACGTTCGGGCGCATCCCCCGATCGCCGTTCGCGTACTCACGTCCGGTCACCGTGGTGCTCGGCTGCATGGCGCGCTCGGTGCGCGATGCGGCCCGCTTCTACGACGTGTGCGCGGGGTACGACCCCGGAGACCCGTCGAGCCTGCCTACGGCGGGCGACTGGGAGCGCAACCTCGGCGCGCACGAGCTGGCGGGGCGGCGCGTGGCGGTGCTCCCGGCGCTCGGCACCGCGTGCAAGGTCGACCCGGCGGTCGAAGCGCAGGTGCGCGCGGCGGCGAGCGAGCTCATCGACGCGACCGGAATGGTGCGCGTCGAGGTCGACCTCGAGTTCCCGAACCTGGCCGCGCACTGGATGATGGGCAACCTCTCGACCCTGCTCGCCGAGCTCGGCGACCGCTGGCCCGGGTGCGCGTCGCAGCTCACGGAGGAGGTCGCGACCGGCCTGTTCACGTCACAGGCGCTCTACAACCTGCGCACCGCCGCCGTCGCGGAAGAGCTGCGCCTCCAGGCCTACGACGCGATGGCGGAGGCGTTCCGCCAGGTCGACTTCGTGATCGGCGCGACCAACCCGGACGTCGCGTTCGCGGCCGACGCGCCGACGAGCAGCACGAGCGCGAGCTTCGTCGACGCCGCGCGTGGAGGTGTCCTCGCGCAACTCGCGCTGCGAGGTGCGCTGACCGGCGCGCGCCTGGTTGCCGCGGTCTTCCCCGATGTACCGACGCGTCTGCTCGACCTGACCACCAGCCGGTTCCCCGATCTCGTGAGCATGGGCGCGCTCACGATGATCTCGAACCTCTGCGGCAACCCCGCGGTCTCGATGCCGGCCGGGCTCGTCGACGGGCTGCCGGTCGGTCTCCAGGTGCTGGCCCGCCACCACGCCGACCCGCTGCTCTTCGACGTCGCGCTCGCAGCCGAGCGGGGCACGCCGTGGCCCCGGATCGCAACCCCCGCGCCGCCTCTGAGCGCCGTCCGGTAGCGCCTGGCCAGGGCTCTTGCCCGGATCTGAGACACGAGACAATCTCTGTCGCGTGTCTCAACCCCTGCTGACGGCCAGCGCATCGGACACCGACACCGTCCTCGACGCCGCGGCGGCCTGCTACGTGCGCCTCGGCGTCGCCCGCACCACCGCGGCCGACGTCGCGAGGGCCGCGGGCATCTCACGCGCGACCCTCTACCGCCGCTTCGGCAGCCATGAGGCGATCTTCCTCGCGGTGCTCACCCGCGAGTCGGAGGCGATGGCGCGTGACGCGGAGCACCACCTCGTGTCGGTCGACGACCCGTCGCAGCGCATCGTCGAGGGCATGCTGTTCTCGATCGCCGAGGTCCGTCGCCGTCCCGTGCACGCGGCGTTGTTCACGTCCGACGACGCGGCCTGGGCCGCGAACCGCGCGTTGCGCGCGGCCGCGCTGCGTCGCATCGCCGAGGACGCGATCCGCCCGGCGATCGCCCGCGCGACGGGCTCGCGTCTCTCCGCTCGCGCGACCGACGACCTGGTCGACTGGATCCTGCGCCTGCTGGTGTCGTTCGCGGCCGTCCCCGGTCCGAACGGCGCCGACCCCGAGGACGTCCGCCGCCGGTTGACGACGCTGCTCGTCCCCGCTGTGAACGCGCTGCTCTCGAGAACCCCGCCCGACGCGACGATCGGAGGAGCACGATGAAGGCGTTGCAGGTGCGCGAGCACGGCGAACCGGCCGAGGTCCTGCAGGTCGTCGACGTCGACGTGCCCGAACCGGGACCGGGCCAGGTCCGGATCCGGGTGCGCGCCGGGTCGTTGAACTTCAACGACATCGACCGCTGCCGTGGCGGTCTCGTATCCGTGCCGACACCACCGCCGTTCACGCTGGGCATGGACGTGTGCGGGGAGGTCGACGCGGCGGGGGAGGGCGCCGAGGCATGGATCGGTCGCCGCGTCGTCGCGATCACGCTGAACGCGACCGGTGGCCTGGCCGAGTACGCGCTGGCCCCGGCCACGTCGGTGTTCGAGGCACCGCCCGAGCTCGACGACGCGGAGGCGACCGCGTTCGTCATCCCGTTCCACACCGGCGCGCTGGCGTTGTTCCATCGCGCCCGGCTGCAGGAGGGCGAGACACTCTTGGTGCACTCCGGGGCGAGCGGCCTCGGGACCGCGGCGATTCAGCTCGGCAACGTCCTCGGCGCGCGCGTGCTGGCGACCGCGAGCGGGCCCGAGAAGCTCGCGCTGTGCCAGAAGCTCGGCGCCGAGCTCGCGATCGACCATACCAAGGACGACTTCGTGGAAACGGTGCTCGCGCACACGGGCGACCGCGGGGCCGACGTCGTGTACGACCTCGCGGGCGGGGAGTTCGTCATGCCGTCGTGGCGCTGCGTCGCGCGCGACGGCCGCTATGTCGCGCTGGGCTACGCGGACGACCCCGAGAACGGGATGACCGGGCGTCCGTTGCGCATGACGTGCGTCGGCAATTTCTCCGTCGTCGGCGTGATGCTCGCGTGGGTGGACCACAACGACCCGGCCATGCGCCGCTTCGGGTTCAACCCGTTCGGACGCGACACCGCCGACGAGGTGCACGGACGCCTGCTGCAGCTGATCGCGGAAGGACGGATCCGGCCGTATGTGGGCGCGCGGGTCCCGCTCGAGCAGGCCGGCGCCGCGCTGGCCGAGCACGCGCACCGCCGCTCGATCGGCCGTACCGTCGTGGAGATCGCCCGATGACGGTCGAGTACACGTATCGCGACGCCGGGCTGCGAAGCCGGCCGCTGCTCCTGCTCAACCGCGTCGGCGCGCGGCTCCAGGCACTCGGTGTGGACCGGCCCGGGCTGTCGGCCGACGGCATCGTCGCCGCCGCGTGCAAGAAGGCCGGTCGCGACGATCTCGGGTCCGACAGCTACCGCGAGCCGCTCGAGCGCTTCGTCGCCTCGGCGCTCGACGAGGCCGAGCTCACCACGTTCGGTCGCCTGCTCGTGCACCGCATGCTCTCGGGCGCGCTCGTGAACCGCATCGCGCTGCACCAGTGGTCGGTCGAGCATCCCGAGGTCCACCACCAGCAGGTCCAGGGCCCGTGGATCATCGTCGGGCTGCCGCGGACCGGCACCAGCCTCCTGTCGATGCTGCTCGGGCTCGACCCACTCGCGCGCCCGTTGCTGCACTGGGAAGGCGCGCATCCGATCCCGCCCCCCACCCTCGCCGATGTCGGTGAGGATCCGCGCATCGCCGCGACGGCGCGTGAGATCGACGGCCTGTTCAAGCTCAACCCGCCGCTGCGGGCGATGCACCCGTTCGGCGCGACGCTCGCGCAGGAATGCGTCGCGCTGTTCATGTACGACGTGCGCACGCTCGGGCTCGAGACGCAGGCCCACGTCCCGTCCTACGGCCGGTGGTTGGAGACGGCGGACATGACGCCCGCGTACGCGCAGCACCGTCTCGCGCTCCAGACGTTCCAGGCCGCGCTGCCGACCGAACGTTGGGTGCTGAAGTCGCCGAACCATCTGTGGTGCCTCGGCACCATGCTGGCCACATATCCCGACGCGCGCGTCATCTGGACGCACCGCGATCCCGCAACGGTCGTCACGTCGCTCGTGAGTCTCGTGAACGCGACGCAGGCCCCGCTGACTTCCCGCACCGAGCCCTATGCCGTTGCCGAGGAATGGAAGCGCAAGGCGAAGCACGCGCTCTCGACCGCGACGGACTTCGATTCGAGCGCGCTTGACGGCTGGTGCGCGCACGTGCACTACGACGCGTTCATGGCCGATCCGATCGGCACCGTCCGCGACCTGTACGCGCGGCACGGTGAGCCGGTGACCGAGCTCCACGAACGGCGCATGCACGCATGGCTCGACCAGCGCGGCCAGGACGCGTTCGGCCGCCACCGCTACGACCCCGCCGACTTCGGATGGACGTACGCGAGCCTCGATGAGGAGTTTGCCGACTACACGAGCCGGTACGGGATCGCGCGCGAGCACGCGTAGGTTGCCGGTCGCTCCCTCGTCACGGACGCGCGGAGGGCAGGTTCAGCATCCGCGAGAGCACACGCGCGAGGAAGACGAGTTGCTCGTGCATGAGGTGCCGGTCGAGCTTGTCGAGATCGCCGTCATCCGTCACCTGCACGAGATAGCTCGGACCGGTGATGAACGCGATCGTCGGGACACCGAGGCGGTACGCGAAGGTGCCCTCGCCGTAGAGACCACCCTCACGGGGGCGCACCACCGCGGCGCGCCGGAGGTCAGCGGCCTGCACCTCCTCGATCGCGACCCGCTTCAGCACCTCGCTGTTGCCGACCGGGATCGCGGCCAGCTCGGAGTAGCCGGATGCGCGGTAGCGGCCGGTGACCGGATCGTCGTCCCAGGCCAGTGCACCCAGGTGCTCGGCAACCAGCGCCATCGCGACGGGTTGCAGGATCTCGGGGTGTTGGCGCAGCCACGTGTCGGGCTTCAGGGTCGATGCCGTCGATGTCATGTGGTTCGGCGAGAACAGCAACGTCACGTCGCGCGGGCGGCACCGGCGCGGCAGGTTGGTCAGATAGCGCGCCAGCGCGAGCAGCGCTGGACCGCCGTTCTCCTCGGTCCCGTTCTGCCCGTCGGTATGGGTCATGAGCAGGAGCGAGCCGGGCAGCGATCCCGAGCCGTGAAGGGTTGCACCGAGGTAGTCGACGGTGGTGCGGCGGACGCGAGCGTCGAGCACCAGCGTGGCCTCGAGCGGACCGCGTGCCATGAGCCCGCGCAGGCGTTCGCCCTGAGCGCGGTCGAGGTGCAGCGCGGGCAGCCCGACGTGGTCCTGCTGGTGCGGTGAGAACTGCCCCCGGGCGAGCGGCGTCGACTGGTCGAGCACGTCGATCATCGCGACCGCGCCATGCTGCTTCGCGAGCGCGAGATCCGGCGGCTCCGGGATACCGAGCCAGATGCGCGCGAACGGCTCGTGCGAGAGCTCCTCCGCGATGCTCGGCGGGTGCACGTAGTCCGCGACCGTGGTCCACACCGCGGCCGTGAGGTTGGGGATGCTCCAGTCCGCGAGCACGATGCGACCCTGGACGTCGCGCCCCGCGTAGTCGGCGTCGCGTCCTGCCCCGATGTCGACCACCGTGGCGGTGACGCCCCGCGCCGCGGTCTCACCGGAGTGCGGCCGGTAGAAGGCGACGGGGATCGTGTGCCGCTCGCGTCGCGCGTCCACGACGTGCAACGACCACGACCGGGCCTGCCATTCGTCGAGCGGCACCGGATACCGGATCACGTGGAGACCCGACGAATCGAGCCGGTCGTGCAGGAAGTCGAGGTACCTGCGGTGGGCGCGGTTGCCGGTGATCCGAGGTCCGAGGTCGACCATCTGCTCGACCCAGTGCCACAACCTGTCGACGTCGACCAGGTCGGCGCCGGTGACCGCGCCCGGCGCCGGACACGGTCCGGTGCGCGCGCGTGAGCCGATCGACGCCGACGACGCGCGACGCGACACCACACCCGTCGCGCCGAGCCCGCCGAGCCCGAGCGCGGCCCCGAGTCGCCCGACACGGCTCAGAAAGCCGCGGCGGTCGGTCCCGCCGCTCACGCGGCCCGCCTCGGGTGCAGCACCGTCAACGCGCTGCCGCGTCGCTTTGACACAATGGCGAGGTGGTGCGTCTCACCCGCGAGCAGAGCCAGGCTCGAACCCGCGCGCGACTGCTCGACGCCGCTGCGTACGTGTTCGGCGAGAAGGGCTTCGCCGCCGCGTCGCTCGACGAGATCGCCCAGCGCGCGGGCTACTCGCGCGGTGCGGTGTACTCCAACTTCCAGGACAAGGACGATCTGTTCCTCGCGCTGCTCGAGCAGTCGTCGAATCAGATGGTCACCGATCTCGAGGAGATGGTCGCGTCGATCACGACCATCGACGACCTGGTGGAAGGAATGCGGCGCTTCGGCCGCCGACGCAGCCCTTCCGACCGACGCCGCTGGTTCCTGTTGTTCAACGAGTTCCGTACCTACGCGCTGCGTACACCCAGCGCGCGGAAGCGCCTCGCGGAGCACGAACGGAAGGTACGCGCGATCTACGAGCAGCTGACCGTCGACATCGCCACGCATCTGGGCGTCGCGCTGCCGGTGCCTGCGAGCCGGCTGGCCGCGTGGACGCACGCGACCACGAACGGCGTCGAGATCCTGCACGAGCTCGACCCCGAGGCGATGCCGCGAGAGACCGCGTTCAACGGGATCGTCTACTTCTTCCGCAACCTCACGCGCGATTCGGTCTGAGCGGTCCACCTGCGCCGACGCTCCTCCCGGGCTGAACGGTCGACATACGCGTCCGTATCTGGATATGGTGTCGTATCGGAACGTCACGGTCAACCGTCCTCACCGCGCTCGTGATCGCGTGCCTCGTCGCCGCCTGCACGGGCTCGAACGGTGGACACGCCACACCCACCACCGGCGGCGCCGGACGTGCCGCCGGTGCGCCCACGTGCCGTCCCGCGCGGCCCGCGACACCGACCACCGCGCCGCAGACGTTCCGCTTCGGCGGTCACGATCGCACCTATCTCCTCGCGCTCCCGCGCGGCTACGACGGGCGGACGCCAGCGCCGCTCGTCTTCGACTTCCACGGGTTCCTCGGCCGCAAGGAGACGACCGAGGCGAACACGAACATGGGCGCGAAGGGCAGCGCACGCGGCTTCATCGTCGTGACACCCGATTCGCTCGGAGTGCAGTGGAACATGTTCAGCGCGCCGGGCGAGGCCGACGACTACGGCTTCGTGCACGCGCTGCTCGGGGACCTCGAGCAACGCCTCTGCGTCGACACCAGTCGCGTGTACGCGGCGGGACACTCGAACGGCTCGGCGTTCGCGGCGTTCCTGGTGTGCAAGGCGCCGTACGAGTTCGGCGCGGTCGCGATGGTGTCCGCGACCACGCCCACCAGCTGTCCGGCGGACGTCACGCCCGCCGCCATCGCCGTCGCGGGCACGGCCGATCCGCAGGTGCCCTACGCGGGCGGCACCGTGCGCGGCTCGACCATCCCGATCCCTCCGGCGCAGAGCGTGATCGCCGGCTACGCGAAGAAGTACGGCTGTGACGCCACGCCGCTGAACACCGTGCTCCAACCCGGTGTCGACGAGCTCCGGTACGCGCACTGCGCCGGCGGCAGTGAAGTGGTCCTCGACACGGTCGCCGGCGGGACCCATCCCTGGCCCTCGAGCGGCGACGCCATTCGAGACCCGACCGACTCCACGGCCGGCAAGACGTTCCCCGCGACCGATCGCATCCTCGACTTCCTCACCGCGCACCGCCGCACGTCGGGCTGACGCGGCGCGGTGACGGTCCTGTCCGTTTGCCGCCAGACCGGTCGACGGTGGACCGCGATCATCGCGACATGGACGAGATGACGGCACTGGCCGAGACGCTCGAGCGTGTACCCGCAGATGCACCGACGGCGTGCGCGGGCTGGGTCGCGCACGACTTGATGGCGCACCTCGCCGCGGGCGCGGCGGAGATGGCGGACCTGATCGACGGCACGCTCGCCGACGATCGTGCCCGGCCCACGCGTGACATGCGCGACCGCGAGGCACCGTTCGTTGCGATGGGCGACGACACGCTCCGGAGCGCGCTGCGCGCGCAATCGGGTCGGCTGGTCGGCGCGCTCATGCGGCTGGCGCAGATGGGCGACGACGCGACGGTCGCGTTCGCCGGCCGGGCGTCGAACGCGGCGACGCTCGCACTGCACGGACGCAGCGAGGCCGCCCTCCACCGCTGGGACCTCGTCGGCACCGACGCGACGAGCCGTGAGCTCCTGGCCCAGCCGGAGTTGACCGCGCATGGTGTCGTCGTCCTGAACGAGATGCTCGACGGCTCGCCGGAGTGCATCGCGGCGCGCTCGCGTCGGGCCGGCGTGGACGATCTTCACGCTCGGCTCGCGTCGCCCGGGCAGCCGGACGTCGTGATCGTGGCCGACGACCACGGGGCACATCTCTGGATCGCCGAGCCCGATGGCGATCCCACCGTCGTCGCCGACCCGGCCACCCGCCTGCTCATGCTCTGGGGTCGTCGCCACGACCCGGCGCGGGTGTCGTGGATCGGTCCGGAGACGGTGTGCGCGCAGGTTTGCGCCGTGCTCGAGGCTCCGTACCGGAACACCCGCGCGGCGTAGCTACGCGGGACGGGTCAGGGCATCCAGCAGCGCGTCGTTCAACGTCCCTGCGAGCCTCATCATCTCGAACTCGTAGCGCTGTCCGGTCGACGCGATCGCGAGTGTGATCAGGCGCGTCATGCGCGCGTCGGCGACCGTGACCCGCACGTCGCTGCGGTTCCACGTCGCGACGTGATCGACGATCTGCCACCCGGAACGACCCTTCGGCTTCGAGTTGAAGCCGTAGACGCGGTCGGCCGTGACCGCGATGAGGGCCTGGCGCAACTTGAACGTCCCGTGATGACCGAGGCCACCGGAGCGCTTGTTCACCTGGCGGTCACGGAACATTCCCGTCAAGGGGCTGAGCTTGGCCGTACCCGTGCTGCCGACGGCGCCGGCCGGAGCGAACACACCCGCGGCGACCACCGGCTCGTCGATGCGCTCCTGCGCGAGCGCGCGCAGCTTCTCCGGCCATTCCGAGTCCCTGCCCACCCGGTGCTCCCTCGTCGAAGAACAGCGGATCGTACGGCCACCTGCGTCGGAGCGTCGAGGAGCAGACGCCGGTTGCGCACAGGCTTCGAAGTCCTACATTGGGTCGCGTCCCCGTCCCGAGGAGTGGCGTGACCGAGACTGCGGGTAACGGCAGCCCGCTGGTGCTGAAGTCCGCGCGGGGACGGTGGGTCGTGGTCGCGACGATCCTCGGCTCGGCGATGGCATCGCTCGACGCGACGGTCGTCAACATCGCGCTGCCGCGCATCGGCGCCGATCTCGGTGGCGGTCTCACGTCCCTCCAGTGGACGGTCAACGCGTACACGTTGACACTCGCGGCCTTCCTGCTCCTCGGGGGCTCGCTCGGCGACAGGCTCGGTCGCCGCCGGATCTTCGTCGTGGGCGTGGTCTGGTTCGCGCTCGCGTCCGTCGGCTGCGCGCTGGCCCCGACCTCCGCGTTGCTGATCGGTGCACGCGCCCTGCAGGGCGTCGGCGGCGCGCTACTGACGCCGGGAAGCCTTGCGATCCTCGAGGCGAGCTTCCGCAAGGAGGACCGGGCCGCGGCGATCGGCGCGTGGTCCGGCTTCGCCGGGATCGCGACCGCAATCGGGCCGTTCGTCGGGGGCTGGCTCATCCAGTCCGTGTCCTGGCGGCTCATCTTCGTGATCAACGTCCCGCTCGGGGCCGCAGTCATCTGGCTCTCGCTGCGGCACGTTCCCGAGACGAGCGACCCGAACGCGCCGACCCGTCCCGACCTGCTCGGCACCGCGCTCGGTGCGCTCGGCCTCGCCGGCATCGTGTACGCGTTGACGGAGGGGCCGTCGAAGGGATGGACCGCTCCGATCGTGCTGACCAGCGCGATCCTCGGCGTGATCGCACTGGCCGCGTTCTTCGTCGTCCAGGCGCGCAGCGACCACCCGATCCTCCCGCTCTCGATCTTCAAGTCCGCGCAGTTCAGCGCCGCGAACGCGGTGACGTTCGTGGTGTACGCCGCGTTGGGTGGTGCGCTGTTCCTGCTGCCGATCCAGCTGCAGCGGGTCGTGCACTACTCCCCGACCGCTGCCGGCGCCTCACTGCTCCCGATCACCGCCGTGATGCTGGTGCTGTCGCCGCGGATGGGACGACTCGCCACCCGCACGGGACCACGCCTGCCGATGACGATCGGTCCCATCATCGCGGGTGCGGGAATCCTGCTCCTGTCGCAGGTCGGCAGCGGCGCGACGTACGTCGCCGACGTGCTGCCGGGCATGACGATCTTCGGGCTCGGTCTGTCCGCGACCGTTGCGCCGTTGACCGCGACGGTGCTCGCGGCGGCGCCGTCCGAGAACGCCGGCGTCGCGTCCGCGGTGAACAACGACGTCGCCCGAACCGCCCAGCTGATCGCGGTCGCCGTGCTGCCCGTCGCCGCGGGGATCACCAGCGCTTCGTACGCGCACCCGGCCGAGTTCTCGACCGGCTTCGAGCGCGCGCTCCTGATCGCGGCCGGCGCGCTGGCCGCCGGCGGTGTGCTCGCATGGCTGACGATCCGTCGCCCGCTCGTGGAGCCCGAGGTACCGCCGATGTCGAGCTGTCCGCTGGACGCGCCCGCACGCGGTCCGGCGGCTGCGTGCGACTGGGATCCGGCCACCGCCGCGCCCGTGTCCGCGTCGCGCGCCGCCGCCAGCGGCTGAGCGCGCCCGTGATCGTGCAGCGTCGGCCGCGCGGAAGTGCTCAGGTCAATTCGAGGAGCACCGGCGGTGAGAGAAGACGATCGTCCTCTCCCGGGTCGGGCAGCGATTGGTACAGCGGGATCGGAACGACGACGTCGTAGTGGCCGGGCGGGAGCCGATACCCGAACGTGGGATCGGTGCTGGCGGTCGACAACAGGAACGCGAGCTCGCGGGTGTCACCCGGGCTCAACGTCACGGCCATGGCGACGCCTCGCGCGGCGCGACCACGACCGCCCACGATCTCGCTCGTCCCCCGAAGCACGACGTAACCGCCGAGCGGGTCGCCGGTGCCGATCGCGATCCGGGCCGTCCCGCGGTTCTCGAACCGCACCCGACCTCGTGTGCTTCGCCCGCTCGGAACGACGGCGTCGTCGAGCATCGCATCGAGCACGAGGCCGTCGATCGCGACCGTCGCCTCGGGCGCCAGATCGCGGCTGAACTCCGATGGTCGGGTGAAGGGGAACGCGAAATTGCCGACCCGAAGCTGCACCGCGTCCCCGTAACGCGCCTCGAGATCCGCCGCGAGCGCTTCGCCGTCTGCGGTCAGCGCGATGACGACCTGGTCACCACGACGCCTGTAGCCCCGGATCCGATCCCTCTGGCGGATGCGGCGGTCCATCTCGGCGAGGATCTCGCGCATCAGCGCGCTGCGGTGGGCATCCATGACTCCATCCTCGCCCGGATCGCGAGCGGCACCTGCGATCACTCGGGTTCGAAGAGCCTCCGGTCGACGGTGGTCTGCAGCAGCTTGATCGCGACGGCCGGTGAGAGGGCGCACTCGACGGTGAGCGACTGCCAGGTCGCGTACGACGTCGCGACGAACGTGAGCGCGATCCCCTGCTCGAGCGGGACGCAGAGCGCGCCCTCGCGTTTCGCGGCACGCAGGATTTCGGCGATCTCCTGACGCCGCCACGCGCGCACCTCGCGGATGCGCTGGTCGACCTCGGGAATGCTGGCGGTGGCCATGATGACCGCGGCGCCCGGGCTCTCGTGCTCGAGCGACATGCAGAAGGCCTCGACGAAGCGGGCCAGCCGCTCGCGTGGCGTGCCGTCGGTGGCCAGCCCGGCGACGGCTTGTTGCGTGGCGCCGGCGAGCCGGTCGTACGCCGCGACCGCGAGCACCTCCCTCGACGGGAAGTGGTTGTAGACGGTCCGCAATGCGACGTCGGCCTGTTCCGCGACCGCCGGCATCGTGAGCGCCTCGGGCCCCGTCCGGATCAGCACCGCCACGGCCGCGTCCAGGATCCGCTCCCGGGTGTCGGCGGTCATGCGGCTGCGGTTCGCCATCGAGTAGCTCCGGGGCATGTCCCTACTTTACATGCACGTAGGCGTGCATTAGAGTTGCATGCAGTCGTGCAGTCAAATGGTCTGCCGTCGCCCAAGGAGACGCACTGTCATGAGCTTCTCGCCCGTCGAGCCCTCGGTCCGTGTGAAGCCGACCCGGATCGCGCCCGACACCTTCGTCGTCCATCAGGTCCAGGACGCGATCGGCGCCCCGCTCGCGGTCTACCTGAACTCGATGGTGATCCGTGGCGCCGAGCCCGTGATCGTCGACACCGGGACCATCGCGAACCGGAAGCAGTGGCTCGACGACGTGTTCACGCTCGTGGACCCTGCCGACGTGCGCTGGATCTTCCTGTCCCACGACGACATCGACCACACCGGCAACCTCGAGCACGTCATGAGCGAGTGCACGAACGCGACGTTGGTCGGGAGCTGGGCGATCGCCGAGCGCCACTCGAACGCGTTCGAGTTTCCTCTTGCGCGCATGCGGTGGGTCAACAGCGGTGAGTCGTTCGACGTCGGCGACCGCCGTCTCCTCGCGCTCCGTCCCCCGATGTACGACTCCCCCACCACGCGCGGTCTCTTCGACGAGACCACCGGCGTGTACTGGGCCGTCGACTCGTTCGCGACCCCGATGCCGGGCGGGCCGGTCGCCACGGTCGCCGAGCTCGACCCGGTGTTCTGGCAGTCGGGCATGACGATGTTCATGTACCACGCGCTCTCGCCGTGGCTCGGCCTGGTCGACCCGGCCCGCTTCGCAGCCGCGTGCGACGCGTCGCGCGCGCTCGGCATGACGACGATCGCGAGCGCGCACAGCCCGCTGATCACCGCTGAGTCGATCGACGCCGCCTACGACATCGCGCGCACCCTGCCGACGGTCACCCCGCCCGACATGCCCGGCCAGGACGTGCTCGACGAGGTCGTCGCGGCCACAGCGGTCTGATTCCGAGCGGGTCAGCCGTCGTCGTCGGCCGCCTTCGCCGCCGCCGGGACGTGCGCGGGATCGGGCGTTCCCGTCAACGTCGTCTTGGGATGCACGGGCAGGACAACGGGCTTGCGCGGCTTCTGGTGGAAGTCGAAGTCCTGCACCAGGTTGCCCAGGATCTTCTCCGACTCGCGCACGCTCGGGCGCGGATCGGGCCGGCCGTCGGTCGCGGGATCGATGCGCTGCCCGCCGAGGAAGTCGTCCTCGATGAACTTGTCGTAGGCGTCGAAGCTGAGCGTCTGGTGGTCGACGTAGTCCTTCTTCGCGTACGGGCTGATCACGATGCCGGGCACGCGCAGCCCGTAGCCGTTCTCGTCGACGGTTGGCGGGGTCACGTGGTCGTAGAACCCGCCCCAGTCGTCCCACGCGAGGAAGATCGCGGTGGAGCTCCAGTCCGGGCTCTTCATGACGGCGTTGACGATGCTGGTGACGTAGCTCTGGCCGAAGCTCACGGGCGACGGCGGGTGCTCGCTCACCTCACCCGACGGCACGACCCACGAGACCGCGGGCAACGAACCGCTCTTCGCCGCGTCATAGAACCGGTCGACCGACTGGATGTTGCCGAGCTTGTTGTCGGCCTTGACCGTGTCGAACCACGGCAGCGGGTTCCAGATCCCGGGCGTCCACGAGTTCTGCGCGACCGGCGCGCACGTCATCGCGCCGTCGTTCTCGCAATCGGGCTCCGAGCCGCTCACGACGTAGTAGCCCCAGTTCACGTGCTGCTTGTCGAGCAGGTAGGTGAGATCGGTCCACGCATAGATCGGCTTGTTGCTGGTCTTGCCGTCGAGGTACGCCGGGTAGTCGGGCGGACGGTCGCCGGCCTTGCGCAAACCCTGGAGCGAGTTCGTGCACGACGACGGGTTGTTGTGCTGCGTGCACGACGCCGACCATTCCGACACCAGGAACAGGTGCGCGGGCAGGCTCCACGACGCGTTGGGCTCGAACATGTGGTCCTGGAGCACGAAGTCCTTCGCGTAGGCCCAGTAGTTCGGGATGTCGCTACCGACGTGGTAGCCCATCACGTCGGGGTTGGCCGAGTTCGTGCACGCGGGGTCGGTCGCGTTCAGGCAACCCTTCCGGCCCGCCTCGGCCTGCCCGATGAAGCCGTCCATCTTCCCGCCGTTGACGTCGGCGGACGCGTTCGCGGCGTTGTGCGGACCCCCGCCATTGACGTCGGCGTGATCGACGTAGGGCGCGACACATGCGTTCGTCTTCGGGTCGGGCACACAGGTCGACGGCTTGCCGTCCTTCATCGGGAGGCCGTCGGCGTGCGGATAGGTCCCGAAATAGGAGTCGAAGGACCGGTTCTCCTGCTGGATGACCACGACGTGCTTGATCTTGTGGATGTCGTTGGAGACGACGTAGGTGCCGTTCGGCCCGCCGTGCACGCGCGTGCCCGAGCCCGACGGGGAACGGGCCGAGCTCGCGCTGCTGCTGCACGAGGCGGCGACGAGCACCGCGCTCGTCACCACACACAGGCTCGCGACGATCCTGGCCCGCGCGCCCGTGAACATCGTGCGTCGCGACATCATCCGTCCTCCTGTCCCACCGCATTGTCGGGAACAACGGCGCGCACACTCGACGCGGCAACCCACGCGGTGCCGTCGGCCGGGAAGAAGTTGCAGTCGTACCCGCCGTAGTACAGGCGCGCGTCGCCGAAGGGCGACGGCGCGATCGTCCGGATCGAGACGTAGGCCTGCCCGGCGCGTATCGGCGGCGTCGTGACGCCGGTCGGCGCGAAGTCGCGTCCGCCGAGGCACCGCGGGACGTAGGACGGTGCCCCACCGTCATCAGTCCGGATGGCGAAGCAGGCGGCCGCGTCGAACGTCGCGCCGCCGAACGCCGTCGGTCCGCAGGTCCGCGTCGACGGGCACCCACCGGCGTACGCCCATTCAAACCCGAAGACCTGCCGGTCCGACCCGTCGACGCGGAGCGTCTGGAAGTCGTTGTACGCCGCGATCACGTAGTCGATCGAGCCCTTGCCGGTCGCCGGGACGTCGGTGCCCTGCGCGGCGAGCATGGATCGGAGCGCACCCGCGGCCGAGAGCTCGAGCGTCGGTGTCAGCGCGACACCCGGCGCGGCGTCGAGCCGGCCGCGTGGGAGGTGATCGAAGCGGTACACGTTGCCGGTGCCCTCGGTCGACACGATGAGTGCCGGCGCGCCGTCGTGACGCACGCACGAGACACCGCGCAGCCCGCTGTTGAACGCGCCGACCGGCGGCTCCTGGTACACGAGGACCCAACGCGGCACCCCGGGCGGCAGGTCGCCGTCGTTGCGGCGGTAGAGCCGCGTGTTGATCGTGACGTAGAGCGCGCCGCCGCAGTCGGCGAACCCCGTGACCTTCTGGGTCTTGAGTCCGGGCGATCCCGGTGGCGCCGCGGTGAGCTCGGGTGTCGGATCGAAGACGAGCGTGTGGGCGCTCGGCGACCAGGTTCCGCGCAGGATGCCGGTCGGCTCCGCGCCCGCGTAGACCGACCACGTGCCGCCGTCCTCGTGCGCGCCGAACGAACGGACGTCGGTCTGGGTCGAGGCGAGTGCGAACGAATCGGCGGGCGCGAACGACGGCGCGCCGTCGACGAGCCACTGCACCTCGGATCGGCCGTGCACGATCGCCTGCGTCACGAGCACCGAGTGCCCGGGGCCCGAGCCCTGGTCGCGCGGGATCGGGAACGAGTCGATCGCCTGCACCCGAAGCGACTGTGTGTCCTCGAAGATGCGCCATGACGCGTCGCGCGAGTCCTTCACGAGGACCTGGCCGTGGGGCGACGGACCCGGGTACTCCCACTGGTCGGTCGCCGCGAAGAGGCGACCGTCGTGCGGGGCGAGGGCCATGACCTCGTTGTCGTGGACCACGGGTGACGTGGCGTCGGTCGCCAGCGCGTCACGTGTGGCCGTGATCGTGAACGGGCGTTCCGCTGTGGTGGGTCGGGTCGTCGAGGACACCGCCTCGTGTTGCGAGCACCCCGCGGCGAGAAGGGCGGAGCCGAGGGCGAGCGCCAGCGCCCGCCGGGACCCACGGCTGCGGGGTCGAACCCTCACGTGACGAGTATGGGAAGCACGGGCTAGAATGTCAACCGTGGTTGCCAATCGTCGCCTGGGTCGATGAGCGATCGAGCATCGAAGCACGGGCCGCTCGGTCCCGCGCTCCGTCGCGCCTGGGTCGCGTACCAGCGTCAACTCGACGACGCGATGGCCGACGCGGGCTTTGGCCCACGACGGTTCCCGGACGCGCGGGTGCTGCGCATGTGCCAGCGCACACCCGAGATCACGACCTCGCAGATCGGTCGCGAGCTCGGCATCACGCGCCAGGGCGCGAGCAAGGTGGTCGCGAGCCTCCGGGAGCGCGGGTACGTGACGTTGAAGCCGTCGCCGACGAGCGGCCGGGAGAAGATCGTCGCGGTGACGCAGCGCGCGGACGAGTACCTCGCCGCACAGCGCAAGGCCGCGCGCGCGATCGAGACACGCCTTCGTCGGGCGGTCGGGGCGGACGCGTTCGACGGGTTGTATCGACTGCTCGACGCGATGGGGATCGACGAGGACCTGCGCATGCGCGACTACCTACGCGAGATGGGTGTGCGCGAGCTCTGACGCGCGGGGAGGACGCGCGCTAGACCGCCGTTCGACCGGCGTCGACCGTGAACACGCTGCCCGTGACAGACGCAGCGTCGTCGGTCATGAGGTGCACCGCGAGTGCGGCGACGTCGTGCACGTCGACGAGCCGGCCGAGGGGCACCGATTCGAGACCGGCCTCGATGTGGCCGGGCATGCCGCGGGTCATGGGCGTGTCGACGAGGCCCGGTGCAATCACATTGACCCGGATGTGGCGCGGCGCGAGCTCCAGGGCGAGGCTGCGCGCCATCGCGTGGACGCCGGCCTTCGCCGCGACGTACGGCAACAGGCCGACACCCGGACGCAACGCGAGCGACGATCCCGACGCGAGCAACACGCCACCGCGCCCGTCGAACTGCGCGAGCGCGGAGCGGAACGTGAGGAGCACGCCCGTGAGGTCGACCGCGAGCACGCGGTGCCACTCGTCGAGGTCGAGCTCGGTGATCGTGGACCGGTGCGTGAGCGTGCCGGCGTTCGCGAACGCGACGCTGACCGGACCGAGCGCGGCGGCGAGGCTGGTGACCGCGTCGGCGAGCGCGGCTTCGTCCGAAACGTCGGCCCGACGGGCCTCGGCACGACAGCCGGTCGCGCGGATCTCCTCCACCACGGCATCGAGGTCGTCCACGTTCAGACCGATTGCCGCGACGTCGGCGCCCTCCGAAGCGGCGAGCAACGCGGCCTCGCGCCCGATGCCGCTCCCGGCGCCCGTGATCAGCACCACACGCCCCGCGAGACGACCGCGTCGCTCGTCCCTGCTCGGCATCGCCGCAGACTACCGACTAGGTGAGGACTGTCACCTTGCCCGTGTGCAGGGTGTACTCGGCGGCGACGACCTTGAGCTTGCCGCTGGCCACCTGGTCTTGGCGGTGTCGATCGCAGCCTTGACCGCGCCGCGCTGGTCGTGACCGAGGACCATCAGCAACGGGCAGCCGAACGTCACCGCGGCGTACTCGATGCTGCCCACGACGACCGGGACCGACGCGGTGTTGCCGGCCACCCGCACGAGGAACAGGTCCCCGATCCCCTGGTCGAACACGATCTCCGGCTGGACGCGCGAGTCGGAGCAGCCGAGGATGATCGCGAACGGCGTCTGTCCCGCCGCCTGCTCGGTACGCCGGACGGTGTCGCGACCCTGGTTGAGCGGCTTGTCGCTCGCGAACCGCGCGTTGCCGTCCATGAGCCGCGCGAGTGCGTCGTCACCGTTCTTGACCGGCACGGTCGTCGTCGTGACCGCCGCCACGGCCTTCGCCGCCTTCGACGAGCCACACGCGCCGAGCCCGATCGACGCGACGGCGACGCCGGACGCGCCCAGCGACTTCTGGAGGAACGAGCTTCCCGACGGCTCCATACCCATGAGCTCTCTCATGCCGGCATCACCTGCACGGGGAACGTAACGAACGGGCAGGATGAACCGGTGGATGATCCGGCTCGTCGCCGATGAGTTCCGGCCGGTGGTGGAGTCGGATCGCAGACGACACGATCGAGGAGACGACCCGATGGCGATTCGCCCGTACCTCGCCTACGCCGGCAACTGCCGCGAGGCGTTCACCCGTTACCAGGAGGTCCTCGGCGGCGAGCTCGTGCTGCTGTCGATGGCCGACGCGCCCCCCGAGGCCGGTTCGCCGCCCCCCGGCGTGAGTCCCGACACGATCATGCACGCGGCGCTGATGGCGCCCGACGGCCTGCTGATGGGCGCCGACGACCCGTCCGGAAACTTCAACGGCCAGGTGAACGGCATGTGCGTCAACCTCGCGCTGTCCGACTCGTCGGAGGCCAAGCGCGTGTTCGACGCGCTCTCCGAGGGTGGACAGGTGCAGATGCCGATCGGCGAGACGTTCTTCGCCCCCGCCTTCGGCATGTGCATCGACCGGTTCGGCATCCCGTGGATGGTGATGGTCGACATGCCGGCGGGGTCGTAGCGGCGCGCCGAGCGTTCGGTCAGTCAGCGCTCGCGTCCACCGACAACCGACGGAGGTCCGCTTCCCATTGCCGGTGGCACGCGACCACTCCGTCCCACAACCGGTCGGTCGTCCCGAGCGCGCTGTGATCGAATCGAAGGTCGAACACGTCGGCGAGCGCGCCGAACCAGTCGTCGCGTCTCGTCAACGGCTCACTGGTCCGCGCGCCGCTCCCGACGCGCGCCAGGACGAGGCCGCGCATCACGTCGACGCCGGTTGCGTCGCGGTGTTCGGCCATGGCCAGCTGCACGAAACCCGAATCGGGTGAGGTCGACAGCCACTGGTGCCGCTCGACGAAGTCGCTCGGCCGCGCATCGCCGACGCTCCAGGTCATCTGCGGGAACCCGCCCTTGGGGTCGTGGACGAGGCGCCAGTCGCCGTGACCCTCGTCGAGCCGTACGAGCGTCAACGTGAACGGCGCCTGCGTGAACTCACCCGCCCGGAGTGGGACCGGCTCGTACAGCGCGTCACCGAGGCCGGTGTCGACGTACCAGATGCCCGACGGGTTCGCATCGGACGGCAGGCCGTGGACACCGAGCACGAGGTGGTTGCCGATCGTCGCCGCAGCGGGTCCGTCCGGTCCGTGCACACCACCCACGTGCGCGCGCACGTCGTAACCGAGCGAGCGCAGCAACGCGCCGAACGCGCCGTTGAGGTGATAGCAGTAACCACCGCGGCCGGATCGTGCGACGCGGACGGCGGCCGCGACCGGATCGATGTCCCACGCCTCGCCGCCGTGGATCCACATCGTCTCGTACGGCACGCGCTCCACCTGGGCGCGGTGCAGCCGCACGAGGGCGTCGACCGAAGGCGGCTCGCGTTCGACACCCAGCCGCGCCAGATACGCCGCTTGCAGCTCGTCGTCGAGCGGTGCCCGCCCCACCCACATGCGTTCAGTATCGCGTGATCCGCGGACGGTGATTTGAGCTCAAGCCGGGGCCGCGACCTCCTGGATGAGCTGAGCGAACGCGGCGCCGTTCGCGACCGTCATGAACGCGATGTCTCCTTCACGCTGCCCGGTGACCGGAATGCGTCGCCAGACGTCGCGATCGTCGACACCGAGCATGCGCGCGACGACCGGTACGTTGACGCTGACCAGCAGCTGGCCCGGCCCCACCTTCGCGAGTGGATGCAACGCCCACGACCGGTGCGCGCCGTCGTCGAAGACCACGGCGCCGATGAGCGAGCCCGCGCTGGTCCGGATGTCATCGCACGCGTCGACCAGCACCGCCCGCGCCTCGAGATAGACATCCGCCGCCCCGATCGCCTCCGCCGCCGCGAGTATCTCGGCGTGCGTCCACGGCACACCCGTTGTCTCGGGACCCGCCGCGGTGATGTCGCGGGCGCCGGGAGTGAGGACCGCGAGATACCGGCCCGGGAGCGGCGACTGGTCGAACCGTTCGAGGTCGAACCGATGTCGTCCTGACCACTTCTGCGTATCCGTCGTCGGAGCGCGACGCATGGCCCGCCAGTCGAGGACGGCGAGAACCCGACCCCGCAGGCGCGGCGCGACGAGCATCAGGGCGACGACGAGCCCGAACAGCGCGGAGAACGCGCCGGCCGCGAGGAAGCTGGCGTAGTGCGGACGCGAGAAGATGAGCAGCGACAAACCGGCTAGTGCGGCGAAGAACGAGGCCGCCGCGAGCTTCTCGGCAGCGTCGAGCAGCAGGGCGACCTGCCACACCGATCGCTCGAGCCGCGCGCGTTCGAGGTCGACCATCTTCACGTCGCTGACCGCGAGCTCGGGCGTCCACTCGTGCACGTCGTTCGGCGTGCGCATGACGAGACGCATCCAGTACGAGACGACCAGCGCGACGAGTCCGAGCGCGCTCGCGACCGTGAACGCGACGACGGAGCATTGTCGGATCAGGTTCGCGTTCTTGGTGTCGGCGACGGAGATCGCGGCCGCCAGGGAGAAACCGGCCACCAACGCGACCGGGGTACCCGCGAGGAAGCTCGTCGCCTCCGGATAGCGGAGCTCCGTGGGGTGGTACCAGATCCGCGGTGGCGGCGTGGTCACGGGATCAGTGCGGGTTGCCGTGATACGGGCACTTGAGGATGGAGCGCGCCGGATCGCAGTAGTCGCACATCATGCCCTCGAGGGGGGCGAGGTAGGGAGCGTCCATCGGGACCGAGACCTCGCCGACGCGAGCGCGGAGTCCCTCGACGTCCGGGCGCTCGACGCCGGCAAGCATCGCTGCCGGCCCGACCGTGCTCACGGCCCACTGGCGCTCGTCGATCTCTCCGACGTCGACCGTGTCGACCTGGGTGACGACGACGAGTCGCGCAGCCGGATGACCGGCATGGACGACGAGCTCGTCGGCATCGAGCCACGCGAGCACACCGCCCACCTGCCAGTCGCCGGTCTCGACGCGCTCGAACACGACCCGGCCCGTGACGAGCGGGATCCCGCCGCGGCCGGTCCCACCCTGACGATCGACCATCCTTTGTCCCCCTGCCTCGCCGCGCTCCGCTAGCCCGGCCGACCCTTGACCAGTGCCTGTTCGATCGCGGCGCGAACGGGCGGCGACACGTCATGCTCGTCGAGCACCGCTGGGCCGCGCGCCTCTCCCGCGAGGGTGATCTCGTAGCTGAACCCGTCGGGATGGGCCGGCGTCGGTGCAGGCGCGCCGAACGGCAGCGCCGCAAGGGCCTTCTCCGCGGCCGTCCGCACTCCGGCGGGAAGCGCGGCTGTCTCCAGCTCACCGCGCACGGGCACACCGGCGATTCCGCCACGACGCACGACCTCGACGCGCACGCACCGAGCCTAGAGCGGCACCTTCACGGCGTCCCAGCCGGTGCGCACGGCGTCGAGCTCCGTGCTCCCGGCGCCGTAGGTACGCTGCGCCTGCTTCACAGTCAGCTTCGCGAACTGCGAGAACCCCGCGTTCGCATGCAGCCCGGGATCGCACAGGGTCGCGTACCAGACCGGCCCGGCCGCGTCCCACGAGTGCCCGCCCAGCGTCGTGGCGATCACGAAGAACGCGTGGTTCGGGATCCCCGAGTTGACGTGGACGTCGCCGCCCTTGACGTATCCGTCCATGGTCGCCGGCTGGGTGTCGTACTTGTTCGCCTCGCCGGGCTTGGCCATCGACCGCAGCGCGGGCTGGAGCAGGGGGCCGACGATGTCCTTGCCGATGAGCCAGTCCGACTGCTTCACGTCCAGGTTCAGCGCCATCTGCTTCACCATGATGCCGAACACGTCCGAGATGGACTCGTTGAGCGCGCCGGACTGGCCCGAGTACGTGAGGTTGGCCTCGTGCTGGGTCACGCCGTGCGTGAGCTCGTGGCCGATCACGTCGATCCCGGCCGTCGTCTCGGTCAGCATCTGGCCGTCGCCGTCACCGAAGAACATGTGACCCGCGTTGTCCCAGAACGCGTTGCCGTAGTTGGTGCCGTAGTGCACGAGACCGGGCAGAGCCATCCCCTGCCCGTCGATCGAGTCGCGCTGGAACAGGTCCCAGTAGAGCGTGTAGGTCGCGCCGAGACCGTCGTAGGCCTGGTTCACCGCGAGATCGCTCACCGGCGGCTGGCCCTCGGAGCGAACGGGGGTCCCGGGGGTCTGGCTGGTCGAGTGACGCTGGTCGTAGATCGTGCGATTGGGCGTGCCGCCGGTGCGGGCGAAGGTCACCGGACGTGCAGTGATGCCACCCATCCGGGCGGCGGACTCGGCCCGGGCGAGGCGGAACCGCCGGTCCGCCGCCAGGGTGTCGATCGCCGCCCGGCGGACCGTCTCGTCTTCCGATCGGGCCAACGCCTCCAAGAGGTCGGGGGGAACGATGCAGTGCAGCATTCGGCGGGTCTCCACGAGGACACCTCCGGCTCGTACGCACGGACCCTGTCTCCCCGGATCCAAGACCCCATCCGTAAACGAGCCGTAAAGCGCTGGGGCGTTCGCGCGACGCGAGTCGCGTTAGGGCGCCGGAAGCGCGCCGAGCTGTCGCAGTTGCGAGAGGACGTCGACGACGCCCCAGGTCTCGGCGATCCGGCCGTCCGCGAAGCGGAAGACGAAGATCTCGCTGTAGATGACGGATCTGCCCGTCGGCGCGAGGCCCATGTACTCGCCCTGGTGCGTCCCGGTCACGGTGTTGCGGCCCACGACCTTGTCGTCCTCCGCGATCACGTCCTCGACCGTGATGTGAAGATCGGGGAACGCGCGATGGAGGCTCCCGAACACCTCCTTGAGTGCCTGCGCGCCCGTCGCGCGCGTCGGCAAGGGCGTGCGGATCAACACGTCGGGTTCGACGAACTCGTCGATCGCCTTCGACACGAGGTCCACATCGCTGACGTTCATCGCGTCGTGAAAGGCTCGGAACGTCGTCTTGTTCCTGGTCGCCTGGTCCGTCGTCATCTCACTCTCCTCGTGCCGATCTGAGGAGTGACCCGACGTCGGCGACCGGTCCGAGGTGCGCCAGCTTGTCGGGGTTCACGATCCCGCTGATGCTCGTGATCCGGCCGTCGACGACGTCGAGCGCGCACACGCCGATCAGTCGCTCCTCCACGTCGAGGAAGAGCGCGCCAGGGCCACCGTTGATCTCGACGGGACGGAACGACACGCCGGGGAGGCTCCCGACGCGCCCCACCCAATTGACCACCGCGTGCGCGACGCGGCTGCGCCCGTGGAGTGACCGTGCGAGCGCGGGAACCTTGCCGCCACCGTCGCCGGTCAGCTTCACGTCGTGCGCGAGCAACGCCTCGAGCCCCGCGAGATCGCCGCGCTCGGCTGCGGCGAAGAACCGCTGCATCAGCTCGTCGCGCTCCTCACGCGTCGTGTGGAAACGGGGCCGGCGCTGCTCCACGTGGTGTCTCGCCCGTGTCGCGAGCTGCCGCGTGTTGTCCTCGCTCTTCCCCACGATCGCGGAGATCTCCGAATACCCGTAGCCGAAGACGTCGTGCAGCAGCAGCACGGCGCGCTGCTCGGGCGAGAGGCTCTCCAACAGCGTGAGCATCGCCAACGACAGCGAGTCCGCGGTCTCGGCGTGCCGGGCCGGATCATCCTGACCGTCGGTGATGATCGGCTCCGGCAGCCACTCGCCCACATACTGCTCGCGACGGGCGCGCGCCGAGCGCAGCTCGTTGATCGCCAGCCGCGTGGTCACGGTGGCGACGAACGCGCGGGGCGAGGCGATCTCCTCGCCCGCCTCGAGCGCCCGGTGCACGCGCAGCAACGCTTCCTGCACGATGTCCTCGGCCTCGGACACGCTGCCGAGCATCCGGTAGGCGATCCCGAACGCGACCGGGCGCAGCTGGTCGAGAAGTTGCTCTCGATCCGTCATGCCGCCGCGAATCCCTGCCGCCAGCTCGGGTGTGCCGGCCGCCAGGCCAGCTCGCGCTTGGCCTTGGCGTTCGAGGCGCCGCGAAGCTCGGTCATCATGATCACGCCGGTCTCACCCGCGAACAGCCGCCCGACGAAGCGCGGCAGATGCATCGGCTTCTTGGCGCCGAGCTGGTGCGCGAACGTCGGCAGCCAGACGTTGACCGGCGCCGGGTCGTCGTCGACCACGTTGTACACACCGCGGTGGCCGTGCTCGATCGCCGCGACCGTTGCGTCCGCGGCGTCGGCGACATGGATGAACGACCACACGCCGGCACCGTTGCCCACGAGCGGGAACTTGTGCTTGCGGACCAGCTCGTACTCCTCCGCGCCCGGCTCCATCGAGGTGCCCGGCCCGTAGAAGCCGCCGTATCGCAGCACGATCCCTTCGGTCCACCGTGCGCCGAGCACCGTCTCCTCGAGATGACGGATTGCCCCGATGCTCTCCCGCATCTCCCGCGCCGGAGCCGGGTCGACCGGGTCCTCTTCGCTCTTGACCGGCCCGCCCGTGCGCTCGTACAAGGCGAAGAAGCTCTGCGCGACGAAGCGCTGCACTCCGACCGCCTGTCCGGCCGAGAGCAGGTGATCCGTCCCCTCGGTGCGGAGCCGGTTCGTCGAGGCGAACGCGCGATCGAAGTTGCGCATGTCCAGCGTCTCGATCGCAGTGAGCTCGTGGACGATCACGTCCGGCCTCGACCTGCCCACCGCCTCCGCGACCTGCTCGGCATCGAGCGCGTCCGCGACCACCGGCACCGCACCCATGTCGGCGAGCATCGCCTTCTTCGACTCGCTGCGGGTCATGCCGTGCACCTCGTGACCTGCAGCCACGAGACGCGGTACCAGCTGCTTGCCGATTGCTCCCGTCGCACCCGCCACAAACACCTTCATCGTGCGACCTCCTTGCTCGAGGGGTTCCTACCCGTTGAGACAAGGCAGCCGACCCGGCTGTGACAGGCGCGGGGCGGAGCGCCGCATGCGCGGCGCTCCGCGCGCGCAGGGCGGTCAGGCCTGGGCGATACGCACGAGGTTGCCGGAGGGATCGCGGAACGCGCAGTCCCGTGCGCCCCAGGGCTGGGACGTCGGTTCCTGGAGCACTTCGGCGCCCGACGCCCGGACCTTCTCGAACGTCGTGTCGAGGTCGTCGGATCGGAAGATCGCGGCCTGCAGCGAGCCCTGTGTCACGAGCGCGAGCAGCGCGTCGCCCTCGGCCTGGGAACGACCGCCGTGCGGCTGGGACAAGACGATGTCGACGTCCTGTCCCGGTGCGCCGACGGTGACCCAGCGGAAACCCTGGGACGCGACGTCGTTGCGGACCTCGAGGCCGAGCGCGTCACGGTAGAACCCGAGCGCCTCGTCGGGATCGTGGACGGGGATGAACATGGTGGAAACGGTGAGTGTCGTCATGCGACGACCGTACGGCTACCTGCCGGCCGCACACTTCTCCGATCCTGCTCGGTGCAGATCGGCCGCGTTCAGACCGAGACGGGGCTGCGCCGCGGTCGCGTCACGATCATGCTCACGCACGAAGGAACGACCTCGAGGCCGCGGTGGTCGCTCGCTCGGTACTGCGACGGCGTCTCGCCGACGATCTCGGTGAAGCGGGAGCTGAACGACCCGAGCGAGGTACAACCGACGGCCATGCAGGTGTCGGTGACCGACATCCCGCGCCGGAGCAGCGCCTTCGCGCGCTCGATACGGCGCGTCATGAGGTAGGAGTAGGGCGTCTCGCCATAGGCCGCACGGAACTTGCGCGAGAAATGAGCGGGCGACATGAGCGCGGCGCGGGCCATGGCCGGAACGTCGAGAGGCTGCGCGTACTCACGGTCGATGAGGTCGCGCGCCCGACGCAGGTGTGTGAGGTCGGCGAGCTCCTCCGGCGTCATGACGACGACGGTAGCGGACCCGGCGCGCGCCGGTAGATGGTGCCGTCGCGGAAGGTCGCGACCACCTCGAGCGGCGCGACCCGTTGCAGGTCGGAGAGCGGCGCGAACGTGCCCGGGAAGACCTCGTTGAAGTGGACCACATAGCTGTTCGGCCGCCGCAGGAGGTCCGCGACCTGGCGGACGTCGCTCGCGACGTGCGGGTTGAACGAGTCCGACTCGTTGACCCAACGGACCGGCATGAGGACGGCGCTCCGGCCGTCGACTCCCCACAGGGTCTCGACGGCATTGGTGAAGATCAGCGCGCGAGGCGGCAGGTGCTTGACGGCCGCAACCGTCGGAGAGCTGTTCTCGGGCAGTGCGACCCCGTTGTGCAACAGGGTGCCGACGGGCGCGACGAACCACGCGCTGAGGAGCACGCATCCCGCGGCGACCGCGCCCCCGGCCGTCGCCGCGAGCGCGTCGACCCGTCGCAGCGCGCGGTACGCAGCCGTCGCGAGGAGGACGTAGACGAGGGGGCGCACCACGGCGAGGAAGCGCGCGTCGAACGAGATGTTCCGAGCGAGGTAGAAGTGCGATGCGAGCACCGCGAGCAGGTACACGGCGATGAAGACGAGCATGGCCCGCACCGTCGCATCCGCCGCGGTAAGCGTCTCTGCCCTCTCATCGGCCGTCGTCGCGCGTCCGCTGCGACCCGACCACCACGTCAGCGCGCCGGCGACCACGATCGCTCCCGCCGCCACGGACACGATGGTCAACGCCCAGGCGTCCGGCACCGACGTGGGCACGAACCACCGCACGACCGTCATCAGCCCGTCGTGCAGGTCGCTCCCGCTGAGGGGATGGAACTTGTTCGGCAACGGGTCGCCCTGACCGACGAACACGCGCATCGAAACGAGCCACAACAGTGTCGGCAGGCCACCCACCGCGCCGATGAGGACCGCGCGTCGTATGCGCGTCGCGAGCGGCCAACCGAATCGGGTCAGCACGAGGATCACGGCTGTCCCGACGAGCGCGACACCGAGGTAGCGGCAGAGGACGGCGAGCGCGACCAGCACGGCGGCCGACCAGAGGTGGCGGCGTTCGCCCCGCTCGAGCAGCACGCCGAGCACCGAGATGGTTCCGAGGACGATGACGAGGAACGGTGCCTCGGAGAGCACCGAGGAGCCGAGGATGATCCATGATCCCGGCAGGCCGAAGACACCTTGACCGATGGCGCCTCCGAGGATGAACAACAACGCGGTCGCGAGGGCGACGACCCGCGAGCCCGTCAACCGCAACGTCAGATGGGTGACGAGCAAGGCGGCAGCGACAAGGCACGCGACCCCGACGACGCGCGCCGCCGTCATCAGCGACACGCCGAACGCGCCGATCGTCGCGAGCATCACCGGGTACAAGGGCGGGAACGTCGTGAGCGGCAGGGCCCCGTTGAACGCGACCGCGGCGTCGGGACGGAACGCGTCGGTGTAGGTGAGCGCGATCGGCGACGTCGTGCCGTGGCCGTGCAGGAGGTTGTGCGCCGTGCCGAGGTACACGGCCGAGTCCGACCACATCCGCAGGCCGTGGCGGGTGGCGACCACGCCGACCACGAGGGCGCCGATCGCCACCACGAGCTTGGTGGCCAGATCGAGGTTGATCGGGCGGACGAGCGAGCCCACCTGCGTCGACGTGCTCATCCCTTCCCATCACCCGCTACGGAGCGTCCTTCGTAGCTCACCGCGGAGTTCGCCGGCCACCTCGCAGAGGCGCGCCATCATCGCGCGCGGCGAGGCCCCTGGCGCCGCGACGTGGTCGGATACGGGGGGCCGTCGGCGTCGGATGCGCCGCCCGGGCGCACGGTGACACGATGCAGGTGAGATGGCTCTTGGGCTTCGCGGCCGGGACGCCGAGCGGGCGGTCTTGGATCGGCTCGTGGACGAGGCGCGGGCAGGTGACAGCCGGGTGCTGGTCCTGCGGGGTGACGCGGGAGTCGGCAAGTCGGCGTTGCTGGACTACCTGCAGGAGCGCGCGTCCGGGTGCCGGATCGCGCGCGCTGCGGGCGTCGAGTCGGAGATGGAGCTCGCGTTCGCCGGTCTGCACCAGCTGTGCGCGCCGATGCTCGGCAACGTCGCCGGCCTTCCCGGACCCCAGCGGGACGCGCTCGGCACCGCCTTCGGTCTGAGCACGGGGGACGCACCGGATCGCCTGCTGGTCGGCTTTGCCGTGCTCGGGCTGCTGTCCGACACCGCCGAGGAGATGCCGCTCGTGTGCCTGGTCGACGACGCGCAGTGGCTCGATCAGGAGTCGGCGCAGGCATTGGCCTTCGTCGGGCGACGCCTCCTGGCGGAACCGCTGGCGCTGGTGTTCTCCGTACGCGAGCCCACCGACGCCCGGGAGTTGGACGGCCTTCCGGCACTGACGGTCGACGGCCTTCGTCACGGTGACGCCCGAGCGCTGTTGGACTCGGTGACGCCCGGGCGACTCGACGAGCGCGTGCGCGACCGCATCGTCGCCGAGACGCGCGGCAATCCACTCGCGTTGTTGGAGCTCCCCCGCGGCCTGAGCGCCGCGGAGCTGGCCGGGGGGTTCGGGATCCCCGACGCGCTCCGGCTCACGAGCCGGATCGAACGCAGCTTTCAGCGACAGCTCCAGTCGCTTCCCGCGGAGACGCAACGACTGCTCCTCGTGGCAGCCGCCGATCCGGTCGGCGACGTGACGTTGTTGTGGCGCGCGGCCGACGCCCTCGGCATCGAGAGCGATGCAGCGGTTGCGGCCGAGGCGGCGGGGTTGATCGAGATCGACGCGCGGGTGCGGTTCCGCCATCCCCTCGTGCGCGCGGCCGTGTACCGCGCGGCGGCCAGGTCCGACCGCCGGTCGGTACACCGCGCGCTGGCCGAGGCAACCGATCCGGAAGTCGACCCCGATCGTCGCGCATGGCATCGGGCGCATGCCGCGCTCGAACCCGACGAGGCGGTCGCCACCGAGCTGGAGGAGTCGGCGGTGCGGGCCCAGCGCCGTGGGGGTATCGCCGCGATGGCCGCGTTTCTCCAGCGCGCCGCCGAGTTGACGCCCGACCGCGCACGACGCGGCGAGCGCGCGCTCGCCGCCGCGCACGCGAAGTTCGCGACCGCCGGGCTGGACGCGGCGGACGACCTTCTCGCGATGGCGGAGCTCGGTCCGTTGGACGAGCTCCAGCGCGCGCAGGCAGCGCGGTTGCGCGCGCTGCTCGCCTTTGCGCGCTGGCGCGGGAGCGACGCGCCGCGACTGCTGCTCGAGGCCGCGAACCAACTCGGACCACTCGACAGTGGGCTCGCGCGGGAGACCTATCTCGCAGCGATCGGAGCGGCGATCTTCGCCGGTCGCCTCGGTCGCGGGCTCGACGTGCAAGACGCAGCCGAGGCCGGTCGGGCTGCGCCGCCCGCGCCACAGCCGGCGCGGCCAATGGACATCCTCCTGGACGCGACTGCGACCCGCTTCACGGACGGCTACGTCGCCGGTGTGGCGCCGCTCAGGCGCGCCCTCGATGCTTTGCGACAGGGCGGCGCACGCAGCGAGGACGACATCATGGGTTGGCTCTGGACCGCGTGCCCGGTCGCGCCTGAGCCGATCGCGCCGGACCTCTGGGACGACGACGCGTGGCACGACCTCGCCGCTCGCGCGGTCGGACTCGCGCGTGACTCCGGTGCACTCGCCGCTCTCCCTGTCGCGCTCACGTACCGCGCCGGCGTCCACGTGCTCGCGGGAGAGTTCGCCGCCGCGGCCGGGCTCATCGAGGAGGCGGACGCGATCACGGCGGCAACGGGGAACCCGTCGCTCCGTTACACCTCACTGCTGCTCGCCGCGTGGCGTGGACGCGAGACCAGCGCGCTGGAGCTGATCGAAGCCGCGGTGCAGGACGCGATGACACGGGGCGAGGGACGGGCGCTCGGGCTCGCCCATTACGCGACTGCGGTGCTGTACAACGGGCTCGGGCGCTACGAGCCTGCGCTCGCCGGCGCGCGGCATGCGTGCGAGCACGAGGATCTGGGGTTCTTCGGTTGGTCTCTCGTCGAGCTGGTCGAGGCAGCCGCACGGACGGGTGACAACCTCGAGGAGGCCGCAGCGGCCGTCCGCGAGCTCGACCGGCGCGGTCGCGCGGCCGGCTCGGACTGGGCACTCGGGATGCTTGCCCGCTCGCGCGCGCTCTTGAGCGACGGCCCGGACGCAGAGTCGCTCTATCGAGCGGCGATCGATCACCTCGGGCGCAGCCGGATCGCCGTCCACCTCGCCCGCGCTCACCTCGTCTACGGCGAATGGCTCCGTCGCGAGCAGCGGCGTGTGGACGCGCGGGAGCATCTGCGCGAAGCGCTCGACATGTTCGGCCGGTTCGGGGCCGAGGCGTTCGCCGAACGGGCCCGCCGCGAGCTGCAGGCGACGGGCGAGACGGTGCGCAGGCGCACGGTCGACACGCTCGACATCCTGACGGCGCAGGAGCTCCAGGTCGCCCGACTCGCGGCCGCGGGGCACACGAATCCCGAGGTCGGCGCCCAACTCTTCATCAGCCCCCGGACCGCGGAGTACCACCTGCACAAGGTGTACGCCAAGCTCGACATCAGCTCCCGCCGCCAGCTCCGGGGCCGGCTCGCGCAGCTCGAGCGCCACGGCCGCTGAGCGCACCCCTGCAGCGGCGGCGGCCCGCCGCCTGGGATCACACCCGGGACTTCCACGGATGCGAGGGCTCGCCCGTGCCGGAATGCTGGACATGGAGCTGCGCGGCCAGCACAGTGGGTGGAGGACGACAGGCCGCTTCGCCGGACCGGGGCAGTGCGAAGGGAAGGTCGAGCTGATGTACGACCCGCGTGGCCCACAGTCGAACCGCCAGCTCCAGACCCTCGGAGAGCTCCTCGAGGAGCATGCGTCGCTCGACGGCGACGTGCTCGAGATCCGCACGGACATCTGGGCACTCCACGGCGTCTTCCCCTTCGCCGGCCAGGTCCTCATGGCCGCGTTCGACAGCTACGACGAGGCGAAGTCCGTCCTCGATCAGGTTCGCGGCGGCACGGGTCGGATCACCGGTCTCTGACCGCGGCGGGCCGGGGACGCGACTGGGGTGTTCCACGGACTCGAACCCATCGCGTTGCTGCGACGGTGGGCTCATCGATCCACGAGGAACGGGGAGCACCATGTCCGAGCACCAGCCCACCGTCGCGCTCGTCCACGGCGCCTTTGCCGAGTCCGCGAGCTGGAGCGGGGTCATCGAGCACCTGCAGGCGCGCGGCATCGACGCGATCGCGATCGGCAACCAGCTCCGCAGCGTCGCGGGAGACGCGGCGTACGTTCGCGATGTGATCAGTGGGATCGGTGAGCCCGTCCTGCTCGTCGCGCACTCCTACGGCGGGATGGTCGCCACCGAAGCCGCCGCCCGTAACGACTCGGTCATCGGCCTCGTGTATGTCAGCGCGTTCGCGCCCGACCACGGAGAGTCCGCGTTCCAGCTGTCGGCCCAGTTCCCCGGAAGCAGCCTCGCCGACGCGCTCATCGCGTATCCCGTGTCCAGTGGCGGCAACGAGCTCGCGATCAAGCGGGACCTGTTCAATCACCAGTTCTGCGCCGACGTGCCTGCCGCCCAGGCGGAGCTGATGGCGGCGACACAACGGCCGGCGACCGAGACCGCGCTCACGGACCAGCTCCCCACCGATGCCCCGGCATGGAAGCACCTGCCGTCGTGGTTCGTGTTCGGCGAGGCGGACCTGAACATCCCCGCCGCGCTCGAGCGGTATCTCGCCGAGCGTGCCGGCGCTCGCGGCACGCGGGAGGTCGCCGGCGCGTCGCACGCGCTCATGGTCTCGCGTCCCGACGCCGTCGCCGCGATGATCGTCGAAGCGGTCACGGCGCTCACGCCCGCCTCCCTCTAGCGCGCACGCGCATCCGGGCTTTGAACGTGACTTCGAGAGGAGGTCGTCATGAAGGTCGTCGTCATCGGCGGGACCGGTCTCATCGGGTCTCAGGTCGTCGTCGACATCAAGGGTGAGGGTCACGAGGCGGTCGCCGCGTCACCCAACACCGGTGTGAACACGCTTACCGGCGAGGGACTCGCGGGAGTCCTCGAAGGCGCGGCGGTGGTCGTCGACGTCTCGAACTCTCCGTCGTTCGAGGATGCCGCGGTGCTCTCGTTCTTCGAGACGTCGACCCGCCACATCCTCGATGCGGCAGCGGGCGCGGGCATCGGCCACCTCGTCGCGCTCTCGATCGTGGGGACCGACCAGCTGCCCGACAGCGGCTACCTGCGGGCCAAGACCGCGCAGGAGAAGCTGATCAAGACGTCGGCGATCCCGTACTCGATCGTGCACGCGACGCAGTTCTTCGAGTTCGTCAACGCGATCGCGGACGAGGCGACCGACGGTGAAACCGTCCGACTGCCGTCGGTGCTGTTCCAGCCGATCGCATCGGCCGACGTCGCGTCCGCCGTGTGCCGTACCGCACTCGGAGCTCCACTGATGGGCACCGTCGAGGTCGCCGGCCCCGAGCAGTACCGGTTCGACGAGCTCGTCCGACGGACACTGAGCGCACGGGGAGATCCGCGCACCGTCGTCGCCGATCCACACGCCCGCTACTTCGGTACCGAGCTCGGTGAACGGTCGCTCGTCCCTGGTGACGGCGCGCAGCTGGGTCCGACCCGCTACGAGGACTGGTTGTCGCAGTCCGCGGCCAGGACCCGGTAGGCGTGCCCGGGGATCGCGACTCCTCGTCCTCGTCGCGGGGCGCGAGCGCGACGTACGTCCCGCACTTCCTGGACGGATCGCTCCACACACCGACAGGCAACGACGCGTACGTGCACGTCCGGGTGAACGATCCGGTCACACACGCCGGACCGGTCACCGTGTACCTGTCCGACGGGACCGCGCTGATGGTGCCCGTGCGGGACGTGGTTCGTCTCGCCCCGGCGCGCAACGAGCTTCGCCGACCGCTCGGCGTCGACTGATCCCGCCCAACGAGCGGTGCAGCCCCACCACACGGGTGGGGCTGCGCTGCTGGGCCCGGTTGTGGCTCAGCCGGTGGCCGCAACCTGCTGTGCGTAGCGCGCGAGGTACAGCGGCCAACCTCCGTCACCCTCGACGCCGGCGCGGAGCCCGTCCCAGCCCTCGCCGTGTCGGTCGAGGTGGCGATGCTCGAGCGCGACACGCGTGCGTCCCTCGGATTCGGCGATGAACCGGATCTCGACCTCGCTCGACCTGGCGGGATCGGTCTCCAGCTGCCACGAGGGGCTGATGTCCCAGGTGAACACGATCCGCTCGGGCGGCTCGAAGGCGACGACGTGCGCCCACTGGCGTTCGCTGCCGTCGACCCCGCGGTCGTAGACCCGTCCGCCGGCGCGCGGCTCGAAGACGGATTCGGCGATGTCGACGCCGAGCATGTTGTGCTCACGCGGCTTGATCTTGTCGAACTGCTCGGTGAACAGCTTGAACGCTCGATCCTGGGCCGCGTCGACGACGACTTCCGTTCGGACCGTGGTCTGGTCGGTGTGGGTGCTCATTCGCCCTCCTGATTCGCTTGATCGACGAGCGCCTTGAAGTTGGTCAGGGCGTCGTTCCAGAACTGATCGAGCTCGCCGCGCATCGCGGCGAGTCCGTCGCGCCGAACCGCGTAGATGCGCCGGTTGCCGTCACGGCGATCGCTCACGAGGCCTGCGTCCTTGAGGATCCGCAGGTGTTGGGAGACCGCCGGCCGGCTCACCGGCAATTCACGGGCGATCTCGCCGACGGGCCGCGGCCGCTGCGCGACCCGGGCGAAGACCGCCCGCCGCGTGGGGTCGCCCAGTGCGGTCCACGGGTCAACTGCGTAAGCAATCACTGACGGTAAGTTATCACCTACGCACTTCGATGGGAAGACGGCTCAGCGATGAGTCGCGCGCCCGACCGACGTCGTAACGCGCACAACACTGCGGCCGAGCTCGACAGGAGCACCTGATGGCGACGATCACGGCAAGCCTGTTCTCCGCACTCGACGGCGTCGTCGACCCTGGCGTCGGCCAGTGGCACTTCCCGTACTTCAACGACGAGCTGGGCGCCGCGGTGACGCGGACCCACGACGCCGACGTGATGCTGTTCGGCCGCGTGACCTACGACAGCTTCGCCGGAGCCTGGCCCGAACGCGAGACGGCAGGCGGGCCTGATGCGGTCATGGCCAAGACGCTCGGCGACGTGCGCAAGATCGTCGCGTCTCGCAGCCCGCTCACCTTGACCTGGCGAAACTCCGAACAGCTCCAGGGCGACCTGATCGAGGCCGTCACCGCGCTGAAGGCCGACCCTGCGACCCGGCGGATCGCGATCAGCGGATGCGTCTCAATCGTGCGGCAATTGCTCGACGCCGCGCTCATCGACGACCTGCACCTGTTCGTGCATCCGGCCACCGCCGGATCGGGGCTGCGATTGTTCGACGAGGGCTCGCCGGCTCGGTACTTCAAGCTGATCTCGGCCACGCCGTTCCGAACCGGCGTCGTCCACCTCGTGTACGGGCCCGACCCGAACCCGCCGACCGGGACGTACGAAGACGCGAGGGAGAGCCTGGCGCCCGAGTGATCGAGGCGAGACCTCGATCGTGACTGTCACACCCCCCTGCGATGCTTCGGTCATGAGCGTTCCGAGGTCACACCGCAACCGTCCTCACCGGCATCTCGCTGCAGTCGGGCCCGACCGGCTCCCGCCCTTCCAAGACGACGAGCCCGTCCCCGGGTTCTGGGATCCCGTGTACGCGGCGCCGGAGGAACGGCCGCCGGAGCTCTTCGCCGCGCTCCTGCCGTACGTCGACGACGTCGCTGCGTTGCTCGACCTCACCACCGCTCCACTTCCGGACGAACCGTTCGACTGGTCGCACGTCGACGAGCACGACGCGGCGACCGTCTCGGCGGTTCTCGAACGATGCGACGCGGCATGCGACGCGCTGCTCGACGTCGAGTTCAGAACGATCGCCCGCAGGATCCTCGCGTTGCTCGCGACACGCGACTCGCGCCCGCTCCGTCGAACCTCGAATCCCGACCGACTCGCGGCCGGCATCGTGTGGCTCGCCGGCCACGCCAATGGTGAGTTCGGTCGTCGCGCTCCACGCTGGCGCTCAGCGCGCAGCTTGTGGGACGTGCTCGGCGTCGGGAATTGCGTCGAGCGCGGGCACGCGATCCGCAACGCCTCGGGTCTCGTTCCCGACGTGGTCGCCACGTCCAGGTGGGACGAGGCAATCACGCCACTCGGCACCGTCGCGCTGCTGCACTCACGTACCCGCCAGGGCCTGATCGCGAGGCGCGACGCCTACCTGCGCATCGAGCGCGAGCGGCGGCGGTGGTCGCTCTCACCCGACGGTCGAACCGTCGAGGTCCGCGCTGCGCTCGCCACGCCTCTCACGGTGACCCGCGGCCGCAACGCGGAGAACGACCAGGCGATCGTGATCGTCGCGCTCGGAGCACCCGGCACCGGGCTCGACGACTCCGACCTCTACGGCCTCGCCCTTCCCGACGCGCGTCGCCTCGTCGAGATGTTGCGTCGTGCGATCGCTCCGTCCTGAGCACCACCGTCAGCGGCGCGCGCCGGCAGCCCGGAGCAGCGCGGCGACGTCTTCGGTGACGCCCGCCTCGTGCGCGTGCCGCTCGTGAGCAGCAGCGCGAGTGGTCGCTGGTCGGCGCCGCACGCGCGCGCGGGCGCGTCACGTCGGCGCCGCGATTGATCAGCAACGCGACGAGCTCGGGCAGGTTGCGAGGCACCACCTGGCGGTAGGACGAACACCGTGGCCGGTCCTGAGCCCACCGCACGACGCTAGGTCGCGCCCGCGCGCTGGGCGTCTGTCTCTGGCGGCGACGGGGCGAAACACCGGACCCCCAGGCTGACCGTGGTTAACCTCGCGCCGTCGAGCACGCACCATCCGGATCGGCGTCGAGCGGCACCATGCCCGGCGCTCCGGAGTGCCTCGAGGTCGAGCGGCGAGGGTGCCATGGCGTCGATCGCGTCTCCAGGACAGTCGTCACGAGAGGGCATCGTGTCGCCCGACCCGGTGCGGGCGGCACGCGAGTGGTTCGAGCTCACGGCGGCGATGTCGCCGTTCATCACCCTCGTCGTCGACGCTACGGACGGGCGGGTCGTACACGCGAACCAGGCGTACGCGGACGCGCTCGGCGAGGACCTCCGGGGTCTGCTCGGCCGCAGCATCATGGACAGCGCCCCGATCGACGAGCTGCCGGCCATGCGCGAGCGCGCGCTCGCCATGCGCACGGGAACGCTGCGGCGGTGGACGCTGACGCGCCGGGTCCAACGCCGTGACGGCTCCACGTTCATGACCCAACTCGGCCTCACCGGCCTCGTCGATGCGTCGGACACCGTGCGTTACGTGCTCGTGCAGGCACGCCCGCTCGACGAGCTCCCGAAGCTCGACCCCGACGGCGCCGGACGTGTGCTCGCGTTCCTTCAACCGTTGTTGCGATGCAGCGCCGACCTCGTCGCGCTGCTCGACGTGGCCGGCCGCACCGTCTGGGCCGGGAAGTCCTTGCGGGAATGGTTGGCCGACGACGCCGTGCAACACGGCGCCGACATCTTCGACACGGTTCCCCATGACGACGCCCTCCGTCTGGCCACGTTCGTCGCGACCGCCGCGAAGAGTGCGGGCGTCATCGGACCCTGCCGGATCTCCATGGGGAACGAGGGCGCGCTCCGAGACGTCGAGGTCTTCGGCTGCGGCCTCCCGGCCGACGCCAGCCTGGTCTTCGCTCTGGTCCGCCGCTGCGACGTCGCGGCTGCGCCGACGGCCAGCCCCCGCGAGCGCGCCCTCGAACAGACGTTGCGCGAGATCGTCCGCGCAGCCGCCGAGGTACTCAGCGAGCCCGACGGAGTGCGCGAGGCGCTCCCACCGGAGGTAGAAACACTCACCCCGCGCGAGCGCGAGATCCTGCTCATGCTGCTGCGCGGCCACCGGGTGTCGACGATCGCGTCGCGCCTGTACCTCGCACCCGGCACCGTGCGCAACTATCTCTCGCGGATCTTCCAGAAGCTCGGCGTCCGCTCGCAGGCCGAGCTGCTCGACCGGTTGCACGACACCTCACGCGACCGCGCAGCCGTTGACGGGACTTGAGCTCGGCCACGACGCCGATTCGATCCGTCGCTGAGTTGCGCCGAGGCTCCAGCTTCTGAAGTCGCACGGCCGCGTCGTGGGAGAACCGAAAGGCGCCACATCCTCCCTCGAGCGCGTCCGCCACGTCATGCTTGTCGGCGTGCACGTGGACGGCAGCCTGGGCGACGCGATGACGACGTCGCGGCTCGAGGCCTTCAGTGACGCGGTCATCGCCATCGTCATCACGATCATGGTGCTCGAGCTCAAGGTTCCACACGGTGCGCACCTGCGCGCCCTGCGACCCCTCGTGCCCGTGTTCCTCACGTACGTCTTGAGCTTCGTGTACCTGGGGATCTACTGGAACAACCACCACCACTTGTTGCAACGCACCGACAGCGTCAGCGGCGGCATTCTCTGGGCGAACCTCCACCTGCTGTTCTGGTTGTCGCTGTTCCCGTTCGCGACGGGATGGTGGGGCGAGAACCACTTCGCGACCACGCCCACCGTCGCATACGGCGTCGTGCTGTTGTGCGCGGGAATCGCCTACTACACCCTCCAATCGGTCATCGTCGCCCGGCAAGGCTCCGACTCCGCGCTCGCGCGGGCGCTCGGTTTCGATGCCAAGGGCAAGGCCTCCATGATCCTCTACGCGATCGCGATCGGCCTCGCGATCGTCAACCGGTGGATCGCGGTCGGCATCTACGTCTTCGTGGCCTTGATCTGGCTCATCCCGGACCGGCGCCTCGAGCGCGGCTTCACCCCACCGACGCAGCTGCCGGGGGACGACATCGTTCGTTGATTCGGCCGACGAGCGCGGCACTGCGCGCGACGATTCGGACTCTGGCAAGCTCTGTCGGGATTGCGTGGTGCAGGGGGGAAGATGACGCTCGACCGCAGGGACTTCATCAAAGGCGCCATGGGTGCCTCGGGCGCGTTCGTGCTCAGCGGCGCGCGCGGCTTCCCGCGCTGGTCCGTGCCCCCGACCGAGCACCAGCGAAGGGGAACCCTGCCACCGCCGGAGCGCTCGGGCATCGAGCACGTGGTCGTCGTGATGATGGAGAACCGCAGCTTCGACCACATCCTCGGCTGGCTGCCCGGCGCCGACGGCAGGCAGGCAGGGTTGTCGTACGCGACGTCCGACGGGACGCGTCACCGGACGTTTCACCAACCGCAGCTCAACGGGTGCGGCTTCAAGGATCCCGATCACTCCTACGAAGGAGGCCGGATCCAGTACAGCGGCGGGCGCATGGACGGCTTCCTCGTCGACACGGAGAACGATTCGTTCGCGATCAGCTACTACAAGCCACACGACCGGCCGTTCATGGCGCGGCTTGCGCAGCGCTACACCACGTGCGATCGCTACTTCTGCTCGATCCTCGGCCCGACCTATCCGAACCGGTTCTTCCAGCACACGGCATCGACCGACCGTCTCTCGAACACCCTCACAGCGTCGACACTGCCGACGATCTGGGACCGTCTCAACCAACCGGGTGGGCCGACCGGCCGCTACTACTACAGCGATGTGCCCTTCGTCGCGCTCCTGGGTGCCAAGTACCTCTCGATCTCCTCCAAGCTCGCCGACTTCGAGCGCGACGCGGCCGCCGGCACCCTGCCCAACGTCTCGTTCGTCGATCCCAGCTTCATCGGTGAGGACAACGCGACCGCGAACGACGACCATCCGCTGTGCGATCTGCGCGCGGGCGACGCGTTCCTCTCGCAGGTCTTCCACGCGGTCGCGAGCGGACCCAAGTGGGCCAACACGGTGCTCGTGATCAACTACGACGAGTGGGGCGGGTTCTTCGAGCACGTTCCCGCGCGCCGTGTCACCGCCGCAGTTCCGATCGGCGCCGATCCGCACACCGGCATCGACCAGGATCTCGACGCGCGAGGCAGGGTGCTGACGGGGTTCCGGGTGCCGTGCATCGTCGCGTCCCCACTCGCGCGGTCACGATACGGCGGCGGCCACGTGGATCACGGGTTCTACGACCACACCTCGGTTCTGAAGCTCATCGAGTGGCGATGGAACCTGGCGCCTCTGTCCGCACGTGACGCGTCGACGGCGCCGACCGACCCCGGGAACCTCGCCAACGCGTTGAGCTTCCGTGCACCCGACACCCGCGTCCCCGACCTCCCGCTGCTGGAGTTCACGCCGACAGCGTGCGCGGCACCGCCAACCGCGGCACCGGCAACCGCGACGGAGGCACTCGTCGGCGCCGGGGGGTCGGCTCGGGGCGTCGCCGCGCCGAGCCTCGCCGGGCGCGAAGACTGGGTCGCGCTCCGACACTCGAACCTGTGCGCAGGCTGGTCGTGAGTTGCTGGGGCGTTATGCGTCGGTGAAACGCGGCCGGGTGCGGGCGTGGCCACGGTGGAGGTCCCGCAAGACGCCGATCTCGGCGATGTGATGAACGTGCTCGGTCAGCATCGTCGTGACGAGCTGCACTGCAGGGAGCGACTCTCCCCAATGCGCGGGACGCAGGTCGAAGACCGAGACATCATCGAGGGCATCCACGGCACACATGAACCGGTCCTGCGCATCGTGAAGCCAGGCCAAGCCGCCCGAAGCGCTTCCAGGCACAGCGGCGTCGAGCAGTGTTGGCCGCTCGTCACCGAAGGTCCAGTGTCGGTAGATGTCCGTCCACGCGGCAAGGTGGATGACACGCCACGCGATCGTCGGTACCGGTAAGGGCTCGGGTGGCGGCCAGGCGTCTTCGCACACGAACTCGCCCGTGCCCCAGCCATGCACCCCCGGTGCTCGTCGTCTGACGGACCAGCACAACGACGTCGGCTCCCAGAAGTACTCGTCTTCGTCCAGGTCTTCGAGCACCCCTCGCGAGTACATCCAGGCGTATCGCAACTGCCCTTTCACCACGTCGGCCGCCGACGGCAGCGCCGCACCTCCATCACCCATGCGCGCCAGAGTGCCTGCTCGGCGCGCT
>DATBEZ010000051.1:0-23254 GCA_036558745.1 Acidimicrobiia bacterium
CAGGCCGTACTGCAGATGCTGGAGCGCATCCACGCCGCGGGGGACGACGCGGCGGCCTTTGTGGAGAAGGTGAAGGCCAAGCGGGAAGGCGTGAAGCTGATGGGCTTCGGGCACCGCGTGTACCGCAACTACGACCCGCGCGCCGCGGTCGTGAAGAAGGCCACCGGCAAGGTGCTGGAGGCGCTCGGCAAGTCCGACCCGCTCCTCGAGATCGCGAAGCGCCTCGAAGAGGCCGCGCTCCAGGACTCGTACTTCGTCGAGCGCAAGCTCTACCCGAACGTCGACTTCTACTCGGGTCTCATCTACCGGGCCATGGGCTTCCCGACCCAGATGTTCCCGGTCCTGTTCGCGATCGGCCGCCTCCCGGGCTGGATCGCGCACTGGAAGGAGATGATGGAGGACCCGCGCACGAAGATCGGCCGGCCGCGCCAGATCTACACCGGCGCGACCGAACGCCCCTACGTCCCCCTGGACCAGCGCAGTTAGGGCAAGACCCGGTTCGGCGGCTCTTACGCGCGTAAGGCGATCCAGGTCGCGCGGGCGTAGGCGAGGAGGGTGCCGTCGCGGTCGTGGACGGCGGAGCCGGCGTCGAGCTTGCGGCCGTCCGCGCGCAGACGCCATCCCGTGACGACGCACTCCGTGCCGGCGTGCACGGGCGCGACGAGTCGCGCCGCGAGCCGGCCGAGGACGTAGGTCGGCAGGTCTTCCTCCGCTTCGCCGTCGACGTAGATGGAGCCGATGCCGCCCGAGCAGTCGAGCGCGGCCCAGACGAACTCCGGACGCACGGTTCCGTCGGCATCGGCGAGCGAGGCGTGCGGAATCCAGCCCGCAGCCGCGACGCCTCGACCCCGCAGCGGTCCGACGAAGATGCGCAGGCCGTCGTCCGCGTCGCGCGCGGGACCGCACACGAAGCATCCCGGAAAAGGGTGCCGCTCGGCGTGGACGAGGACGAACGACGCGCGCGCCGCTTCGAGCGCGTCGTCGTAGGACGCGGGCGGCGGAACGGCGACGTCGAGGTCTTCGAGTGCTTCCCCCTCAGCGACGACGACGTCACCGTCGAGCAGCCGCGCCTTCGCCTCGTCACCGGTCAGCGTCATCGGACGCTCGAGCGGCGGTGGCGCACGCAACGTGACCTCGGCTGCGGCGCCCAGCTCACGACCGAAGAGCCCGGCGACGTAGCCGCCGTTCCCGCTGTCGGGCGGGCCGCGGAAGCGCCGGTCGATCACGATGTCGCGCCGCACGCCGCGCAGGCTAGCGGCGCACCGTGTGGGAGTGGCCCGGTACATTCCCAGGCGAGATGGACCTGACCCCGAGCGCCGACGAAGCCGCGCTGCGCGACGAGGTGCGCGCGTGGCTCCGGGCCAACCTGCCGTGGGAGTACGGCAAGGGTCTCCCACCGCGCTTCGACGACCTCGCGGAAGAGGTGCGCTTCGGTCGCGAGTGGCAGGCCAAGCTGGCGTCGGGCCGCTGGGTCGGGGTGGCGTGGCCGAGCGAGTACGGCGGGCGCGGCCTCGGGCCCGTCGAGCACTACCTCGTGACCGAGGAGCTCGCGCGCGCCCGCGCGCCGGAGCTGGTCGGGCGCATCGGGATCAACCTGGTCGGCCCGACGCTGCTCGCGCACGGCACGCCCGAGCAGAAGGCCCGTTGGCTCCCCCGCATCCTCTCGGCCGAAGAGCTGTGGTGCCAGCTGTTCAGCGAACCGGGCGCGGGTAGTGACCTCGCGTCGCTGACGACGCGCGCCGAGCGCGTCGACGACGGCTGGGTGCTCAACGGCCAGAAGGTCTGGACCAGCTACGCGCAGTTCGCGGACTGGGGGGTGTGCCTCGCGCGCACCGATCGTGACGCGCCGAAGAACAAGGGAATCTCGTATCTCGTCGTCGACATGCGCTCTCCCGGCGTCGAGGTGCGACCGCTGCGGCAGATCACCGACGAGTCGGAATTCAACGAGGTCTTCTTCGCCGACGTGTTCGTGCCCCGCGAGCGTCTCGTCGGTCCGGAGAACGAGGGCTGGCGCGTCGCGAACTCGACGCTGTCGCACGAACGGGGCAGCAACCCGCGTCAGCTCGTCATCCACGCGCAGCTGCTCGACGAGCTGCTGCGGATGGCCGAGTCGTCGGGCGCGTTCGAGGACCCGCGCCTCGCACCACGACTCGCGCAGGCGTTCGTGGAGGTGCGACTGTTCCAGCTGCACAACTGGCGCACGATCTCACGGCTCGCGAAGGGACTGGATCCCGGTCCACAAGGCAGTCTGAACAAGCTCTGGTGGAGTGAGATGAGCAAGCGCCTGCACGACACGGTGATGGACGTGCTCGGCCCCGCCGCGCCGCTGTGGCGCGGCGCCGACGAGAACCCCGGCAGTGGGACGTGGCAGCGGTCGTGGCTCTACTACCAGGCGTCGTCCATCTGGGCCGGGACCAACGAGATCCAGCGCAACGTGGTCGGTGAACGGGTCCTGGAGCTCCCTCGGGAGCCACGCTGACACCGCGGCGCGCCTAGATTGCTGACAGGCGCGTCAGCCGACGCGAGTGAGCGGGTGAGCACCCACATGGCCAGCGACTTCCAAACGATCCGCTACGCCGTCGACGGGCCCGTATGCACGATCACGCTGAACCGGCCCGACGCCGCGAACGCGCAGGACACCCAGATGCTCGACGAGCTCGACGCCGCGTTCGACCGCGCCGATGCCGACGACGACGTGCGGGTCGTCGTCCTCGCGGGCGAGGGCAAGCACTTCTCCGCCGGCCACGATCTCAAGCAGATCATGGCCGGCAGCGACCCGTGGTCGGCGATGCGCGACACGGCCGAGGGCAAGCTGCGCCACGAGCAGGTCATGTACTTCGACCGCTGTGTGAAGATCCGCGACTTCCGCAAGCCGACGATCGCCGCGGTGCAAGGTGCGTGCGCAGCCGCGGGGCTCATGCTCGCGTGCATGTGCGACCTCATCGTCGCGGCCGACGACGCGCGCTTCTCGAATCCCGTGCTGCGCATGACCGGCGCGGGCGTCGAGCTGCTGATCGAGCCGTGGGAGCTCGGGCCGCGCAAGGCCAAGGAGTTCCTCCTGTGCGCGGAGACGATCGACGCGCGCGACGCCGAGCGCTACGGGCTCGTCAACAAGGTGGTTCCGCGCGCCGACCTCGCCGGCGCGGCGCGCGAGATGGCCGACAAGGTCGCGCTCGTGCCGCCGATCACCGCGCAGGCCGTCAAGGACTCGATCAACCGCATGGTGGATCTGCAGGGCCAGCGCGAGTCGTGGCGGTACCATTTCATGGTCCACCAGTTCGTGAGCAACACCGCCACCGCGCTCGGTGCCATGGAGGCCCGCAAGCAGGGCGGCATGGACGCGGTGAAGGCCGAGCAACAAGGCAAGAAGTGAACGGACCGCTCGAGGGGGTGCGGGTCCTCGACCTGGGGACGCGCATCGCGGCACCGTTCTGCGCCGGCCTGCTCGGCGAGCTCGGCGCCGACGTCGTGAAGATCGAGCAGCCCGGCGGCGGCGACTTCATGCGCACGATCGGGCCCTTCGTCGAGACACCGGACGAGCCCGAGTACTCGCTGTTCTGGGCGGTGGAGGGACGCGGGCGCAAGAGCGTGACCCTGGACCTGCGCACGCCCGACGGTCAGGACCTGTTCCGGCGCCTCGCCACGCGCTCGGACGTCGTCGTCGAGAACTTCCGTCCCGGCACGCTCGAGAAGTGGCACATCGCGCCGGCCGACCTGGATCCGCGCGTCGTCACCGTGCGGATCAGCAGCTTCGGCCAGGACGGGCCCTACGCGCCGCGCCCCGGTCTCGACCGCGTCGGCATCGGCTACGGCGGGTTGCTGCACCTCACCGGCTACCCGGACCGACCACCGGTGCGCGTCGGCGTCACGATCACCGACTACCTGACGGGCGTGTTCGCCGCGAATGCCGCGACGGCGGCCCTCTACGCGCGCGACACCCGTCGCGACGGGCAGGGAGCGGTGATCGACGCTTCCCTCTACGGTGCCGCGCTGCGCATCCTCGAATGGACGATCCCGGCCTACGACAAGCTGGGCGTCGTGCGCAGCCGCGAGGGCAACCGGCTCGCGAACTCGGCGCCGCTCGACAACTACCCCACCGGCGACGGCAAGTTCGTGTGTGTCGTCGCGGGGAGCGACGCCAACTTCGCCCGCCTCTGCAAGGCCATGGACCGTCCCGATCTCCTCGACGACCCGCGCTTCACCCGTCTCGCCGACCGGGCCGCGCACGGCGACGAGATCAACGGCATCGTCAGCGAGTGGACGAAGGCGCACACCGCGGTCGAGGTGGAGGAGGCGTGCGTCGCGTGCGACGTACCGGTCGCGACCGCGTACACCGCAGCCGACATGTTCGCCGATCCCCACTTCGCGGCCCGCGACGACCTGGTCACGATCGACGACCCGGTCGCGGGACCATTGCGCCAACAGGCGCCGTTCCCGCGCTTCGTCGGCGAGGACCTCCCGCTGCCCACCGGCGCGCCGCGGCTCGGACAGCACACGCGCGACGTGCTGCACGACGTGCTCGATCTCGACGACGCGACCCTCGATGGCTTGTACGAGAAGGGCGTGATCTGATGGCCGTACCGGTCCACGACGGCCTGTTCACGATGGAGCCACCGCGTCTCGTGGGCGGTCGGTGCGAGGCCTGCGGCGAGTACCACTTCCCCCGTCTCACGACCTGCCCGTACTGCTCCGGCGACCGCGTCGTGGAGGCACTGCTGTCGGAGCGCGGGACCCTGTGGGGCTGGACGGCGGTCACCGCCGCGCCGCCCGGCTATCGGGGCGACGTCCCGTTCGGCTTCGGCGTCGTGGAGCTCCCCGAAGGCCTGCGGGTGATCACGCGGCTGAGCCAACCGGTCGACGACTTCACGTTCGGGATGCCGATGCAGCTCCAGCTCGCGACGTTGCACACGAACGACGCCGGCGACGAGGTCGTCACCTACGAGTTCACGCCGTCGGGAGGCCCGACGTGAGCGACAAGGTCGCGGTCGCCGGCGTCGGGATCCACCCGTTCGGACGCTTCGGCGACAAGCCGCTCACCCAGATGGGCGTCGAGGCCGTCGGCGCGGCGCTCGCCGACGCGGGCATCGGCCGCGGCGACTTCCAGGCCGCGTTCTGTGGCGCGGTGTACGCGGGTGTCGCCGCGGGCCACAAGGTCCTCGACGCGATGGGCATGACCGGAATGCCGATCGTGGACGTCGAGGCCGGGTGCGCGAGCGGCGGCGCCGCCCTGATGCTGGCAGCGGGCGCGATCCGCGCCGGCCAGTACGACACGGTCGTCGTGTTCGGCGTCGAGAAGATGCCCAAGGGCATCATCCGGTCGTCGTTCTTCGATCCGTGGCGGGAAGAGGCCGGCCTCGCCGCCACGCCTGCATACTTCGCGCTGCGCGCCCAGCGGCTGATGCGGGAATCGGGCGTCACGAAGCACCACCTCGCGCGGGTCGTCGTGAAGAACCGCGCCAACGGCGTGAACAACCCCGACGCGATGTTCCGCAGCGCGGTGCTGCCCGAGGAGGTGCTCGCCTCGCGCGTCGTGTGCGAGCCGCTCCACCTGTGGATGCTGTGCTCACCGAACGAGGGTGCGGCCGCGGTCGTCGTGCGACGCGCGCGCGACGGCGACGGCGTCGAGCTGGCCGCGGCCGCGTTGCGATCGCACCTGCCGGGCAGCGTGCTCGGCGAGGCGACGCCGATGAGCGGCCTGCCGCGCGACGACGTCACCCCACCCACGACGCTCGCGGCACGCGCCGCGTACGAGGAGGCCGGCGTCGGGCCCGACGACCTCGACGTGGTCGAGTGCCAGGACACCGACGCGGCGCGCGAGCTCCTCTCGTACGAGGAGCTCGGCCTCTGCGATCCGGGGGATGCGGCCAAGCTCGTCGACACCGCGACCACGACCATGTCCGGGCCGCTTCCCGTCAACCCGAGCGGCGGCCTGCTCTCCAAGGGCGAGCCCCTCGGGGCGTCCGCGCTCGGCCAGGTGGTCGAGCTGACCCGCCAGCTCCGCGGTCACGCCGGCCCCCGCCAGGTGGCCGGTGCCCGGATCGGCCTCGGCCACACCGTGGGACGCGGCGCGAACGCCTGCGTGACGATTCTGCGACGCTGAGCGTTTGAGCGCCCACAGAGGGCGGGTAGGCGCGCGGCCATGGTTCCGGGTGGACGCGTCGCGCGGTCGTGTGTGCTCCTGACGTGCTCGGCTGCGGCGGGGGTGCTCGTTGCCTCGCCTGCATTCGCCGCCGACGGCGGCCTCCCGCGGCCGTGGTCGCCGCCGCCGGTGACCGCGCCCGGGCCGGGGCCGAGCTTCGGCCCCGGCCCTGACCATGGTCGACACCGGCGGCCACCGAGCACCACACCGACGACGCGGGCCCACGCCACGTCGCCGGCCACCGCCGCGGCACCGCCCGCGAGTCCGCCGGCACCACCCACGCCGCCGCCCGGTGCGGGGGTCGCCGCCGACCACATCGTCCACACGACGGCGACCCGCTCGACGCGCGCCGGGGTCACGCCCCCGCCGCCTCCGACGGCGACGCCCACGATGACGCCACCCCCGACGCCGCGGCCCGCGGCGAACGCCACCAAGCCCACGACGCCGCGACGCCCGGTCGTCGAGGCCGCGCTGGCGAGCCGCAGTGCCGCCGCCGAACGGGCCGACGACGTGCCCGCGGCACACCATCCCAACGGTCTCCAGGGCCAGGCCCTCGAAGCACTCCTCGCGTTCGCCGGTCTCCTCGCGGTCGGCACGTTCCTCCGACGGTTCCGGCCGCCCGTCACGTAGGTCGGTCGCGCGCCGGCCGGGAGGCGGAAGCGCGCGACACGGGTCGAAGGTCACGAACCACGCCGTATCCGAAGGTCCCGCTTCAGGCATCAGCGCCCACGACCGAAATCAACGAGGCGAAGGGCTGACGATCCAGGGGGCCGCCCTTGACCGACGACGTGCGAGTCGAGTCGCGCCGCGACGCCCGCGAGGGTCACGGTGACACCCCGGCGCGCACGCCGGATGCGCCGACCGTCGTGGTCGCGGACGACGACGAGCAGAGCCGCCGCGCGCTCGCGCACGTGCTCGAGGCCGAAGGCATCGCCGTCGTCGAGGCTGCGTCGTTCGCCGAGTGCCTCACCTCGGTGCAACTCCTCCGTCCCGATGCGCTCGTGCTGGCGCGCGACCTGCCAGAGCCACCGACGACCGACGCGGTCACGGCGATCCGCGCCGCCGACGACGGTGACGGTCTGCCCATCGTGCTGCTCGCCCACCAGGACCGCACCGACGGCATCAGAACCGGCCTCCAGACCGGGGCGGACGACGTCGTCCTGCGCCCGTTCGATCCCGGCGAGGTGCTGGCCCGCGTGCGGGCCCGGTGGCGTCAGCGCGCGGCGTGGCTGTCACGGCTGGAACGCCGGCGCGCGTCGCATGCGGTCGTCGTCGACACACTGGCGCGCGCGCAGGTCGACGGCGACGCGCGCGACGCAGCCGCCCTCGTGTGCCGGACGATCCGGCGGCTGCCGGGCATCGACTTCGCGGCGGTGCTCGCGTTCGAGGGCGGCGACCGCGCCGTGCTCCTGTCCGCCGTCACGGGTGTCGACGCGACCACCGCGCGCGAGATGACGGCCGAGCCGCTCTCGAGCCGGCAGACGCGGACGCTCCGCGAGCGCGCGGAGAACGGCGCCTGGGTCGCCCGCGCGGCCGACGCCGTCCCGGCTCTGCGCGACGTCGCACCCGAGCAGCTGGTTTGCGCCGCCGTGCGCGACCGGGGTGAGCTCGTCGCGGTCCTCGCGCTCGGCGGCAACGATCCGCGCGGCGCCGAACGACCCACCGGCCGGCTCACGATGGCGACCGAGCTCGCCGCGGTCGCGGCGGGGTGTCTCGCACCGGCGCTCGATGCCGACGCGCAGGCGCGCTCCCGCTCCCGGCTCACGGACGTCATCGCGGGGCGCGCCTTCGGCGTCGTCCTGCAACCGATCGTGGAGCTCGGGAGCCGCGCCCGCGTCGGGCTCGAAGCCTCGATCCGCTACGACGACGGCGTCGAGGCGCGCGACCGACTCCACGAGGCGCACCGTCTCGGGCTCGCGGCGGACCTCCAGCTCGCGACGCTAGAGGCGATCACGGCCGTGAGCGCGCGGTTGCCGGCCGACTCGCGGCTCGCCGTCGACGTGTCACCGGTCCAGCTGGCCACGAATCCCGACATCGTCCCGCTGCTCACGGCCATCGAACGGCCGCTCGTCGTGGAGCTCAGCGAACGCGACCGCGTCGACGACTACGGCGCGCTACGCAGCGCGTTGCGCGCGCTCGGGCGCGGCGTCGAGGTCGCGGTCGACGACGTCGGGTCCGGCTACGCGACCCTGCGCCATGTGCTCGCGCTGCATCCCACGTTCGTGAAGCTCGACGAGGCATGGGTGCACGATGTCGATCAGGACGCGGCCCGTCAGGCCCTCATCGCGGGGTTGGGGTACTTCGCCACGTACACCGGATGCCGCCTGGTCGGCACCGGTGTCCGCAACGAGCACGAGGCGACCGCGCTCGCCGGCCTCGGCGTGACACTGGGCCAGGGTCCGCTGTTCGGCACCCCACGTGCACCGCGGCGTCGCGCCTGACGAAAGCTCAGCGCGCGCGCAGGAACCATCCGCGCGGGTCCCAGCGGCGCAACCGCTCGACCTCCTCGCGCGACACCGGCGGCAGCTCTTCCACCCGCTCCGCGACGCGCAGGTCCCAGCCGCACGCGGCCTTCGCGGCTTCGACACGCGCGGCGATCGTCCCGTCGCCCGGGGGCACGGCCGTGAGCACGAGTTCACCGCCGTCGAGGCCGCCGGCCTTCTCGAGCAACCCGAGATCGGTCACCAGGGCCTGCACCGTGTGGCCGGGTGACGTCACGTACCCGCACTCGGGTGGCGTGCGCTGCGGCGTGAGGGTCGCGACGACCACCGACTCCGCCGCGACGCTCGCCACGTCGTTGCCGCCGCCCGAGCCGACGAGGAACGGGCCGCCAGGGATGAGCGTCGAGTTGATGTTGCCGAACCGATCGACCTGCGCCCCGCCGAGGCACGCGACCGTCGTCGTTCCCGCGCCACCCACGAGCGCGCCGAGCACCGTCGACGCGTCGTTGAGCATCGTGGCCGCCGGGAAATTGCGATGGTTCAGCACGAACGGATCGGCCGGCGTCGGCCGGTACCCCCACAGTCCGATCTCCGCCGTCAGCTCGACGTGCGAGCCCGCGGCGCGCGCCTGCTCGACGCCGAGCCAGGCCGAGAGGTTCGCGACACCCGCGCCGGCGAGCACCGCGTCCGCGTCCAGCGCGAGCACCCTGCGGGCCAGATGACGAGCGCCGTAGACGGCGGCGACCTCCCACCGGTTCGGCGCGGAGTCGAGATCGACCGGGTACGCCTGCTCGTCGCGACGCCACGAGTCCGAGCGGGCCTTGCCGCGCAGCGCGCCGACCCGTTCCGCGCCGAGCCGCGCCAGGTACTCGTCGTGCGATCCGACGTCGAGCACCCAGTGCCGGATCCAGGCGTCGAAGTCGTCGCTGCGTGTCGCGGCGCGTGCGTCGACCCAGAAGTCGTAGTCCTCGCCGTAGCCGTCGACGGGCAGACCCCGGGTGAACAGCCCACCGGGGTGCGCGCCCATCGGCACCTCGCACACGGCGAGGACCCGGTGGGCGGGGATCCGCACGAACGGCGAGTGCTCGCTCACCGAGTCGACGATCTTCTCGACGGTGACGATCGCGCCGCGGCGCGCCGCGAGCGCGCCCCAGATCCCCTCGAGGAGGGGCGGCGCGACCGCGACGTTGCCGTCGCGGTCGGCGATCGGCGCGTGCAGCAGCGCAACGTCGGGTACCAGCGGCGCGAGCAACCCGACCTCGCCGAAGGGGGTCTCGACGCGCGCGTAGCCGTCGTTCGCCTCCATCGAGGAACGGTTGATCGATCGGGTGACGACGGCCGGCAGCCCACGCGCGGCGGCTTCGAGCCGCTGTGAGAACGCGAGGAACGACCAGTGCTCGACGTCGACCTCGCCCTTCCGGTACGCGTCGCCGAAGATCGGGTTCGGCGTGAAGTTCGGGAACGTGTCGCCGGAGTAGCCGGTCACGACCCGGCGGACCATCCCGCCACGGAAGAACAGCGTCCCGAGGCTCGAGAGGCTGAGCATCACGAGGGTGAAGCCGGGATCGCGGTTCCACCACTGCCGCGCGACCTCGTACGTCGCCGCGGTCCAGCGGGTGTGCCCGACCACGGGATGCAGGACGTCGCCGGCGCGGACGTGCTCCGCGACCGCGTCGCGCAACGACGTGCGCTTGTCGGCCACGGACCGCTACGCCGAGTCGAGGACCAGGTCGGCCAGCCGCTGCCGCTGATGACCCTGGTAGCCGAGCATCAGGTCGTTCTGCTTGGCGCGCTTGTAGAAGAAGTGCGCGTCGCAGTCCCACGTGAAGCCGACGCCGCCGTGGATCTGGATGTCCTCGCCGGTGATCGACACGGCGGCCTCACCAACGAAGCCCTTGCACATCGCCGCGGCCTTCTCCCGCTCGGGCTCGTCGACGTCGGACGTCCACGCCGCGTAGTGGGTCCCCACGCGCGCGAGCTCCAGCTTGTGCAGCATGTCGACCGCCTTGTGGCGAATGGCCTGAAAGCTCGCGAGCGGACGGTCGAACTGCACGCGCACCTTCGCGTACTCGACGGCCTCGTCGAGCGACTGCTCGCACGCGCCGACGAGCTCGGCCGCGAGCGCGACCGCGGCGTCGTCGGCGACCCGGCGCCAGATGCGGGTGTGGTCGCCGAGCGGACCGATGGGCACCCCGCGGCGTTCGTGCATCTCGAGGCGCGCCGCCTTGCGCGTCGGGTCGAGCGTGGGAACGGGCTGCGCGTCCGAGAGCCCGTCGACCAGGAACGAGCCGAGCCCCTCGTCGGTGCGGGCGACGACGATCGCCCAGTCGGCGGTGTGCCCGTCGAGCACCAACGGCTTCAGACCGGTGATCACCCAGTCGGCACCCTTTCGCCGCGCCCGCGTACGCACGCGGTCGACGGGATCGCCGTGACCCGACTCCTCGAGCGCGACCGTTCCTCGCAGCGCTCCCGACGCCAGCTGGCGCAGCAGGTCGCCCTCGCCGAGACCGCGCGCGGCGAGCGTGGCCAGCACCGCGGACGAGAAGAACGGTCCGGGCAATGGGAGGCGCCCCATCTCCTCGAGGACGACGACCATGTCGACGAGGCCGAGACCGAGACCGCCCTGCTCCTCGGGAACGAGCAGCCCGGGCCAGCCGAGGTCGGCGATCTTGGCCCAGAGCTCGTGGGTGAAGCCGCGCTCGTCGTCGGCCATCGCCCGCACGTAGCTGCTGGTCGCCTCGCTCGCGAGGAACGCCTTGACCGAGTCCCGCAACGCGTCCTGATCAGCCGAGAATTGAAAATCCACGGAGCCGGACGTTAGCGCCCTCGCGACCGCGAACACTAACGTGCATGTCAGGTTTCGCGGACTCCGGAGCACGAAGCATGGATTTCTCCCACACCGCTGAAGACAACGCGTTCCGGGGCGAGTTGCGGGAGTGGCTCGACGAGAACCTGCCGAAGTTCCTCGCCGACTGGGGCGGTGACGAGGACCCGGGCGGTGGACGCCAGGCTGGAATCGCGCGCACGCAGGAACGCCGCAAGGACTGGCAGCGCCGCCTCAACCAGGGACGCTGGGCCGCCATCAACTGGCCCAAGGAGTGGGGCGGTCGCGAAGCGACGCCGGTCCAGAACGTCATCTACTCCGAGGAGATGGCGCGCGTGCGCGCGCCCGGCATCTACAACGCGAACGGCATCTGGCAGATCGGCCCGATGATCATCGCGTGGGGCACCGAAGAGCAGCAGCAACAGTGGTTGCCCGGCATCCTCGACGCGAGCGAGCACTGGTGCCAGGGCTTCAGCGAGCCCCAGGCCGGTTCCGACCTCGCGAACCTGCGCACCACCGCGGTTCGCGACGGCGACGAGTACATCGTCAACGGTCAGAAGATCTGGATCTCGACCGCGCACCTCGCGAAGTGGGGCCTGTTCCTCCTGCGCACCGATCCCGCGGCCATCGAGGAGAAGCGCAAGCACGAGGGCATCACCGCGTTCATCGTCGACATGGACACGCCGGGTGTCGAGTGCCGGCCGATCCGCGACATCGTCGGCGACGAGATGTTCAACGAGGTGTTCTTCACCGACGCGCGGATCCCCGCGACGCACCGTCTCGGCGAGGAGAACCAGGGCTGGCAGGTCGCGATGGGCACCCTCGGACGCGAGCGTGTCGGCACCGCCGGCCTCGCGATCACGATGGCGGCGGATCTGCGCTCGATGATCTCGGCCGCACGCTCGGTCAACCCCGGCGCGCTCGAGGACCCCGACATCCGCGAACGCATCTCCCGCGCGTGGACGCAGATCGAGCTGACGAAGCTGCTCAACTACCGGGCGCTGACGAAGATCATCAAGGGTCAGAAGAACTGGCCCGAGGTCCCGCTCGCCAAGCTGCAGTGGAGCCATCTCGCCCAGTACCTGGCCGAGCTCGCGGTCGACATGCTCGGGCCGAACGGGCTGCTCGCACGGGGCGGGCCCGACGCCGTCGACGGCGGCAGCTGGACCCGGCTCTACAGCTTCCAGCGCTACACGTCGATCGGCGCGGGCGCGACCGAGGTGCAGAAGAACATCATCGCCGACCGCGCGCTGATGACGCGCAAGTAGCGCGCGGTTGCGGCTCGGGATCGTCACACCGGTTCTCACGCTGCTCCCGCGCGCGCACGCGCGTTGGGAGGAGACTGGCGGCATCGGCGAGGTCGAACGCGTCGTCGTCGAGGCGGAGCGTCTGGGCTATCACCACGTGACCTGCAGCGAGCACGTCGCGATCCCCCGCGACGTCGCCGCGACCCGCGGCGCGCGGTACTGGGACCCGCTGCCGACGTTCGGCTACCTCGCCGCGGTCACGAGCACCATCCGCCTCGCGACGCATGTGCTCGTGCTCGGCTACCACCACCCCCTCGCGATCGCGAAGCGCTACGGAACCCTCGACCGCGTGTGTGGTGGCCGGCTGGTGCTCGGCGTGGGCGTCGGATCGCTGGAGGAGGAGTTCGAGCTCCTGGGCGCGCGCTTCGACGGGCGGGGCGACCTCGCCGACGACGCCATGCGGGCGCTGCGGGCGTCGCTCTCCGAGCAGGAACCGGAGTACCACGGCCCGCACTTCGACTACGAGGGATTCGTCGTCGACCCGGCCGCGGCGCAGCCTCGCGTCCCCATCTGGGTCGGTGGGCGGACGGCACGGTCGTTGCGCCGTGCCGTCGAGCTCGGCGACGGCTGGGCACCGTTCGGCCTGGGCAGCGACGAGCTCGCCGACGTGCTCACCCGTGCGCGTGACACCGACGCGTGGCGTTCACGCGACACCCCGATCGAGGTGGTGCTGCAGAACGAACGCCCGCTCGACCCGCTCACGGAGCCCGAGGTCGTGCGCGAACGGCTCGAACGCTTCACCGGGATCGGTGCGACGATGCTCAACTGCCGATTCGTGCACCACTCGGTCGTGCACTACCTCGAGCAGCTCGCCGCCATGGCCGACCTCGCCGGGATCTGACGGTCAGCCGAGGAACTGCAGGATCTCGTCGCGCTCGGGTGGTCCATCGCGGACCAGCGCGCCGTCGCGGAGCACGACGACACGGCCGACACGCTCGAGGAACGACAGCTGGTGCGTCGCGACGACGACCGTGCGGCCTGCCGCCGCGGTCTCGCAGAGGAGATCGATGCACGCGTCCTGACCGGCCGGATCGAGGCCGACGAAGGGCTCGTCCACGAGGAGCACCTCGAACGGCCGCACGAACGCGACGGCGAGCGAGGTGCGCTGCCGGAGGCCGCGGCTGAATTGCGACGGCAGATCGCCGGCGCGGTGCGCGAGGCCGAGGTAGGCGAGCAACTCGCGTGTCGCCTCCGGCGCCGCGTCGAGACCGTGAAGACGCGAGACGTACTCGAGGTGCTCGGCGACGCTCAGATCGTCGTAGAGGACCGGCTGGTCGGGCACGTACGAGACGGCGCCGCGCGCCTCGAGGGAGCCGGCGGGTGCACCGGAGATCTCGAGCTCGCCGTCGGTGAGGTCGAGCAGGCCGGTCGCGAGGCGGAGGAACGTCGACTTCCCCGACCCGTTGTGACCGACGAACGCGACCAGCTCGCCCGCGTCGATCGTCAGGTCGAGGCCCTGCAGCGCGACGATCTCGCCGTACTCCTTGCGGACGCCGCGAGCTGCGAGCGCCGGGATCGGCACGTCACCCTCGCTCACAGCCGGTTCCTCGCCCACCACACGACGAACCCGGCTGCGGCGAGCACGACGGCCGCGACGACGGGCAGGGTCGCGGCCGCGGCGATCGCCGGGTCGGTGCCGTGCGCGGCTTGTCCGGCCGCGACGGCCGGGATGAATCCGGCGATCGCGATCGCGGGCGGCGTCGCCGTGCGCAGGACCAACCCGATGCCGGCGAACTCCGGGAACATCATGTCGAGCACGCCGAACCGGCGCGCGCCGAGGACGACAGCCACCGCGGCGCCGAGTACGCACGCAGTCGCGGCGGGCACCGCCGTGATCGCGGCGACCGCGACGACGTGCGACGAGGGCGTGACGAGACCGGCCGCGGCGACTCCCGCCAACGAGGCGATCAGCATGACCGCGATGGGAACCGCGACGTGGCGCACGATGATGTCACCGCGATCGACGGGCATGCCGGCGACGATGTCGGGATGGTCGGCTTCCTGCGCCAGCGCTTCGGCCGCGTCGAGCCCCGCGAGGAAGGTCGCGATGCCGGCGACGGCGACCATGGGCACGGTGCCGGCACCGGCCAGCGCAGCGGCGGCACCCGCTGCTGCGACCAGCACGATCAGACGGGTCACCCGGGCTGCGGGCCATCTGAAGATGCCGGCCCAGCCTCGGCGCCAGCACGCGTGACCGGGAGCCTGCCGTGCGCGCAACCGCGCCCACGGGTCGCTCCGCGCGTGTTCCTGCGCAAGTTGGCGGTGCAGCACGACGATGGTCCGGACGTCCTGCACCGTCGCCGCGAAGCGAAGTTGACCGACCAACCCGGAGCGGCGCTCCATCGCCTCCAGCGAGACGCCCGCAACGAGCAGCAAGCCGGCCACCGGGAGCGCCACTGCGACCAGCACACCGATGACCGCAACCACACGGAAGTGGACGGGCCACAGCGCGACCTCGCCCACGAGTGACGCCGGCGATGTCGTCACCCTTGCGACCACGTCGGCGACCGACCATCCGACCAACACGACGCCGACCGCGGTCGCGACCGCGCTGCGCACGCGCAGGCCGGACGCGAGCAGCGCCGCGCCCCAGGTCGCGAACGCGAGGACAAGGCCCACCAGGACACCGGTTGCGAGCCACGCGGCGAGGCTCCCGGGAAGGCGGCGGCTGGCGAGCCCGCCCGCGGTCCCGCCGACGAGAAGCCCGATCAGCGCCACGCCGCGCGCCTGGCGCAACGCGTCGCCGCGAAGCACCCGCGCGCGATCCACGGGCCCCAGGAGCACATGCGTCACGTCGGCTGGCTCGAGCGCGAGCGGGCCTCCACGGCTGCCACTCCGGAGCCCCAGGCCGACCGCGACCGCCACGACGAGCCCGATCCACGCGGGACCGTACCGGCGCACGTCGGACACCGTCCCGTGCGAGACCGGCTTCCCGCCCGTCGCGAGCACGAGGCCGACGAGCGCGCCGGCGACCAGGAGCGCGGTGACGTACGCGCGGTAGAGGACGTCGACCCAATCGAGCGTCGCAACGCGGCGCCTGCGTCGGGCCCGCCGGAGATCCCGTACCGCCGGATAGGTCGCAGTACGAGCTGCTGTCACGACACCGAGCGTACCGGCACGACCCTCAGTCGATGCGCTCGATCACTGTCGCGTTGGCCTGGCCACCGCCCTCGCACATCGTCTGGAAGCCGTAGCGGCCGCCGATCGACTCGAGCTGGTTGAGCAGGGTGGTCATGATGCGCACGCCGCTCGCTCCGAGCGGGTGACCGATCGCGATCGCGCCGCCCCGCGCGTTGAACCGGGCCGGGTCGGGCGCGAACTCACGCGCCCACATGAGCGCGATCGCTGCGAACGCCTCGTTGCACTCGATCGCGTCGAAGTCGTCGATCTTCATGCCGCTGCGCTCGAGCAGCTTGCGGGTCACGGGGTTCGGGGCCGAGAGCACGAGCACCGGGTCGTCGGCGAGCACGGCGAAGTGCACGAACCGCGCGCGGATCGGCAGGCCGAGGCGCTCGGCCGTCGCCCGTTCCGCGATCAGCATCGCCGACGCGCCGTCGCTCATCTGCGACGCGTTGCCCGCCGTGATGTCGGGGGCGATCGACGGATCCCAGTTGGCCGCGCTCGGCAACGACGCGAGCTTCTCCATCGTCGTGTTGCGGCGGATCCCCTCGTCGGCCGACAGGACGTCACCCGTGAGGTTGCCGTCGGCGTCCTTGATCGGGACGGGGAGGATCTCCTTGGCGAAGTGGCCGGAGTCGGTCGAGTCGGCCGCGCGCTGGTGACTGCGGAGCGCGAGCCCGTCCATCTCCTGGCGCGTGATCCCCCACTTCTCCGCCAGGATCTGCGACACCTCGAACTGGGTGAGCAGCCGGTTGTCGCACGCGGCGAGGAACGACGGGCTGAACGGCCCGGTGCCGCCCTTGGAGTTCGACGCCATCGGCGCGCGCGTCATCGACTCCACACCGCACGCGATCGCGAGGTCGTACGCACCCGCGATCACGCCCTGCGCCACGAAGTGCGCCGCCTGCTGGCTCGAGCCGCACTGCCGGTCGACGCTCGTCGCGGGCACGTGCCAGGGCAGCCCCGCCGCGATCCACGCGTTGCGGGTGACGTTCGTGCCCTGCTCACCCGACTGGGTGACGCACCCGCCGACGACGTCGTCGATCGTCGCCGGGTCGACGTCGTTGCGCTCGAGCAGCGACCGCAGCGTGAAGCCGAGCAGGTCGGTCGGGTGCCACCCCGCGAGCGCGCCCTTGCGCTTCCCGATCGCGGTGCGGGTCGTGTCGACAATGACAGCTTCACGCATGACCTGACATGGTAGTCAGGTAGCAGCGGGAGCTACCGTGCCCGCGTCCACGACGAGGAGGCCCGATGGCGGACGTCCCCGAGCACGACCACATCATCGACACCGGCAAGAGCAGGCTCACGCTCGAGGAGCTCGGTGCGGTGCAACCCGGCATGGCGCGCGTGATGCCGGAGGTCGGGCAACGGATCTGGAAGTGCTATTACGCGGGCAAGGCCCACAACAAGCCGCTCGCGCGCTTCCAGCTCAAGGAAGCCGTGAACCTCATGGAGATGGGCGTCCTGCTCCGTCCGAAGTACACGGACAACATGTACACGTTCATCGAGGAGCAGGTCGAGAAGGTCAAGCAGGCTATCGAGAACGAGGACTGGGACGGCTTCGAGAGCGCGTTTCACGAGATGGTCGATCAGGCGAACGCGTACCACGAGCTCTACGACAAGCCCTTCCTCCGGTGGAAGATCCCGGACGCGCCTCCGCCCGACCTCGACATGACGCCCCGCGGCTGAACCTTCCTCCTCCGCCCCGCCATGTCGCGGTTCCGAAAGCGCGCGTGCGCATCCGGACCACTCGTATCGCAGTCGAATGGTTGGTGCGGTCAGGTCGCGGCGGGCTCGCGCTTGGGCGGGCGCCAGAACACGAGCAACAGGGCCAGCGCCCCACCGATACCCCCGACCGCCGCGACACCGAAACCCCACCAGCCGGTGAACTCGATGTCGAACGCGTGGTCGAGCGACCAACGGCCGGCGCCGAGCGCTCCGATCGCGAGCCCGCACACCGCGAGCGTCATCACGTACTCGTAGCCCTCCCCAGGCCGGAAGATGAAGAAGCCGTTGCGCAGATGGTTGATGATCAGCGCGACGAGCATCACGCCCACGACACCCGCGGCTGCGAGCGGCGTCAGCAGTCCCGCCACGAGCAGTGTCCCACCGCCGAGCTCGACGAGGCTCGCGAGCCACGCGTGCAGCCATCCCGGGCGCATACCGAGGCTCTCGAACCAACGGCCGGTCCCGGCGATCTTGCCGCCGCGGAAGATGTGGTTGTAGCCGTGGGCGAGCATCACCACGCCCACCACCACCCGCAGCAGCAGCAGGCCCAGGTTCAGCTGATCGGCGTCCACGTCGTCCCCCCAGGTGTGCGTCACGCGCTGAAGCTCGAAACGCCGGTGACGCTACCGCCCGCCGCACCTCGCGCCGGGGTCCGCGTCGTGTGCCCGTGAACTGCCGCGGGTAGCCGCATGGCGACCGCGGCTGGGCAACGAGGCCAGGCGCAACGACCCGTCCCGACCGAGGCCGAAAGGAGGAGGCAGAGGCAAGCAAGGCAGGAGCACCTGATGGCTCAAGCAGGTGACGACGGAGGCACGGCGCGCGGCCCGTCCTTCGTCGCCGTGTCCGTTACGAGGAGACGATCGGCGACGATGCACCCGACGGTCGGCACGACGGGCACGGCGCGTGGAAGAACCGGACCCGGGTGGTGCTGACGCCGCTCGCGGCGCCCTCGATCCTCGGGCTGTACGGCTTCATGGGCGCGACCCTGATCGTCGCGGCCAACCTGGCCGGCTGGTACGGCACCACCCGTGCGCCCGAGTTCCTGTTCCCGTTCGCGCTGGCGTTCGGCGGGATCGCGCAGTTCCTCGCGGGCATGGGTCGTACCGGCCACGCGACGGTCTCGCGACTGCGATGCACGGGACGTGGGGCGCGTTCTGGATCGGCTACGGCGTGCTGTGGGGGTTCGCCGCCGCGGGCGCGTACACGCTCCCCGGCGTGAGGTTCCCGGAGCTCGGCCTGTGGTTCGTCGCGCTCGCCGCGATCACGTTCGCCGGCGCGGCCGTGGCGTTCTTCGAGGGCACGCTGCGCCGACCGGTGCTGCCCGTCGGGAAGCGTGCGCAGGGGTCGCACCGCCCCGCCCGATGGCACTCGACCCGCTCGAGTACCCCCGTGGGCATGCCGGGCGTGCGCGTCGGCCAGTAGGGAACGCGCGACACGCGCGAGCCCGGCATGAAGGGCTTGACGGCCGGCGGCGGGACGCCGCTCTGGGGGGAAGAGTCGACGGGGTTACGTCTGGCGCCCCGACCTCCGGCCGCGTCCTCCTCGATCGGCCGGTCCGTGCGGGAGGTGAGGCAAACGCCCGGGAGCCGCACTACGCTGACACTCACGTCAGCAAACGTCGCTCGCGGCGGGCGGGACGCCGCGAATTCGGGGGTGCGCCATGCGGGCCGAAGACTTGATCCTCGTCAGCGTCGACGACCACGTGGTCGAGCCGCCCGACCTCTTCGAGAACCACCTTCCCGCGAAGTGGCTCGACCGAGCGCCGAAGAACGTGCACGACGACCAGCAGAACATCGACGTGTGGGTCTACGAGGACGCCGTCATCCCCAACATCGGGCTCAACGCGGTCGCCGGCCGTCCGCCCGAGGAGTACAACATCGAGCCCACGAACTACTCGATGATGCGCAAGGGCTGCTGGGACATCCACGAGCGCGTCGTCGACATGAACCGCAACGGCGTGCTCGGATCGATGTGCTTCCCGAGCTTCGTGCAGTTCTGCGGGCAGCTGTTCAGCCGCTCGCAGGACAAGGAGATGGGCCTCAACCTGCTTCGCGCCTACAACGACTGGCACATCGACGAGTGGTGCGGCACGTACCCGGGTCGCTTCATCCCGTTGTCGATCCCCCCGATCTGGGACCCGCAGCTCATGGCCGACGAGGTGCGCCGGGTCGCCAAGAAGGGCTGCCACGCGGTCACGTTCTCGGAGAACCCGTACAAGCTCGGCTGGCCGCACATCTTCGGCGACCACTGGGACCCGTTCTTCGCCGCGTGCGAGGACGAGGGCACGGTGATCTGTCTCCACATCGGGTCCAGCTCGACCATGCTCGAGATCGCGCCGGGCGCCCCGATCGACATCATGATCACCCTCACGCCGCTCAACACGATGAACGCGGCGACCGACCTGCTGTGGTCGCAGGTGCTGCGGAAGTTCCCGAACCTGCAGTTCGCGCTGTCGGAGGGCGGCACCGGCTGGCTGCCGTACTGGCTCGAGCGGATCGACTACGTGTACCAGCAGCACCGTTTCTGGACGAACCAGGACTTCGGTGACCGCCTCCCGAGCCAGGTGGCGCGCGATCACTTCACGTTCTGCTACATCAGCGACCGCAGCGGGGTCGAGAACCGGCACGCGATCGGCATCGACAACATCACCTGGGAGTGCGACTACCCGCACTCCGATTCGAGCTGGCCGCACTCACCGGAGTCCTTGAGCAAGCAGCTCGAAGGCGTCCCCGACGACGAGATCAACAAGATGACGCACGAGAACGCGATGCGCATCTTCCGCTACGACCCGTTCGCGCACCGTCCGAAGGAACGCGCCACGGTCGCCGGGCTCCGGGCCGAAGTCACCGACTGAGCCTGAGCGCGTCACCGTCGGGCCTCGTCATCAGGTCGGCGCCACTGCCCAACCCCTGGTCGTCGGCGACGAGCGAGGCCCGCGCGCGGTCGAAGAGCCGTTGCCGGACCTGCCGGAGCGCCGGACGGCGATCCTCGTCCACCACCGCTTCGAGGTCGTCGAGCGCGGCGAGCACCCGGCGACACACCTGCGTGGCGTCGCCACCGAAGTCGACGATCTCGTCGAACGCCATGTGCACGTAGCCCTCCCACGAGACCCGCGGCACCACGAGACGGAGTGAGCCGTCGTCGTCGTAGCACTCCGGATCCGGGAACCGGCGCGTGCCGAGCCGCCGCATGACGTCCTGCAGGCGGTCGACCACCTGCACCGCGGTCGTCGGGTCGACGTTGTCCGACAGCGCGTGCGTCGCCACGTCGACCAGCATGCGGATCCCGTACGCGGCGTCGTTGTTGAGCGTGCGCTCGCGGCCGAGAACGAGCGCTGCCCGCAGACGGTCTGTGTCGACGCGCGACGCGGGCCCGTGGATCCGCACCAGCTCGCCGTCCATCGGCACGAAGTCACCGACCGCGGGGACGAGCTCGAGGACGACGTCGGCTTCGCGGGCCAGGTCGACCAGCAAGGGCTCGTCCGTCGCGAACAGCACGCCGGACTTGCGGGCGCGGACCGCGTTCGGATCGTCATGGGTGACTCGCCCGGGCTGGAACCGCGCGTCGACGAGCCGCAGGGTGTCGTCGCCGACCGAGTCGATGATCGACGAGACGCGAAGCGAGCGCCCGATGTGGTGCACATACAAGATGAGCACGACGATGCTCACGACGATCAGGATGTACGCGACGACGATGGCGAGACCGGGAACCGTGTCGCCGTGCACCTCCCGCATCGCGAGCATGGCGTGCGCGAACGTCGCGACGAACACGCCGATGGCGAACTGACTCGGCTTGTCCTGCAGGAACGTGCGCACCACCCGGGGTCCGTACTGTCCGTTCGCGAGCTGCACGACGACGAGCACGATCGTCAGCACGAGTCCCGTGAGGGTCACCATCGACGCTGCCACGGTGCTCAGGATCTGGAGCGCGGATTGGGCGTCCCCCGTGAAGGTCTGCGGGATGAGCGAGTTGTTCGACGCCCGATCGATCGCGATCGTGAGGAACGACAGGATCACGCCGCCGGCGACGCACGACACCGGGATGAACCAGAGGCTCGAGCGCAACGCGTGACCGAGCCGAAACCAGCGCACAGAGGCCCTCCCCAGACCGACCCCTACGGCCATACCCGTGCGTGGACCACCGGGAACCGCGTGCGCTCAGCCGACCCGGCGGCGGTGACGCAGGTCGGGCACGAGCCCGACCTCGGCGAGAGCCCGCACGGCCCGCTCCTCGGCCGCGTCGATGACGAGCGCCTCGCCCGGCCGCCGGCCGACCACGAACGTCACGACGCACTCGTCGCACGCCGCGGTCCCCGCCATCACGCACTCGTCGCAGTCGATCCGCATCACGCCCTCCGGTCCGTCGCTCATGTCCGCAGCGTCGCACGGGGGTGTGACAGTTATCGGGCCACCGCCTCAGCTGCCCCGGCACCCGGCCGATCGGAAGGGGCCGGAAGGTGTCGAAGGGGGACCGGTGGCGCGCACGGCTCGACGATCGGGACGACTCGGTGCAGGGCTCTTGGCCACGCTGCTCACGCTCGTCGCCGTCGGCGCCGCCTGCGGACCCTCCACCACCGCATCCGCCGCGCCTGCGCCGCCGCGCGTGCTCTTCGTCGACCACTTCGCCGGTCCCGACGGCCTCGTGACCAACGAGTACGCCCACTGGAACTGGACCCATCGGGACGCGGTGATCTCGCCGGCGTGGGACATGACGAGCGGATCGCTTCTCCGCCACCACGGCGACGCCTGGACCGGCGTGCCCGACGCGACCACACCGGACGCGCGCTCGCTCCTTCACACCGACTCCGCCGTTTTCCGGGTGACGACCCGGCGCGCCGACTTCGGCGACGTCACCGTATCGATGCGACTCCGCAACATCAGGCTGACGTCGACGCCGCGCACACCGCGGACCGACTGGGACGGTGTGCACCTCTTCCTTCGCTACCAGAGCGAGCAGTACCTCTACTACGCGTCGGTCAACCGCCGTGACGGCACGGTCGCGATCAAGAAGAAGGTGCCGGGCGGTCCGTCGAACGGCGGCACCTACTACACGCTCGCGACCGGACGGAACGCCGTGCCCTACGGTGCGTGGCAGTCGGTGCAGGCGCGTGTCGTGACCAACCGCGACGGCAGCGTGACCATCGCCCTCTGGGACAACGGCCGTCTGCTCGCGACTGCGGTCGACCGCGGTGTGCACGGGGTGCCGATCCGCCAGGCGGGCCGGGTCGGCGTGCGCGCCGACAACGCCGAGGTCGAGCTCGACGACTTCACCGTCACCGCCGGCTGACCCCCGGATGCGAGCCCTTCTTCCGCGGACCTGGCGACAGGCGATGGTGTTCGCGCTCGGCGCCGCCGTCGGTGCCGCCATCTGGATCCCGGCGGAAGCGCTGCAACCGCGACATGCCACGGGTCCTCATCAAGGCGGCCAACCGCTGTGGTACTTCCCGGCCATGGTCGGTGCCGCGACGGTGTTGGCCGCGATCTGTGCGAGCGAGTGGCGCATGGTCGCCGCAGGGCTCATTGCGGCGCCCCTCGTGCTCGCCGGCCCGACCACCCCGCGGGGCGACAACGACGGCCTCTGGCTCTTCATCTTCCCCCTGCTCGTCGTCCTCGGCGTGGGTCTGTACGCGCTGTGCGCAGTCATCGCCCATCTGTCGCTTCGCATCCGCGATCGCATCGTGCCGCGACTCAAGTAG
>DATBEZ010000052.1:0-132129 GCA_036558745.1 Acidimicrobiia bacterium
GGCAACTACGACCGTCGCGTGCATTCGTCGTCGCGCGACGAGGTGGGTGAGCTCGCACGAGCGTTCAACAGCATGGCGGCCGACCTCGCGGAGACCGATCGCGTTCGCCGCGATCTCGTCGCCAACGTGTCGCACGAGCTCCGCACACCCATCACCGCGCTGCAGGCGGTGCTCGAGAACCTGGTCGACGGGGTGGAGCCACCCGATCCGCAGACGCTGCGCACGATGCTGGCCCAGGTCGAGCGGCTCGGCCGGCTGGTGACCCAGCTGCTGGACCTCTCACGGCTCGAGGCCGGCACCGTGCCGCTCGAGCGCCAGCCGTTCCCGATCGCGCCTCTGCTCGAGCACGCGGTGCGCGAGTCGCAGCTCCACGCGCCGGGCGTCAACATCGACGTCGCTGTGGAGTCGCCCGAGCTCGCGGCCGACGGCGACCCCGAGCGCGTGCACCAGGTCGTCGCGAACCTGCTCGAGAACGCGGTCCGCTACACGCCGACCGGCGGACGGGTCGAGGTGCAGGCGCGGCGCACGCGCGACGGCGTACGCGTCGAGGTGAGCGACGAAGGACCCGGGATCCCCGAGGCGGACGCGGCGCGCGTGTTCGAGCGGTTCTACCGCGCCGACCACGCGCGCGCCTCCGGCGACGGCGGCGCGGGTCTCGGGCTCGCGATCGCGCAATGGATCGTCGAGCTCCACGGCGGCGAGATCCATCCCGAGCGGCGCGAGCCGCACGGCTGCCGGATGGTCGTGACGCTGCCCGCGGCGAAGCGACCGTTCGTGAACGAGCCGGTTCCCGCATGACCGGCGACACGACCGAAGAGAACATGTCAGGAGGCACCGTGGCCCAGGCGTTCGCACCCATCGAGGACGCGCTCCGCAGGATCCGACGCGGCGAGATGGTGCTCGTCACCGACGACGAGGAACGTGAGAACGAGGGCGATCTCACCATGGCGGCGGGATGGGTCACACCCGACGCGATCAACTTCATGCTCCGGTGGGCGCGCGGCCTCGTGTGCATGCCCTGCGACGCCACCCGCCTCGACGAGCTCGAGATCGGCCCGATGGTCCCGCCCGAGCGGGCCACGTGCGACACCGCGTTCGCGGTGTCGATCGACCACCGCTCCGTCGGCAGCGGCATCTCGGCGCACGACCGGGCCGAGACGATCCGCCGGGTGCTCGACCCGCTGACCGAGGCGGGCGACTTCCACCGTCCGGGTCACGTGTTCCCCCTGCGGGCGCGGCCGGGCGGTGTACTGGAGCGGCGCGGTCATACCGAGGCCTCGGTCGACCTGGCCCGGCTCGCGGGGCTGCCGCCGGTCGCGGTGATCTGCGAGGTGCTCCACGACGACGGCTCGCCCGCGCGCCGGCCGTACCTCGAGCTGTTCGCGGAGGAGCACCGGGTCACGATGATCTCGGTCGAGCAGGTGGTCGCGTACCGCGAGCGGGTCGAGGACACCGCGCCCGCACCGCTGCTCCTCTGATCCCCTTGTTCGGTTGGGACACGAAGCGGTGTTCCGGCGCCGGTTCGTGTCCCAACCGAGCGACGACGGAAGCGGTCAGGTGAGGTGCTCGACGAACCAGTCGCGCGCGAGCTTCGTCACCTGCTCCATCGCGCCGGGCTCCTCGAAGAGGTGCGTCGCACCGGGCACGACCTCGAGCCGGGCCGGCTCGGAGATGGCGCGCTGGGCGTCCCGGTTGAGCGCGAGCACCTGCTCGTCGTCGCCCCCGACGATGAGCAGCGTCGGCGTGCGCACGTGCGCCAGACGCGCGCCGGCGAGGTCGGGCCGGCCGCCGCGCGACACGATGGCGCGCAGCTCCGGACCCGCATCGGGCGCGGCCCACAGCGCCGCGCCGGCACCGGTGCTCGCACCGAACCAGCCGACGGGTGAGTCGGCCAGACCGGGCCGTTCCGCCAGCCAGCGCGTCGCGTCCAGCAGCCGCCGGCCGAGCCGCTCGACGTCGAACACCGCGCGCCGGTCGACCGCCTCGCTCGGCGTGAGCAGGTCGAAGAGCAGCGTCGACAACCCCGCCTCCTGCAGCGCCATCGCGACCCCGCGGTTGCGCGGGCTGCGGTGGCTGCTGCCGCTCCCGTGCGCGAACACCACGGTTCCGGTGTCCCCGGGCACGAACGCGAGCTGGCCGGGCAGCTGCGCGCCGGCGACCTCGACCTGCACCGCGTACTCCGTCGCGACCGACACCGTCGGGATCCGATCGCTGTCCTCTTGCAACGAGCGACCGAGCAGCCGTAGCACGGTGTCCTCGGACACGGGTGAGAAGTCGGCGTACCACTGACCCACGCTCATGAAGTTCGTGGGCGTCGCCGGGCAGACGACGTCGTCGGCGACGAGCGCGACACCCGCAACCGTGTCGGGCGCGCCGACAGGAACGGCGACGACGATGCGGCGCGCGCCACGCCGGCGCAAGACCGCGATCGCGGCGCGCATCGTCGAACCGGTCGCGAGCCCGTCGTCGACGACGATGACCGTCCGGCCCTTCACGCGTGCGGCAGGTCGCACGGAACGGATCGATGTGAGCCGCTCGTCGAGCTCGCGCTCGGCCCACCGCACGAGCTCGTCGCGCGTCGCGTCGTCCACACCGAGACGCGCGATGAGCCGCTCGTCCAGCACGACCACACCGTCCTCGCCGACCGCGCCCAGCGCGAGCTCCGGTTGCTGCGGCGCGCCCACCTTGCGGACGACGACCGCGTCGAGCTCGGATCCCAGCGCGCGTGCGATCTCGAAGCCGACGGGGACGCCGCCGCGTGGCAGCGCGGCCACGACGGGGTGACGCTCGCGGTACATGTGGAGCGCCTCGGCCAGGCGGCCACCGGCGTCGCCACGGTCGCGGTAGAGCATGCGCCATCTCCCGGACGGACGGCGGACCGCCTTCATGGTGTCGCCGCGGGTCGGCTCGCGCAACCTGCCCATCGCAGGGTGATGTGAGGCCGCTACCGGACGAGCGAGAGCACGAGCGCGCCCTGGCCCAGGTGGTACGTGACGATGATGGCGAGCGGCATCCAGGGCCGCGGCTGCACGAAGCGCTCCCATGCGATCAGGGTGTCCGACGCGAAGAACGACACCGCGCCGGCGGCGCCGAGCCACGGTCCCGCCGCGAGCGCGCCCGTCACCATCGCCGAGATCACGACCATGTACGCGACGACGGGTCCGCGAAGCGTCGCATCGTCGCCGCGCCAGATCGCGCCCAGGATGCGCGACCCGACCACCACGTCGACGGTCACGACGACGAGCGTCGCCGCGACGAGCGCACTGGCGGATCCCTGGTGCAGGTCGAACCCGATCGTGTACGCGACGTGGGCGAGCAGGAACGACACGAGACCCGGCACGAAGAGGTCTTGGGGCAGCATGAGGAACACGTCACCCACGAGCGAGAACACGAGCGCGATGACGAACCACGTGCGCCGGTCGCTGTACGTCGGTTCGACGACGAGCGCGAGCGCGACGAGCACCGCGAGCACCGCGGGCTTGGCCACGTACTCCACCCGCTTGGTCCGCGTCGCGACCGCCCACCAGTCCACGAGCGCTGCGGCGGCCGCCACCGCGAGCAGGACCCAGGCCGCCGACGTCACGGCCGTGTTGTAGCCGACGAGCGTGCCCGCCCGCGGCCTCAGCGACCGGGCGGCGGCGATAGGTTGCCCGTCCATGGATACCGAGACGATCACGCTGCAGACCACCGACGGCCCGATGGAGTGCTTCGAGGCCCGGCCCGAGGGCGCGGAGCGGGCGGTGATCGTCATCCAGGAGGCGTTCGGCGTCAACGACCACATCAAGGACGTGACGACGCGCTTCGCGGGCGAGGGCTACCGCGCGATCGCGCCGGCCCTCTACCACCGTTCCGGCGGCGGCACCGCGCCCTACGACGACTTCTCGAAGGTGATGCCGCTGCTCGAGGGCTTCACGGACGACGGCGCGCTGATCGACGTCGACGCGACGCTCGCCCACCTCGCCGGTGCGGGCATCGACGCGGGCCGCGTCGGCATCGTGGGCTTCTGCATGGGCGGACGGGTCTCGTTCCTCGTCTCGGTCCGTCGCGCGCTCGGAGCGGGCGTCGGCTTCTACGGCGGCGGGATCGTCACACCGCGCTTCCCCGGTCAGGCGAAGCTCGTCGACGAGGTCGCGTCGCTGAAGACGCCGTGGCTCGGCCTCTTCGGCGACCGCGACGGGTCGATCCCGGTCGACGACGTCGAGACGTTGCGCGCCGCGCTCGACCGCGCACCGGTCGACCACGACGTCGTGCGCTACCCCGAGTCGGAGCACGGGTTCTTCTGCGACCTGCGGCCGAGCTACCACGCGGAGGCCTCGGCCGACGCGTGGCCGCGCACGCTGGACTGGTTCGCGAAGCATCTCGGCGGAGGCGCATAGCCCGCGGTTCGCGGCGCTACGGGGCCAGCCGTTCGACGATCCACGTCCCGCCGGCCCGCCGGTAGCGCAGCCGATCGTGCAACCGGTCCGCCCGTGACTGCCAGAACTCGAACGTCTCGGGCGCGACCACGTACCCGCCCCAGTCGTCGGGCAGCGGCACCGCGCCGCCCGCGTGGCGGGCCGCGAGCTCGGCGTAGCGGGCCTCGAGCTCGACCCGGCTCCCGACGACGTCGCTCTGTGGCGACACCGCCGCACTGACGCGGCTGCCGAAGGGACGGCCGTCGAAGTACGCACGGGACCGTTCCCGGCTCGTGCGTCGAACCGTCCCCTCGATGCGGACCTGGCGCTCCTGCTCACCCCAGTGGAACACGAGCGCGGCGCGCGGGTTCGCGGCGAGCTCCCGACCCTTGCGGCTCGCGTAGTTCGTGTAGAAGACGAAGCCCTCCTCGTCGACGCCGCGCAACAGGACCATGCGGGCCGAGACGCGACCGTCGGGTGTCGCGGTCGCGATCGTCATCGCCTCCGGCTGGCGGAGCCCTTCGCGACGCGCGTCGTCGAACCAGCGCGCGAACTGGGCGAAGGGATCCGGATCGACGTCGTCCTCGCGCAGCTCCCCCATCCGGCGAGCCTACGCGCGCGGTCCCTCGATCACGCCTGCCGCGTGCAGCCCATCGAGCGCCGCGTCGTCGAGGCCGGCCAGCGCACGCAGCACCTCGTCGGTGTGGCGGCCGAGCTCGGGACCGACGGCCGCGACCTGGCCGGGCGTGCGCGTCAGCTTCGGCACGACGCCCGCCATCGCGACCGGCCGGTCGAAACCGGCGGCCAGCCGGACCACCATGTCGCGCGCCGCGAGCTGCGGATCGCGCGAAAGGTCGGCCGCGGTCTGGATGCGACCCGCCGGCACCGCGTGGGCGCGCAGCCGTTCGAGGAGCGCATCGGTCGACAGTGTCGCGGTCCAGGCCGCGATGAGCTCGTCGAGCTCGGCCATGTTCACACCGCGCGCCGCGTGGTCCGCGAAGCGCGGGTCGCGTGCGAGATCGGATCGTTGCATCGCGCCGGTCAGGCGCGCATACACCGCGTCGGCGTTCGCGGCGATCACGACGAGGTCGCCGTCGGCGGTGGGGTACGCGTTCGACGGCGACACACCGGGCAGCACTCCACCGGAACGGCCGCGCACCACGCCCGCGAGCTCGTAGTCGGCGACCGTCGACTCCATGAGTGCGAAGACCGACTCCGCGATCGCGACGTCGACCTCCTGCCCGCGCCCGCTGCGTGCCCGTTCGTGCAGCGCGCTCAGCGTGCCGATCACCGCGAACAGCGCCGCGAGGGAGTCGCCGAGGCTGACGCCGGCGCGGCTCGGGAGGCGGTCGGGGTCGCCCGTCGTGTGGCGGATCCCGCCCGCGGCCTCGCCGATGCTGCCGAAGCCGGCCTCCGCGGCGCGCGGGCCGCTGCGCCCGAAGCCCGAGACGTGCACCATGACCAGTCCGGGGTTGGCCGCCGCCAGCGCGTCGTAGCCGAGCCCGAAGCTTTCGAGCGTGCCGGGGCGGAAGTTCTCGAGCACCACGTCGCAGGACCGCGCGATCGACGCCACGAGCGCCGCGCCCTCGGGCCGGCGGAGGTCGATGGCGACCGAGCGCTTGTTGCGGGCGATCGCTGGCCACCACACACTGCGCGGCGCACCGCCCGCTGTCGGTGGCAGGCAGACGCCCCAGCGGCGCATCGGGTCACCGTCACCCGGCGGCTCGACCTTGACGACCTCGGCGCCCAGGTCGCCGAGCAGCTGGCCGGCGAAGGGCCCGGCGATGAAGCTGCCCAGCTCGAGGACCCGCACGTCACGCAAGGGCGTCTCCGGAGGGCGGGCCACGGCCGGGCAGCCTGGCACGGCCGGGCGGGGATCCGCGAGCCGGGCCGGCCCCGCTCCTACGCTGCCGGGCAGTGGGAGCGGGCGCACGGGTCTCCACGAGTCGTCGCGCCGCCCGCCGGCGCCGACGTCGTCGCGCCGTCGCCACGGCCCTCACCGGCGCCGTCGTCGTGGCCGCGATGCTGGGAACGGCGTTCGCGATCAGCCGCGACCACGGCCGGCGGACCCGGGTCGAGGGTGAGCAGCTGGCCCGTCCCGGTGCGTCGACGTCGACCGAGGCCACCGACGCCACGACCTCGTCGTCCACGACCGCGCTGGCCGGCACCCTGCCCGAGACCGGTCCCTCGGGTGCCGGGACCGGGACGACCGGGCCGGGCGGGTCGGGTCGCCGGGGCACCGGATCGTCGCCGGGCGCCAACGGCACCGGTGGCGCGGGCGGCACCGCCGGCGACAACGGAGGCGGCGCATCCGCGGGCGGCGGCACCGCCGTCGTCCCACCCGTGGTCGCGGTGCACGCGCTCGACTGGTCGCCGGGCTACGTCACCGACGACGGCACGACGACGTGGGCCGTCGACCTCCTCGAGTCGGGGCGGGTCGCGCGCCTCGACGGCGCGGGACACGTCGTCGGCGCGGGTCACGTGATGCCGTACGTGTCGGGTCTCGCGCCGGTCGGCGGCGGCGCGTGGGTGCTGCGCTCCGCGTGTCCGTCGGGCACACCCGAGCTGGTCCACCTCGACGGCGCCGCGCGCGCGTCGACGCCACTCGCGGTGCCGGTGCCGATCACGTGCGACGTCTCGCCCTCGCGGTCAGGCCTGGCCGCGGGCGGCGGACGGCTCTGGATCGCGGCGGGCGACCCGGCGCGCGGCGACGGCGGCCGACTGCTCGCCGTCGACCCGAGCTCGGGTGCTGTCGTCGCGAACGTCGAGCTCGCGGGCATCCCCGAGAGCGTGCAGACCGACGGCGACGTCGTGTGGGTCGCGCTCGCAGGCGCGCCGTCGGTGGCGCCGGGCGACGTCGTCGTCGGCGGCTTCGATATCCGGAGCGCGCACCAGGTCGCGCGTGTCGTCGTGCACCAGCCCTTCGGCGTGCCGATGGTGCGCGCGGGCGCGGTGTGGTTCGGCGACGCGAGCGGCGCGCGCCGGGTGCCGTCCTCGGGCGGGGCGGGACAGACGTACGCGGTCGAGGGTCCGGGCTGCGCGGGCGGCACGCTGTTCGGGTTCGTGCCCGCCGCGGTGGGTGGCACCACGGTGTGGGGCACCCGGCTCGAGCTGGAGCACGAGGGCGGCCCGGTCGGTGACGTGGCCGTCGCGTCGGTGTGCCGTCTCGACCTCCGGAGCGGCACCGCCGTCGGCTGGGACGCGGGCGCGTTCACGGTGATCGCAGGCGACGCGTCGGGTGCGTGGCTCGTCGATCAGACGGGCGCCGGCCTCGTCCGCTGGACCATCGGCTGACTCGAACCGGCACCACCACCACCCGGTTGGGACACGATCCGGTGTCATGGGCGCGGATCGTGTCCCAACTGACCGTCGGGGTGTGAGCACCTAAGGTGCTCGTCATGGATCTCGAGATGTCTACGCGAGCGCAGGAGCTGCGCGCCAAGCTCGCGGACTTCATCGCCGAGAAGGTCGATCCCGCGGAGCCGGTGTACCGCGAGCAGGTCGAGCGCTCGGGCGATCCCCACTTCCACCCTCCGGTGATGGAGGAGCTCAAGGCGGAGGCCCGCCGGCGCGGGCTGTGGAATCTCTTCCTCCCCAACGAGAAGTGGGGCGCGGGGCTGAACAACGTCGACTACGCACCGCTGTGCGAGCTGATGGGCAAGAGCCTGCTGACGGCGGAGGCGACGAACTGCGCCGCACCCGACACCGGCAACATGGAGATCCTCGCCGAGTTCGGCACCCGGGAACAGCAGGACCAGTGGCTGGTTCCGTTGCTCGAGGGCGAGATCCGTTCGTGCTTCGCGATGACCGAGCCGTGGGTCGCGAGCTCGGACGCGACGAACATCCAGAGCCGAATCGAGCGTGACGGCGACCACTACGTCGTGAACGCGCACAAGTGGTGGACGAGCGGCGCGGCGTCGAAGCGTTGCAAGGTCGCGATCCTCATGGGCGTGTCGGATCCCGGCGCCGATCCGTACCACCGCCACTCGATGATCATCGTGCCGATGGACGCGCCCGGCGCGCAGGTGGTGCGCACGCTGCCCGTCTTCGGACACGACGCGGGCGGCGGCCACTGCGAGACGTTGTTCGAGAACGTGCGGCTCCCGGCGTCGAACATCCTGGGCGAGGAGGGTGGCGGGTTCGCCATCGCGCAGGCCCGGCTCGGGCCGGGACGCATCCACCACTGCATGCGGGCGATCGGCCTGGCAGAGCGCGCGCTGGAGCTGATGTGCGCGCGGGCCCAGAATCGCATCGCGTTCGGCAAGCCGCTCGCGGAACAGGGCGTCGTGCAGGATCGCGTCGCCGAATCGCGCATGGAGATCGAGCAGGCGCGGCTGCTCACGATGAAGGCGGCGTGGCTCATGGACACGGTGGGCAACAAGGGTGCGCGCTTCGAGATCGCGGCGATCAAGGTCGTGGCGGCCCGCGTCGCGACGAACGTGATCGACCGCGCGATCCAGCTCTTCGGCGGTGCGGGCGTGTCCGACGACTGGCCGCTCGCCGCGATGTACACCCACGCGCGCACGCTGCACCTGGTCGACGGTCCCGACGAGGTGCACAAGCAGCAGATCGCGCGCCGCGAGCTCCGCCGGTACGAATGGGCCCGAGCGTGACCCTCGACAGTCTGGAGTCGATTCACCGGGATATGTCCAGGAAATCGACTCCAGAGTCGCGATGAAGGTCCGGGTCGGGTTCGGGCTGGGGGTCGCGGCGGACGTCGACGCGGACGGGTTCGTCACGCTGGTCGACGACCTCGAGCGGCTCGGGTTCGACTCGCTGTGGCTGTCGGAGCGGGTGACGGGCCCCGCGCCCGATCCGCTCGTCGCGCTCGCGGTCGCCGCGGGGCGCACGCGCAAGCTCAAGCTCGGCACCAGCGTGCAGGTGCTGCCGGGACGCAACCCGGTGCTGCTCGCGAAGGAATGGGCGAGCCTCGACCGTCTTTCGGGTGGACGCGCGCTTCCTGCGTTCGGGCTCGGCATCGTGAGCGCGACCGAGCAGCAGGCGTTCGGCGTGACGCGTGAGGAGCGCGCGCCGATCTTCGACGAGGCGCTGCCGCTCATCCGCCGCTTCTGGACCGAGGACCACGTCGACCACGCCGGCACGCGCTTCACGTACAAGGACCTCACCGTGCTGCCGAAGCCGGTGCAGCAGCCGCCCGACGTGTGGCTGGGCGGTCGTGCGCCGAGCGAGCTGCGGCGCGTCGGCCGGCTCGCCGACGGCTGGCTGCCGAGCTTCGCGATGCCGGTCGCGGTCGCCGAAGGCCGCGAGCGGGTGCTCGCGGCCGCGCACGACGCCGGCCGCGACATCGACCCCGAGCACTGGGGTGCCCTCGTCGCGTACACGCACGGCGAGCTGCCCGACACGGTCGCGGCCGCGCTCGCGTCGCGCCTGCCCGGTGTCGACCCGCGCGAAGCGATACCGGTCGGTCACCAGGCCTTGCGGACACGGCTCGAGGAGTTCCTCGCGGTCGGCTTCTCGAAGCTCGTCCCCGTCCCGCTCGGCGGCCCGCCCGGTACGTGGACGGAAGAGCTCGAAGCGCTCGCCGCGGCGACGCTCGACCTGCAGCGCTGAGCGCCGCGCCGGCACGGCGGCGCGCGCTACGCGACGAGCCCGTGCTCGCCGATGGAGCCGACGCTGAGCCCGCGCGCGTCGAGCTCACGCGCGAGCAACGGCAACGCGCCCAGTGTCGCGTGCCACGACTCCGGTGACGACGTGCAGTCGGAGTCGTGCAGGAGGACGGTGCCCCCCGGCACGTGGCCGCGCAGCACGTCGTGGGCCACGGTCTCGGGCGTCGCCTCGGGGCGCCAGTCGCGTCCCCATGCGGTCCAGAGCACGGTGTCGAGCTCGAGACGGCGGGCAGCGCGCAACGCGCCGGCCGACAGGGTGCCGTAGGGCGGACGGAACCAGCGCGGCGTCACGCCGGTCGCCGACGCGACCGCGTCCCGTCCACGCTCGACGTCCTCGAACGCGGCGCGCGGCGAGCGGCGCAGCATGCTCGTGTGCGTGTCGCCGTGCACGGCGACCTCGTGCCCCGCGGCCGCGACCTCGGCGGCGAGTCCCGGCGCACGGCGCACCATGTCGCCGAGCATGAAGAACGTCGCGTGCCACCCGAGCTCGTCGAGCACCGTGAGGAACTGCGGTGTCGACGCGGCGTCGGGACCGTCGTCGAACGTGAGCGCGACGTGTGTCGGCGTACCGATGCCCGCGAGGCGCGGGGCGACGAGCCGGCGCAGCGGGCCGACGCTCGCGAGCGCGGGCGTCGCGTGGTACGCGACCACCGTCGCGACGCCGATGCCCGCGCCCGCGCCGAGCCAGCGCGCCGGCACCCGACCCACCCGCGCGGTCACCGCAGCTGCGCGAGTGGTGCCGAGGTCAGCCCGTCGCTCTGCAGCTGGGCGCGGAAGTCGACCAGCAGGCGGTGCATCCCGGCGGCGTCGGTGCGACGACCGTCGATGAGGTACACCTTCGCGGCCTTGAACTGCAGCGGCATGCGGCCGGGCCGGATCACAGCGTCGGGCAGCACGAGACGCTCGCGCCGGCGGCGCGACCACATCTGGTCGAACGCGTCGAACCGACGGCCGGGCGCGAAGTCGACCACCCGGACGCCGCAGTTCTGGTGGATGACGTCGCCGGCCTTCGCGACGTCGGCCTGGGCGCGCTGCCACCGGAGGCTCTTGCCGCGACCCCAGCCGCCGTTTCCGATGTCGACGCCCTCTGCACCCAGCGTCGCCAACTGGGGACCGGCGGCCAACGACGTCGGCGCGTCGACCACCACGGTCACGTGTCCGCTCGCGAGCACGTCGGTCACGGCCGGGTCCTGCAGCTCCGCGGCGGTGACGCGCACACCGACGTACGCGTGCGCGCCGGCCGAGTGCGGGGGTCGGGCGATGCCGACGCCGAGCGCGGCGACGGCCTGCGCGCCCAACGTCAAGGATCCGTAGGTCACGACCATCGCCGCGGCGGCGCCGACGGTCAGCCGACGGCCGACGGGCATGCGGAACGGCTTCACACCCGCGGGCAGCGCCTGCTCGCGCGCGAGGTCGAGCACGTCGTCGGCCGCGTCGCCCGCGAACAACGCGCGACCGCGCGCGATCTGCCCGTCGCGGACCGGGCCCGGCCTCGTGAGCTCCGCGAGCAGCACGTCCAGCTCGGCGGCGTCGTGCGCGTAGCGGTTCACGCCCGCGTCGGCCATGGTCTGCGCGTTGTCGCGACCGTGACCCGGGATGGGTTGGAACGTGATGACGGGCAGGCCGGCCGCGAACGCCTCCATGCACGTGAGCCCGCCCGCGTTCTCGACCAGCACGTCGGCCGCGGCCATGAGCGACGGCATCTCACTCGTCCAACCGATGACGGCGCCGAGCCCGCGCTCCTCGAGCGTCGCCTTGAGCTGCTCGTCGCGCCCGCACACGGTGATCGGGTGGTACCGCCCCGACGCCGCGATCGCCTCGACCGTGGAGACGACCGGGCCGACGCCCCACGACCCGGCGACGACGAGCACCGCCCTCTCGTCGGGCGCGAGCCCCAGCGCGCGTCGCGCGACGCGACGGTCCGGCTTCTCGGTGCGGAAGCGGTCGGGGACGAGCGGGCCGGGTGCCTTCGCGGGCGAGCCGGTCCGCGCGCGGGCGGCCTCGGCTGCCACCGGGCTGACCGCCATGTGCAGATCGATGGACGGGTGGACCCACAACGGGTGCACCGCGAAGTCGGTGAGATACGTGCCGACGGGGACGCGCAGCCAGCCCTTCTTGCGCATGCGTCCGAGCACCAGCGCGGAGAGCGAGTACGTCGTCACGACGACGTCGGGGTCGAGCTTCGCGACCTCACGCTGGAACGCGCGGCGCGTGAGGAAGGTGTCGAGCGCGACGAGCGGGCCCCAGAGGAACGGCAGCACGTACCAGAGCCGGTACAGCCACTCGTAGCTCCACGGGGCGAGCCGCAGCTGCACCTGGTAGCTCCAACGGATGAACGCGCCGAGCCCGAGCGGCGGCATGTCGAGGAAGTCGACGATCTTCGTCTCGTGACCGCGGCCCTCCAGACGGCGCGACAACTCGCGCGCCGCGCCGTCGTGGCCCGCGCCCATGGAAGCCGAGACGATGAGGATCCGCCGCCGCACCGGGGGCGACAGTACCGTCTCCTCCTGCATGGAGTTCGTCTTTGCGCTGGCCGCGGCACTGCTGTTCGCGGTCGCGTCGGTGCTGCAGCAGCGCGCCGCGTCGGAGGCGCCGGGCTCGGGCACGGTGCGCGTCGGCCTCCTGGTCCACCTGGCGAAGCGGCCGATGTGGTTGGCCGGGTACGCGGCCGATTGGGCCGCGTTCGGGTTGCAGGCCGCGGCGTTGGGCGCCGGGTCGCTCCTCATCGTTCAACCACTCCTCGTGACCGGGCTCTTGTTCGCGTTGCCGTTCGCCGCTGCCTGGTCCGGCCGCCGCCTCGGTCCCCAGGACTGGATCGCGGCATTCGCCCTCTGCGCGGGTCTGGGGACCTTTCTCCTTCTCGGCTCGCCGACCGGCGGGGTTGACCGCGCGCCGCTCCACGACTGGATGCTGCCGGGTGGGGTCGTCCTCGGGGTCGCGGCGGTGGCGCTCCTCGGCGGCCTGCGGGTCCGCGGTGCGGGCCGCGCCGCGCTCCTGGCCCTCGCGACGGGTGTCGCGTACGGCCTGACCTCGGCATTGACCAAGAGCAGCGTATCCCTCCTCGGAGACGGCGTCGTGGCGGTGTTCAGCCACTGGGAGCCGTACGTGCTGATCGTGATGGCGGCCACGGGGATGGTCGTCAACCAGGCCGCGTTCCAGGCCGGCGACCTCGCGGCGTCACTGCCGACGTTGACCATCGCCGAACCCATCGTCGCCGCCGTCATCGGGGTCTCGGTGCTGGACGAGCGGGTCCAGGCCCACGGCGTCCTCGACTGGTTCCTCATCATCTTCGCCCTGGCCGTGATGGCCTACGGGGTGGTGGTGCTGGCCGTGCGCTCCGCGGCGACCGCCACGCCGGCTCCACACTCGGTACCGGCCGCGTAGCCCACGCCCGTCACCGTCACGCGGCACGCTCCAGGGTCTGCTGCCTCCCGCGACGATGATCGCGGCCAGCAGATGAGAGTCGGATGAATGGGTGACGCGCGCTACACGACATCAACCGTCAGCCGTTGCACGCTCCCAACGCGAGCGGTACAGGCCATCGTCCACCTCACGTCGCGCTTCCACCAGCCCGATGTCCACGTCATCCGACAGGATGCGACGCCCGCGGGCGTTGTCCCAGACGTGCTTGCCGATCGCCTGGATGAAGTACGGATAGCCGCCGGCTGTGCGCACGGCCGCATCGAGGCCCCACGCGTCCCACTCGACGCCGCGCTCGCTCGTCGGAACCGTGAGCGCGTCACGGGCCGCAACGTCGTCGAGCAATCCGATCGACCGATGGTCGTAGAGGCGCTCCGCGTAGCTCGTGGCGTCGGCAAGCCGCGCAGGTAACGAAGGAAGGCCTGCACCGATGACGCTGAGCGGAGCGGGGACAGCGGCCTGTCCGACTCGGTGCACTGCGGCGTTGAGCGCTGCGAGGTCGTCGGCTCCGGCTTCCTGCCTCTCGTCGACGAGGATCAGGACTCCGACTCCGAGGTCTCGGGCGGCCTCGCCAAGAGTCTCGAAGAGGCTCGCGAGATCTCACCGTCTATGGATATCGCTTCTGGGGGGTGAGACACCCTGATGTTCAGGCGCAGGGGAACCGCGTCAGGCCAGCTGCTCGACCTCGAGCGCGCCGTCGGCGTGGCGGGCCCGGAGCACCTTCTTGTCGAACTTGCCGACACTGGTCTTGGGCACCTCGTCGATGAAGCTCCAGCGCTCCGGCAGCTGCCAGTGGGCCACGTGGGAGGCGAGGAAGTCGCGCAGCTCCGCCGCGGTCACGACCGACCCCGGCACGCGCACCACGCACGCGAGCGGCCGCTCGGTCCAGCGCGGGTCGGGGACGCCGACGACGCTCGCCTCGACGACCTCGGGATGGGCCATGAGCAGACCCTCGAGCTCGACCGAGGAGATCCACTCGCCACCCGACTTGATGACGTCCTTGGCCCGGTCGGTGATCTGGATGAAGCCGTTGGGCTCGACGCTGCCGACGTCGCCGGTGCGCAGCCAATCGCCGTCGAACTTCTCCGGTGACGGCTCCCGGTAGTAGCTCCCGGTGATCCACGGCCCGCGCACCTCGATCTCGCCGACCGCCTCGCCGTCCCAGGGCAGCGCGCCGCCGTCGTCACCGACGATGCGCAGCTCGACGCCCGGCATCACGCGGCCGGTGCGCGCCCGCCAGCTCATCTCCTCGTCGTCCGACGTCCCGTCGGGCACGTGCGCGACCGCCGCGAGCGGACTGGTCTCGGTCATGCCCCACGCCTGCACGATCTTCACGCCGTGACGGTCCTGGAACGCCTCGATGAGGCTGCGCGGGACCGCGGAGCCGCCGCACGCGATCATGCGGATCGACGACAGGTCGACCGGGTTCTCCGTCGCGTAGCGCAGGATGTCGGCCCAGATCGTCGGCACCGCCCCCGAGAACGTGGGACGCTCGGCCTCGATGAGCCGGCAGAGCGGCTCGCACTGCAGGAACCGCGACGGCATGACGAAGTCCGCGCCGGCCATCCACGCGGCATACGGCAGTCCCCACGCATTGGCGTGGAACATCGGGACGATCGGCAGCACGCGGTCGTACTGGTCGATGGCCATCGCACCCGCGGTGCACACGGCCATCGAATGCAGGAACGTCGAGCGGTGCGAGTACACGACGCCCTTGGGGTTCCCGGTGGTGCCGCTCGTGTAGCACATGGCCGCGGCGGCCCGTTCGTCGAGCTCCGGCCACGCGAACTCGGGGTCGGCCGACGCGAGCAGCTCCTCGTAGCGCAGCACGTCGGCGTCGGGCCGCAGCTCGCGCAACGGCGACGCGTCGCCCGAGCCCATGACGACGAAGCGCTCGACGGTCTTGAGGTCGGCCGCGACGTTCGCGAGCAGCGGCAGCACGCTGTCGTCGACGAGGACGACCCGGTCCTCGGCGTGGTTCACGACGTAGGTCAGCTGGTCGGGGAACAGGCGGATGTTGAGTGTGTGCAGCACCGCGCCCATGGAGGGGATCGCGAGATACGCCTCGAGGTGCTCCTGGGTGTTCCAGCCGAACGTGCCGACCCGGTCGCCCTCCTCGATCCCGAGTGCGCGCAGGCCGCTCGCGAGGCGGGCGGTGCGCACCGCGACGTCGCCGAAGGACGCCCGGCGGCAGCCGTCGCCCTCGAACGTCACGACCTCGCTCCCGGCGTGGACGGTCGCCCCGTGGTGCAGGATCGCCGTGACCGTCAGCGGGAAGTCCTGCATGGTGCTCTCGAGCATCGGCCGTCTCCCCCATGTGTGACCGGCGTCATTGTCGCCTGTCCCAGGAGGGTTCGCAGCACGAGGTGCCGTGGATCTCTCGCCGCTAGGGCGGCTCGGCGACGGCCACCTCCTCGGCCCGCTCGGGGATCACGAGCCCGGCGACCGCCGCGCCCGCCAGGACGGCGGCCCCGCCCACCAGCTCCAGCCACCGCAGGGACTCGTTCAGGAAGATCGCAGCCAGGACGACGGCGAACGCAGCCTCGAGCGTCATCACCACCGACGTGCGGGACGCGCCGATCCGCCCGACGGCCACGAAGAAGAGGGTGAACGCCGTCGCGGTGGCGATCCCGTTGGCGACGATCGGCGCGGTGCTCTCGCCCGGCGCCCGCAGCGACCCGGTGCAGACGCCGACGACGAGCATGGTGGACGACGCGCCGATCGCGGTCCACGCGGCCGACGTCAACGCGTCCGTGCGCGGGAGGAGTCGCGCGCTCGCCAGCGCGTACGTCGTGAAGCACACGACCGCGCCCATCGCGAACACGATGCCGGTGGCCGAGATCGAGACGCTCCCACCGCCGACCGCGACGACGACCGCGCCCGCGGTCGACAACGCGATGGCGAGGAACGTCGAGCGTCGGGGCGCGAGCGCGCCGATGACGATCTCGACGGTGGCGACAACGGCCGGGTACACGTAGAACAGCAGCGCGACGGCGGCAGTCGTGCCGTGCTCGAGCGCGATGAAGAAGCACGACGACTCGCTCGCGTACAGCACGCCGAGCAGCACGGCACGGACCCGCTCACCGTTCGGCGGCAGCACCGGCCTTCGCAACACGACGAGCACGCCGACGAGCAGGATGCCGGCGATGGCGAAGCGCATCGCGAGCGCGGTGACGGGACCGAGGCCGTTCTTGGCCACGATCCGGCTGAACACGATCGTGGTGCCGTAGACGAGCGCGCCCGTCGTCGCGATCGCGAAGTCGCGGTGCCTGCTGTCGTCGCGCGCTCGGGTGCGCACGGGGCTAGAAGCCGATCGCGACGCCCAGCGCGAGACCGAGGACGAACAGGCCGCCGGCCCGGCGGGTGTGCGCGAACGCGAGCCCCGCGAACCACAGCGGCCAGATCGGCCAGCCGTCGGGCGGCGCGTCGGGACGCGGCCGGGAGAACGCCTTCCACACCGGCACGAGCCGCGGGATCGCCAGGAGCACGAGCAGGCTCGGCACGGGTAGCGCGCGTGCCGCGACCAGCGCGACGACGAGCACGTAGAACCCGACGGTCATGGCCTTGGTCACGACGCGCGCCCGGTGCTCACCGAGGAGGACCGGCAGCGTCTGCGTGCCGTCGGGTCCGTCCCAGGGGATCTTGTCGATGTGCTTGCCCATGAGGACCGTGGTGCAGAGCAGCGCGTACGGGAACGACGCGGCGACGATCTCCCACGGCAGGTGTCCGGTCGCCGCGTAGTAGGTGCCGCACACCATGAGCGGACCCCACACGACGAGCACCGTGGGCTCGCCCAGGCCGTGCTTCTTCAGCCGCAACGGCGGCGCGGTGTAGGCGGCCGAGAGCAGGAAGCCACCCAGCGCGAACGCGACGACGGGCCAGCCGCGCGCGAGAAACAGCACGACGAGGATCGCGAGGTCGACGACGTTCACCGCGAGTGCAGCGCGCAGCAGCCCGCGGCGCGTGATCATCCCCGACAGCACCGGGTGTGGCGCGTACAGCGCGCGCGGATACTGCTCGTCGTCGGTGCCGACCTCGAGATCGAAGAGGTCGTTCATGAGGTTGTTGGCGACGTGCGCGAGGACGATGCCCGCGCTCGCGAGGAGCCACCAACCCACGCTCACGTCGTCGGGTTGGAGCCACCACGCGAGGAGACCGGCGACGAGCGCGGCCGTGATCGTCATCGGGAGCACCGCGGCGCGCGTCAGCACCAGCCACCGCGACACGGGGTCGACGCGGCCGGCCGGCGGGTTCGTCGTGCGCAGCACGTAGGCCCAGTTCCGCAGCAGGCTCGGACGCCGGGTCGGCACGCTCACGTCGGCGGTCGGAGACGCAGCGGAGGCCTGGGCGGAGCCCGGGAGGCCGGAACGGAGTCGACCAGACGACATACGCGCGGAGCGTACCGCCCGACCCGTGACCCGCGTCCGGAGAAGTCATGACCTTCGGCCTCTTGGCTCGCGGCTCTGTGACGCCGAACATCAGCGTGCAGGTCTCACCCGGCCAGGACCCGCCAGACCCCCTGCCACCTGCGCCACTGTCCGGGTGAGACCGTTTTTTTGGTCGCGCCCGCAGACTCGCCGCTCCGGGCGGCCGACGGCTGGTTGCGCCGGAGGTGCCGCTTGCACGCGTGCCCCGGCGGCGCGCGGTCCTGTCGCGGCTGCGTTGCTTCTTCGGCGGCGTGCTCAGCCGGCGATGGCCGCGACGCCCGCGACGAGCGCGAGGACCACGAGGATTGCGCCGGTGACGCGGCGGACGACGGTGACGGGGAGGTAGCGCAGCAGGCCCTGGCCGCCCACGACCGCGAGGGCGGCCACGGCCCAGAGCGCGGCGACCGCGCCCACCGCGACGCTCACGGCCGAGTGGTAGCGCGCCGCGAGGTTGGCGGTCAGCACCTGGGTCAGGTCGCCCCACTCGGCCACGAAGATCACCACGAACGCGGTGAGAACGGTCCGGCGCGCGGTCACCGAGGCGACGATCGTCTCCGCCTCCTGCTCCTCGGTCTCCTCCGACACGAAGAACGCGAGGCCCGCGCCGACGAGGAACAGCACCGCGACGACCCCCTCGACGACGCGGTGCGGCAGCACCGCGAAGAGCGCCGCGCCCACGCTCACCGCAATCACGACGTGGACGAGGAACGCGCCCGCCGCGCCGAGCCACACCGCGAACGGGCGGCCGCGCGACGAGAGCACGAGCGACGCGAACATCGTCTTGTCGGGCAGCTCGCCGACAAAGATCAGCGGGAAGACGGCGGCGACGATCGTCGGGTGCATCGTGGGACCGCGCGGCGCCCCGTCGCCGCGTCAGCCCCCGTAGTTCATGCGCGTGTCCTCCATACGGAGGACGGGCGTGTCCTCCGGCTTCTGGAACGCGCTCATCACGATCTCGCCGACGAAGAACGTGTGCTCGCCGGTATCGAGCTCGTGGCGGACCTCACACTCGAGGTACGCGACCGCCTGGTCGAGGATCGGCGCGCCCGTCGCGCCGTCGTGGAACGGGAACCCGTTGAGCGTCCGTGCCTCGGCGTCGACCTCGACCGGTTTGGTGAACTTCCGCACGATGGCGCGGTCTTCGCGGTCGACGAGGTTCAGCACGAAGGCGCGCCCCTCCGCGATGAGCTCGTGCGTGAACGCGTGCTTCTCGACGCCGATGCCGAGCAGCTTGGGGTCGCTCCCCACCTGCGTGGCCCAGTTGAGCGTCATGCCGTTGCGCCGGTCACCGGCGCGCGCACCGACGATGTAAAGGCCGCTCGGCATGGCCCACAGCACGCGCCGGCGGAGCTTGTCGTACTCGACGGGATCCGCGCCTTCGGGGAACGGCGCGACCGGTCCTTCCTTCACGGGCATGCGACGAACCTACCCGCAGAGCGTCCCGTGTCCGGAACGAGGTCAGTCCGCGGCGCGCAGGTACAGGTAGTACAGCGTGCACCCGTCGGTCTCGGTCGCGTCGATGTCGTGGTCGACGCCCGCGGGGATGTGGACGTACGCGCCGGCCGTCACGGCGGTGTCGAGGATCGTCGCGGCACCGTCGAGGATCCACATGTGATGGTGGTTCTCGCGGTGCGCGTGCCCACCCAGGCGGTGCCCGCCGGCGACGGTCATGACACCCGCCATGGAGTCGTCGGTGCGCCACAGCACGCGGTGCTTCACCCCCGGAAGCGAAGCCAGCGGTTCGAGCGGGAGCTGCTCGATCGCTTCGGGTGTGAGGACGGTTCCGGTCGGCGAGGTGGTCTGCACGGGTCACCTCACAGTCGCTCGCCCTGACGGTTCCCGCCCATGATGCACCCGTCGGGCGACCGTGCCGACCACGCCGTCGCGCTGATTCTCAGGCGCGCTCGCGCTCGTCCTCAGACGCCTCCAAGGTCCGGGGCGGACACTGCGGTCATGACGTCGGTGCTGTTCCACTTCGAGGTGCCCGAGATCTCACCGGAGGACGGGGCGGTCGGGATCGCCCGCCGCGTCCGCGACCACGCCGCCGAGCTCCAGACGTCGTGCCGATGGTGGCGCAGCTGGTGCGACCCCGACCGCGACGTCGTCGTCCTGGAGGGGGAGCTGGCACCCGAGGCCGATGTGACCGTGCTCGACACGTTGCACGAGCTGGCCCGGGGCCAGGCGCCGGACGATCCTCGAGCGGTGGTGTCGGAGCCCCTCTGAGCGGCCACTACGGTTGCGCACGCCGTTGCCGGAGGGCGGCACCGGCGACGTGAACGAGCAGCGGTCGAGGAGCCGCGGCGGGCTGCGGGGCGACGAGCCGGGGGACCACGGGTCTTCTCCGTCAACGAGGAGAGGCACCCATGAGCGAGACGGTCACGAACACAACGGACCGCGCGCGCCATCCCGGAACCAGGGAGGCCGTCGTGGCCGCCGTGACCGACGACCCCGTGGCGCGACTGCTGCTGGAGGTGGGTGCGGAAGGCCCGGTCGTGATCGCCGCGAGCGACGGGGTCGAGGCGGTGCTCGGCGAGGACCCCGACGCGGTCGCCGGCCGCGGCGTGCGCGAGCTGGTCGCGTCGGGCGGTGCACGCGCGCTGGTCGACGCGGCGGGCGCGGTGCTCGCGCGGCCCGCGCGACGCCGGCGCTGCCGCGTGGAGGCCACCGCGTCGAACCCCGGTCGCACCCGTGTGCAGTGGGCCCTGTCCGCGCTCCCACGCGTGGCCGACGATCTCGTCCTCGTCGAGCTCTCGGTACCCGACGACGAACGCAGCGGGCATACACCGTTGTTCGACAGCGCCACCGGTGTCGCGACGAGGACGCTCTTCGTCGATCGGATCGCGCACGCGTTGACGCGCACGCGCCGCAACGAGAGTCTCGTCGCGGTGCTGGCCCTCGACGTCGGTGCGGCCTCGGCGCTCGACGACCAGGTGCTCGAGGCGTTCGCACGCATCGTCGAGCACAACCTCCGCGGCAGCGACACGCTGGCTCGCGTCGGCGAAACCACGTTCATGGCACTGCTCGAGGACATCGGCACACCCGGTGCGGCGACGATCCCGGCCGAAAGGATCCTCGACGCGTGCCGCCGCCCGATCAGGGTCGACACCGAGCTCGTGCACGTCGCCATCGACGTCGGTCTCGTCGTGAGCCCCGGCGGCGCCGCGACGTGGCCCGACGGGATCATCCGCGACGCGGAACGCGCGCTCGACGAAGCGCGCGCCGCGGCCGACGGCCGTCCACACACGCCGGGAGCGCCCGCGCCCGCGCTCACCGGCACGCGGCACGAGCTGGCCGCGCAGCTCGCCGATCCGCTGGCGGCGCGGCGCATCGAGCCCTACTTCCAGCACATCGTCGTGCTGGCCGACCGGGAGCCGGTCGGGATCGAGGCATTCATGCGATGGCACCATCCGCATGCGGGCGTGCTCGAGGCACGCGAGTTCCTGCCGGCCGCGATCGAGAGCGACGTCGCCTCGGTGCTGGGTGCGCGTGTCCGCACCGAGGCACTGCGCGCGACGGCGACGTGGTTGCGCGAGGACCCGCAGCGGTACCTGTCGATCAATCTGTCCGACGGCGAGCTGCACGCACCCGGTCTGCGCGGCACGCTGATCGACGCGGTCGAGACCGCGGACGTGGACCGGTCACAGCTCGCGCTCGAGATCGGCGAGAGCACGTTCATGCACGGAACCGGCACCCGGGGGCGCGTGCTGCGCGAGCTCCACGATTCCGGCTTCCCGATCGTGATCGACGGCTACGGCGAGGAGCACAGCTCGTATCGCCACTTCGAGGACTTCCCCGTCGACGCGGTCAAGGTGTCGGGCCGGCTGACGGCCGGCATCGGGCGCACACCCGCGAGCGAGCGGGTGCTGCTCGGCATCCTCGCGATGCTGCACTTCCTCGAGATCCCGGTGATCGCGACCGCGGTCGAGACACCGAACCAGCTCGCGTTCCTGGAAGCCCACGGCTGCCAATTCGCGCAGGGCTACCTGTTCCATCCGCCGATCCCCGCCGGTCGTCTCACCGACGCCGCGCTCGACCTGCGCGAGCTCGAGACCCGCTGGCTGCCGCCCATCGTCGTGGAATGAGCTCGGCGTCTACGGCGGTGGAGGGCGCTCACGCCGCGCCCGCGGTCACGTCGTCGTGGTCGTGCGCGGCGCGGTCGTGCTCGTCGTGGTCGACGAAGACGACGCCGGACCGGTCGACGGCGCGGTGCCCCTCGACGGCGGCGCCGTCGTGGTGGAGGTGACGCCCGAGCCCGGTGCGCCCGTCGTGGACGTCGTCGTGTCCGACCGGGCCGTCGTCGTGGTGGTCGGTGCGCGCGCCGGTGCACGCGGGGTCGTCGTCGCAGTGACCGATGGCGGCACCGGGACGTACACCGGCTTCGGCTGCGGCGCGGGCCGCAGCCACAACCACAGCCCGCCGACTGCGAAGAACGCGACGAGCAGCGCGGCCGTCGACGCTCGCATCGGGAACTTCCACCACCGCGAGTGCTCCGGCACGTCGGGCGCGTCGGGCACGTCAGCTCCCCGTCGTCGCGGGTGCCGAGACGGGCGCCGCGACGCCGGCCCGTTGGAGCGCGACCGCGATGCGGAACCGGAGCGCGCGACCGACGTCGAACTGCTTGCCCGGCAGCGTCCGCGTGACGACACGCAACAGCAGATGGTCGGCCTCGATGGTCTCGACGCCGGCGACGGTCGGCTCGCCCAGCAGCGCGTCGTGCCACGTCGGATCGTCCCAGATGGACGCGGTCGCGTCGCGTAGCACCTCGGTCGCACGGTCCAGGTCCTGGGTCACCGGGATCGGCACGTCGACGACGACGCGCGACCACTCCCGCGACAGGTTCGTCACCTGACGCAGAGCGCTGTTCGGCACGAACACCAGCTCGCCCTGCACCGTCCGCAGCTTCGTGACCCGCAACGTCAGCTCTTCGACCGTGCCCCGCACGCCCGTCGTCTGGCCCGGTTGCGCGAGCTGCACCACGTCACCCACGCCGAGCTGGCGTTCCGAGAGCAGGAAGAAGCCGGCGAGCAGATCGGCGACGACCTGCTGCGCGCCGAACCCGAGCCCGACGCCCACGATGGTCGCGCCCGGGATGATGCTCGCCAGCGGCAGCCCGAACTTGCTGAGGATCAGGACGGCGGCGACGAAGTAGACGAGCGCGACGACACCGATCTGCGCGGCCTGCGTGAACGCGCGGGCCTGCTTCGTCTGCTCCGTCGGCACGCCGCCGCGCTCGATCTGCTCGACGACGCTGCGGTACAGACGCTCCTGGTAATGCTCGGAGAGCCAGCGCACGAAGCGCGCCGCGAGCAGCGAGCCGATCGCGAGGAGGAGGATCTCGAGGCCGTTCCCGCGCGCCCAGCGCGACAGGTCACTGAGATTCGATGCTGCGAGCAACCGCATGGACACCACCGGTGCACGGGTCGGTTCCGACGACGACGTGAGCCCGTGGCGCGAAGGAGCCCCGCGAGCCCACCGTCGCGCGCGCTACCCACGCCCGCGACGCCACGAAACGAACCCCAGGTCGGCGCACCGCCGCTGCCCGCCCGAGCGCGGGGGTCGGGTCAGGTGGGGCGGGCGGCGCAGCGTGCTGTGGTGCAGCGCGCGGCGGTCGCCAACGACCCGGCGAGCGCGCCGAGCGGGCTCGCCGGATCGAGCGTGGCGAAGTGCAGCGGACCGTTCGGCGCCGGCGCGCCGGGAGCGGAGGGAACGGTCGTCGGCGTGGTCGGCGCGGGCAACGTGGGCGCGGGCGACGTGGTCACGGTCGTCGGCGGCGGCGCCGGCAACGTCGGCGCGGTCGTGGGCGACGGCGCGCTGGTCGTGGGCGTCGTGCTGCCCGGTGACGTCGTCGGCGACGTGCCTGGCGGCGCGGGCGCGCCGTCGTAAGTGAAGCCGCCCGCGATCGTGAGCGACGGCCCGCTCGCGCGCGTGATCGTGATGTCGACGCTTCCCGGCGCGTGCGGCGGCGTGAGGACCGCGATCGACGTCGGCGGATTGAGCCCGACCAGCTGGGCGTCCACGCCGCCGAAGCGCACGCCGGTCACGTCGAAGGGCAGCGTCGCGCCCGACACCACGACGAGCGTCCACCCCGACGCCGGTCCGTGCGCGGGCGAGACCGCGAGGCCGGGGACGGTCGTGGTCGGCGTCACCGGCGCGCTGGACGGTGGCGTCGCGCCGGTCGTCGTCGTCGTGACCGGCGCGGCACCGGCTTGGGGCGTGACCCGCACCTGGTCGGTGCGCGCGCTCTCGCCGCCGGTCGTGTACGCCGAGACCGCGAAGCCGTAGGTGCGTCCGTTCTGCAGCCCGGTCGCGACGAACGACGGGTCGGAGGTCTGGGCCACGAACTGACCATCGCGATAGACCCGGTACCCGAACGGCGTCGCGCCCGCGCCCGCCGACCACGTCAACGCGACGGCCGCGTCACCCGGCTGCGCGGTGAGCGCGACCGGCGTACCCGGGAGCGCGACCGGTCCGGGTGGAACCGGGATCGTGGGCGAAGTGGTGGGCGCGGGCGTCGTGGTCGGCGTGGGCAGCGGGGACGTGACCGGCGGAGATGTTCCCGGCGGCGACGTCACCGGCGGTTCGGTCGTCGGCGTGGGCGGCGCGGTGGGTGTCGTGGGCAGGACGGGCGCGGGATCGGTCGGTGACGGCGTGGTCGCGGTGGTCGGTGTGGTCGGCAACGGCGAGGTCGCGGGCGGCGCGGTCGTCGGGGTCGACGGCGAGGGCGCGGTCGGCGTCACCGGCGGGGCGGGCGTCACCGGCGGGGCGGGCACGGTCGTGGGGCTCGGCGGCGCGGTCGATGGTGTCGTGGGCGCGGGCGTCGACGGAACGGTGGTGGACGGCGTCCCCGGCGACGTCGCCGGGTGCACGTCGAACACGACCACGCCGCCGTGGCCGACCGACGCGCCGCTGCGCAGGTCGACGAGCTGTGTGAGCAGAGCGTACGTCCCCGTCGGGAGCGCGCTCGACAGGTCGAGCGTCGCGCCGGTCGACGTCAACGGCGCGTCGCTCGCCGCGTACCCGCCGGCGTCGAGGAGCGCGGTCCCGTCGTCGGCGGTCGTCACGGTGTCGGACGCGCCGTTCGGCAGCGTGAAGCCGAACGTCGCGCCGCCGGCCGCCCAGAGCTGGTTGCCGATGAACGCGCCGAGGCTCAGGCGATAGCCCAGGCGCGCGCCGACAGGAACGGTCGCGGGATCCGCGACGACGGTGTCGACGCTGACGGGTCGGGTCCCGGAGTCGTCGATCGTGTCGAACCCGGCGAACGTGTACGACGTGTCGACGTGCACACCTGAGACGGCCGTGAGCGCGTTGACGCGGCCCGACGCGCCGACGCCCGCGAGCGCGCCGACACGATCCGCGCCCGCGAGCAAGCGGTCGCGCAACGTCGTGACGCTCATGCTCGGGTCCGCACCGAGGAGCAACGCCGCGACACCGGCGACGTAGGGCGACGAGAACGAAGTGCCGTTCGACACGCCGTACTGGTTGTTCGGCAGCGCGACCACGATCGACTCGCCCGGCGCGACGATCGCGGTCGATCCGCCGTAGTTGGAGAAGGACGCGCGCGTGTCGGTCGGCGTGCTCGCGGCGACCGTCACGACGTTCGGCTCGGTGTAGCTCGCGGGATACGCGGGCGTGACCGCGAGGTTCTGGCCGCTGTTCCCCGCGGCGTCGACGAACAGGACGCCCGCGGCCTCGGCGCGCCGGATCGCGTCCTCGAGCGCGGGGCTGCCGACCGCCCCGCCCCACGACGCGTTGACGATCTTGGCGCCGTTCGCCACCGCGTAGTCGAGCGCGCTGATCGCGAGCGAGTACGGGATGCTCGACGACGTCGACACCTGGAGCAGCATCAGCTTGGCGTCGGGCGCGACGCCGGCGATGCCGACACCGTTGTTGGTCTGCGCGGCGATCACGCCCGCTGTCGACGTCCCGTGACCGGTCGTGGCGCCGGCCGCGTAGCCGGTGAGCGGCCGGTTGGTGACGAAGTCCCACCCACCGCAGTCGTCGACGTAGCCGTTGCCGTCGTCGTCCTTGCCGTTGCCGCAGATCTCGCCCGGAGGTTGCCAGAGCTGGCTGCGCAGGTCGGCGATCGTCGGGTCGAACCCGGCGTCGATGTCGGCGACGATCACGCCGCCCCCGCGCGAGTGCGACCACGCGGCCGCGGCCTTGCCGTCCGCGCCCGCGGTCGACGGGCCGCTGTCGCCGGGGGTGTTGACCCCGAAGTCACCGTCGTTCTCCAGGCCCCACTGCCGCGGGCCGAGCGGGTCGTCGAACGCGCGGGGCGCGAACGAGCCGGAGATCGTCGCGAGCTGGTCGTCCTCGACGTCGGTGACGCCCGGGACGGCGCGGATCGCGGGCGCGGACAACGACGTCACGACGCCGAACCGTCCACCACCGAGCGGCGTGACCTCGGTGTCCGGCAGCGCCGCGAGCGCAGCCGGGACCGGATCGGGACCGCGGCGCGCCGGCGTGGGTGCGGCCGCGCGCGGCGCGCTCGACGCGGCGAAGGCGGAGGCGGACGCGCCCGGCGCGAGCCGGCCCCACACGTTGCCCGTCGCGTCGGCGCGATACTCGACGAGGAGCGGCGCGAGCCGGCGCTGCTGCTCCGCCGTCATGCGTCGCGACGCGCCCGCCGGGTGCACGAGCACCCAGTCCGGACCCGGCGCGCCGGGCGCCGTCGCGGATGCGGGCACGGCGCTCGGCGACGACGCGGGCGCGACGGCGACGGAGACGATCAGGTGGGTACGGCCGTCGTGGAAGCCGTCGGGCATCGTCGTGCCCGCGGGCCCGGTCGCGGCGTCGAGGTGCACCGGCGCGCTCGCAGCGCGACGCGAGGTCGTGCTGCACCCGGCCAACGCCGCGAGCACCGCAACCGTGAGCGCGACGCATGCGAGCCGCCGCGATCGGCCGGAGCGGGGATGCTCGGGGTGAACCACGTCAGGACCTCGCCGCCGTGGGAGGCAGGTACGTGAGCCACGGGACGACCTCCACGCTGCGGAACGCGGCCGCGGTCGCGGGATCGCACGACGCGTCGACCCGTGCCAGCCCGTCGGTCAGGCGGCGGTTCCCGTCGGAGGACAGGAGGGACCCCGACGGGACCGCCGCGATCAGCGCCCGGACGGGAGCCAGCGCGCCGGCGCAGGCGCCGGCCGCCGCGACCGGGACCGGACGCACGACCGGGGCCGGACGCGCGGCGATCGCCGGGTGGGCCGGCCCGCGGCGCTGCCACCACCACACGCCCGCGCCGGCCGCGACGACGGCGACGACCACGGCCGCCGCGATCGCGAGGACGGCGCCTCGGCGCATCGGTTGCCGCCGCTTCGCGTCCCGGGTGTCCGGTGTCGCGGGGATGCCGTCCATGGCTCCTCGCCCCGCCGCTCCTCCCGGTCGTGTGTCGGCACGACCCCGCGCACAGTTGAGCAATTCGGGCAGAAGGTCCCGCCACGCGGCGAGCGGGACGGCGCACTAACGTTCGCCCCCACACGACCGCCGCCGTGAGAGGGGGACTCACATGCGGCTCACCGCCTCGGTCAAGGGTCGGGCCGGCAGCTCCGGCGCCGCCGGCACACCGCACACGGTCGCCGATCGGGCCTCGCGGCTTCCGCGGCCCGTCCGCGCCACCGCTCTCGTCTCGCTCCTGGCGCTCGTCGCCGCCTCGTGCGGCGGCGGCGGGAGCAGCGGGCCGAAGACCGCCAAGGAGGGCCCGCCCCACAGCGGCGGCAGCGTCGTCTACGGCCTCGACGCGGAGTCGTCGGGCGGCTGGTGTCCGCGCAACGCGCAGCTCGCGGCCGCGGGCATCATCGAGAACGACGCGATCTACGACCAGCTCGCGTACCCGAACGACAAGGGCCAGATCGTCCCCTACCTCGCGCAGTCGATCACGAACAGCGCCGACTACCGCACGTGGACCATCAAGATCCGCCCGAACATCCTCTTCCAGGACGGCGAGAAGCTCGACGCCGCGGCGGTCAAGCTCAACATCGACGCGGTGCGCACCGGTCCGCTCGGCGCCTACGTGCTGAACGACATCACCGACACGGTCGTCGTGGACCCGTTGACCGTCGACGTGAAGATGGCGAAGCCGTGGATCGCGTTCCCCTGGGTGCTCTTCGGGACCGGTCGCGGCGCGATGGCCGCGCCGAAGCAGCTGAACTCGCCCAACTGCGCGAACGAGCTCATCGGTACGGGGCCGTTCATGCTCAAGGAATGGATCCCGAACGACCACATGACCGTGGTGCGCAACCCGCACTACTGGCGCAAGGACTCGGCCGGTCGTCAGCTCCCGTACCTCGACCAGATCACGTTCCGCCCGATCACCGACGCGACCCAGCGGCTCAACGCGCTGAAGACCGGTCAGATCGACATGATGATGACCGACAACGGCGACACGATCTACCAGATCCGCCAGACCGAGAAGAGCGGCGCGATCACGGCGGTCGAGAACCAGAAGTCGGCGGAGATCGGCTACACGATGCTGCGCGTCGACAAGCCGCCGTTCGACGACATCGTCGCCCGTGAGGCCGCGGCGTACGCGAGCAATCCCGACGAGATCAACCAGGTCATCTACCACGGCGTCGAGACGAGGACGGACACACCGTTCGCGCCCGACGTGTTCGGCTACGTGAAGGAGCCGCGCCAGCCTCCGATCACGTTCGACCTCAGCAAGGCGAAGCAGCTCGTGTCGCAGTACAAGGCCGCGCACGGTGGCCACTTCGACCTCACGTTGAGCAGCACGAACGACCCGAGCGTCATCAAGCAGGCCCAGCTCCTCCAGTCCCAGTGGCAGGCCGCGGGGATGAACGTGAAGCTGCGCAGCGCCGACCAGGCCACGCTCATCAACCAGGCCCTGGGTGGCGACTTCCAGGCGACGTTGTGGCGCAACCACCCCGGCGCCGACCCCGACACGCAGTTGCCGTGGTGGCACAGCGGGTCGCCGGTGAACTTCCAGAACATCAAGGACCCGAGGATCGACCACGACCTCGACGAGGCGCGCTCGGCGACCGATCCCGCGGTCCGCAAGGCCGACTACGAGGATCTCCAGCGCGAGTTCGGCGCGCAGCTGTACAGCCTGTGGGGCTTCTACGCCCGCTGGGTCATCGCGTCGAAGCCGAACATCCACGGGATCACGGGCGTCGACCTTCCCGACGGCGGGACACCCGGCATCGTCGCGAGCGTGTTCCCGACGATCGGGCTCTGGCGGTCGTGAACCGCTGACTTGGTACCGTCGGGGTCGTTCCCCGAGTCGCACAAGGCGGTCACCGCGATGGCATTCACCGAGCTGGCCCCCACGGCCGTCCACATCGGCACCGACGAGCTCCCGTTCGTCGACATCGGCGGCGGGAACAAGCTCAAGGTGATCCAGGTCAAGGAGCGCGAGGGACTCTGGATCATCGAGAACATCTTCCAGGCCGGTTTCGAGGTGCAGACCCACCGTCACACCGGACCGGTCTGGGGGTACACGACGTCGGGCGGGTGGAAGTACAAGGAGTACGACTACGTGAACCGGGCCGGGTCGTTCCTCTACGAGCCCGCGGGCTCGGTGCACACCCTGCAGTGCATCGAGGACGACACCCGGGTGTGGTTCCACATGTACGGCGCGAACCTCAACCTCGACGCCGACGGCAACGTCGAGAGCGTCACCGACGGCGCCGGCACGCTCGCCGCGTACTACCTCCTCTGCGAGGCCGCCGGCCTCCCCCGCCCCGACGTCCTGACGGACTAGAGGCGTTCTGGAGTCGATTCACCCGCCGGAGCAGGGAACTCGACTCCAGAGCGGGGATCAGACGGGGAACTGGCGCGACGGGTCGTCGCACCCGACCGACGCCGTCGGCGGGCCGGCCGCGGGGTCGCCCTCGAGCCGGCGCGCCCCCGCAGGTGCGTACTGCACGATGTAGGCCTTGCGCACCGCGTCGGTGAGGTTCGGACCGGTGAGGTGCGGTGTGAGCGACGAGAACACGACCGCGCCGCCCGCGCGCACCGGCGCCGCGACCACACCGGGCGGGTCGGCGAAGCACTGGAACCCGAGCGGCTCGACGTAGGTGTGGTGCAACGTGCCGCGCCGGTGCACGCGCGGCACGACCTGCGGGCAGCCGTTCTCGACCGTCGCGTCGCTGAGCGCGAGCCAGATCGTCAGGTACTGCTGGGGCTCGACGTACGCGTAGCCATTGTCCTGGTGCCACGGGAAGCGACGCGGCTTCTCGGGCTTCTTGTAGACGGCCTGGTCCCAGTACAGGCGCACGTCCGGACCGAGCAGATCGCGCGCGACGCCCGCGAGTCGCGGATGACGGGTGAGGTCGCGCAGCAACGGTGATCGTGCGACCAGGTGCACGCTGAACGTGATCGCACCCGCCTCCGCGATGCTCACGCGCTCGCCGTCGAGCCCGCGCAGGAACGCCTCGGTCTCGGCCTCGAAGCGGTCGGTCTCGGCGACGGTCGCCGCGAGCACGTCGGGCGGGATGAGGTCGTCGATCACGAAGAACCCGTCGTCGTCGTAGCGACGGACCTGGTCGGGTGCGAGCAGCGTGAACGGGCCTTCGTGGTCGCGCCATGCGAACCCGCGGTTCCAGGGGTGCAGCACAAGGGAGCCGGGGAACGCCATCGCCCGGTGACCCTAGCCACGACCGTCACCGTCACACCCCGCCTCTAACCTGACGGCGTGCGCCCCGAGCTCGACCTCGGCCCCGAACCCGGTCCCGAGCCGACCCTGACGGTCGGTGAGCTCCACGCGGCCGTGCGGCGCATCCTCGCGCCGCGCTTCAACCGCCGGGCGTGGGTCCGGGGCGAGGTCCGCGACCTCAACGAGCACGGCCGCAGCGGCCACCTCTACTTCACCCTCTGCGAGCCCGGCCGCGGCCGGCGTGGGCGCGACGCGACGCTGCGCGCCGCGTGCTGGTCGACCACGTGGACGGCCGTGCGCCGGTCGTTGCGGCGCGCCGGCGTCGCGCTGGCCGACGGCAACGAGGTACGCGTCGGCGGTCGCATCGAGCTCAACGACTCCGCCCAGCTCACGTTCGTGGTCGAGGTCGTCGACGTCGACGCGCTCGTCGGCCGCCTCGCGCGCGCCCGCGCGGAGCTGTGCACCGCGCTGCGCGAAGAGGGGCTGTGGGACGCGAACCGGTCGCTGCCGTTGTCACCGCTGCCGCTACGCATCGGCCTGGTCGGCGCGCCGGGCAGCCAGGGGTTCGCCGACTTCCGCGGCGCGCTCGAGGCGTCGGGCTTCGGGTTCTCCGTCACCGTCGCGCCCGCGGTCGTGCAGGGTCCGCAGGCACCGGCCTCGATCGCGTCGGCGTTCCGGGCCCTGCGCGTCGCGCACGAGCGCGGGGTGGGCCTCGATCTGGTCGTCGCGATCCGCGGCGGCGGCAGCAAGAGCGACCTCGCACCGTTCGACAGCGAGATCGTCGCCCGCGCGCTCGCCGCGAGCCCGGTCCCGGTCTGGACCGGTGTGGGTCACACCGACGACCGCAGCGTGGCCGACGAGCTCGCCCACCACTGCTTCCCGACCCCGACCGCGCTGGCCCACGGTCTCGTCACGGTCGTGAGCGAGGCCGACGCCGCGGTCGCGGCACGTGCCCGGCGGGTCACTCGCGCCGCGCACGGGTTGTTGAGCGCGGCGCGCGACACGGTCGGCGCCCACCAGCGCCACCTGCGCAGCACCGGGCGCGCCGCGGTCCGTGCCGAGCACCGGCGCGTCGTCCACGAGTCGCTGCGGGTGGAGCAGGCGGCGCGGGCCGCGCTCGTCCGCGCCGACGCCGGTGTCGGCGCGCGCACCGCGGCGCTGGCGCCGTCGCGCGTGCTCGCCGCGTTGGGCCGCGCCGACGCGCGCGTCGCGAGCCAGGCGCTCGCGGTGCGGAACCGGTCGCGCGCCGCGCTGAGGATGGCGGGCTCCGAGGTGGAACGGCGGCGTGTCGCGCTCGCCGGCCTCGACCCCAAGCGGATTCTGGAGCTCGGCTACAGCCTGACCCGGCGCGACGACGGCGCGCTCGTGCGTGAAGCGTCCGCGTTGCGCCCCGGCGACACACTCGTGACGCAGTTCGCGCGCGGCACGACGCGCTCGCGGGTGGTGGAGGAGAGCACGTGAGCACACCCCCCGAGGAGCTCGCCTACCGCGACGCGTTGGACGAGCTCGACGGCATCGTGGCCGAGCTCGAAGCCGACGACGTCGACGTCGACGTGGTCGCCGAGCGCCTCGAGCGGGCCGCGAACCTCGTCACGGAGCTCCAGCGCCGCATCCACGACGCGCAGCTCCGCGTCGAGCAGCTCGCGCCGCGCTTCGAGCGGACGAACGACGACGACCGTGCGCCCGACGACGACCGCGATCCCGGCGGCCGCGATCCCGGCGGCCGCGATCCCGGCGACCGCGATCCCGGCGACCGCGATCCCGGCGACGAGGGGACCTGATGCGCGACAGCACGCGTCGCGCCGCGCGCATCGCGCGCATCCTCACCCGCCACGGCCTCGAGTACCTGGTCGACGTGGTCGGTCTCGAGCACCTCGTCCGTCCCCACGACCACCAGGACGCGAAGGCAGGGCCCGCGCATCTCCGCAGCGCGCTCGAGGAACTCGGCCCGACGTTCGTGAAGCTCGGACAGCTGCTCTCGACCCGGCCCGACCTCATCCCGCCCGCGTACGAGGCCGAGCTCACCGTCCTGCAGGACTCGATGCCGCCGGCACCGTGGAACGACGTCGCCCGCACGCTGAAGCGCGCGCTGGGCCGGCCGGTCACCGACGCGTTCGCGACCTTCGAGCGTGAGCCGCTGGCCGCGGCGTCGATCGGCCAGGTCCACGCGGCCACGCTGACCGACGGCACACCGGTCGCCGTGAAGGTGCGGCGGCCCCACATCGTCGCCCAGGTCGACCAGGACCTGGAGCTGCTGGACCGCCTCGCGACGGTCGCGCAGCGCCGCTGGTCGCTCGCGGCGCGCTACGACCCGGTCGGTCTCGCCCACGAGTTCGCGCGGACCCTGCACGGCGAGCTCGACTACCACCGCGAGGGGACGAGCGCCGATCGGATTCGCACCGAGCTGCGCGCCAACGACCGCGTGCACGTCCCGCTCGTCCACTGGGATCACTGCGCGACCGACGTCTTGACGCTCGAACGGGTCGGCGGCCGCAAGATCACCGACCTCGAGGGTCTCGACGCCGACGGTGTCAACCGCACGCGCGTCGCGCGCGACTTCTGCGACATGTACCTGCAGATGGTGTTCGTGCACGGCTTCTTCCATGCCGACCCGCATCCGGGCAACGTGTTCGTCCAAACCGACGGCACGATCGCGCTCGTCGACTACGGGATGGTCGGCCATGTCGAGGACGACACCCGGCACGCGCTCGGGCGCGTCCTCGTCGCGCTGGTCGGCGCCGACGCCGACGGGCTCGCGGCGGCGATGGCCGACCTCGGGGTCGCGCCACCGAGCGACGACGTCACTGCGCTGCGCGACGATCTGGCCGAGTTCATGGGCACGTACCGCACGGCCACGCTCGCCGATCTCCAGGTCCGGGTGCTGCTCGGCGACATGCTCGCGGTGATCCGTCGCCACCACCTCACGCTCCCCCACCAGCTCGCGTTGTTGCTGAAGACGGTGACGACCGCGGAGGGCGTGGCCCAGCAGCTCGACCCGTCGTTCGAGCTGCTCCCCCTGCTCGTCCCCTACGCGGCCGCGCTCGAGCAACCCGCGCCCGGCAGCTGACCGACGGCTCTGACCGACGCCCGCCGGTCAGCCGGGGTGGCCCACGCCGGACGCGCGCGGGTCGACGCTCGTGTAGCCCGACTGACCGAGCGGGAACCCGGCGTCGGTCGCGAGCTCGCGCACGCGCGTGGCCGTGTCGGCCGGGAGCTCGAGATCGCCGGCCGCGATCCAGCCGTCGACCTGCTGGGCGGAGTCCGCACCCACGATCACGCCGGTCACCGCCGGATCGGCGACGCAGAACGCGATCGCGAGCTCGCCCACGGTCGCGCCGAGGTCGGCGGCGATCGGCCGCAGCGTGTCGACGAGCCCGAGCGCGTTCGACAGCGTCGGCTCCTGGAAGTCGACGAAGGTGCGCCGGAAGTCGTCGGGCGCGAGGTGCTCCAGTCGCGCGCGGTCGAACGACCCGCTGAGCAGGCCGGTCTGCTGCGGCTCGTAGGTGAGCACGCCGGTCTCGTGCTCCGCGCACCACGGCAACAGCGCGGTCTCGACGTCGCGGTGCAGCACGTTGTACTGCGGTTCGGTGACGTCGACGTGTCCGAGCGCTGCACAGCGGGCCAACATCGGAGCGTCGAAGTTGCTCCCGCCGGCCCAGCGCACCTTCCCCTCGCGGATCAGGTCCAACATGGCGCCCCACGAGTCCTCGACCTGGTGGTGTTCGTCCGGCAGATGGAATTGGTAGATATCGATGTGGTCGCGGTTCAGCCGCCGCAGGCTCTGCTCGCACTCGCGCCTGATGACGTCGGGCGAGTTGTCGACGTACGTCGACTTCCCGTCGGCCGCGAGGTGATGCCCGCACTTGGTGTTGACGTACACGTCGTCGCGACCGCGCAGCGCGCGTCCGATGACCTCCTCGGAGCGTCCGAGGCCGTAGACGGGTGCGGTGTCGATCCAGTTGATCCCGAGGTCGAGCGCGCGATGAATGGTCGCGACCGACGTCGCGTCGTCGGTGTCGCCGAGGCCGTAGAGCCACGACCCTCCGAACTTCCAGCCCCCGAGCCCGAGCACGGACAGCATGGGCCCGTCACGGCCCAGTCGTCGTCGGCGCATGCATCGTCTCCCCGTTCGCCTGTCGTCGAGAGCCCCGGGGTCGGTAGCTCACGACCGGTATACGGGGACTGCGGACGCGTCCTAGCCTGGCACGCGACGAAAGGGGTGTCATGACGACGAGCACCGTGCCCGGTGCCGCCGCCGGCTCGGCGACAGCGGGAATCGACGAGCACACGTTCGCGTGGAACGGCACCGCGCCGACCGGTGTCGGCGCGTGGTTCGCGGACGGACTGCGCGACCGTCTCCTCGCCGCGGGCTACCGCGAGCGCGAGGCGCCCGGGCCCGACGTGCAGGTGGTGCTGCACCACGTCGACCCGCAACGGCCGCGTCCCTACCGCCGGAAGGCCGCACCGACGTTCGTGGTGGCGATCGTCGCGCTGCCGGAGCCTCCCGGCGACGTGTTGCGTGCCGGCTATCCGGTCCTCGTCCGCGCCCTCGCGAACCTCTGCGTCCTGCTGAGCGAAGGTCCCGACGGACGGGCCGCGAGCTTCGTGACCCTGGAGCAGGGGACGTACTCGGTCACCCGCGACCCGGATGACGGCGGTGACGGCGACGACGAGTTCTTCACCAGGGTGTTCGAGCGCATCGAGCCGCTGGCGTCGTCGCGGCTCGTCATCGCGAACGACTTCCGCGCCGATCTTCCCGTCGAGCTCCGGGACGGCGACGAGCAGACGCGCCAGATCCGCCGGGCCGGTGAGCGGCTCGCCGCGCTCGACCTGCTGCCGGCGCCGTTCCCGATCGAGGACATCCTCCCGCCACGCGACCTCCGTCACGTCAAGTTGCTCTACGGCATCGGTGGGCTGAGCTACGGGAACGTGAGCGCCCGCCGGATCGGTGGCGCGCCGTCCGACATCGGGCCCGAGTTCTGGATGAGCGCGAGCGGCGTCGACAAGGCCGACCTGCGCGTGATCGGCGAGCACGTGCTGCTCGTGCACGGGTACGACCCCGACGTCGACGCGATGGTGCTGTCGGTGCCGCCGAACGTCACGCCGAAGCGGGTGTCGGTGGATGCGATCGAGCACTGGAAGATCTATCGCGAGCATCCCGACGTCGGCGCGATCCTCCACGTCCACGCGTGGATGGACGGCGTGCACGCGACCGAGGTCAACTACCCGTGCGGGACGCTCCAGCTCGCCGACGCGGTCGCCGACCTCGTGCGGGCCGAGCCCGACCCGGCGCACGCGGTCGTCGGGCAGCGCAACCACGGGCTCACGATCACGGGACCGAGCCTCGACGAGATCTTCGCCCGGATCGACGGCCGGCTCGTGCGCAACGTGCCGATGGACTGAACGCGAGAACGGGATTCGCCAATGAAGCGCTACGACGGTTCGGTCGCGGTGGTGACGGGTGCGTCGTCGGGGATCGGCCGGCGGCTCGCGCTGGACCTCGCGGCGCGGGGCGCGGTGGTGGTCGGCATCGCGCGTCGCGAGAACCTCGTGGCCGAGCTGGAGGACGCGTTGCGGCGCTCCTCGCCGGAGAGCGGCGGGTGCGTGTGCGACGTCTCCGACACGGATGCGTTCACCGCTGAGCTCGACGCGATCCGCCGTGAGCACGGACCCGTCGATGTCCTCGTGAACAACGCTGGCATCGAGGCCCGCACGCCGGTCACCGGCACCGCGGGGCTCGAGCCGTACCGGCGCATCATGGAGACGAACTACTTCGCGACGGTGGCGGGGACGCTCGCCGTGCTGCCCGACATGCTGGACCGGGGTTCGGGCATCGTCGTCAACGTGTCGTCCGACAGCGCGCGTGCGCCGGAGGCGGCTGCGGGCGCGTACTCGGCGTCGAAGGCCGCGATCTCCGCGTTCACCGAGGCGGTCGCGCACGAGGTCGCCGGACGCGGCGTGCACGCGCACGTGCTGTACCCCGCGTGGGTCCCGACCGCGATGGGGATGTCGGGCATCGAGGAGCACGGCGGTCCGCTGCCACCGAAGCCGGTGCGCCGGAGCGAGGAGCAGGTCTCGGAGCTCGTGCTCGAGCGGATGGGCGGCCCGCGCATGGAGATCAACGCGGCGTGGCTGCCGCTGCTCGCGCCGATCGGGCGGACGATCGCGCCCCGGGCCTACCAGCGCAGCATGCGCAAGTTCTCGGCGCGCTGAGGCCCGGGTGAAGACGCGTCTCGGCGCGTCAGTCTCTGTTGGTGAGGCGCCGCTGGCCACCAGTCCAGCTCGCCCCGCTCCGACTCCGCGGCGGCGCACAGAGACGCGGCCGAGACGCGTCGTGCGGCCTGCGCCCCTGTTGGTGAGGCGCCGCTGGCCACCAGTCCAGCTCGCCCCGCTCCGACTCCGGGGCGGCGCACAGAGACATCGAGCCGGGTCCGGGAGCGCGGATCGCGGGCGGCGGACCGCGACTCCGAGCTCCCGGCTCCCGGACCAGTCGGTTGCCGGGGCACGGGTGAGCGCGGCGGTGCCCACCACGTGCGACCCGACAACTCGGCTCCGAGTCTCGTCATCGTCGATGAGATGGCAGTGAGACGAAGCTGAAAATGGCCGAAGAGCGCGGCGTCCCAGCGCAAAGCGGCTGGTCACGGTGCCTCAGGCGCGGGGCAGCGGCTCCGGCTCGGGGTCCATCTCGATCGGCTGGGGCTCGCCGAGGTCGATGATCGGCAGCTTCACCCGCATCAGCGTGCCGCCACCGGGCGCGTCCTCGGCCACGACGGTGCCGCCGTGGGTCTGCACGACGCGACGCACGATCGCGAGCCCGAGCCCGGAGCCCGGCATCGACCGGGCCGCGGGTGCCCGGTAGAAGCGGTCGAACACCCGGTCGCGCGCCTCGGGCTCGATGCCGGGGCCGTGGTCGCGCACCGTCACCTCGCCGGCCACGCTCTGGACGACGTCCACCGCGCCGCCCGGCGGGCTCCACTTGCTCGCGTTGTCGAGCAGGTTGGCGAACGTGCGCTCCAGCATTCCGCGCTGGCCGTGCACGAGGCACGGCTCGGTCGTCACCCGGAACTGCAGCGTCGGCGCGTGCCGGCGGGCGCGTTCGGCCGCGCCGCGGACGAGGTCGTCGAGGCGCACGTCGGACTTCTCCTGCTCGACCGCGGCGGTGTCCTCACGCGCGAGCGCGACGAGGTCCTCCACCAGCACGCCGAACTCCTCGAGCTGCGCGGTCACGTCGGCGAGCAGGCGCTCGCGCTCGACCGGGTCCATGTCGGGCGCGCGGGCGAGCACCTCGATGTTCGTCCGAAGGCTCGTGAGTGGAGTGCGCAGCTCGTGACTCGCGTCGGCGACGAGCTGCGTCTGCTGGTCGCGCGACGCTGCGAGCGCGGTGAGCATCTCGTTGAAGCTCTCGGCCAGCCGTCCGAGCTCGTCGTTGCTCTCGACCGGGATGGACGCGCTGAGGTCCTGGGTCTCGGCGACGTGCTCGGCCGCCTTCGTGAGGCGCTTCACCGGACGCAACGCGGTGCGGGCGACGATGGCCCCGAGCGCGGCCGCGATGGCGATGCCGGCGGCGGCGATGATCAACAGGACGAGGCGCAGGTCGTGGAGCGTGTTGTCGGTCTCGGCGAGCGGTCGCGCGAGCTGCCCGGCGGCGATCCCCAGGTCGTTGGGGGTCGCCGGCCGCGTGATCATGCGCAAGTGCACGCCGTCCACTCGAACGCTCCGGAGCGCGTACTCGCGCTTACCGGTGGCGACGTCGCGCTCCGCTGTACCGACCGGCAGCGCCTTCTGGTTGCCCGGATGCACAACACTGCCGTCGGTGAGGATCGCCTGGAACATGCGGCCGTCGTTGCCGAAGCGATCACTGGGTCCGCCCCCACGGAACCCGCCGAAGTCGCCCTGGTCGAGGCTTCGCTGCTGCTTCAGCGTGTTGTCGACCTGCGTGTACAGCTGGTGACGAACTTCGAAGAACGCGACGCCCGACGCGATCACGACGGCGACGGCCACCGCGGCGGCGGCGAGCAGCGTGATCCGGGCGCGGAAGCTCACGGCCTACGGCTCCCGCAGCACGTAGCCCACGCCGCGCACCGTGTGGATGAGGCGCGCCTCGCCGTCGGCCTCGGTCTTGCGGCGCAAATAGCCGATGTAGACCTCGAGTGAGTTCGAGTTGTAGCCGAAGTCGTAACCCCACACGCGGTCGAAGATGATCTCGCGCGTCAGCACCTTGCGCGCGTTGCGCAGCAGCAGCTCGAGCAACAGGAACTCGGTGCGGGTGAGCTCGATGCGGCGGTCACCGCGCCGCACCTCGCGCGTCTGGGGATCGAGCGAGAGGTCCTCGAAGCGCAGCACCTCGTCCTGACCGGGCTCCCCCGTCCGGCGCAGCAGCGCACGCAGGCGCGCCAGCAGCTCCTCGAGCGCGAACGGCTTGACGAGATAGTCGTCGGCGCCGGCGTCGAGCCCCGTGACCCGATCCGACACGCTGTCGCGCGCGGTGAGCAACAGGATCGGGATGGGGTCGCCCGAGGCCCGCAGGCGCTGGCACACCTCGAGTCCGTCGACCCGGGGCATCATCACGTCGAGGACGACGGCGTCGGCCGGGATCGCGGCCAGCTGCTGGAGTGCGTCGGCGCCGTCGGCGGCCACGCCGACCTCGTAGCCCTCGAGGTGCAGGGCGCGTTCGACCGCCCGCCGCACGGCCGGCTCGTCGTCCACGACCAGGATCCGCATCGTCATCCAGTCTGGCGCGTCGACCTGAGAGGCAGGTAAAGCCTCCCGCGGTGCGTCGGGCTCGGGGCGGCCGTGCGCTCGGTAGCTTCGGTGTCACCGTGGCCCGTCTCCGTTCGCTCGCACCGCTCCGGCACCGTCCGTTCGCCATGCTCTGGGCCGGCGCGTTCACGTCGAACATCGGGACGTGGATGGAGAGCGTGGGCGTCGGGATCCTGCTCGAGACGAGCACCCACAAGGCCACGTGGAGCGGTCTGGTGCTCGCGGCCGGGTTCGCGCCGAACGGGCTGCTCGGTCCGATCGGGGGCGCGCTCGCCGACCGCATGCCGCGCCGGCTGTTGCTGCTCGCGACGACGAGCGTGCAGACGGTGCTCGCCGGCGTGCTCGCCGCGCTCGCGGCGTCGGGTCGCCCGGGACCGGTCGCGGTGACGCTCATCGTCTTCGCGTCGGGCTGCGCGAACGCGATCGGGTTCCCCGCGTACCAGGCCTTGTTGCCGGACCTGGTGCCGGTCGAGGACGTCGCGGGTGCGGTCGCGCTGTCGTCGGCGCAGTGGAACCTCGGCCGTGTGATCGGCCCCGCGCTGGCCGGTGTCGTGATCGCTGCCGGCGGCTACGCGTGGGCGTTCGTGATCAACACCGCGTCGTTCTTCGCGGTCATCGTCGTGCTGCTCTCCTTGCGCCTGCCCGCGCCGCCGCGCACAGGACACGCGCGGTTGCTGCGTTCCATCGCCGACGGGATGCGCTTCAGCTGGCGCGACCCCGGGCTGCGGCTGGTGCTGTGGATCATGGGGTTCGCGGCGCTGCTCGCGGCACCGTTCATCGCGCTCGTCGCCGCGGTGGCCGACAAGGTGTTCCACGAGCCGACCGCGGGCACGTCCGCGCTCGTGACCGCGCAGGGCATCGGCGCGGTGACGATGGCACTCATGCTCGGTCCGCTGATGGCCCGGTTCGGGAGCCGCCGGGTCTTGGTGGGTGTCGTGACGCTCCTGCCGTTCGCGCTCGCCGCGTACGCGCTCGCGCCGGCACTGTGGCTCGGTGTCCTCGCGATCCTCGTCGTGGGCTTCCTGTACCTCGGGATGCTGTCCAGCTGCACGACGATCGCCCAGCTGCGCGCGCCCCCACACATCCGCGGCCGGGTGCTGAGCCTCCTGATGGCGCTGCTCGGCCTGCTCTATCCGTTGGGCACGGTCACCCAGGGCGCGCTCGGCGACTCGATCGGGTTGCGGGTGACGATCACGGGCGCCGCGGTGCTGTTCGGGCTCGCGATGCTCGGTCTGCGCACGTTCGACCGCGCCGGCGTGCGCGGCCTCGAGACCGTCGCGCCCGAAGCCGTCGAAGCGCGCGCCGACGTCGAGGTCGTGGTCGATCCGGTCTGAGCCCCGTCACGCCCGCTTGGAGCGGTCAGGTCCCGCCGTCGCGTGGAGATGGGAACGTCGTCGTGTGCACGCGTTTGAGGATCGGCGTCCAAGACGATCGCGGAGGCTTGGGGTTCGACCTCAACGAGATCCCGGACGTTCTCAACCCCCCTGGATGAACTGGGTCGTACAGGACGCTCAGATCGTGTGGCCGGACGACATCGTGCCGAGCGAATGTGCGTCCTGCTCGAGTGTCACGGAGCTCACGCCCGAGCAGCTCCGTCGTCTCGCGAGCGCCGTCCAGCACGTGATCGACGGAACCTTCCTCGGCTGCGACCGCCATGGCGAGTCCGCCGTTGCATGTGCAGCGATCGACAGCTCGTTCTGGATTGTCTGGGCCGACGACGAGTCGGTCCTCGCGCGGGTTGGGAAGCGCTTCCGGGTCGAAGAGATCGACGCAGCGCGACCGACACGCCGACTTGACGCGTCGGCGTCGCCGAGCACGGCTTCGCAGCACGACCGTGTGACCTCGAGATCTCGAGAAGGCGACGCATGGCTGCTCGGCGCCAGGTGTTCGTACTTCATGCCTTTGCGCTCCCTGGCTTGCCCCTCGCCTCACTCGCGCTTCGGGCGGTTCTTGGGGTGTCTCGGGTCCTCGGGTGGGACGAAGGCGCGCTTACCGGTGCCTTCGACGAGTGACCAGCCCTCGTGGTGCTTCTGGTGGTGGTGCACCCGAGCCGTCAACAGCAGCTTCGCAGTCGCGGCCGAACGCTCGATGCGATCGAATGCCTCCCACATCGGCAATGCGGCGGACAAGGCGAGTGCGTCGGGTTCGAGCGCGCGCACCAACGCGTCCGCTGCCGCACCCACCTCGCGCGCATCGCGCATCCCGATCACGAGACCGATCGTACGCATGGGGTGTGACAGCTATCGAGCTGCCGCGACACCAGCTTCAGTTGGGACGACTCCCTGCTGCATGAGCGGAGATCGTCCCAACTGTGCGCGGTGACGCGCGATGTCGGTCAGCTGCGTCGCAACGCGTACACGCTTCCGGCGAGCAGCGTGGACGCGCACCCCATCTCGCCGAGCCACCACAGCCCGAACTCGTGGTGACCGGTCGTCGGGCACGCGATCGTCGCGGCGACGTACACCAGCCCGGCCGCGACCGCGGCGACGACGCCCCAGCGCCGGCGCGTGATCAGTCCCGGGATCATCGCCGCGAACGTCGCCAGCAGCACGGCCGACACCGCGGTCTCGATCCACGCCGGCACCGCGTTGGGATTGGTGGGCGCGGGCTCGAGCGCCTGCCCGATGCCGAACAGCACGTACCAGCCGATGCCGACCGCCGCCGCGAGCCGGCCGTCGATCCGGCCCAGCAGCCAGGCGCGGTTGTCCAGCAGGCGCGGGGCGCCGGCCGCGGCCGCCGGTGCCGACCCGTCCTCACGGAGCTCGGGGCTCGCGCCCTGCGTCGTCTCGATCGTCTGCGCCATCGCGCCACCTCCGAACGGGTCCGGCGTCCGCCGTGCCCACCATGGTGGCACGCCGACCAAGCGGACGCGAGCGCGGACCCGCGGGTACGGTCGCCGGCCCGGCACCACGTCGGGCGCGAGCTCAGGAGGCGCACATGGCGGTGGTGGAGCGTGAGCGGCGAGGACGGGTCGGCATCGTCGCCCTCAACCGCCCCGAGGCCCGCAACGCGGTCAACCGCGAGGTCGCGACGGGCGTCGAGGACGCGCTCGACGAGATGGAGCGCGACGACGAGATCCGCGTGGTCGTCATCACCGGGCGCGGCCCGACGTTCTGCGCGGGCGCGGATCTCAAGATGATCGCCAGCGGGCGCGGCAACGACGGCGCGACCAAGCGGGGCGGGTTCGGTGGCGTCGCGTCGCGCGAGCTCGCGAAGCCGATCATCGCCGCGGTGAACGGACCCGCGCTCGCCGGCGGCTTCGAGATCGTCCTCGCGTGCGACATGGTGGTCGCGGCCGACGACGCGACGTTCGGCATCCCCGAGGTGCGCCGTGGGCTCTTCGCCGCCGCCGGCGGGCTCATCCGCCTCCCGCGCCGGGTCGCGCTCCCCCTGGCGACCGAGCTCGCGCTCACCGGCGACCCCATCGACGCGCAACGCGCCTACACCGTCGGGCTCGTCAACCGCATCGTGCCCGCGGAGCGCGTGCTCGAGGAGGCGCTCGTGCTCGCCGATCGGATCGCCGAGCACCCGCCGCTCGCGGTGCTGAACGCGCGACGGATGATCCGCGAGTCGCCCTATCTCAGCGACGAGGACGCGTGGGCGCGCAGCAACCAGCTCGCGATCGAGGTGTTCCGCCGCCCCGACGCGATCGAGGGCGCGAGCGCGTTCTCCGAGAAGCGCGCGCCCACCTGGAGCGAATGACGACGCGCGTCAGCGCGTGGCGCCCTCGACGATCGTGGAGTGCGCATCCTCGATGGTCGCGATGACGATGCGGGCCTCCGCCGCGGCCGCGAGGAACAGCAGCGCCGCGAGCGCGCCGGCGACGGCACGCACCCACGGCGGCCCGTAGCCGGTCACGTACACCAGCGGAACGGCCAACGACGCGGCGACCCACGCCGCCCACCACCGCCCGACCACGTGGCGGCCCGGATGGTTCGGGGGCAGCATGTCGAGCGTCGACTGGTACGGCCACCAGAAATTCAGCACCGGGATCAGGAACGACACCACCGCGACCCCGGGACTCCGGCGCGCGGGGAGACCGAGCAGGCGCGCGACGGTCGCGGCGCGATACATCCACACGAGGAAGATGACGCTCGCGACGAGCACCCCGAGCGAGCAGTACGTCGTGATCGGCGCGACCGATGCCGCTGCGCCCGTGAGCTTGGGTGTCTTGCCCTTGCTCAGCTCGTCGAAGTGGTCCGCGTACCAACCGGCCTGCACCGCGAGCGCGATCGCGTTGAGCGCCTGCATCGGCCCGGCCCACAGCATGGCGAGGCGGGCCCAGTGGCCCCCCGCGCGCTCGGCCGCCAGTGGCGGCGGCACCGACGCCGCGGCCTCCAGCCCGTAGCCGCGGCCCGTCGCGTCCCCGTTGCCGGCGGGCGCGGGAACCGCCGGGGGCTCGGCCGGGGGCCAGAAGTGCGGAGTCCACGCGCGCCCGTCCCACCAGCGCAATTTCTCCGTGCCCCACGGGTCTGGGAACCAGCCGGGCGCGCCGGGAACCGGCTCCTCACCGGCTCCGGGCGTCGTGGTCATGGCCTGCGACGCTACCCGGCGGGTGCGGCCGGCTCGTGACGGGGACCGGGTGATCCGCGACCCGTTCCGATCCTGACCTCGGGAGCGACCACTCCTACAATCCACCTGTGGCTTCCGAGGGCGAAGGCAGGTGGCGCGTCGAGGATCTCGCCCGTCACGCGGACGTCTCCGTCGACACCATCCGCTTCTACCAGAAGCGCCGGCTCCTCCCGCCGCCCACGCGTGAGGGTCGTGTCGGTTGGTACGGGACCGAGCACGCGGACCGCCTCGCGCGCATCCGTGAGCTCCAGCGGCGCGGCTTCTCGCTCACGCTGATCCGGCGGTTGCTCGACGGCGAGCTCGATCCCGCCGACGCGCCGCTCGCCGAAGCGGTCGTGCACGCGGGCGACGGCGACGACGCACACGGTGGGCCGGAGGACTTCCTCACCGCGGAGGAGCTGTCGGCGCGCTCCGGCGTGCCGGCCGCGCTGGTCGACGCGCTCGTGCAGGAAGGTCTGCTCGTGCCGCGTCTGTCGGAAGACGGGCCGCGCTTCACCGACGCTGACGTCGCGATCGTCGGCAACGGTCTCGCGTTGCTCGAGGCGGGCCTGCCGCTGCCCGAGCTGCTGGACCTGGCGCGTGTGCACCACGCGTCGACGCGAGAGGTGGCCGAGCGCGCGGTGGCGCTCTTCGACGAGCACGTACGCAAGCGCGTGCGCGCATCCGGCGCAACCGACGAGGAGAAGGCCCAAGAGCTCGTCGACGCGTTCCGCGTGCTGCTGCCGTCGGTGACCGCGCTGGTCGCCCACCACTTCCGTCGCGTGCTGCTCAACACCGCCGAGGAGCATCTGCAATCAGTGGGTGAGCCGGTCGAGCTCGCGGCGGCGCAGGCGGAGGCGAACCGCCGACTCGAGATCGTGTGGCCGGCGTGAGCCCCGCGCCGAACGACACCCCCACCCTCCCCCGTGCCGACGAGAAGCGCGCCGTCGTCGAGTCGATGTTCGACCGGGTCGCGCCGCGCTACGAGCGGGTCAACCGCGTGATCTCGCTCGGCCTCGACCGCGGCTGGCGCCGCGCCGCGATCGACACGCTGCAGCTCCCGGCCGGCTCACGCGTGCTCGACGCCGCGTGCGGCACCGGCGACCTGTGCCGGTCCCTGCTCGCGTCCGGTCACCGCGCGGTGGGGATCGACCTGTCCGCCGGCATGCTCACCGCAGCGCACACCGACACGCCGCTCGTGCGGGCCGACGCGCTCGTGCTCCCGCTTGCCGATGCCACGCTCGACGGGATCGTGTGTGGCTTCGCGCTGCGCAACTTCGTCGGTGTCGAACCGTTCTTCACCGAGTGCGCGCGCGTCCTGCGACCGGGTGGACGCCTCGTCGCGCTCGACGCCGCCGAACCCACGAACCGGTTCGCGAAGGTCGGGCACGAACTGTGGTTCCACAGGATCGTCCCGTGGATCGGTGGACTGCTGTCGGGCGACCGCGCCGCGTACCGCTACCTGCCCGCGTCGACCGCCTACCTGCCCGACGGCGACGCGCTCGTCGCGTCGTTGCGCCGCTCCGGCTTTCGCGACGCGCGCCGCGCGACACGGACCGCGGGCGCGGTCCAGCTGCTCTCGGGCACCCGTGAAGGAGGGCTCGCACCGTGACCACGCTCGCTCACGCCACCCGCCTCGTCGCCACGACGCGCGCGGTGCGCCCCAACCGCCCGCTCCTCGACGAGCTCGGGCCCGACGGCTTCGCGTGGTTGCGCGACGGTGCCGGCTTCGTGACGTCGGGTGTCGCGGCGGAGGTTCCGGCCGACGAGGTCGGCGCGTTCCTCGCCGCGATCGAGCACGAGGCACCGGGCGACCTTCCGGCGACAGGACCGATCGCGGTGGGCGGGCTGCCGTTCGACCACACCCGGACCGGGTCGCTCGTCGTGCCGGCGCGCGTCGTGGGCCAGGGTCCCGACGGCACCGCGTGGGTCACCGAGCTGCACCGTGCGGGCGCGGCCGGCGCGGTGCCGGTCGACCCGTCCCCGACGGAGCACCCGAGCCGGTTCCTGGTGTCGTCGGTGCAATCGCGCGCGCGGTGGCGCACCGAGGTCCTGGCCGCGTTGAGCGCGATCGGCGCCGGCCAACTCGACAAGGTCGTGCTCGCGCGCGAGGTCCTCGTCGAGGCCGACCGCCCCTTCTCGCGTCGCGACATCGTGGCTCGCCTCGTCGGCTCGCAGCCCGACTGCTACGTGTACGCGGCGGGGTCACTCGTCGGCGCGAGCCCCGAGCTGTTGCTGGCGCGGACCGGCGACCGTGTGACGTCTCGCCCGATGGCCGGCACCGCGGCGCGCAACGGAGACGACGGCAGCGCGGTGCTCGGGCTCAGCGACTCCGAGAAGGACCACCGCGAGCACCGACACGTCGTCGACGCGGTGCTCGACGTGCTCACGCCGTGCTGCGCGGAGCTGCACGCCGACGACGTCCCGGTGCTCGCCCGCCTCACCGACGTCGCCCATCTCATGACGAGCATCGAGGGACGGTTGCGGCCGCCGGCACCGAGCGCGCTCGAGCTCGCCCGCGCGCTGTCCCCGACGCCCGCGGTCGCAGGATCACCGCGCCGACAGGCGCTCGAGTTCCTGCAGGCGGTCGAGGACTTCGACCGCGGCGGCTACGGCGGTCCGGTCGGATGGGTCGACGCGCACGGTGACGGCGAGTGGGCCGTCGCGCTGCGCGGTGCGGAGCTCGACCGGCGCCGCGCGCGGCTGTTCGCGGGTGCGGGCATCGTGGCCGGGTCCGACCCGGAGGCGGAGTGGGCCGAGACCGAGGCCAAGCTCGCACCGATGCTGCGGGTGCTCGTCACCCCGTAGCGCTCACGCGCGATCCCTCACGCGCGCAGCGCGTGCGCGACCGCGTCCCAGACCGCCCGGTGACGGGCGACGTTGTCGGTCCGATCGGTCGTGACGATCAGCAACCGGACGCCGCCGGCGTCGAGTGACGCCCGGAGCGCGGGCGCGAGCTCGCTCGCCTTGTCGACGTGGGTCGCTGGCACGCGGTGCACGGCCGCGAGCGCGTCCAGGTCGACGGGCTGCGCGGTCGCGAAGAGCTCCTCGAAGTGCGCGCCGTGGTCGGCCTGGGGCAGGAACGAGAAGATCCCGCCACCGCCGTTGTCGACCACGACGATCGTCGCGTCGAGGCCACGGTCCGCGACACCGAGCAGGCCGTTCGTATCGTGCAGGAACCCGAGGTCGCCCGTGAGCGCGACCGTCGGTCCCGACCGAGCCGCGGCGACGCCGAGCGCGGTCGAAACGAAGCCGTCGATGCCGTTCACGCCGCGGTTGGCGAGCACACGAACGCCGGCGCGTGGGCGCGCGAACGCCTCGACGTCGCGCACCGGCATGCTCGACGCGACGACGAGGTTCCCACCGTCGGGCAGCGCGTCGAGAACGTCGCGTGCGACGCGCCCCTCGAAGGGCTCCTCCCACGAGTCGAGGAGGTCGTCCACCGCGGCGCGCGCGACCGCGTCCGCGTCGCACCACGCGTCGAGCCACGCCCGCGCCGCGACCGACTCGCACGCCCGGGCCAACGCGACGGCGAAGCGCTCAGGGTCGGCGACCATCACCTCGTGCGTGGCGCGGTGAGGGTCGAGCCAGGCACCGTCGGGATCGACGACGACCTGCGGGACCGACGGGTCGAGCCAGCCGGTCAGGACCTTGCTCGTGAGCGCGGCCCCGAACCGCAGCACCAGATCGGGCCGGCCGACCGTCTCCAGGAACCCGGCCCGGGCGAGCGGCTCGTACGTCGAGATCGTGTGCGCGCCCGCGCGCGCGTTCGCGATCGGGTCGGCGAGCACGGGCCAGCCGAGCCGGGCCGCGAGCCGCTCCACCGTCTCCGCCCGAACGCCTGCGCCCCAGCCGGCCACGACGAGCCCGCGTCGCGCCCCGCGAGCACGTGAGGCAACCTCCGCGATCACGCGGTCGGATGGCGCGACCGGGCCGGTGACCGCGCGCACCCACGGCTCGCTCCCGGCGCGGCCGTCGACGACGAGCGGGGCGTCGCCGGTCGGTACCAGCGGCTCCCGGAACGCGAGGTTCAGGTGGACGGGCCCGGCCGGACGCCCGAGCGCGGTCGCGACCGCTCTTGCCGCGGTCGCGCGCCACGAACGCGCGACCGTGGGATCGTCACCCGCTCCCGGTGCCGCGACGTCGACCGCCCAGCGGACGGCACCGCCGTACAGGCCGACCTGGTCGATGGTCTGGCCCGCACCGGTGTCCCGCAACTCAAAAGGGCGATCGGCGGTGCACACGATCAGCGGCACGCGCGCGTGGTGAGCCTCCAACACGGCGGCGTGGAATTCGGCCGCGGCGGTACCCGACGTGCAGAGCACCACGGCAGGGCGACCGGTCGCCTTCGCGAGACCGAGCGCGAAGAACGACGCGCTGCGCTCGTCGAGCTGGACGTGCACGCGGATGCGCTCGTCGCCCGCGAGGGCGAGCGCGAGCGGTGTCGAGCGGGAGCCGGGCGCGACGCACGCGTCGGTCACGCCCGCGCGCGCCCATTCGTCGACGAACGACCGTGCCAACCCGGTGTTGGCGTCGAAGGTCATGCGATGATCTCCCGATGCGGACCGTGCTCGTCCATGGGTTCACGCAGACCGCGACCTCGTGGCGACCGGTGATCGAACAGATCTCCCCCGAGCTCGAACCGGTCGCGGTCGACGTTCCCGACGATCTCGACTTCGTCGCGACCGCGCACGCGCTCGGTGACGCCGGCAGGGGCACCTACGTCGGCTACTCCATGGGTGGGCGGCTGTGCCTGCGCCTGGCGCTCGACCGACCCGACCTCGTGAACCGGCTCGTCCTCGTCAGCGCGTCGCCCGGCATCGCGGAGCCGACCGAACGCGCCGCAAGACGCGACGCCGACGACGCGCTGGCGCGAGATGTCGAACGCGACGGCGTCGACGTCTTTCTCGAGCGCTGGCTCGCGCAACCCCTGTTCACGTCGTTGCCACGCGAGCGCGCCGGGATCGACGATCGTCGCCGCGCCAACACGGTGGCCCGGCTGGCCCATCAGCTGCGCGCCCTCGGGCAGGGCGCGCAGGAGCCGTTGTGGGACCGGCTGGGCGAGCTGCGCGTGCCGGTTCGGATCATCGTGGGGGGCGAGGACCGCAAGTACTGCGCGATCGGCGCCGCCATGTCGCGGGCGATACCGGACGCGGTGCTCGTGACCATCGACCGGGCGGGGCACGCGGTGCATCTGGAGCACCCGTCCTCCGTTGCTCACGCCCTGACCCCGTAGCGGGCGAGCAGACGCGGCTCCGGGACGATCGTGCGCCGACGCAGGACGCCGCCCTCGGGGAGCAGCGTGTTGCGCACGACGTCCGCATAGAGGAGCGCGCCGGTGCCCAGCCCGCAGGCGTAGGGCAGCTCGGGCAGCGCGCACGCGAGTGCGAGCCCGGCGGCGAGGCCGACCGAGGTCTCCATCATCGACGTGACGATCGCGGGCACGCCCGCCGCGTCCGCGATCCGCAGCGCGGCGCGGACACCGCCGAGGGGCTGGACCTTGAGCACGATCGCGTCGGCCGCGTCGAGCGCGCGCAGTCGGCGCGCGTCGTCGAGGGTGCGGATGCACTCGTCGGCGGCGACCGGGACCGGCACCTGCCGGCGGACGCGCGCCAGTGTGTCGAGATCGGCGACCGGCTGCTCGGCCAGCTCGAGGTCGAACTCGGCGAGCCAGCGCAGACGTTCCACCGCGGTGTCCTCGTCCCACGCGCCGTTCGCGTCGACGCGGATCGCGACTGACGGACCGACCATCTGACGCACACCGGCGACGAGGGCGACGTCCGCCGCGAGCTCGGGCCGCCCCACCTTCACCTTCACGCACGGGAACGGGGTGAGGTCGTCACGAAACTGCGCCGAGCTCTCGACGAGCGCGTTCACCGTGACCTCGTCGCGCACCGGTTCCGGCCATCCGGCGCACGCGGCCTCCTCCGCGGCCGCCCGCGCCGACGCGGGATCACACGGGTAGCCCGGCAGCGGGGAGATCTCGCCCCATCCTGCGGGGCCTTCGAGCAGCGTCACCGCGTGACCCTTCAGGTCGAGCCGGTGCTCGCGCACCTCGGACGCGCGGCGGACGACGTTCACGACACAGCCAGCCCGATCGCGAGCAGCAGGCCGAGAACGAGCTGCAACCGGGTCGTGTCGATCAGCGCGGCGACGAGCCCGGGCGGATCGGAGCGCGTCAGCACGAGACGCGCGGGGCGCACGGCGAGCGGCGCCGCGAGGAGACCGAGCAACGCCCACGGCCACGACACACCGATGACCACCACGGCGGCGAACGCCCCGACGAGACACGCGACGAACAGCCGCCGGGCCGTCGATGCGCCGACGCGCACCGCCAGTGTGCGCTTGCCCGCGACGCGGTCGGTCTCAACGTCGCGCACGTTGTTCGCCAGCAGGATCCCGCACGCGGGGAGGCCCATCGCGACCGAACCCCACCACGCGGCCGCGGGAACGCGGTGGAGTTGCACGAACGCGCAGCCGGCGGTCGCCACGAACCCGAAGAACACGAGCACCGAGAGCTCACCCAGCCCCTCGTAGCCGTACGGGCGAGGCCCGCCCGTGTAGCCGACCGCGGCCGCGATCGCGGCCACGCCGATCAGCAACAGCCACGGCGACACGACGATCGAGACGACCAACCCGACGACCGCGGCTACGCCGAACGACAGTGCGGCGGCGTTGCGAACCGCGGCGGGCGTCGCCAAACCCGACGCGGTGAGACGCAGCGGCCCGCGACGTTCACGATCGGTGCCGCGCACGCCGTCGGAGTAGTCGTTCGCGTAGTTCACGCCGACCTGCAGCGCGACCGCGACGACGAGCGCGCAGACGGCGCGCCACCAGATCGTCGGACCGTCGAGGGATGCCGCGGCCGTCCCTACGAGCACGGGCGCGACGGAGATGGCCAGCGTGCGCGGCCGGGCTCCCTGCACCCACTCGGACGCGGTCGTCACGTGTGCTTCGCTCTACGGCCGCTTCGGGAACTTGTCGAACTCGGGACGGCGCTTCTCCAGGTACGCGCGCTTGCCCTCCTGGGCCTCCTCGGTCATGTAGTAGAGGAGCGTCGCGTCACCCGCGAGCTGTTGGATGCCGGCGAGCCCGTCGTCGGCCGCGTTGAGCCCGGCCTTCAGCATGCGCAGCGCGAGCGGGCTGTGCTGCAGCATCGTGCGGCACCAGTCGACCGTCTCCTCCTCGAGCGCCTCGAGCGGGACGACCGTGTTGACGAGTCCCATCTGGAACGCCTCCTGCGCGTCGTACTGCTTGCACAGGAACCAGATCTCGCGCGTCTTCTTCTGCCCGATCGAGCGCGCGAGCAGGCCGGAGCCGTAGCCGCCGTCGAACGAGCCGACCTTCGGACCGGTCTGGCCGAAGCGCGCGTTCTCGGCCGCGACGGTGAGGTCGCACACCACGTGGAGCACGTGACCGCCGCCGATCGCGTAGCCCGCGACCATCGCCACCACCGGCTTGGGCAGACGGCGGATCTGGATCTGGAGATCGAGCACGTTGAGGCGGCCGACACCGTCGTCGCCGACGTAGCCGTCGTCGCCGCGGATGCGCTGGTCGCCTCCCGAGCAGAACGCGTCCGGGCCCTCGCCCGTGAGGATGATCACGCCGACCGACGCGTCGTTGCGCGCCCGTTCGAACGCGTCCTGCAGCTCGAAGAGCGTGCGCGGCCGGAAGGCGTTGCGGACCTCGGGCCGGTCGATGGTGATCTTCGCGATGCCCTCGGCCTGTTCGAGGCGGATGTCGGAGTAGGCCGTCGTCGAGAGGGGCTGCCAGTCGAGCGCCGGCCGGATCGGGTTCGTCGCCGTGGGCTTCGTCGCAGGGTTCGTCACCGTCGGACCTCCGGGAGCAGGGGCCGGTCGCGGCGTCGGAGCAGTGATCGCCGGATCGTGGGAGCAGTCGCTCCAACGGTTACCGTAGCGGCCGATGGCGGACGTGGACCAAGCGGAGCTGGTCGCGGTCCTGGCCCGAGGTCCCGAGGGCGCGGCCGCCGTCGGGCGGGCCTGGGACCGCGGTAACGCGGTGGCGGCCCTGGACCCGGGCGCCCCCGAGGCGGTCCTGCGCGAGCGGCTCGCACAACTGCGCCCCACCCGGGTCGACGACGGCGACGGGCCGGTCTCCCGTCGTGACGGTCTCCCGGTTCCGGCCGCGGTCGGTGCCGTCGTGTCGACCTCCGGCACGACGGGCTCGCCGCGCGCCGTGCAGCTCGATCATGCGGCGCTCGCCGCATCCGCGCGCGCGGTGCACGCCGCGATCGGTGCCGCGCCGGACGACGGATGGCTGTGTTGCCTGCCGCTGCACGCGGTCGCGGGGCTCGCGATCGTCGCACGCGCGCGCACGCTCGGTCTCCCGCTCACCGTGCACGCGCGCTTCGATCCCGACGCGGTCGCGGCCGCACCCACGGCCGGCCGCGCGAACGCGACGCTCGTGTCGCTCGTCGCCACGATGCTCGGGCGTCTCCTCGAGCGCGACGCGCCGGTCGGCGCGTTCCGCACGATCCTGCTCGGCGGCGGGCCGGTGCCGGCACCACTCGTGGCCCGCGCGATTGCCGCCGGGGCGCACGTCGCCACGACGTACGGCATGACCGAGACCGGCGGCGGCTGCGTGCACGACGGGCATCCGCTCGACGGTGTGGAGGTCCGTCTCGCACCGGCGACCGGCGAGACCGCCGAGACCGGCGAGATCCTCGTGCGCGGTCCGGTCGTGATGCGCGGCTACCACCGCGATCCGGAAGCCACCGCACGCGCGTTCACGGACGACGGCTGGCTGCGCACGGGAGACCTGGGCGCATTCGGTGACGACGGGCGCCTGCAGGTCGTCGACCGCATGCGCGACCTGGTCATCACCGGCGGCGTGAACGTGAGCCCGACCGCGGTCGAGCGCGTCCTGGTGGAGCACCCGACGGTCCGCGAGGTGTGCGTGGCCGGTGCGCCCGACGACGAATGGGGTGAGCGGGTCGTGGCGTTCGTGGTGCCCGCGCCCGACGCCGCGCCTCCGTCGCTCGAATCGCTCCGTGCCTTCGCGCGTGAGCGGCTCACGGCCGCCGAGCTCCCGCGCGAGATCCGTGTGGTGACGGAGATCCCGCGGACGGCCGGCGGCAAGCCGCGTCGCGTGAGCCTGCGCAGCGAGGCCTGACCGCGCGTCGAGCGCTCAGCCGGTGTCGGCGGCGTTGGCCCGCAACGCGCGCTGCATGCGCACCTCAGTGCCCTGCGCGGTGGACTCGATGACCACGGAGTCCATGAGCGCACGCGCGAGCTCCAAGCCCCATCCCTGGCCGGCGCGCGGGCGCGCCTCGCGCCAACGGCCGAAGTCGCGCACGCGTAGCTCCACCGTGCCGCCCGACTCCGATCCGCTGACGACGAACTCACGGTCCTCGCGCCCGTACGCGTGCTCGATCGCGTTCGTCGCGGCCTCGTTCACCGCGAGCGAGATCTCGTCGGCCTCCCACCGCTGCGCGCCGCGGTCCATGACCCACTCGCGCACCGCGGCGCGCAACGTCGAGAGCTCACGGGGATGGGCCCACAACCAGAGGTCGATGTCGGCGGCCGGATCGCGCGTGCGCAGGGCGAGTATGGCGACGTCGTCGCGGGTCGGCCCGTCGCCGAGCATGGTCGTCACCACGTGCTCCGCGGCCGACTCGAGCTCCTCGGGCGCGGTGCGCCACGCGTCGAGGAGACGCTCGAGCCCGCGGTCGAGCGACTCGCCCCGCCGCTCGACCAGCCCGTCGGTGTAGAGCAGGAGCGTCGCGCCGGGCGGAAGCACCGTCTCGGCGAGCTCGTAGGCCGGCTCGGTGGTGATGCGCAGCGGAACGCCGCGGCCCTCGTCGAGGTAGCGGACCGTGCCGTCGGGGCTGCGCACCAAGGGAGGCGGATGGCCCGCGCTCGCGAGCTCGAGCCGCCCGCTGAGCGGGTCGTACATCATGACGAGCAGGGTCGCCATGTCGGAGTCGTACAGCGACCACAGATGCTCGTTGAGCTGATCGAGCACCTCGACCGGGCTGCTGCTCCGACCCGCGCAGAACTGCAACACGCTGCGGACGCGGCCCATGGCCGCGGCGGCGCGCACGCCATGACCGACGACGTCACCGATCGCGAGGAGCACCCGCTCGTCCTCGAGCGGCAGCACCTCGTACCAGTCGCCGCCGACATAGAGCCCGGCGCCACCCGGGACGTAGCGCGCCGAGAGCTCGACACCGCGGACGAGCGGCAGACGCTCGGGCAGCAGGCTGCGTTGCAGCGCGTCGACCAGCGCGTGCTCGTGCTCGAAGCGCAACGCGTGATCGATCGCGGGTCCGACACGACGCGCGATCTCACGTGCGAGCGCGACGTCGTCGCTGTGGTACTCACGCTCGGGATCGACGTAGCCCAACGCGAGCACGCCGATCGGCCCGGTGGGGCCCGGCAGCGGCACGCACAGCAACGAGTGGACGTCCATGTCGTAGACGAGGTCGCGCGCGACGTCGCCGGCTGCGCCCGGCAGCGGCACCCGAGCCGGCACGCGCGGGAGCAGCACGGGCGCGTTGCGCCGGAACGCCGCGAGCTGCGGAGAACGGCTGTCGCCCGCGAGCTTGGGCCACTCGGCGAGGTCGCCGACTCGGGCCTGGCGATCCTTGTCGACGTGGGCGAACGCGGAGAGCGTGAGCGCCGCCTCCGCGTCGGCGAGGTAGACCGCGGCCGTGTCGGCGAAGGTCGGCACGATCGTGCGGGCGACGGCCGGGAGACGTGCGTGCGACTCGAGCTCCACCGTGAGGAGCTCGCCGAGACGGGCCAGCCCGTCGAGACGAGCGCGGGCATCGTCGGCCTCGGCCGCGAGACGCGCGTTCTCGATCACACGCCCCATGCGCAGCGCGAGCTCCTGCGCGAGCGCTTCATCGGCACCCTGGTAACGCACACCGGACGCTTGCGTCCGCACGAACGTGACCGTCCCGACGACCCGATCCGCGATCACCATCGGGGCAGCGATGACGGACGCGACGTCGAGCAGCCACGCCGCGGCCCGCAGCTGCCCGTTCGCGGTGAGCACGTCGACGGTCGCAGGGTCGACCTCCGCGATGCGGACGACCTGCGCGGTGCGCAGTGCCCGCGCCGCGGGCGCGTCCTCCGACGGGTCGATGTCGACGTGCGCGAAGAGCTCGCGCAGCTGCTCCTCGAGTGCGGGGTCGGGGTCGGCGACCGCGGTCTGACGCCCGTGCCCGTCGTCGTCGACCGTGTAGATCACGCAGGCGCACGCGAACTCCGGGACGGGAATGTGCGCGAGGCGGTCGAGCAGCTCCTGACGCGGCATCGGCGTGCCGTAGAGACGGCCGACGCTCGCGATGAGCCGCGCCTGTCGTTCGGCCCGCTTGCCCGCGGTGATCTCGGTCGACACGACCCCGATGCCGAGACGACGGCCGTCGGACCCGTCGACCGGGTAGAAGCTGGCCTGCCACGTGCGCTCCACACCGGGCTTCGCGGGCGTCGTGCCGACGACCTCGAGGTCGACGACCGCCTCACCGGTCTCGAGCACGCCGTGGAGCATGGACTCGAGCTCCTCGTACATGACGGGGACGAACTCGGCCGGCGAGGTACCGATCAGCTCGACAACGGGCGCGCCGAGCATCTCGGCCATGCGTTCGCTCACCTCGACGTAGCGCAGGTCCGTGTCGAGGAACGCGAACGCGGCGGGCGCGTGCGACAGCAGCGTGTCGAAGTGCGCGAGCGTCTTCGTGAGTCGCTGCCGTTCGCGCACGTGGTCGGTGACGTCGACGCAGACGCCCACGTAGCGGCTGCGCGGGTCGTCGGGATCGACGCGGCTGCCACGGCCCTCGAGCCAGCGCACGTCTCCCGTCGGCGTGACGATGCGGAAGGCCGGGATCTCGATGCGCGGTCCCTCGGCCATGCGGTGGAACCCCTCCGCCACCCCCTCGAGGTCGTCGGGGTGGATGAGCCGCAGGAACGCGTCCTGCGTCCCCCCGAACGCGCCCGCCTCGAGGCCGCACAGGCGCTCCATCGAACCCGACCAGATCGCGCGCGGCGTTCCCGGCTCCCACGACCAGGTTCCGGTACGGCCCGCCTCCAGCGCGACGCCGACCGCGTCGTCACGCAGGCTCTGCTCCGTCCGCTGCCGGAACAGCGCCCCTTCGAGCAGGGCCGCGACCTCGACGAGCAACGCGACATCGGCGGCACCGAACGCGTCCACCTCGCGGTCGTGGACGAGAAGGGCGCCGAACGGCTCGCCGGCGACGCGCAACGCGACGCTCGCCGCGCTCCGGAGCCCGGCATCGCGCACACCCTGTCCGGGGTCGAAACGATGTTCCTCGCGCGCATCGCGCACGACGACCGGCTCGTCCGACGCCATGGTGAACGCGACGGGCCCGTTCGGCGACGTGCGGATGGCGGCCGGTCGCGTCCGGTCGAGCGCCCAACCGACGCCCGCGCGGTAGATCGCGATCTGGGGGACGCGTGCCTCGACGATCGCGACCCGCTCCGCGACGAGCGCGGTGTGCAACAGCTCGACCGCGGCGGAGAGCACCGTGGAGAGCTCGGTCGTGACCAGCGCGAGGCGCGTGAGCTCGAGCAGCGCGAGCTCACGCGCGCGCGACCGGTGCTCGCCTTCGTCCTCGACGACGATCTCGAGATCGGCGTCCGGTCTGGCGGGCTCGGAGCTCGCTCGCCCTGTCGTCCGATCCGCGCGGTGGCCGGTCGTCACTGCCCCTCGCTCGACGTCCGGCAACGTGCCGGGCCCTCGATCATTCGGGCCATCCCCCTGCTACGAGCGAGCATCACCACCCTGACTGCGTGACGCCCGAGCAACGGTTCCCCAACATTCTACGAATGATTACGGCCGTGCACAGCGGGACAATGTTCCGATCGGGTGTCGAGATGGCCTGTTGACATCCGGCGCGCGGTCACGGAAGTGACAACGGCGGCGGCTTTGGCGCAGCTTGTCCGGTCCCGAACCGGGTACTTTCGGATCGTGGGCGCCGCGGACCGCAGCTCGCGCCGGACGGGCGCGTCACGACGAAGCCGCGATTCGTCACCGATGCCGGAACGGCTGCTGCCGATGCTGGCGACGACGGCGCCGCTGCCCGGCGACGACGACCGGTGGGCCTTCGAGATGAAGTGGGACGGTGTGCGCGCGCTCCTCGCTGTGCGCGACCGGCACGTCACGATCACGTCGCGACGCGGCAACGACGTGACCGACCGATATCCGGAGCTGCACGGTCTCGCCGATGCACTCGGCTCGACCGAAGCGGTGCTCGACGGTGAGATCGTCGCGCTCGACGCGTCCGGGCGTCCGAGCTTCGAGCTCCTGCAACCGCGCATGCACGTCGGCTCGCCAGCGACCGCGCGACAGCTCGCGAGCCGCGCGCCGGTCGTGTGCATGCTCTTCGACGTGCTGTGGCTCGACGGCTCGTTGCTGCTCGACGCGCCGTACGAGGAACGGCGGACGCGCCTCGAGCACCTCGCGTTGGCGGCACCGTCGTGGCAGGTCCCACCCGCGCACCACGGCGACGGCCAGGCCGTGCTCGAAGCGAGCCGCCGTCTCGGCCTCGAGGGTGTGGTCGCGAAGCGGCTCGACAGCCGCTACGAGCCCGGACGTCGTTCGAGCGCGTGGCGCAAGATCAAGGTGGACCGCGGGCAGGAGTTCGTCGTGGGCGGTTGGCTGCCGGGCAACGGCCGGCTCGAGACCCATCTCGGCTCGCTCCTCGTCGGCTACCACGACCCCACCGGCGCGCTGCACTACGCGGGGCGCGTCGGCTCGGGGATCGACGAAGCGAGTCGGGCACGGCTCGAGTCGCTGGTTGCCACGCGCCGTCGCGGCGAGACCCCGTTCGTCGCCACGCCGCGGCTCAAGGGCGCGGCGTGGGTCGAGCCCGACCTCGTGGTCCAGGTGCGCTTCTACGAGTGGACCCAGGCCGGGATCCTGCGCCACCCCCGCTACGAAGGTCTGCGCGACGACATCGAAGCGGCCGCTGTCGTGCGCGAGCCCGATACGGGGACGGGGACGGCCGAGTGACGGCTATTCGATCGTGAAGAGCTTGGTCAGGCCGGTGATCTCGAACACCTTGCGAGCGGAAGGGTTCAGGCCCCGCAGGACGAGCTCGCCGTCCTTCTCGCGCACGCGCTTGAGCGCGCCGACGAGCACGCCGAGACCCGACGAGTCGATGAAGTCCATCTGGGAGCAGTCGATCACCACACGCGTCGCGCCGGCGTCGATCATCCCGTAGAGCTCTTCGCGCAGCGCGGCCGAGGTGGACACGTCGACCTCACCTCGGATCCCGAGCTCCGGCGCGTCCGACGTTCCGCGGCGGGTGAACTCGGCCTGGGCCTCGGCGACGGAACGGGACTCCGGGGTGTTCGACATTCGCTTCTCCGGTGCCGGGGGCACGTTGACAGCAGCGATCGGAACGGGCGCGCGTCGGTTCGTCGCGGCGCACGCCAAGACGCGAGCGTACCCGGGCCCGGCGAGCTCCGAAACCGTCTCAGTCCTCGACGAGCAGCTCGCCGTCGAGGCGGGTCAGCTCCAGGAGGCGCACGATGCGCTCGTTCGGTGCCCGCAACGTGAGCCGTCCGCCCTGCTCACGGAGGGCCTTGTTCGCCTCGACGAGCACGGAGAGTCCGCTCGAGTCCATGAACCCACAGCCCGAGAGGTCCACGAGCACGCCCTGGTCGCCGCGCTGCGTGGCGCGCGTCAGCACGTCCCGGAAGACAGGCGCCGTGGCCATGTCGACGTCGCCGGCGACGCACACCACACCGCGTCCCGGATCGGGCAGCAGCTCACAACAGAACTCGGGCACCCCGCCGTGCCCGGGCTGGTCGTCGTCGGTCACCGTTCCCTCCGAGAGTCGATCCCCGAGCGCGGGCGCGCACCGGAAGCGGTCGTCGCCGGCTGGCTGCTCAACCGAGGAGCGGGCAGTTTCGCGCGAGCGGGAGGCGCGACCCAGCCTGGGCCCGCGACTCAGCCCCTGGTGACCGCGTCCACCAGCTCCTGGGCCAGCTCGCGGACCTTGCGGTTCTCGGCCTGCGACCGGCGGCGCAGCGCCTCGAAGGCGTCGCCGGGGCCGACGCCCTGGCGCTCCATGAGGATGCCCTTCGCCTGGTCGATCACGGCCCGGGACTCCAAGGCCTGCTCCAGCTGGCCGGTCAGATCGACGCAGGCCTGATGGAGCTGCGCGTTGGCGAGCACGACGGCCGCCTGGGCGGCGAACATCGTCCCCACCCGCTCGGCGTTCTCGTCGAACGCGCCCTGCTCGTCGCCGTAGAGGTTGAGCGCACCGATCGGGTCGTCGTGCAACAGGAGGGGGACGACGAGGCAGCTGGCGGTGCCGCTCTCAGCCGCGCGCCTGCAGAACTCCGGCCACCGGGCCTCGGCACGCAGCGCGTCCACCCGCACCGGCGTGCACGTCCGCATCGCGTCGAAGATCGGACCCTCGCCGAGCGCGAGCTGGAGGCGGTCGAGGCCAGGGCCGTCGCCGTCGGTACGCGCGCCGTCACGTCGACCCGCCCGGTCCTCCGTCACGAGCGTGACGTCGGCGCGGTCGCATCCGGTGATCGTCGCGACCGCCAGTTGCGCGACCCGTTGGAGCGCGTGGTCGAGCGGCTCGTCCGTGAGGAGCAGCTTCGACAGGACCTCGAGCCGCCGCTCGAGCTCGTCGCCGTCGGTCGGCGACAGCGAGCTCACGTCATCACTCCGTCGAGCTCGAACCAGACCCGCTTGCCGGTGCCGGCCACGTTCGTCCCCCACCGCGACGACATCGCCTCGACGATGTGCAGCCCGCGACCGGCCACCGCTTCGGCACCGATCGCGCGCGGCTGCGCCGTCGCCTGACTCGAGTCACCGACCTCCACCCTGATCCGGTGACCGAGCGTGCTCACCGCGAGCTCGACACGCGATCCCGCGTGCACGAGCGCGTTGGTGACGAGCTCGCTCGTGAGCAGACACGCGGTGTCGATCATCTCGGGCAGCGCCTCGTGACGACGCAGAGCCGCGGCAACGAAGCGCCGCGCCGCCGCGACGCTGGGCGCGACCGCGGGCAACACGGTCCGGACGGTCTCGTCACCACCCGAGGGCGCGTCCCGCTCCACCTCGACCGCGGTCTCCCTACCGTCGTGGTCGCGAACTCGACCGCTCACCGACGTGATCCCCCTGTCGGCACACGCGACCCACCGGCTGTCACTGCTGGCTCGCGGCGGACGCCTCGCGCCGCAAGCTGTCCAGACTCTTGGCGAGCAGGCGCGACACGTGCATCTGGCTGATGCCCACCTCGGTCGCGATCTCCGATTGCGTGAGGCCCTCGAAGAAGCGGAGGTAGACGATGCGCCGCTCGCGCGCGGGGAGGGTGGCGAGCAGCTCGGAAAGCTCTTCCCGACGCTCCACGCCGTCGAACTCCGGATCGTCCTCGCCCAGGCGCGCACCCAGATCGATCCCGTTGCGCTCCTCGTTCGCCAGCGCGGCGTCGAGCGACGCGAGCCGGTACACACCCCCGGCCTCCATCGCCTCGAGCACATCCTCGACGCGGGTGCCGGTGCGGCGCGCGATCTCTTCCGGCGTCGGCGAGCGGCCGAGCTCCTGGCTCAGGTTGCCGATTACCTTGACCAGCTGCAGGTGCAGCTCCTGGATGCGGCGCGGCACGCGCACGGCCCAGCCGCGGTCACGGAAGTGCCGCTTGAGCTCGCCGACGATCGTCGGTGTGGCGAACGTCGAGAACCGCAGCCCGCGGTCGGGCTCGAAGCGCTCGACGGCCTTCAACAGCCCGACCAGCGCGACCTGGCGCAGGTCGTCGAACGCCTCGCCACGGTCCGCGAACCGCCGCGCGAGGTACTCCGCGAGCCCGACATGCTCCTCGACCAGCTCGTCGCGCAGACGACGGCTGCCGGTGGCCCGGTACTCGACGAAGCGCTCGTTGACTTCGTCGTGCGCGTCGGCCGTCATCTCGTACAACCCGCCCCCTGATCATGTCGCTTCCAGACCACGAAGCCGAAACGCTCCGGGGTGTCGGTCAGGTCGAACGAATCGGCGACCCAACCGAGCACGGCCGTCGTGAACGCGGTGAGGTCGTCCTCGCCCGCGGGCGGCGCGCGGTCGACCCACGCGTCGACCCTGACGCCGTCATCGGGGTCGCCCTCGAACGCGAGCGACAGCTGCCGCCCACCGCCGCGCCGGAGCAACGCGTGGCACACCTCGTCGACGGCGATGCGCAAGTCGTCGGTCTCGTCGCAGTCGAGGCCCGCGCGCGTCGCCGCGTCCGCCGCGACGAGGCGCGCGGTGCGGACGTGCCGATCGTGCGGCGGCAGGACCAACCGCACGATCCGCTCGATGTGCTGGCTCTCGACCATCGTCTCCATCTCGAACGGATACGCCTCTCATACCGGGTACGTCAGGGAATTCGGGTACCCAGGTCGGGGCCCGCCCAAGCGTGGGCGACCGGGGCGGCGCCGATTGGCCGGTCTGCGTCGGGGGTAACAACGGCTCTGGGACGACGTCATCGGAGGTGTCATGGCGGACAGGACGAAGCCCGACAGTGCAACGCGGGAAGAAGAGGCACGCGAGGCGCGGACGGCGGCGGGCGCACCCCAACAGCCCACGCCGGACGAGGAGCGGGCCGCGGAGGCGAACCGGCCCGACCCGGCGGTCGCCGAGCACGAGCGGGAGATGAACGAACGCGGCGCGAACCAGCAGGGCGAGGGACGGCTGCCGTAGCGCGCCACCGCGCGCGGCCGGCCGGCCGACGCGTCGCGCGGACGGCGTGGAACACAGGGGGCCCTGCTCCGGCGGGGCCCCTCGTCGCGTTCGGGTGGCGGGCGTGCGCGCGCTCCGTCCCCGGCCGGGTGTCGTGGGCGTCACGACGCGGCATGATGGGGGTGGACATTCGCGACGCACGGCGCGTTCGGCCGACAGGGGTACCCTGCGGCCGAGCGGCGGATGACCCGGAGCAGGCGACCCGAGATGAGCCCGAGAACGGCGGGCTCGCGACGCGAACAGCAGGCCCGGTCACGGCGGGCCCGCCAACGGCGAGCAGGACCACGGCACCCGGCCGGGGTTCTCGAGATCGACCGCGAGCCGGACGACGGTCCGGGCATTGGAGACGGAGCCGAGCGCATGGACCCGACCGAGATCGTTCTGACCATTCCGGGGCAGCCGGAATACCTCCGCCTCGCCCGGATGGCGGCGGCGGACGCGGCGAGCCGGGTCGGTCTCACCTACGAGGAGATCGACGACCTCCGCATCGCGGTCGACGAGCTCTGCTTCGCGGTGATGGGCGAGGACGGCACGACGGAGCCGCTCACGCTCGTGTACCAGATCCATCCGGGCGCGGTCAGCGTGAGCGGCTCGTGCGCGTCGCACGGCGCCGGCCCGGTGCAGAGCGAGCTGTCCAGAACGATCGTCGCGGCCGTCGTCGACGAGCACGAGCTCGGTCAGCGCGACGGTGTCCGCTGCTTCCGGGTGTTGAAGCGCGGAACGGTGCAGGAGGCGAACGCGCCCGGATGACGGGCGACCGCGACGGTGTCGCGCGCCAGCCGGCCGACGAGCTACGCCGTGAATTCGTCGAGTACCGGCGGACCGGCGACCGCCGCCTCCGAAACAAGCTCGTGGAGCGACACGTTCCCCTCGCCGAGCACCTGGCCCGCCGGTTCGCGGGACGCAGCGAGCGCCAGGACGACCTGACCCAGGTCGCGCTCCTCGGTCTGCTCAAGGCGGTCGAGCGCTTCGAGCCCGAACGCGGACTCGCGTTCAGCACGTTCGCGACGCCCACGATCCTCGGTGAGCTGAAGCGTCACTTCCGCGACGCGGGATGGTCGGTCCGCATGCCCCGCCAGCTCCAGGAGCACGTGCTCGAGGTGACGAAGTCACTCGGGCCGCTCACGCAGCGCCTCGGACGCGCGCCCACGATCGCGGAGATCGCGGCGGAGACGATGCTCCCGCACGAGGCGGTCATCGAGGCGATGGAGGCGAACCGGGCGTTCACTGCGTCGTCGATCGAAGCGCCGAGCGACGACGACGACGCGCTCGCGCCCCTCGACGCGCTCGGCCGCGCCGAGCCGGGCATGGAGCACGTCGAGCACCAGCTGCTCGTCTCCGCGCTGCTCGACACGCTGCCGCCGCGCGAACGGGCGATCGTCGTGCTGCGCTTCCGCGACGGTATGACGCAGTCACAGATCGCGACCCGCCTCGACATGAGTCAGATGCACGTGTCACGCCTGCTGGCGCGCACGTTGGCGCGACTGCGAACCCTCATCGAGGCCGAGGAGCACGTGTAGCCGCTCACGCGTCGCGCAGCGCTTCCTTCCAGGAACGGAAGCTCGTGTGCACCGAGCCGTCGGGAGCGGTGCCCTCGCCCGTGCCGTCGGTGTGGAGCCGGAACGTGAAGCGCTGCGAGAGGTCGCCGGCGGCCAGGGCCATGTACCGCGCCTCGGCACGCGTCGGGCGGCCCGCCCGCCAGAGCAGGTACCGCCCGATGCGCCGGATGTAGGCGACGACCGGCGCGCCCACCTCGTCCCCGAGCGCGAGGAGCTCCGGCGGCGCCTCCGCCCAACGTGTCGCGGGGATGAGGCGGTCGCGCTGGGGCAGCGCGGGCAGGTCCGCGGTGTGGTGGTCGACCTCGACGGGGGGACGATCTTCTGCCGGCATTGGTCGCTTCCGCTCCCGCTCGATGGACTTCGCCGGCGGAGCTTCGCTCAGCTCCGACAGCGGCATTCGTGCCATGCTCGCGCGATGCGCGTCGATCAGCTCCCCACGCCCGCACTCGTCGTCGACACGACCGCGCTCGACGCGAATCTCGCCGCGATGACCGCTGCGCTCCCCGGGCCGCGTCTGCGTCCGCACGTGAAGGCGCACAAGTGCACCGCGCTCGCGCGCCGTCAAGCCGACGCCGGTCACCGCACGTTCACGTGCGCGACACCGCGCGAGATGGAGGGCATGGCGCGCGCCGGTCTCGGGGACGACCTGCTCCTCGCGAACGAGGTCGTCGACGACGAACGCCTCTCCAGGCTCGCGGCGCTCGACGCGCGCGTCACGGTCGCGGTCGACTCCGACGCGACGATCGACGCCGCGGCGCGCAATGGGATCCGCGAAGTCCTCGTCGACGTGAACGTGGGGCTGCCGCGTTGCGGCTGTGATCCGGGGGACGCGGGCCGCCTCGCCGACCGGGCGAGGTCGCGCGGGCTCGCCGTCCGCGGCGTCATGGGTTACGAAGGTCACGTCGTCGGTGTCGAGGATCGTGCCGCGCGCGTGGAGCAGACCGCGGTGTGCATGGACCTGCTGGTGAAGGCGCACGCCGACACGGGCGGCGAGGTGATCTCCGCGGGCGGCACCGGCACGTACGACATCAACACCTGGGCCAACGAGATCCAGGCCGGTTCGTACGCGTTGATGGACGGCGCGTACGACAAGCTGGAGCTGCCGTTCCGACCCGCTCTGTGGGTGAACGCGACGGTCATCTCGATGTCGCCCGGCTGGGCCGTCGCCGACTGCGGGCTGAAGGCGCTCGGCATGGACCACGGCAACCCGACGGTCACCGGTGGGACCGTGTGGTACTGCTCCGACGAGCACGTGACGTTCTCCGCCGACGCGGGCGACGGCTCGGTCCGCGTCGGCGACCGGGTGCAGGTGTGGCCCGCGCACATCGACCCGACGATCGCGTACCACGAGCGGATGCACCTCGCGCAGGGCGACGAGGTCGTCGACACGTGGGAGGTCGACCTGCGGGGTTGGTAGCGGTGCACGCCTGGGGAGCAGATCCTTGGACGGTCAGGTCTCCTCGTCCTAGCGTGCAGGAATGACCGACAACGACCTCGCCTTCCTCGACGCCACCGCGCAGGCGGAGCTCGTCCGCCGCGGTGAGACGACACCGGCAGAGCTCGTCGAGGCCGCGATCACGCGCATCGAGAAGATCAACCCTGAGCTGAACGCCGTGATCCGCGACCGCTTCGACCGCGCGCGCGACGAGGCGCCCGACGCGCCCGACGGACCGTTCCGCGGCGTCCCGATCGTCGTCAAGGACCTCGACGCCGCGCTCGCGGGCGAGTCGACCCACTGGGGCAACAAGCTGCTGAAGAACCACGGATGGGTCGACGACCACGACTCGTATCTGGTGGGCAAGCTCCGGGCCGCGGGCTTCGTCCCGGTCGGGCGTTCCAACACACCCGAGCTGGGTCTGCAGCCGACGACGGAGCCCCTCGCGTACGGTCCGACTCGCAACCCGTGGAACACCGACCACGGTCCCGGCGGCTCGAGCGGCGGTTCCGCGGCGGCCGTCGCGAGCGGGATGGTGCCGGTCGGCCACGCCGGTGACGGCGGTGGGTCGATTCGCATCCCCGCGAGCGCGTGCGGCCTTTTCGGGCTCAAGCCGAACCGCGGCCGGGTCTCGCTCGGCCCCGCCATCGGGGAGGCGTGGGCGGGGATGGTGGTGCGCCACGTCGTCGCCCGCTCGGTCCGCGACAGCGCGGCCGTGCTGGATGCGCTCGCGGGGCGCATGCCCGGCGACCCGTACGCGGCCGCGCCGCCCGCGCGTCCGTTCGCGTCCGAGGTCGGTGTCGACCCCGGGCCGCTCCGCATCGGCTTCCGCGCGAGCACGGACGTCGTCGCGACCGACCCCGAGTGCGTCGCCGCGGTCGAGGACGCGGCCGCGCTGCTCGAGTCGCTCGGTCACACGGTCGAGCCGGCCGCGCCCGAGGCGCTCGACGAAGACGTCATGTCGTTCTTCATGACGCTCTTCTCCACGAACGTCGTGGCCGACATCGACGAGATCGCGCGACGCGCCGGCCGTGAAGTGACGCAGGTCGACGTCGAGCCGCTCACGTGGATGTACGTCGACCTGGGTCGCGCGACCAGCGGCGCGCAGTACCTCGAGGCCATCAATGCGATGCACGCGTGGACGCGGCGCGCGCTGACGTGGTGGACCGACGACGGTTTCGATCTGCTCCTCACGCCGACGATGGCCGAGCCGCCGCCCGTGCTCGGTGACCTCGTGGTGCAGGACGCCGACGACCTGTTCCGCGCCGCCGCGCGCGCGGTGCCCTTCGCCGCGTACACCGCGCCGTTCAACCTGACCGGGCAGCCCGCGATCTCGGTGCCGCTCTACTTCTCGGCCAGCGGCCTGCCGATCGGCGTGCAGCTCGTGGCCGATCACGAGCGCGAGGACCTGCTCGTGCGAGTGGCGTCGCAGCTCGAATCCGCCCGCCCGTGGGCCGACCGCCGCCCGGTCGTGCACGCGTGAGCGAGCGAGCCGCCAGGCGAGCGGAAGCGTGGCCCAGCGGCCCGGCGCCGCAGGCGCCAGGTGCGGAGAGATGACCGTACGCATCGCGGGCGGGCAAGGCTTCTACGGCGATACGCCCGCGTCGGTCGCGCCGCTGCTCGAGGCGGGCGTCGACTACCTGTGTCTCGAGGCGCTCGCCGAGCTGACCCTCGCGATCCTCCAGAAGGACCGCCAGCGCGACGAGACGCGTGGCTACACGCGCGACCTGCAGCAGTACCTCGCGTCCGCGCTTCCGGCGGTCGCGTCGGGACGCACCAAGGTCATCACGAACGCGGGTGGGATCAACCCGACCGCGGCGGCGCGCGCCGCGGTCGAGGCCGCGCGCGGTCTGGGACTTTCCGGGTTGAAGATCGCCACCGTCCTCGGCGACGACCTCATGAACCGCGTCGGCGAGCTGCGAGACGCAGGCGAGACAATGGCGCACACCGACACGGGCGCCGGATTCGACGAGTTCCCGGGCGAGCCGCTGTTCGCGTCGGCGTATCTCGGCGCGCGTCCCATCGCCGACGCGCTCGCACAGGGCGCCGACGTCGTCATCACCGGGCGCGTTGCCGACGCCGCGCTGTTCCTCGGCCCGCTCGCGTTCGAGCACGGCTGGTCGTTCGATGACTGGGACCGGCTCGCGGCGGGCACGCTCGTCGGTCACCTGCTCGAGTGCTCGGGCCAGTCGGCGGGCGGCAACTTCAGCGGCGTCGGTTGGTGGGACCAGCCCCACCCGTGGGACCTGCCGTACCCCATCGCCGAGGTGGACGCCGACGGCACCGCGGTGATCACGAAGCCCGCCACGTCGGGCGGGCGGGTCACCTTCGACACCGTGCGCCAGCAGCTGCTCTACGAGGTGCACGATCCCACCGCGTACCTCTCGCCCGATGTCGTCGCCGACTTCACGACGGCCGCGTTCGAGGACCTCGGGAACGACCGCGTGCGCGTCGTCGGCGTGCGCGGTCGTCCGGCGACGCCGACGTACAAGGCGCTGCTCGCGCACCGCGCCGGATGGGCCGGCGAGACGCGGGTCGCGTTCTCGTGGCCGGACGCGTACGAGAAGGCGAAGGTCGCGGCCGCGATCTTCAAGACGCGCGTCGAGGCCGCGGGGCTCCCGGTCGAGGAGTGGTGTTTCGAGTACTGGGGCGTCGACGCGCTCGGTGGACCGACCGTGCCCTACCCGTCGACGGCCGGGTGCGAGCCCGCCGACTGCGGCCTGCGGGTCGCGTGGCGCTGCGACGACGCGAAAGTGGCCGCGCTCGTCGGGCGCGAGATGGTGCCCCTCACCTTGTCGGGCCCATCGGCGGGTCTCACCGGAATGGGACGCGGCATGGGTGGCGGCGGCGCGAGCGAGCTGCTCGGCATCTGGCCGACGCTCGTCGACAAGAACCTCGTCGACGCGCACGTCACCGTCGCGGTGGAGGAAGTGTAGGAGATGCAGCGTAGGCCTGGGCGGAGCCCGGGAGGCCGTAGCGGAATCGACCCGGAGGTATAGCGGTGGCGCGCTTGCAGCTGCGCGAGCTGTGCGGGTACCGCGCCGGCGACAAGGGCGACATCTCGAACGTCGCGATCTTCGCCGACGACGAGGAGACGTACGTCGTGCTCGTGCGCGAGGTGACCGCGGCGCGGGTGAAGGAACACTTCACGTCCATGGTCACCGGCGACGTCACCCGCTACGAGGCGCCGAACGTGCTCGGGCTCAACTTCGTCATGCAGGGCGCGCTCGGTGGCGGCGGGCCGCGCTCGTTGCGCTCCGACAACCTGGGCAAGACGCTCGGCGGCGCGCTGGTCCGCCTGGAGATCGAGGTGCCCGACTCGATGGCCGGGCGGCGCCGCCCGCGTCCCGACGTCGCCTGGGCCGACACGATCCTCGACTCCTGAGCGACCGAATCTCACAAGGAGCGCGTCACACCCCTCCGGTACCCTCGGCACGGTGTCGCTCGACGTCTTCTCCCCCGCGGTCCGGGAGTGGTTCTCGACCAGCTTCCCGGAACCCACACCGGCCCAGGCCGAGGGGTGGCCCGCGATCGCGGGTGGCGAGCACACGCTGATCCTGGCTCCGACCGGCTCGGGCAAGACGCTCACCGCGTTCCTCTGGGCGATCGACCGCCTCATCACGTCGCCGACACCGCCGGTGAAGGAGCGCACACGCGTGCTCTACGTGTCGCCGCTCAAGGCGCTCGCGGTCGACGTGGAGAAGAACCTGCGCGCGCCGCTGCAGGGCATCACGCTCGCGGCCGAACGCCGGGGCGACCGGGTCTCGGACGTGCAGGTCGCGATCCGCAGTGGCGACACGCCGTCTCAGGAGCGCCAGTCGCTGGCCCGGCGCCCGCCCGACATCCTCATCACCACACCCGAGTCGCTGTATCTGATGCTGACGTCGCGCGCGCGCGACACGCTGCGCTCGGTCGAGACCGTCATCGTCGACGAGATCCACGCGGTCGCCGGCACGAAGCGCGGCGCGCACCTCGCGCTCAGCCTCGAGCGGCTCGAGGAGGTTGCGAAACAGCGACCGCAGCGCATCGGGCTGTCCGCGACGCAGCGGCCACTCGACGAGATCGCTCGCTTCCTGGGCGGCTACGAGCCCGACGGTCACGCGCGCAAGGTCACCGTCGTCGACGCGGGCATCCGCAAGCCGCTCGACGTCGAGGTCGTCGTCCCGATCGAGGACATGGGCGCGCTCGGAGCCGAGCTGCCCGAGCCCGCGCCGGGCCCGGCCGCGGCGCCGCAACCGCGGGCGAGCATCTGGCCGCACATGCATCCCCGCCTCCTCGAGCTGATCCAGAGCCACCGCTCGACACTCGTGTTCGTCAACGCGCGGCGATCGGCCGAGCGCCTCGCCGCGCAGCTCAACGAGCTCGCGGGTTGCGGTCCCGACTCCGGACGTCCGGAGCTCGTGAAGGCACACCACGGGTCGCTCGCGCGCGAGCAACGGCTCACGATCGAGGACGAGCTCAAGAGCGGGACGTTGCGCGCGCTCGTCGCGACCAGCTCGCTCGAGCTCGGGATCGACATGGGCGCGGTCGATCTCGTGATCCAGGTGGAGTCGCCCGGTTCCGTGGCGCGGGGCCTCCAGCGGATCGGTCGCGCGGGTCACCAGGTCGGCGAGCCCAGCCGCGGCAAGGTGTTCCCGAAGTACCGCGGCGACCTGGTCGAGGCCGCGGTGGTCGTGCGGCGCATGCGCGACGGGCTCATCGAGGAGACCCGCTACCCGCGCAACCCCGTCGACGTGCTCGCACAGCAGCTCGTCGCGGCCTGCGCGCTCGACGAGTGGGACGTCGACGCGCTCTACGCGCTCGTCCGGCGGGCCGCGAACTTCAGCGACCTGTCGCACGACGCGTTCGTCGCGGTGCTCGATCTCCTCGCGGGCCGCTACCCGTCCGACGAGTTCGCGGAGCTGCGACCGCGCGTCGTATGGGACCGGGTACAGGGCCGCGTGCGCGGTCGTGACGGCGCGCAACGGGTCGCGGTCACGAACGCGGGCACGATCCCCGACCGGGGGTTGTTCGGCGTGTTCCTCCCCGACGGCACGCGCGTGGGCGAGCTCGACGAGGAGATGGTGTACGAGAGCCGGCCCGGCGAGACGTTCCTGCTCGGCGCGTCGACGTGGCGGATCGACCAGATCACGCACGACCGCGTCGTCGTGCTGCCGGCGCCCGGCGAATCGGGGAAGATGCCGTTCTGGCACGGTGACCGTCCCGGACGTCCACTCGAGCTCGGGCGCGCGATCGGCAACGTCGTGCGCGAGCTCCGCGAAGGCAAGCGCGAGCGCGCCCATGCACGCCTGCGCGACGAGTTCGCGCTCGACGAGTGGGCGGCCGACAACGTGCTGAGCTACCTCGACGAGCAGGCCGAGGCGACCGGGGTGCTGCCCGACGACCGCACGATCGTCGTGGAGCGCTTCCCCGACGAGATCGGCGACTGGCGGATGTGCGTCCTGACGCCGTTCGGCTCGCGCGTGCACGCACCGTGGGCGCTGGCGCTGGAGACCCGGCTCGCCGATCGGCTGGGCGTCGACGTACAGGTCCTGTGGAGCGACGACGGCATCGTGGTGCGCCTCCCGGAGGCGGTCGACTCCATCCCGCTCGACGCGCTGAGCCTCGACCCCGACGAGGTCGAGGAGCTCGTCGTCTCGCGGCTCCCGGGCACCGCGCTGTTCGCGTCGCGGTTCCGCGAGGCCGCGGGGCGGGCCTTGCTCCTGCCCAAACGCAAGCCGGGCAGCCGGACGCCGCTGTGGCAGCAGCGCCAGCGCGCGGCCGACCTGCTCGGTGTCGCCGCCCGGCACCCCTCGTTCCCGATCCTGCTGGAGACGACGCGCGAGTGCCTGCGCGACGTGTTCGACCTTCCCGCGCTGCGCGAGGTGCTCGCCGACGTGCGCTCGCGCAAGGTGCGCATGGTTCCGGTCGAGACGCGGCAGGCGTCGCCGTTCGCGCAGTCGCTGCTGTTCGGCTGGATCGCGGCGTACATGTACGAGGGCGACGCCCCGCTCGCCGAGCGGCGCGCGGCCGCCCTGGCGCTGGATCGCGACCTGCTTCGCGATCTGCTCGGCGCCGACGAGCTGCGGGAGCTCATCGATCCGGAGGCGCTGGCGGACCTGGAGCTCGAGCTGCAGCGCATGGTCGAGCACCGGCGGGCCCGCGGCGCCGACGAGCTGCACGACGTGCTGCGCGAGTTGGGTGACCTGAGCGACCTCGAGCTCGACGCCCGCAGCGCGGACAACCCGGCCCCGTGGGTCGACACGCTCGTGGCCCAGCGCCGCGCGATCCGGGTGAGCGTCGCGGGTGAGCCGCGTGTCGTCGCGGCCGAGGACGCGGCGCGCTACCGCGACGCGCTCGGTGTCGCGATCCCGGCGGGGTTGCCCGCCGCGTTCACGGATCCACGGCCCGACCCGCTGCGCTCGCTCCTCGCCCGCTACGCACGCACCCACACGCCCTTCACGGCGCGCGACGCGGCGACGCGCTTCGGCGTCGACCCCGAGGTCGCGCGTGAGCAGCTGCGCGAGCTCGAGACCGACGGGCGCGTCGTCGAAGGCGAGTTCCGTCCCGCGGGAATGGAGCGCGAGTGGTGCGACCTCGACGTGCTGCGCCGGTTGCGGCGGCGGTCGCTCGCGGCGCTGCGGCGCGAGGTCGAGCCGGTCGAGCCGGCCGTGCTCGCACGGTTCCTCCCCGCGTGGCATGGCGTCGGCGGACGCCGTCACGGCACGGACGCGCTCGTCGACGCGCTCGGGCTCGTGCAGGGTGCGGCGATCCCGGCCTCATCGTTCGAGGTCGACGTGCTCGCCGCGCGCGTCCAGGGCTACCGGGCGACGATGCTCGACGAGCTCGCGGCGTCGGGCGAGATCGTCTGGTGCGGAGCGGGCGCGATCGGATCGGACGACGGTCGCATCGCCGTCGCGTTCCGCGACCGGGCCGCGCTCGTGCTCCCCACGCCGGTCGACGCGCCCTCCGGCGAGACCCACGACGCGATCCGCGCCCACCTCGCAGCCGCGGGCGCGTCCTTCTGGCTCGACCTCGTCGCCGCGGTCGGCGGCGCGACCCGGGTGACCGACGAGCGGGCGATCCTCGCCGCGCTCTGGGACCTGGTCTGGGCGGGCGAGGTCACGAACGACGGGTTCGGGCCGCTGCGGGCCGTGCTGGGGCGCAAGCCGCGCGCGTCGACGGGACGGCCCCGCCCGGGCCGCGTCACGCGCATGGGTCCACCCGCGGGCGCGGGCCGGTGGTCGCTCGTGGCACCGCTGCGCGCCGGTCCCGGCGGCGGCGCAGAGCCCTCCGCGACCGAGCGCCTCCACGCGCTCGCGCTGACGCTGCTCGAGCGCCACGGCGTGCTCACGCGCGAGGCGGCGCGCGCCGAGGGCGTGCCCGGTGGCTTCGCCGCGGTGTACCCGGTGCTCAAGGCGCTCGAGGAGTCGGGTCGGGTCCGGCGCGGCTACTTCGTCGCCGGTCTGGGCGCGGCCCAGTTCGCGCTGCCGGGCGCGGTCGACCGGCTGCGCGCCTTTCGCGACGAGCCCGGCCGGGATCTCGACGACGAGCCCGTCGAGCCGTTTGCGTTCGACGACGACGACCAGTTCGAGGACGTCGAGCTCGGCGCCGACCCCACCGACCGGCGCGGACCCGAGCTGCTGGTGCTCGCCGCGACCGATCCGGCCCAGCCCTACGGCGCGGCGCTCGGATGGCCCGACACCGCGGCGGAGGCGGGGCGCCCGAGCCGCAGCGCGGGTGCGTTCGTGGTGAGCGCCGCGGGCGTCCCCGTCGCGTACCTGGAGCGGGGGGGCAAGGCGGTGCTGCGCTTCGTCCCGGCGGGCGGCCACGACGACGGCCGCTGGGTGGAGGCGCTGGCCCGCCTGGTCAAGGACGGGCGCTTCCGCCAGCTCGAGATCCAGCGGGTCGACGGCTTGCCCGTGCGGGAGTCCGACGCCCTCGAGGCACTGCACGCGGCGGGGTTCCGGGACGGCTACCGGGGCGTGGTGCTCCGGGCCTGAGTTCCCGGTCGCGCTCCCAAGCTCGCCGCCTGCGGTCGCGCTCGCACGCTCGCCGCTCGGCGCCTCTTCATCGGCCCTCGGGACTTCATTCCCGACGCCGGTGACCGATAGGGCTCACAGTGTCTCGTCGCGCGCCTTGGCTGTTCCTGGCGACGTGCCTCGTCGTCGTGGCCGTCGACCGTCTGCTCCCCGGAGCCTGGCTGCCCCGGCTGCTCCTCGACGCGGTCGGGATCGGGGCCGCGGGGGCGCTCGCGGTCGGAATCCGGGCCCATCGGCCCGCGTGCCCGGCGGCGTGGCGCCTGCTGTTCGCGGGGTTCGCACTGCTCGTCGTCGGCGACCTCGTGTGGGACGTCGGCGCGCTGCAGCTCGGCGTGCGGGGCTCGGCCAACCCGATCGCGACGCTGCTCTACCTGTCGGGCTACCCGTGCCTCCTCCTCGCCGTGCTCCGACTCGCCCGCGCCCGCACACCGGACGCGCCGGGTCGCACGCTGATCGACGGGTTGGCCGCCGCCGCGGCCGCGTTGGTGCCGTGCTGGCAGTTCCTCATCGCCCCCGCGCTCCAGGGCTTGCACGGCTCGGTCCTCGAGCGCACCGGCGTCGTCGCGTTCCCGCTCGTCGACCTGCTGCTCGTCGGTGCGCTCGCGAGCATCCTCTGCACGACGCGGTTCCGCGGGACCGCGCTGTGGCTGCTGCTCGGCGGGCTGGCCACCACGCTCGTGGCCGACATGATCTACCTCGGTCAGCTGCACGCGGGAACCGTCGCCGGGTTCTCGTGGCTCGACCAGCTGTGGGCGGTCGGGTACTGCCTGATCGGCGCGGCCGGGCTGCACCCCTCGATGGCCGACGTCGGGCGGCGCGCGCCCGAACAGGGCGGTGACCGCGCACGCGTCGCGCTGCTCGGCTCTGCGCTGCTCGTCGGCCCGGCAGTGATCCTCGCCGAGCGGGTCGCCGGCACACCGGTCCCGCCGGTCGTGGCCGCCACGTCGGTCATGACGATCGCGGTCGTGGTGGTATGGCGTCTCGTCGGGCTCGTCGGCTCGGCCGAGACGGCGAACGCCCGCCTGCGCGAACGCGAGGAACGGTTCCGCTCGCTCGTCCAGCACTCGCTCGACGTGATCCTGCTCCTCGCGCCCGACGGGACGATCCTCTACGTCAGCCCCTCCGTCGAGCGCATCGTCGGCGCGCCCGACGAGCAGTACATCGGGACGAACGTCGCCGAGCACGTCCATCCCGACGACGCGCTCACGATCCCGCCACTCCTGCACGTGGCGTCGGCGAATCCGGATCGCAGCTACCTCGCGGCCGCGCGCGTCCGTCACGCCGACGGGTCGTGGCGCATGATCGAGGGGCGCGTCACCGGGCACGTCGACGATCCCGGCGTGCGCGGGATCGTGGCGAACCTGCGCGACGTGACCGAGCGGACCCGCGTCGACGCGTTGCGCACCGCCGAGACGCGCGTGCTCGAGATGCTGGCACAGGGCGCGCCACGTGACGACACGCTGCACGCCATCATCGAGGCCGTCGAACCCCTGCTCCCCGATGCGGCGTGCTCGATCCGCCTGCGCGGCGAGGACGGGGAGGGCCTCGGGCGCGCCGTCGCACCGAGTCTTCCGCCCGAGTACGTCGCCGCGATGGACGTCAGCCCCGCCGTGCTGGTCTCCGACGACGACGAGGAGTACCTCGAGACGCGCATCGCGGCGGATCTCTCGGCCCATCGCGAGGGCTGGAACGAGCTCGGCGCTCCCGACGCGATGGCCTACGGGCTGCACGCGTATTGGCGGACGCCCATCCTCTCGTCGGACCGCACCCGGCTGCTGGGCTTGTTCTCCGTCTACCACCGCCGGCCGCACAACCCGAACGGCGAGGAGCGCGCGCTGGTCGAGCGGGCGACGCACCTCGCGGCGATCGCGTTCGACCGCGCCGAGGCGCGCAGCCGCCTCGGGTACCTCGCGCTGCACGATCCGCTGACCGAATTGCCGAACCGGACCCTCGTGCTCGACCGTCTGGACCAGGCGCTCATGCGGCTCGACCGTCGCATGTCGACCGCCGCCGTGCTGGTCCTCGACCTCGACCGGTTCACGGTCATCAACGACAGCCTCGGCCACGACGTGGGCGATCAGCTGCTCGACGCGGTGGCCCGGCGCATCGTCGACAACGTCCGGCCGGGCGACACCGTCGGGCGCCTCGGTGGCGACGAGTTCGTCGTCGTGTGCGAGGACATCGGCGACGACCGTGAGGCGGAGGTCATCGCGGAGCGCATCGCGAGCGCGGTCTCGGAACCGTTGCAGCTGGCACGCGGCGATGTCGTCGTCACCGCGAGCATCGGCATCGCGGTGTCGCAGTCGGCGGCCGACCGCCCCGAGGGTCTGCTGCGCGACGCGGACGCCGCGCTGTACCGCGCCAAGGCGAAGGGCGGCGCGCGGCACGAGCTGTTCGACGAGACCATGCATACGCGTGCCGTCGTCCGTCTGCTGACCGAGCGCGCGCTGCGTCGGGCCATCGACCACGACGAGCTGTGCGTCTGGTACCAGCCGCAGATCCACATCGCGAGCGGCGAAACCGTCGCGGTCGAGGCCCTGGTCCGCTGGCAGCACCCGGTGCGCGGCATCGTCGGTCCCCAGGAATTCATCGACGTGGCCGAGGAGACCGGGCTCATCGTGCCCATCGGCGCCCGGGTGCTCGATCAGGCCTGCGCGCAGACCGCGGAATGGCGGCGCGCGTCCGTCGCGAGCCGCCGCCGCACCGTCTCGGTCAACCTCTCGGCCCGTCAGCTCGCTCGTTCCGACCTCCCGGCGCGTATCGCCGCCATCCTGCGCGACCACGACACCGACCCCGAGGCGGTCTGCCTCGAGATCACCGAGAGCGTGCTCCTCGACGACCTCGACGCGATGGCCGACGCGGTCCGGGCCCTCAAGGACCTCGGTCTGCGGCTCGCCATCGACGACTTCGGCACCGGGTACTCGTCGCTCGCGTACCTCAAGCGCTTCCCGTTCGACGAGCTCAAGATCGACCGTTCGTTCGTCGAGGGCGTCGGGAGCGACGACACCGACGACGCGATCGTCGCCGCGACGATCGAGCTCGCGCACGCGCTCGGCCTGGTGGTCGCCGCCGAGGGCATCGAGACCGAGGCGCAGCTCGCGCGACTCGCGGAGTTCGGCTGCGATCTGGCCCAGGGCTACCTCTTCGCCCGGCCCCAGCCGGTCGGCGCGCTGGAGGACTTCGCGGTCGTGTCGGGCATCCTGCGCTCTGCATAACCTCGTGGCGTGCCCGAGGGCGACACGATCCACCGCATCGCGCGCAGCCTGCACGCCGCGCTGGCCGGCACGCGCGTCCGTCGCCTCGAGCTGCGGGGACGCAGCGGGCCGCGCGCCGAGCGTCCACGTTCCGGCGCGACCGTCACCGGCGTCGAGGCACGCGGCAAGCACCTGCTGATCACGTTCGACGACGGCGTCGTGCTCCACACCCACCTCGGTATGCACGGCTCGTGGCACCTCTACCGGCGCGCCGACCGGTGGAAGCGGCCGGGAACCCAGGCGCGCGTGATCCTGGAGGTCGACGGCGGCACCACGGCCGTGTGCTTCGCGCCGTCACTCGTCGAGACGACGCGTGGCGCGCAGCGACCCCGCCTGGTGGACGACCTCGGGCCCGACCTGTGCCGCGACGACCCCGACCTCGACGACGCCCTCGCACGGCTGGCACGCCTCGATCCCGCGACCGAGCTCGGCGTCGCGTTGCTCGACCAGCGCGTCGCGGCCGGCATCGGGAACGTCTACAAGAGCGAGGTCTGCTTCGCGTGCCGGGTCGACCCGTTCACGCCCGTCGGCGCGCTCGACGTGCAGCTCCGGCGCGCGCTGCTCGAGACCGCGTCGCGTCTGCTGCGCGCGAACCTCACGACGGCACGACGGCGCACCGTGGACGGCGGGCTCGCGGTCTACGGGCGCGCACGGCGGCCGTGCCGGCGGTGCGGCACGCCGATCCGCACGCGCCGCCAGGGCGAGGGCGCGCGCAGCACGTACTGGTGCCCGTCGTGTCAGCCCGCGCCACGCGTCGCGACGTCGTGTCGCAGCGAGAGCACGCCGACCACGGCCAACGCGACGACGGTCCAGAGGGACCCCACGTCACCGGCGGCGAGGACGACGACCGACGCGACGAGCGCGGGCACACCGACGCGCACGCCGAGACGGAAGTAGTCGGGCGCGCCGAGCGACAGCCCCGAGCGGCGCACCACGTCGAGCCAGAGCAGGCTCGCGAGCGATCCGGTCACGAGCAGGGTCGGTCCCGCGTTCACACCGAGCAGGAGCGGCCACACCAGTGGGCTGCCGTGCGGCAGGCGGGCCACGCCGACGAGGAACGCGGGCAGGTTGTTGAACGCGTTCGCGCCCAGGGCACCGAGGCCGGCGACCCGCACGGTCGCTCCGGGACCGGAGCCGTGCAGCAGGTCGCCCACGGGGACGTTCGCGACGGCGGCACCTGCGAGGACCGCCAGCCCGGCGGCCACGAGCGCGGTCCCCCACGGCACCGCGCCCACCGGAACGTGACGCAGCCGCGCGATCAGCGCGAGGTCCACGACCGCGACGACGGCCCACGGTGGGACGCCCAACGCCGGGCCGGCGAGGAAGCCGACGAGCAGCACGGCGACGACGACCGCGCCGAGGCGCAGCGCGGGCCGGTCGACGGGCACGCGCGCGACCGCGGCGGAAGGCGTCGGCTCGGGAATCGGGTACGCGCGGCGGTAGCAGCGCCAACCCACGGCGAGGCCGGCCAACGTGGCCGGCCCGAGATGGACGAGGAAGTCGAGGGGGTGCAACCCGAGGCGGTCGGACGCGATGAGGTTAGTGAGGTTCGAGACCGGCAGGAACGACGACGCGAGACAGGCGAGCAGGACCGGTTGCACCGCGAGCGCGACCGGTGACATTCCCATCCGACGGGCGGTGCGGATCGCGAGCGGCGTGAGCAACACGACGGCGGCGTCGAGGTTCAACACCGCGGTCGTCACGATGCAGAGCAGCCACAGCCCTCCGACGACGTGACTGCGTCGCGAGGCCACCGCGGCGAGGGCGTCGAAGACGCCGGCCCGGTCGAGCAACGCCGCGAGCGGCACCGCGAGGAGCAGGAACGCCAGCGGCGCGACGAGCGGATCGAGCGAGCTGCGCAGCAGCGGGGCATCGACGAGCCCGACGCACGCGGCGACGGCGACGGCGACGACCGGCGCGACCCATGCCGGGACGCGCCACGGGCGCGTGACGGCACCCGCGACGCCGGCACCGAGGAGCACGAACCCGCCGACGGCCACGACCTCAGTCTTCCCCGGGCCGGCACCGCCGATCCGCTCGGCTGTCGGTTCCGGTGTCGGTTCCGGCGTCGCTACAGCGTCGCGAACGCAGGCGCAGCGGCGAAGAGGTCGTCGGCCAGCTCCGCCGCGCCCTCGGTGGTGAACGCCATGGCGGCGGGCGCGAGACGCTGGCTGGCCATGCGGCACCAGTCGACGACGTCGACGGTCAGGACGAGGTCGGCGTCGGCTTCGGCGCCCTCGACCACCCGGTTCGCACCCATCTCGAAGGGCACGGTCCAGACGCCGCCACCCTCGCCGGTGAGCCGCACGATCGCGCGTCGCCCCTCGCGGACGCGATCCAGCGCGAGCAACCCGAGCGGCAGACCGCGGGTCGACACGTCGGCCATGAGCCGGAGATGCTCGGGCGGTGGGACCACGAGCGGCCGGCCGAGCGCGCGACGCACGTCGTCGTCGTGGGTCCAGGTCTCGAACGCGCGCGTGACGAGCATGGAATGACGCGACAGGTCCAGCCCCGGCACGCCCGGCACCGCCACCCGCCCGTGGCCGTGCTCGGCCCACGCCGCGAGCGCGTCGACCGAACGGCGCCACAGCTCGCGCGCGTCGGCGACGGGCCGGTCGCGGAAGCGGTCGATCATCTCGTACGTGCGGGGCTCGATCGCCACGGCGTCGACATCGTCGACCGTGGGCGATCCGACCGAAGCCGCGAACGCGCTCTCCATCGCGGCCATGTGGATCACGAGCTCGCGCACCGTGAGCCCGTTGAAGGTCACGACGTCGAGCTGGTCGGGTGTGAGCTCGTCGAGGAGGGCCTCGAAGCGGTCGGTCTGGGCCCGGAACAGGCGCAGCGCGGGATCGTCGCCGCCTTCGGCCGGGCTCGGACGCATCCGGCGCGCGCGCCCCAGCAGGGTCTCGCGGAGACCGGGCGCGGGGGCCAGTGCCGCGGTCGCGCCGAGCCACGCCGCGGTCTCGCGGAGCCGCAGGGCCTCACCGGCCGCCTCGCCGTCGCGCTCGAGGAACGCCTCGACCGCGGCGGCCTCGCCGTCGTCGCAGGCATCGAGGGCGTAGGCCCCGAGCAGCTCGCGTGCCGTCGCGTCGTCCATCAGCTCAACCTTCGGCCCCGGTGCCGGGCTCGAGCGCGTCCGCGATGCGACGCAGGCCCAGGCGCAACCTCGATTTTGCCGTGCCCTCGGGAATCCCGAGCACCACGGCGACCTCCCGATAGGTCTTGCCCCCGAAGTACGCGAGCTCGATCGCTTCGCGCTGCTCGTCCGGGAGGGTGACGAGCGCGGCGCGCACCCGCTCGGCGGCGAGCAGTGCGAACGCCATCTCCTCGACGTCGGGTGTCACCGACGCCTGCGCAGCGTCGCGCAGCGCGCGTCGCCGGCGGGCTTCCTCGCGGCGTACGTGGTCGACCGCCCGCCGGTGGGCGAGGGTCCCCAGCCACGTCCGCAGGGCACCCCGATCGGGATCGAAGGCCTCTGGGCGCTCCCACAGGCAGAGGAAGACGTCCTGGGTGACGTCCTCCGCGGCCCGCACGTCGCCGATCACCCGCAGCGCGAGCCCGTACACGAAGGAGGAGTACTGGTCGTAGCACTCCCCCAGGGCCGCGTCCTCGCCCGCGACGAGGCGCTCGCGCACGGCTCGTTCCCACTCCGTCGTCCGCGTGACCCGCAGAGCAGGGTCGCTCATCGCTCCCACCCTCACGGAGCCTGTTCGCACCGACCCGGATTCCGGATCACCCGGATCACGGAAAAAACTCACGGGTCGCCCCGGTCCAGCCCCGGGGGGACTGTACGCCCCCCGGAGCTGCACGCGGGATGCGATCAGTCGTCGTTGGTGATGGTGCCGGTGCCGCTCGAGAGGTTCGTCGTCGAACCGACGTTGCGGACCCGCAACGTCAACGTCTCGTTGCCCTCGACGGTCGTGTCACCGTTCACCGGCACGCTGACCGTCTTGATCACGTCGCCGGGGTTGAACGTCACCGTGGTGTCCACCGCGGTGTAGTCGCTCCCCGCCGTCGCGGTCCCGTCCTGGGTCAGCACGTGGTACGTGACCGCCGCGCACGTCGAGCACACCGGTGCCGGCAGGTTGACGTTGAACACGAGATCGCGACTTCCGCTGTTGCCCTCGAAGTCGTTCGCGTTGCCGGCCTTCACCGCGGGTGCCGTCGGGTCGTCGTCGACGATGGTCGCGGTCGAGGTGTCACCTGCGGCCGACACCTGCACCGCGGCGTTGTTCCAGCCGAGGTTCACGTGGAACGTCTCGTTCGCCTCGTCGACCGTGTCGGACAGGATCGTGACGTGTCCGGTCGCGGTCGTCTGGCCCGGTCCGAAGACAAGGAACGCGCCGAGTCCCGACGGCGGTGTGTAGTCCGATCCGGCAGTCGCGCTGCCGTCCGACGTGCTGAAGATGACGTAGGCGGTCGTGCCCGTCGTCATCGGGCTCGACAGCACCGCGCTGAAGGACGCGACGGGGTTGCCGCTGTTGCTCTCGCCGACCGTGAAGTTGTGGATGCTCACCGTCGGAAGCCCGAACGCGTTCACCAGCACGTACACGTTGCCGAGTTGCACACCGCCGGACCCGACCTTCGGTGACCCGTCCGAGTGGAACAGACCGAAGGAGTCCTCGTCCGGGTTCCCGGTGCTCGAGTCCTCGTACTGATAGAGGAACGCGGGACCGCTGTAGAACTTGCTCATCCAGGCTTCCATGTAGCCGGGCAGTTGGTTGATGGCCGTGTCGACCGTGTCGCAACCGTCCATGCCGGAGGTGCACAAGCCGAACTCGGTCGCCCACAACTTCTTCGGATGACCGTTGTTGTTGGCGTCGTTGAAGATCGTGTCGGCGTACTGCATGCCCTGACCCTGGTTGGGATCAGTGGCTCCGTAGATGTACGGGTGCACGCCGATGACGTCGAAGGTCGTACCGTTCGGATCCACGAACCACAACTGGGCCATGAAGTAGGGCGGCGTCTCGTACGTCGAGCTGTTGGCACTCAGGTGCGAGTCGAGGCCCGCGCTCACGATCGTCCAGCTCGAACCGCTGGGCGGTGTGACCGAGCGAACGGCGGTGGAGGCCGCCGCCAGCACCTGCTGGCCGTAGATCGCGCCGTTGAGGCCGGCGCCCACGCCGCCACCGGTCGTCGGCCGCCACGGGACGTTGTTCGGCTCGTTCAGGAACTCGAACGCGGTGACATGGCCGGTGCTGCCGTTGGTGAGCGTCACGTTCTTGTACCGCTTCACCGCGGTGTTCACGAACGCCGACCAGTTCGCCTGCGTCGTCGCGTCCGAGGCCGGCGGGCATCGCGTCGGGTCGGTGCCGGCCGCGGTGCACTGCGAGTCGGCGGCCCACGCCGCGGTGAAGTTGAACGTGAGGAGCACCTTCATCCCGCGGTCGAGCGCGCCCTGGATCGAACGGTCGAACCACTCGCGATCCGGCTCCCCCGGCGCTGCCGCGAAGTTGTACGTGTGCACGCCGCCGACCGGCGCGTTGGGCTCGACGCTGTTCCACGCCAGACCGAGGCGGATCCACTTCGCGCCGGTGGCGGCCATCCCGTCGAGCTCGGCGTTCGCATCGGCGGTGCCGTGGCTCCAGATCTCGCCGTTCTGGATCCCGAAGTTGTCGCCGATGTGGAACGTCGGCTCGGTCGCCGCGGCCGCCGGTCTCGCGAGCGGGGCCACCAACCCCGCGGTCGCAGCGGCCACGGTGATGATCGAGACGAACAACTGACGGACGCGCGTACGCAGTAGTCGCACACTTCCCCCGTTCGTCGCGCGGCCCGGCCGTCCGGGCCGTACCGGGGCGGAAGCTAACCCCGTGACATTTCGCGCGCCACGGCCTTCACGACTCGTTCAACCGCGCGTCGAACGATCGTGCCGCGAGATACACGACACTGACGTCAGTGTCAGCCGCCGGAGACGTCCTGCGGGCGCGCGCGGCCGGCACCGATCCACGGCATCATCGAGCGCAGACGCTCCCCGACCTCCTCGATCGGGTGCTCCGCGGCCTGACGGCGCAACGCGTTGAACACGGGTCGACCGGCCTGGTTCTCGAGGATCCACTCCTTGGCGAAGCGGCCGGTCTGGATCTCGGAGAGGATCTGGCGCATCTCGGCGCGGGTCTCGTCGGTGACGATGCGCGGACCCCGGGTCATGTCGCCGTACTCCGCGGTGTCGGAGATCGAGTACCGCATGTTGGCGATGCCGCCCTCGTAGATCAGGTCGACGATGAGCTTCACCTCGTGGAGCGTCTCGAAGTACGCCGACTCGGGCTGGTAGCCCGCGTTCACCAGGGTCTCGAAGCTCGACGTGATGAGCTCCACGAGACCACCGCACAGCACCACCTGCTCACCGAAGAGATCGGTCTCGGTCTCCTCCTCGAAGGTGGTGTCGAGCACGCCGGCACGCGTCGCGCCGATCCCGCGCGCGTACGCGAGCGCGGTCTGCTTCGCCTTGCCGGTCTCGTCCGCGTGCACGGCGACCAGCGCGGGCACGCCGCCGCCCTCCTCGAACGTGCGGCGCACGAGGTGACCGGGGCCCTTCGGCGCGATCATCCAGACGTCGACGCCCTTCGGAGGCTTGACCTGACCGAAGTGGATGTTGAAGCCGTGCGCGAACGCGAGCGAGTCACGCTCGTTCAGGTTCGGCTCGATGTCGCGCTCGTACACCGACGCCTGCTCCGTATCGGGAAGCAGGACCATGATGACGTCGGCTTCCTTCACGGCTTCGCCGATCGGCAGGACGCGCAGCCCGGCCGCCTCGGCCTTGGCCCACGACGACGAGCCGTCGCGCAGCCCGACCCGCACGTCCACGCCCGAATCCTTCAGGTTGAGCGCGTGCGCGTGTCCTTGCGACCCGTAGCCGAGGACCGCGACCTTGCGTCCGCCGATGAGCGAGGAGTCGGCGTCGTCGTCGTAGTAGATCGTGGCGGGCATCGCAGGTTCCTCTCTCGGATGGGCGGTGCGGGCAACGCTAGAGGCGGGATCCACGCAGCGCGGAACCGTTGCGCGGCCGGGACCGGACCGCTCGCAGCGGTGTCGGCGCGGTCGTGCTCCTCCCGTCCCACGTGTCGTGGAGCGCGCGTACGAACAAATCGGTGTCGGCGCGGGCGACGCGGTGGACGTTGAGCTCGACGACGGTGTCGTCGAGGCGCAACGTGAGCTTGCCCCAGACCTGACCCGGCTCGTAACGCTCCACCCCGGCCCGCGCGCGCGGCACGGCCACGGCGACTGCACGCGGCGTGCTCCACGGGTTGCACCGGACGAGCACGACTCTCCGATCGGTCAGGACGAGGCCGTAGTACGCGGCCAGCGGCCAGGTGAGGAAGTGGAGCCCGGGCGCCCGGCGGGTCTGGCTCGTCGGGACGACGACCCGGATCTCCTCGCCGGGCTCGAGGTCGGCCAGCACGAAGCCGGCGACCCGCTCCCGTCGCTTGTCCCAATACGCCATTGAACGGTCTCCCCGAGTCCCACCCCGCCCGGTGGCCAACGCTACGCGGTCCGGGCCCTCACCGTCCTCAGGCGGTTCGGCTGGCGGCTCAGCCGGGGCAGTGCGATGCGGCCCGTGCGTTGCAGCTCCACGATCCCGAACGGGGCGAGGAGGTCCGACATCGCCTCCAGCCGGCTCGGCGACCCGGCGACCATGAGGGTCATGGCGTCGAAGCCGACGTCGACGATGCGGGCCTCGAAGATCGAGGCGAGCTCGGTCACCTGCGAGCGGGTCTCGGGGCCGGCCTTGACGGTCGCGAGCATCAGCTCCCGCTCGACCCCCTCGTCGGGCCCGAGCTCCACGATCTTGATCACGGGGATGAGCTTGTTGAGCTGCTTCGTGATCTGCTCGATCGGCGAGGACTCCGCGTCGACGACGACGGTCATGCGACTGAAGCGCTCGTCCTCGGTCGGGCTGACCGCGAGCGAGTAGATGTTGTAGCCGCGACGCGAGAACAGTCCCGCGACGCGCGAGAGCACGCCGAACTTGTTCTCGACGAGCACGGTCAGGATGTGGTGTCGCGTCTCCTCACGCACGCTCATCACAAGGCTCCTTCGCTGGCATCGCTCAGTTGGGACACGATCCGGTGCTCTGGCACCGGATCGCGTCCCAACTGCGGAAGGGCGCGGGGCATCAGTGACCCCCCTCGCCGTACTCGGGGCCGAGGATCACGTTGTCGTTCGAGTCGCCCGCGGCCACCATCGGGTAGACCTTCTCGCGGTAGTCGGTGCGGAAGTCGATGACGACGGGACGGTCGTCGATCTCGTTCGCCTTCTCGATCGTCGGCACGACGTCCTCGGGCGTGTCGACGCGCATCCCCACGCAACCCATGGCCTCGGCCCACTTCACGTAGTCGGGGAGGTCGGGCGAGAGGTACACCTCGCTGTAGCGCTCCTCGTAGAACAGCTCCTGCCACTGGCGGACCATCCCGAGATACGCGTTGTTGAGGATCGCGATCTTGACCGGGATCCGTTCCGCGCTCGCGGTGACGAGCTCCTGTGCGGTCATCTGGAAGCAGCCGTCGCCGTCGACCGCCCACACCATGCGCTCGGGCTTGCCGACCTTCGCACCGATCGCGGCCGGCACCGCGAAGCCCATGGTGCCGAGCCCGCCCGAGTTGATCCACGTGTACGGATAGTTGAAGTGCCAGTACTGGCTCGTCCACATCTGGTGCTGCCCGACGCCCGACACGACGATCGCGTCGTCGGGCGTGTTGTCGCGCAACGCCTCGATGCAGAACTGCGGCTTCAAGGTGCCGCCCTCGACCTGGTCGTACTGGAGCGGGTGGTCGCGCCGCCACTCGTCGATCTGACGGTCCCAGTCCGCGAGATCGGGCTTGCCGTGCTTGCCCTGCTCGGCACGGACCGCCTTCACGAGCTCCTCGATCACGAGCCGGCAGTCGCCGACGATCGGCACGTCGGGCCGGCGCACCTTGCCGAGCTCCGCGGGGTCGACGTCCACGTGGATCACCTTCGCGTCGGGCGCGAACGCGCCGACCTTCCCGGTGACGCGGTCGTCGAAGCGCGACCCGAGCGCGATGAGCAGGTCCGACCGCTGGATCGCGGTGATCGCGGTGTAGTTGCCGTGCATGCCGGGCATGCCGAGGCACAGCGGATGGTCGTCGGGAAACGCGCCCCGCGCCATCAGCGTCGTCACGACATGCGTGTCGGTGAGCTCCGCGAGCTCACGCAACGCCTCGGCGGCGCGGGCCTTGAGGATGCCGCCGCCCGCGTAGATCACGGGACGCTTGGCCTGGTTGATGAGGCGCGCCGCTTCCTTGATCTGCTTCGCGTGGCCCTTCGTGTTGGGCTTGTAACCAGGAAGGTCGACCGAGTCGGGCCAGTACCAGTCCATCGGTGCGTTGGCGACGTCCTTGGGCACGTCGACGAGCACCGGACCGGGACGGCCCGTCGTCGCGACGTGGAACGCCTCGCGCACGATGCGCGGGATGTCGGTCGGGTCCGTGATGAGCCAGTTGTGCTTCGTCACCGGCATCGTGATACCGACCGTGTCGGCCTCCTGGAACGCGTCGGTGCCGATCGAGCTGTACGCGACCTGTCCCGTCACGACGACGAGCGGGATCGAGTCCATGTACGCGTCGCACAGCGGCGTGACGATGTTGGTGGCAGCCGGGCCGCTCGTGACCATCGCGACACCCGGACGCCCCGTCGCGTGCGCGTAGCCCTCGGCCATGTGCCCCGCGCCCTGCTCGTGACGCACGAGGACGTGGCGGATCGACGAGTCGATCAGCGGGTCGTAGACGGGCAGGATCGCGCCGCCGGGCAGACCGAACATGACCTCGACACCTTCCATCTCGAGGCTCTTGATCAGTGCTTGGGCTCCGGTCAGCTTCATGCGGGTGCCTCTCGGGTTCGGGAGCGGGTCGGGAAAAAAACTGGGCAGAAAAAACCCCTCGCGGCTGCGAGGGGCGAAAAGCGCACGGACGCGTCGGGACGCGGGTGCGCTACGTGAGTACCAGAATTCGGGCGAGCAACGCGGGCGACTCCGTCATGACTTCCCATTCTGCCAGAAAACGACGTGGTCACGCAACGCCCGTCCCGGGCCGGCGGCTACGCGGGCACGGCCGCCCGGGCACGGGTGGTGTCGAACCACCGGGAGACCCACGGCAACGAGAAGAGCAGATCCCGGTGCCACGACGCGAAGTTGTGCCCACCGCTGGGATCGATCCGAAGCGTCGTCGGGACGCCGCGGGCACGCAGCAGCTGCGCGGCCAAGCGCGACTGCGCGAGCGACGCCTTCTCGCGGCTCCCGACGTCGAGGTAGACGCCATACGGCTGACGAATGGGGATCGTCGGCAGGTACGCGCTGGGCGAGTTGAGCAGCAGCGTGGTCTGGTCGTGGCCGAAGAGGTTCCCGGTGTAGGAGTTCCGCTCCGGTGAGAGGAACCCGGAGTCGGAGACCGCGCCGGAGTACACGTCCTGGTGCCGGAGCGAGAGGTTGAGCCCGCAATAGCCGCCGCTCGAGAGACCGCCGATCACACGTCCGGCGCGGTTGGGGATCGTGCGGAAGTGCGTGTCGATGTACGTCACGACGTCGACGGTCAGGTACGTCTGCACCTGCGGCCCGTTCGGGATGTCCTCGCACTCGGTGTCACGGCCGTAGCCGCCGTTCAGATCGGGGAGCACGACGATGAAGGGCTCGATCGCGTGCTGCGCGAGCAGGTGGTCCATCGCCACGTCGAGGCGGCCACCGCGCAACCAGTCGATCGAGATGCCCGGTGAGCCGTGGAGCAGGTACAGGACGGGATAGCGCGTGTCGGCGTGCCCCGGATCGAAGTACTGGGGCGGCAGGTACACGTAGGTGGTGCGCGGCTTGATCGCGGTCACCGAGCCGCCGATCCGGACGCTCACGACGACGCCGTGGGTCAGCGGTCGCCGCACGCTCGCGGCGACGGCCGAGTGCGACGATCGCACCGACACGCGGGCGTCGTGAGCCGCAACCGCTCGCGGCGGCGCCGGTCCGCGTACGAGATCGGGCGACACGTCCCCGGCCATGGCCGAGAACGACGGGATGTACTGGTACTGCCGGTTGAGTCCGACCGCGGTGGTGAGGATGCCGAAGAGCACGGCGGTGACGATCGCCCAGCCGCGCAACAGCGGCGGGAGCCAGCCTCTCATCACGGGCTGGTGACGCAGACGACGACGGAAGCGCCACACGTCGAGGGCCGCCCACACCACGAGTGGTGTGAACGTCAACGCGATGAGAACGATGAAGAACCAGCCTGCCAGCAGCACCGAGATCTACCGCGCGCGCACCGGCTCCTCGGTACGCGTGTCGTCGGCGGCGACCCCTGGAGCACCGTGCTCCACCGCATCGTTCGCACCGACGCACGAAGGACACGACTCCGCGCGCTTGCGGTCGAACGGGAGAAATGCTTCCGCGCTCAGCGCCGCGATGCTCACGGCTGCGAGATCGCCGGCGGCGCGGTACACGAGATAGCGAGGAATCCACCGCGGGTGGAACTTCGCATTGAAGTTCAGCAGCGATTCGATCTGGAAGTACGGGTTGAGCCGCTTGATGACCCACGCCTCGGCGGCCTGCACCCGCGACAGCTCCGCGCCCTCCTCGATCAGCCCCTTGAACGCTGCAAAATTGAGTGACACCTCGTCGACGTCGTGGGTCCGTGCCCAGTCGACCGCGTCGACGATCATCCGTTCGTTCACGCCGTTCGGACCGATCGCGTCGCGCCGCATGGCGTCGAGCGAGAGCCCGCGACCGCCCTTGCAGGGCACGTAGCGCTGGAACGCGATCGGCGCGCCCGTCGCGTCGCGGCAGACCACGATCACGCAGTCGCGGTCGCGGCCCGACAGCAGCTCGTCCAGCGCCATCGAGAACCCACGTTCGGGGGCGCCGGCCCGGTGACGGTCGGAGATCCCGACGAGCGCACGTCGCAGCGTCGGGTCGAGGTCGCCCTCGCGGTGCACCTCGGTGGTCAGGCCGAAGTTCTTGGTCCGGTTCGCGGCCTGACGCACGGGGCGCATGGCCCGGCCCTCGAGCCCGAAGTCCCCGACCTCGATGACGGCCTCGTCACCCAGGTAGTGCGAACGCAGGCCGAGACGCTCGTACAGCGCGAGGCGGTCGGCTCGCGCCCCGACGACCGCGGGACGCCAACCACGGTCGTCGCAGAGGGCGAGGAAGCGCTTCACCGCGTCCTCGAACGACTCGGGTGCACCGACAGGATCGCCGGACGCCAGGCCCACACCGTTGACGTAGCGGTACGCGACCGCGGCGCGCTCGTCGTCCGAGAAGACGTACTGCTTGTCGTGGCGCAGCGCGAACGGGTCGAGGCTGTCGCCGTCGGCACGGTCGACGAGCCGCCGCACGCGTTCCAGATCGGCGTGGTGACCGACGGTGCGCTCGGCGACCGGAGCGAGCGCGAGAAGCACGATCGCGGCGAGGCTCGCGGCGCCGAGCACGGTGATGGTCGGAGGGAACCAGACCCCGAACCCACCCTCGACGTGCAACGGGCCGGTCATGCCGATGAGGCGGGCACCCACCTCCCGGAACGCGAGCGACACGGTCACCGCGGGATGCATCTCACCGTGACGGATCGCGAGGCCGACGAGCCCGTACGCGAAGTCGATGATGAGCACCGCGGGGATCACGCGCGCGAGCGTGCGCCAACGTGCGTGGGGAATCGGTGAGTCGAAGAGCCAGCGCGCGCGCCACAAGACCACGGCGACGACGAGCACGACGATCGCCTCTTCGACGTCGAGGCCCTTCAGCACGTGAGTGATGGCCGAGACACCGAGAAGCCCGAGCGCGGCGAGGTACGCGAGGCGGCGCCGGTGCACGAGTCCACGACCGACGAGCAGCAACCCGACGCCGAGGATCGCCGTCGCCCCGTGAGCGAGTCCGGTGATGTCGGGCGTGAGACCCTCGTGCAGGATGTGCATGCGCTGACGCAGGTTGGGGGTGAGCGCGGAGGCGAGGTTGACGATCCCGGCCATCGCGACGAGGAGGCCGAGCAGCCGGGCCTCGGTGCGCGGCGCGAGCGAGATCCGGCCGATCCGGCGGTGACGCCTCGTAACCGGGTTGTCGCTCGTTGCGACCGTCATCGTCGCCGGATCACCTCGTCCACTCCGGCGTCACGCCGGCCCCCATTGGTCGCATGCTGCATCGGCGCGGATGAGAGCAGAATGAACCTTCTTTTGCCCGCCGACGAGGGTCCATCGGCCTTTCACCCGGCCGTCGAGACCCGTCCACCGAACGGCGGCGGTCACGGGTCGGCACCGTTGAGTGTGCCCACCCGGGCGCACGGATGTACACACGGGGCCGAAGTTCCTCGTCGAAGCGCAGGTCACGGGGTCCGCCGGGGCAGTACCAGGCGCACCACGGCCCCGGTCGGTGTGTTGGTCGCGGAGGCCCGGCCACCGTGCGCGGCGGCGATGGCGGCGACGATCGCGAGCCCGAGCCCGGCGCCGGTCCGGACCGCCCCGCCGTTGGTCGAGCCGGTCGCGCCCGGTTCGTGGCTGAAGCGCTCGAAGGCCCGCGGGAGCAGGTCGGGTGGGAAGCCGGGCCCGTCGTCGGCGACCTCGAGCGTCGCGCCCCCGTCGTCGGTCGTGATGCGGACGTCCACGCGGCTCCGGGCGGCCCGCAACGCGTTCTGGACCAGGTTCGCGACCGCCCGCTCGAGACCGGACTCGTCGCCGCGGACCGTCGCCTCGCCCTCGACGTGCACGCGCACACCGTCGCCGTCGCCGGCCCGCTCGACGGCGTCGACGGCACGGTGCGCCACGTCGGCGAGGTCGATCTCGGGCCACGAGCCCGGGGGCGCGGCGCGCGTGCGCGCGAGCACGAGGAGGTTCCGGGCCAGATGGTCGAGCCGGTCGACCTCCTCCAGCAGCGAGTCGAGCGCAGTCGCGGCTTCCGTGTCGTCGACGACGGCCATGCGGGCGAGCTCGGCCTCGCCACGCGTGATCGCGATCGGCGTGCGCAGCTCGTGGCTCGCGTCGTCGAGGAACGCTCGCTCGTGTGCGATCGCGTCCTCGATGCGCGCGAGCAACGCGTTGAGCCGGCGCGCGAGCTCCGCGATCTCCTCGCCGGTCCGCGGCACCGAGAGCCACCGTTCGGAGCGCTCACCGGCGCGACTCGCGAGCTGCGCAGCCGAGATCGCGTCGGCCTCCTCGATCATCGAGCGGACCGGCGAGAGCGCGCTTCCCGCGAGGAGCCACCCGCCGATCGAGACGAGGATCGCGATGATCGGCAGTCCCACGAGCAACGTCGACTCGAGCCGCTTCACCGCGCGCGTCGTGTCCTCGAGCGACGCGCCCACCACGAGCACGACCGGCTCCGAGCCGATGTGACCCTGACCCGCGAGCAGCCGCGCCCGATCGCCCCCTCGCAGGACGGTGCGGTCGTAGAACTGGCGGCCCCGCAGCGCGCCGCGCCGTTCCGATCCGCTGAGCACCGAGGCCGCGTACAGGGCCCGCGGCGCGGCCGCGAGCACGGTGCCGTCGGGCCGGATCACCTGCGCGAACGACTCCGTGTCGGGCAGGAGCGGCGTGAACCGCTGCCCGGAGCTCGGCAACTGTCGCGCCAGGGTGGTCAGGCGCCCGTGAAGGCCGTCGTCCAGGGAGCTGCGCAGCTGGCTGTTGAACTGCTGGATCGCGACCACACCGACGAGCGCGCACAGCACGAGCGTCGCCAGCGCGAAGAGGAGCGCGAGCCGGGTCTGGAGTGTCCGCGGCCGCCACCATCGCAACCGCGACGCCCACGTCCGACGGCGCCCTCCCGCCGCCGCGCCGTCGTTCACCGGTCGGCGGCGTGCTCCTGCGCCGTCGCTGCCGCGCCGTCGCGCTCGGCCGATCGCAAGCGGTAGCCGACACCACGAACCGTCTCGATGGACGAGCAACCGAAGGGTCTGTCCACCTTCTCGCGCAGGTAGCGCACGTACACGTCGACCACGTTCGAGGTGCCGTCGTACGCGAAGTCCCAGACGTGATCGAGGATCTGCGTGCGCGACAGGACCTCACCGGGGTGGCGCATGAACAGCTCGAGGAGCGCGAACTCCTTCGGGCTGAGGTCGATCGCGCGATCGCCGCGATGGACGGAATGCGCGGCGGGATCGAGCACGAGGTCGTCGACCCCGAGCACCGACGGACGCTCGCGCGCTCCACGCCGGGCGAGCGCGCGCAGCCGGGCGTAGAGCTCCGCGAAGGAGAAGGGCTTGGCGAGGTAGTCGTCGGCGCCCGCGTCGAGGCCGGCGACCCGGTCGCTCACGGAGTCGCGCGCGGTGAGGAGCAGGATCGGGGCCCACTGCCCCCGGCCGCGCAGCTCCCTGCAGACCTCGAACCCGTTCGGCGGCGGGATCATGACGTCGAGCACGATCGCGTCGTACCGGTTCTCGGTGGCCATCCAGAGGCCGTCCTGGCCGTTGGCGGCCACGTCGACGGCGTAGCCCTCGCGTTCCAGCGCACGGCGCAGGAGCGCGGCCATCTTCGTCTCGTCCTCGACGACCAGGACCCGCACGGCGGCATGGTACGGCCGGCACGGTGAGACGACGATGAGAGCGCGGTGAGACCGATCACACCTGGTGGACGGGGCAGGAGTACGTGGTACGTCCGCCCACGGTACGCCGCAGGAGCGGGGCGCCGTCACGCGGGCAGAGCCCGCCCGGGAGCCGGGCCGGCATGAGATCGCCGGTGTGCGAGCCGCCCCGACGGCCCAGCACCCGCACGGTGTGGCGGATGGTGCGGCGCAGCACCGCACGCTCGTCGGGATCGAGCGACCCGGCCGGCCGGGCCGGGTCGAGCCCCGACCGCCAGAGCACCTCGTCGGCCAGGAGGTTGCCGAGCCCCGCGATGCGGGCCTGGTCCATGAGGACCGCCTTGAGCGGCGCGCGGCTGTGCCCGAGCGCGCGCTCGAGCGACGCCCGGTCGATCGAGAGCGCGTCGGTACCGAGGCGGTCCTCGTCGGGGTCGAGCTCGACCGCGCCGAGGCGACGCGGGTCTCGCAACGCCAGCGCGCCGCCGTCGGCGAAGTGGAGACGGAAGCGGTACCACTCGGGCCGGTCCTCGTTGCTCGTGTAGAGCAACGGATCGCCAGCCGCCGCGCCGTCGATCACGACCCGACCGCTCATCCCGAGATGCAGCGCGAGGACCGGTCCCGGCGCGCGGCTGGGACCGACGCCACCGGTGTCGAGCAGCAACAGCTTTCCGCGGCGCCGGGCGGCGGTGAACGCGCGGCCGGGCAGCGCGGCGTCGAGCGCGTGCGCCGTGAGCCCGCGTTTGAGGTACCACGCGTCCTGCGCGTCGACCGACGCGATGCGCCGGCCGAGCGCGGCGTGCTCGATCAGCTGCCGCGCCGCCTCGACCTCGAGCATCTCGGGCATGAGCGCGAACCCGCCCGCGATCAGACGTTCGTGATCGCGCCCTTCTCGGCGCCCTGCGCGAGCCGCGCGTACTTCGCGAGGAACCCGCTCGTGTAGCGCGGCTCGAGCGGCTTCCACGTCGCGCGCCGCCGCGCGAGCTCGCTGTCGTCGACCTCGAGGTCGATGGTGTGCGCCTGCGCGTCGATCACGATGCGGTCCCCGTCGGCCACGAGCGCGATCGGCCCGCCGTCGACGGCCTCGGGCGCGACGTGCCCGACGCAGAACCCGTGGGTGCCGCCCGAGAACCTTCCATCGGTCACGAGTGCCGCGTCGCCACCGCGTCCCGCGCCCTTCATCGCGCCCGTCACCGCGAGCATCTCGCGCATGCCCGGACCGCCCTTCGGGCCCTCGTAGCGGATCACCACGACGTCGCCCGGTCGGATGTGCCCGGCGAGGATGGCTTCCATCGCCGCGTCCTCGCCGTCGAAGACGCGCGCGCTGCCCTCGAACCGGGGCTCGTCGATGCCGGCGACCTTCACCACCGAGCCGTTCGGCGCGAGCGAGCCGGTGAGGATGGCGATGCCGCCCTGCGTGTGGATCGGCGACGACAACGGGTGAACGACGTCGCCGTCGGGCGCCGGAGGATCGAGGTCGGCAAGGTTCTCCGCGATCGTCTTGCCGGTGACCGTCAGCGCGTCACCGTGGAGCAGCCCGGCGTCGAGCAGCTCGCGCATGACGACCGGCACGCCACCGATGCGGTCGACGTCGAACATGTGGTACTTCCCGTGCGGCTTGGTGTCGGCGATGTGCGGCACGCGCGCACCGATGCGGTTGAAGTCGTCGAGCTCGAGCTCGACGTGCGCCTCGTGCGCGATCGCGAGCAGATGGAGCACCGCGTTGGTGGAACCACCGAGCGCCATCGTCACCGCGATCGCGTTCTCGAACGCCTCCTTGGTCATGATCTGGCGGGGCCGGATGCCCGACTCGAGCAGGCGCACGACGGCACGACCGCTCTCGTACGCATAGTCGTCGCGCCGACGGTCGACCGCGGCCGGGCTCGCGCTCCCGGGCAGCGACATGCCGAGCGCCTCGCCGATCGACGCCATCGTGTTCGCCGTGAACATCCCCGCGCAGCTGCCCTCAGTCGGGCACGCGCGCATCTCGATCTCGCCGAGCTCGTTCTCGGTGATCGTCCCCGCCGCGCACGCACCGACGGCCTCGAAGACGCTCACGATGTCGAGGGCCTGGTCCTTGTACCGGCCGGGGAGGATGGATCCGCCGTACAGGAACACCGACGGAAGGTTCAGCCGCGCCGCGGCCATGAGCATGCCGGGCAGGCTCTTGTCGCAACCCGCGAACGTCACGAGCGCGTCGAAGCGCTCCGCGTGCATGACGCACTCGACGGAGTCGGCGATGATCTCGCGACTGACGAGCGAGCCGCGCATGCCCTCGTGACCCATCGAGATGCCGTCGCTGACCGCGATCGTCACGAACTCGACGGGGAACGCTCCCGCAGCGCGCACACCGTCCTTGGCGCGCTTCGCGAGCCGGTCGAGCGGGAGGTTGCAGGGCGTGACCTCGTTCCAGCTCGACGCGACCCCGACCTGGGCCTTGCCCCAGTCGTCGTCGGTCATGCCGATCGCCCGCAGCATGGCTCGCGCCGGCGCGCGCTCCATCCCGTCGGTCACCTCGTGGCTGCGCGGCTTCATGTCGGTATCGCTCATGAACCCGGAGCGTAGACGGGCTACCGTCGGCGGCCATGACCGATTACGGCCTGTTGTACGCCGCGACCCGGGAGCGCGTCACGACGATGGTGCGCGACCTCGACGACGCGGCGCTCGGCACTGCGGTCCGCGCCTGCCCGGGCTGGACCGTGCACGACGTGATCGCCCACTTCGCGGGCGCCGTCACCGACGCGCTCGCGGGCCGGCTCGAAGGCGTCGGCGGCGACGCCTGGACCGCCGCGCAGGTGGAGGCACGCCGCGACGTGCCCGTCGGCGCCATGCTCGACGAGTGGGCCGAGGGCTCGCCCCGGTTCGAGGATGCGCTGCGTGCGATCGGTCCTCCACTCGCGGGCACGGCCGTGTCGGACGCCTTCCAACACGAGCAGGACATCCGCGGCACGCTCGACCTCCAGGGCGGCCGCGATCTCGATCTCATGCTGGCGAGCATCGAGGCGTACGCGACGAGCCTGGGTCCGCGGCTGCAGCAGCGGGGCCTCGCGCCATTGCGGCTCGAGGCCGGTGCCCACGAGTTCCTGGCCGGCGACGGCGAACCGGGCGCGACCGTCATCGCCGAGCCGTTCGAGCTCACGCGTGCGCTCGGTGGGCGGCGGACGGTCGAGGAGGTGCGCCGGCTGCACTGGGACGGTGACGCCGAGGCGTACGTGCCGCTGGTCTCCGCGTACGGCGTGCCGGCCACATCGTTGGGCGAGCACTGAGGTGAAGGTCGACGCGGGCCTGCTCGCGTCGCTCGACGCAGTGCCGAGCCGGGCCGTCGCGATCGAGGCTGCCGGTTACGACGGGCTGTACACGTTCGAAGGCTCGCACGATCCGTTCTTCCCGCTCGCGCTCGCGGCGGAGCACACCACACGCGTGGAGCTCTTCAGTGCGATCGCGGTCGCGTTCGCGCGCACTCCGATGACGCTCGCGCAGGTCGCGTTCGACCTTCAGCGCCTGTCGGACGGTCGTGCGATCCTCGGCCTGGGTTCGCAGATCAGGCCCCACATCGAGAAGCGGTTCTCGATGACGTGGTCGCACCCCGCCGCGCGCATGCGCGAGCTGGTGCTCGCGGTGCGGGCCATCTGGTCGGCGTGGCAGGACCGCACGAAGCTCGACTTCCGCGGCACCTTCTACCAACACACGTTGATGACACCGTTCTTCGATCCGGGGCCGTGCGCGTCCGGCGTGCCCGGCGTGTTCCTCGCCGGCGTCGGTCCGGCAATGACCGAGGTCGCGGGTGAGGTCGCCGACGGCTTCCTCGTCCATCCGTTCAGCACCGAGCGCTTCCTGCGCGAGACGACGTGGCCGGCGCTCGAACGCGGTCTGGCGCGCGCCGGTCGCTCCCGCGACGGCTTCGAGGTCGCGTGGCCGCTGCTGACGGCGACCGGTTCCACGGAGGAGGACCAGGCACGCGCCGACGCGGGGCTGCGGTCGCGGCTCGCGTTCTACGGGTCGACCCCCGCCTACCGGCCCGTCCTCGACGCGCACGGTCGGGGCGACCTGCAGACCGAGCTCAACCGACTGTCGAAGGACGGTCGGTGGGCGGAGATGAACGCGCTGATCGACGACGACCTGCTCGACACGTTCGCGGTGCGGGGTCGGCCCGAGGACCTCCCGGCCCGGGTCCGGGAGCGCTGCGGCGGGCTGGTGAGCCGGGTCAGCTTCGATTCACCGTCGCTCGGCCCGCCCGAGGAGCTTGCCGACATCGTGGCCGCGATCAGGAACATCCCGGCACCGGTTGCCGGTTGACGCCTGCATGGGGTCGAATCCGGTTCTGCTGATCGGCACCCGCGACGGTGTCGTGGCCCTCGACGGCGTCGGGTCGCTCGCCGGCCACCGCGCCGGCCCGTTCACGAGCGGCTCGGCGGGGGACGATCCTGTCCTCGCGCTGGTCGACGGCACGAGTGTCGTGCGACGCGACGGGAGCGACTGGCGCGAGGTGGCGCGCCTCGGTGAGCGCGCGACGTGCCTCGCGACATCGGACGGGACGGTGTTCGTCGGGACGGTGGGCGCGCACGTCGACGTCGTGGATACCAAGACGGCGCGGCTCGAGCGGTCGGACGCGTTCGAGTCCGCGCCGACGCGCGGCGAGTGGCACACACCCTGGGGCGGCCCGGCCGACACCCGGTCGCTCACGGTGACAGCCGACGGGACGGTGCTCGCCAACGTGCACGTCGGAGGAATCCTGCGGTCTACCGACGGTGGCGCGTCGTGGGAGCCGACCATCGACTTGCACGCCGACGTGCACCAGGTGCTCGCGCATCCACGGCGGCGTGGCGTCGCGTTCGCCGCCGCGGCGGTCGGGCTGTGTCGGAGCGACGACGACGGCATCACGTGGGAGATCGTCGACGAAGGCCTTCACGCGACCTACCTGCGCGCGGTCGCGATCGCGGGCGACACCGTGCTCGTGTCCGCGTCGACCGGTCCGGGCGGGTCGCGTTCCGCGATCTACCGACGGGCGCTGGACGCCGACCCCGACACGCCGTTCGAGCGTTGCCGCGACGGGCTCCCGGAGTGGCTCGCGGGAAACATCGACACGTTCTGCCTCGCCGGCGATCCGGACGGCGATCTCGTCGCGTTCGGCGACCACGAGGGCGCCGTGTTCGTCTCGACCGACCAGGGCCGCACGTGGGACGCGGCGAGCAGCGGCCTCGGCCCCGTCGTCGCGCTGACTCTGGCCAAGCCGTAGCCACGCGTCGGATACTGGACCCCGGGGGATCGGGGGGGTCATGAGTGCAGTCGAGATGTTGGTCGACGAGCGCGGCGATCTGCTGCGCGCGGCCGTCCGGAGCGAGAGCGGGACGGTGGACCTGAGCCTCTGGCGCGACGACCGCTGCCGCGCGACCTTCCGCCTCGACGCCACCGATGCCGCGCGCCTCGCCCACCTCCTCGTCACCGCGCTCGCCGAGCGCCACGATCCTCCCGCCGCCTGACTGCACCGCCGGTCCCGGCGCCCGCCGCAACGCTTCATCGAAGCTCTCGGTGCGGCTTCCGCTCTGCACGCTTCAATGCAACCGGTGGGGTGTCACGGTTATCCCGGGGCGTCGAGGCGCTCGTCGAGGAGACGGTTGAGCACCGCGGGGTTGCCCTTGCCCTTCATCGCCTTCATGAGCTCGCCCATGAGGAAGGCGCGCTTCTTCTTGCGGAGCTTGTCGTCGCCCGCGCGCCACTCGTCGACGGTCGGCGCGTTCGCGGCGAGCACGTCGTCCACCGCGCGCGCGAGCTCGGACTCGTCGCTGACCTGTGCGAGCCCGCGCTCGTCGACGACCTCCTTCGGCCGCTTCCCCTCGCGCAGACCTTCGTCGAGCACGTCCTTGGCCATCTTCCGCGACAGCGTCCCGTCCGCGACCAGGCCGACGAGCTCCGCGAGCCCGTCCGGCGCCAGCGGGAGCACCTCGGGCGACAAGCCGCTCTCGTTGAGGTAGCCGAGCACCTCGCCGGTCGACCACTTCGCGACCTCGACCGGGTCGCCGCCGGCGACGACCGCGGCGTCGGCGTACTCGGCCAGGCCGGGAACCTCGACCAGCACCCGCGCGTCCTGCTCGCTGATCCTCCACTCGGACATGAAGCGGGCGCGACGCGCCGCGGGCAGCTCCGGCACCGACGCCTGAGCGCCGGCGCGCATGTCGTCGGTCGGCGCGACCGGCACCAGGTCGGGCTCGGGGAAGTAGCGGTAGTCGAACGCCTCCTCCTTGGAGCGCATGGAGTGCGTGCGGCCGTCCTCCTCGTTCCAGTGCCGGGTCTCCTGGACGACGCGCTCGCCCGCGTCGAGCCGCTCCGCCTGCCGCTCGATCTCGAACTCCACCGCGCGCGACAACGAGCGCAACGAGTTCATGTTCTTGATCTCGGTGCGGGTCCCGAGCTCAGTCGTGCCCACGGGCCGGATCGACACGTTGGCGTCGACGCGCATCGATCCCTCTTCCATCTTCACGTCCGACACGCCGATCGCCTCGAGCACGCCGCGAAGCTCAGACACGTAGGCGCGCGCCTGGTCGGCGCTGCGGATCTCGGGTTGGCTCACGATCTCCATGAGCGGGACGCCGGCGCGGTTGTAGTCGACGAGCGAGTACTCGGCGTCGTGGATCCGCCCGCCGCCGCCCACGTGCACCGTCTTGCCCGTGTCCTCCTCCATGTGCGCCCGCACGATCCCGACCCGCGCGCCGTCGACCTCGAGCCAGCCGTCGACGCAGATCGGCTCGTCGTACTGGCTGACCTGATAGTCCTTCGGCATGTCGGGATAGAAGTAGTTCTTCCGGTGGAAGATCGACTGCGGCGGCACGTCGAAGTGGAGCGCCGCGCCGAGCCGCAGCGCGAACTCGACGACGCGTTCGTTGAGCACGGGCAACGAGCCCGGCAGTCCGAGGCAGACGGGGCACACGTTCGTGTTGGGCTCGGAGCCGAACTCGTTCGGACACCCGCAGAACAGCTTCGTCGCGGTGGCCAGCTCGCAGTGGACCTCGAGCCCGATGACCGGCTCGTAGTCGGCGATCGGCATGTCAGACTCCCTCGCCATGGATACCGGTGAGCACGCGTCCGCGCCGGACGACCGCGACCCGCAGGCGTTCACGATCGAGCGCGCGCAGGTGCGCGACGGCGCGACCCTCGCGTTCGTCCACGAGGGCCGCGGCGGCTACCCGCTGCTGCTGATCCACGGCTATCCGGAGACGAAGCGAATCTGGTGGCGCAACGTCGGTCCGCTCGCGGCCGCGGGCTTCGAGGTCGTCGCGCCGGATCTGCGCGGTCACGGCGACTCCGACCTCGCGGCCGACGGCTTCTACGACATCGCCGCGTTCTCGCTCGACCTGCATGCGCTCATGCACGACGTCCTCGGTCACGCGCGCTACGGCATCGTCGGCGGCGACGTCGGCGGAGTCGTCCTCTACGACATGGCGTTGCGATATCCCGACGCCGTCGAACGGCTCTGCGTGTTCAACACCCTCGCGCCTCCGCTGCACGGGCTCTACGACGAGGCCGGCATCCCCCGTGAGGACCCGCCGCGCGAGGCCCGCCCCACCGCCGACTACTTCCGCCGTCAGGCCACCGACGCCGACGGCCTGCTCGCGGAGCTCGACACACCGGAGCGCCGACAGGCCTACGTCGCCGACATGTACGGCCACCGCCTCTGGGCCGCGCCGGGCACGTTCACCCCCGAGGACGTCGCGTTCATGACCGAGCCCTACGGGGATGCCGCGAAGCTGCGCGCGAGCTGGGGTGTCTACGAGGGCTCGACGGGCACGAAGCCGATGGCCGACGTGCCGCGCGTCTTCGAGCCCTGCCCGGTGCCCGCGCTCGTGCTCTACGGCACCGAGGACCACGTCGTGCCGCGCAACTTCCCCGCACAGGCCGCGGTCGCGTTCACACAGTGCATCGGGCCGTTCCACATCCCGGGCGCGGGCCACTTCCTCCAGTGGGAGGCGGCCGCGGTGCTGAACGGCGCGCTCACCTACTTCTTCGCCGACCTTCGAGACGCGCGCGGCTGACATCACTTCGCCGCGAGCTCGACGGCGCGCGCGACGCGGAACATCACCGGCTCGGCGAGCGCGTCCGCGAGCACCTGCACCCCGATGGGAAGACCGTCGGACCCGGTCCCGAACGGCACCGACATCGCGGGATGACCGGCGAGGTTGGAGGGGATCGTGCACACGTCGTTGAGATACATCGCGAGCGGGTTCTCGATCTTGGCCCCCAGCTCGAACGCGGTGGTCGGCGACGTCGGGCCGATGAGCGCGTCGAAACGCTCGTACGCGCGAGCGAAGTCGCGGATGATCAGTGTTCGCACCTTCTGCGCCTGTCCGTAGTAGGCGTCGTAGTAGCCGGCCGAGAGGGCGTACGTCCCGAGCATGATGCGCCGCTTCACCTCCGGCCCGAATCCCGCCTCACGTGTGCGCGCGTTCATCGTCTCGACGTCGTCGCCGTCGACGCGCAACCCGTAGCGCACGCCGTCGTAGCGAGCGAGGTTCGACGACGCCTCGGCGGGCGCGATGAGGTAATAGGCGGACAGCCCGTACACCGCGCTCGGCACCGACACGCGCTCGACGGTCGCGCCGGCCTCCTCCAACGCGCCTGCGGCCCGCTCCACTGCGGCCGCGACCTCGGGGTCGACGCCCTCCGCATCCGCGAGCTCCGCGACGATGCCGATGCGCAGCCCGTCGACGCCACGGTCCAGATCCGGCAACAGGTCGCCGGCTTCGACGGGGATCGATGTGCTGTCGCACGGGTCGGGGCCCCAGATCGTCTCGAGCAGCAGCGCGGCGTCGGTCACGGTCTCGGCGAACGGTCCGATCTGGTCGAGGCTCGACGCGAACGCGACCAGCCCGTAGCGCGACACGCGTCCGTACGTCGGCTTGACGCCGACCACCCCGCACAGCGCGGCGGGCTGACGGATGGACCCACCGGTGTCGGAGCCGAGCGCGAGTGGCGCGAAGCCCGCGGCGACCGCCGCGGCCGAGCCGCCGCTCGACCCTCCCGGGACCCGCGACGGGTCGCGCGGGTTGCGGGTCGGTCCGAACGCGGAGTTCTCGGTCGAGCTGCCCATCGCGAACTCGTCCAGGTTCGTCTTGCCGATCGGCACGGCACCGGCGGCGACGACGCGCGAGACCACGGTCGCGTCATAGGGCGGCCGCCAGCCGTCGAGGATCGCCGACGAGCACGTCGTCGCGACGCCGCGCGTGCACAGGTTGTCCTTCAGCGCGATCGGCACGCCGGCGAGCGGGCCGGGGTCCTGACCGGCGGCGACGGCGGCGTCGACCGCGTCGGCCGCTGCTCGCGCGTCGTCGGCGAGCAGCAGATTGAACGCGTGGATCTCGCCTTCGCGGTTCCCGACCGCGTCCAGGTGCTCCTCGACCACCTCCCGCGCCGACCGCTCACCGCTCCGGACCGCGGCGGCGATCTCCAGCGCGCTCACGGCTCCTCCCCAAGGATTCGGGGCACGCGGAAGCGGCCGTCCTCGGCGGCGGGCGCGGCCGCGAGCACCTCGTCGCGCGGGAGGCATGGCCGCGGCTCGTCGGGGCGCAGCACGTTGGACAGCGGCAACGGGTGCGCGGTCGGCTCGACTCCGTCGGTGTCGAGCGCGGAGACCTGTGCCGCGTGCTCGAGGATCGCCTCGAGCTGGCCGGTGAAGCGCTCGACCTCGTCCGCGGTCAACGCGAGGCGGGCCAGGCGGGCCACGTGGCTGACGTCGTCAGGGGTAATACGGCTCACGCGCCGAGTCTAGGAAGCGGGTGGGCAGTACCCCCGCCGACTCTCACGCGCCCGGAGGGCCGCCTCCTACCGGTAGGGGTCACCGGGCGAGCCGGGCTCCTCCCACCAGTCGTCCGGGGCCGCCTTCCACTCCGGGTCGGGATAGATGCACGAGACGGGGCAGGCGGGAAGGCACTTGTCGCAGCCGCTGCAGAGCTCCGGGACGATGATCACGTCCACGCCGTGGTTGAAGATCGCGCCGAACTGCGGCGGGCAGTGGCGCAGGCACGCGTCGCAGTTGATGCACTCCGACATCTCGATGCGAAGCGGCGGGTTCTGCCACTTCGGGTTCCGCTCCCGGGCGTCGATGCGCTCGGGACGGGTCGTCGCGGCCATCCCTGCAGCGTAGGTGGACGCGCGCCGCACCCGCCCCTGCCGCACCCGAGGAGCATTCGGTACACTCCGGGCCCGTCTCAGGCGTGCGGAGGAGGTTTCCGGGTGGCGGACAAGTACCCGTTCCTGTCGGACGATTGGTTCAACGCGGTGCTCGCGCTCATCGAGAAGCACGGCGACGACGCGCCGGCACACCAGAACATGCGCATGAACCTCGTCGTGACGGACACGCCCTTCGACGCGGACCGCCAGTTCCACATGGGCGCGGACGACGGCAAGGCGCTGTTCGGGCAGGGTCACATCGACCCGTCGGACGTCACCCTGACGACCGACTACTCGACGGCCAAGGACGTGTTCGCGTCGGGCAACCCGCAGGCGGGGATGCAGGCGTTCATGGCGGGCAAGGTCCGGGTCCAGGGCGACATGGCCAAGCTCATGGCGGGCGCCGCCGCGGGTGGTGGTCCTGCCGGGAACCAGGATCTGGCCCAGGCCATCATCGAGGTCACGGAGTAGCCGGCGGGCGTCGGCCCGCGGCGCTCAGCGCTCGACCACGCTGACCTCGGCCGCCGGCGTGGTGGTGATGAAGCGCAGCCGATCCTCGAACGCGCGCGTGATCGGCGACGTCGGTCCGTACTTCCGGCGCGCCCGCTCGACGTCGCGCCTGGTCTGCGCGCGCACCCGGGCGGGATACGGCTCGACCTCGTGGGCGATGAGGCGCCCCGGCGGGAACGGCGGAGCGTGTCCGACCACGAGTGTCGTGTCGATCCGCGGGGCGCGGGAGTGGAGCCAGTCGCCGACGAAGAACCCGGTCGGCGCCGAGACCTGGACGTGCGCGCCACGCCGCTGCAGCTGCAACACGAGCGACCACAGGTCGAAGTCGATCGCCCCGCCGTCGACGCGCACGGTGCGCCCCCGCACGTCCACATGTGAGAGCACCTGATCACGAACGGATCGGACCCGCTGTTGCGCGTTCGCGTCGGGCACCTGCGCACGCACCGCGCTGCCGATGCCCGCGATCACGAGCACCAGGAACACGACCGCGACGAGTGATCCGGCCGAGACCCGTGCCACCCTGCCGATCGCCGCCGGCGGGATCGCGCGGATCCCACCCCACACGACGAGGATGCCGAGCGTCGCCCCCAGGATCCACGTCCACTGCACCAGATAGGGGTAGACGAGACCGACGATGCCGTGCGCGCCGATGATCGCCCCGACGAAGCCGACCGCGACCATCGCCGCGAGCCACAGCACCTCGCGATCGCGACGCCGCCACGCGAACACGGTCACGACGGCCCCGAGCACGAGGGCGACCGGCCAGTCCATCCCCCGCACGTAGTTCACGCCGATCAGGCCGAGCGGGCGCGCACCGAACAGCCACTCCGGACGCCAGCTCCACTGCAGCGCGACGACGCGCACCGATTGCAGCCACGTCAGCGTCCCGGTGTGGCTCGTGAAGAAGTTCCAGATCCCACCGAGGTTGCCGACGCGCGCGAGCTGGTCGATGAGCGGCGGGAGCCATACCAACCCGACGACGCCGGCCGACACCGCGAGCACCCGCGCCGGACGGGCCCGCACCTCCTCGGGTGACCGCCGGCGCCACGCGAGAACGAGACCGACGAACGCGACGACGAGGACACCGACCGTCGCCGGCGCGTAGGAGACGTGTGACTGCACGACGAAGCTGCCGACCCCGAGCGCGATCGGCAACATCCATCCGTCACCCAGCGCGACCGACCACGCCAGGAGCACGAACAGCGCGAACGGCAGCAACGTGACGAGCGGGTTCCAGGGGTCGTCCAGCGAGGTGCCGGTCAGCGTGCGCATCAGGAGCAGCGTGATCCCGAGCGTGACGACCGCGAGGACGGTCCCGCCGCGCCGGCGCGCGACGAAGCCGATCCCGACGACCGCAGCCGCGTTGATGAGGACCGCGCCGACCAGGATGCTGCTGGCGCGGCTGCCCGTCAGCCGATAGGGCAGCGCGAGCAGATAGAAGAGCGAAGGGCCGGGCTGGCGGAAGCCGAAGCGCGAGTACGGCCCGAGGAGGACTGCGTGGCGGCCGACCGCGCGCGTCGCGAGCTCGATCGTCGCCCGGTCGGCGAAGGGAACGAACTGCGAGCGGAAGAACAGCGTGCGCACGAGCGCGACGGCGAGCGGTGCGAGCGCGCAACCGAGCGCGGCCGCGAACACCACGTCAGAACGGGACCAGCGGCGGGTCCACCCGGGGCGCACGAGTCGGAGACGCTAGTGGTGGACGTGTCGCAGCGGACGAGCGGGAGACGATGGTGGACCGGGCGCGCGCGGTCGCGCCCGGGCGTCAGGCGCGGTCGGTCCGGGACTCGGGTGTGCTGAGGACCTCGGGTTCGGTCAGGTCCACCAGAGCCGGCGGGTCGAGGAACCACGCCGGCTGCGGCGCCGGTGCGGCCTCGAGAGCGAGGAGGGGACCGGGGCAGCGGCGCGGCAGGCGCCCATAGCCGTTGCCCGGTCGGCTGCTCGCCGGTCGAAGAGTTGCTCCATGCGGGAGTCGTCGCATCGTGCCCTCACCTGCCCATGCCGTCCGGGACGGCGGCGTCGTTCACGTCTGCCCGTTGTGGTGCCCCCGTCTTGAACACCCGCCCTGCAAGGCCCGATCGTCCGAGCCCGTGTCACCCTCGCTGCCACCCTTCGTGGCCACCCTGTGTCAAAACCGTATGGCACGCTCCGTGGCCGAACAATAGTGCTGATGGCCTAATTACCCGGAGCGTGGGCGGCCCAACACTCGCCGCGAATAGGGTAAACGGGACGACCGGGACGCGTCTCTCGCGCGGAGCGCGTTTTACCTTTGACGCAGAGAGGCAGCTCGCTCCGGCTACCGCTCGTGACGGGTCACGAGCTCGTAGATCCCGACCCCCGAGCGGTCGTCACCGACGATGCGCAACGGCGTCTCGGTGATCGTCACGGCCTCGTCGCCGAGCCGCACCGGGTCCCGCCAGCGCTCGGCCTCCATCGCCAGGGTGGTCCCGCCCGCGAGCTCGAGGCGCAGCTCGAACCCGTCGGGCCCGCCGCCGTGGGTCTCCCGCGATCGGCGCTCGGCCCGGACGACCGGCTGCACCGACCCGCCGTCGTAGAGGTAGCCACTCACGCCCACGCCGCCGTGCGCGTCGACCACCTGGAGGAGGTTGCACGAGCGGTCCCCGTCGAAGAAGCCGGTGATGCGATGCCACTCGCGCACGCCGTCCCAGTGCCATGCACCCCACGAGCGGCCCCGCTGCCCGAGTGCGGCGAAGGGCAGCGATCTGCCGCCCGACGTCAGGGCACCCTCGAGCCGGCCGGTCTGTTCGAAGTGACCCGACGCGATGCCCGGCGACGGGGGCCCTTCGGCATAGTCGACGCACGGCGTGATGGCCACGAACGCGAGGTCCGCGCGCTCCCCTCCCGCGTCGACCTCCAGCGCGAGACGCCGCAACGGTTCCACGATCCGCGCCGTCACGCCGCCGACCGCGAACGCGTCGCGGTCGCCGGGCGGTGCCTCCACCTGGCCGTGCGTGGCCACGCTCGGCGCGGCGCCGTCGACCCACGCGATCCACAACGCCTCGGCCGCCGGACGGTTCGGCTCGACGACGACGCGGGCGAGGAAGCCGACACCCGACGCGTGGTCGAACGCGTCGAAGGTGCACGCTTCCATCCAGGATGCGTCGACGGTGTCCGCGGCGTGCCGGCGCTCGTCCGCGTCGGAGATCGACATCCGCGGGAGGCTAACGCTTGCTGCCCGCGATCACGCCACCGGCGCCGCCCGCGGCGCACGTGCCCGCCGGGCCGGCCGCGCCTACTTGCGCTTCACCTGCTCCATCATCTTCGGGACCTCGTTCTGGAGGTCGGCGACGGTCCAGCGCTCCGGCTTGTCGAGCTTCGCGGTGAGCGTCCACGGCTGGAAGTACTGGATCGTGCCGCCCTGCACCAGGAATGCCTGACCCGTGATGTCGCAGTCCTCGGTCGCGAGGTACGCGACGAACGGTGAGACGTTCGCGGGATCCCAGACGTCGAACTTCGACGCGTCCTCGGGCTCCTTCACCGCGTCGCTCAAACCCGGGGTCTGGAGCGTCAGCCGGGTGCGCGCGGCCGGCGCGATGGCGTTCGAGCGGACGCCGTAGCGACCGAGCTCCATCGCGCAGATCTGACTGAACGTCGCGATGCCGGACTTCGCCGCCCCGTAGTTCGTCTGTCCCGGGTTGCCGAGCAGACCCGACGTCGACGACGTGTGGATCAACGCGGCCTTCATCTCGTTGCCGGCCTTGGCCTGCTCGCGCCAGTACACCGCCGCGTGATGGGTCGGGCAGAAGTGGCCCTTCAGGTGCACGTGGATGACCGCGTCCCACTCGCCCTCGGTCATGTTGACGAGGACGCGGTCGCGAAGGATGCCCGCGTTGTTCACGAGCACGTGCAGGGTGCCGAACGTGTTCACCGCGGTGTCGACGAGTCGCTTCGCGCCGTCCCAGTCGGCCACGTTGTCGACGTTGGCGACGGCCTCGCCGCCCATCTCCTTGATCTCGTCGACGACCTGCTGAGCGGGGGCGCGGTCCTCGCCCGTGCCGTTGATGTCGCCGCCGAGGTCGTTCACGACGACCTTCGCACCCTCCTTGGCGAAGAGCAGCGCATGCTCGCGACCGAGGCCCCGGCCGGCCCCGGTGATGATCGCCACACGCCCGTCGAGTGCTCCCATGGACGGCCTCCCAGGCTCGTCGAACCGTCAGGACGGCGCGCATGGTACGTGTTCACTTGACCGCGCGGTCAATCAGAGCGTGAGCGTGATCGTGGCCCCGACGTGCACCTGCGTGTTCCCGGGGATGCTCTGGGTCTTCACGTGCTTCCCCGGCCGGTAGCCCTGGACGTCCACCACGAGCCCGGCTCGCTGGAGGACGGCGCTCGCGTCCTCGACCTTCCACGTGGTGACGTTCGGGACGAGCACGAGCTGCGGTCCCTGGCTCACGTAGATCGTCACGACGCTGTCGCGCGCCACCGGCGTGTTCCCCACCGGTGACGTGCGCGTCACCCGACCGGCCTGGATCGTGTCGCTGAAGTCCATCGCCTGCACCGGGCGCAGCTGCACGGCTTGGATCGCATCGGCCGCTTGGGCGTAGGTGAGACCCGCGAGGTTGTTGGGCACCTGGCGCGGCGCGGGTCCGTCGCTGATGACCATGCGTACGGTCGATCCCGGCGCGACCTTCCGGCCCGCGGGCGGGTCGGTGCCGATCAGACCGTCCTTCGGGACGACCTCGTCGTTGCGGTGCTCGTCGGTACCGGCCGCGAAGCCGGCCGCGAGGAGCGCGGCGTGCACCTGGGCCGGCGCCGCCGAGGTCGGGAACGCGGGCACCGCGATCGGGGCGGGGCCCGACGACACCACGAGATGCACCCGACCACCACGGTCGATCCAGCTGCCCGGCGGCGGGGACTGGCTCACGACCGTGCCCGCGGGCTGGTCGGCCCGGCGCACGTCGACCGCGACGCCGACGCCGGCGTCGGCCGCCCGCAGCGACGCGGTGCCGCGCGTGAGGCCGGCGAGGTTCGGGACCGGGACGCGGCCGCCGTTGTTGGTCGCGCCGACGACCGCGACCCCGGCCAGGGCGAGCGCGAGGACGACGAGACCGGCGACGAGCAACGGCACGATCGCGCCGGCGCGGCCGCTGCGTCGCGGCACGGTCCGTACCGGCGCGTACTCGACCGCGAGCGTGTCCTCGTCGGACGCGTCCTGGTCGAAGGGGATGCCGGGCTCGTAACCGATCTGGGTCGGGTTCTGGTCGTCGCCGACCTCGTGCAGACCGCTCAAGGTCAGCGGCCCGGGCGGCGGGAGCGCGGCGGCGGCATCGGTCAGCGCGGCGCCCATCGTCGCCGCGTCGGGATAGCGCTGCACGGGGTCGATCTGGCCCGCGCGCTCCACGACCGCACCGAGCGGTCCGAGCTCGGCCGGCGCGGTGATGCCCGTGTGCGTGCGCGCGGTGAGCGTCCCGATCGGCGTGTCGGCCGCGAACGGCACGCGACCGGTCACCGACTCGACCAGCACCAGCGCCAACGCGTAGAGATCGGCTCGCGCGTCGAGCGGGGTGCCCGCGGCCTGCTCCGGGGACGCGTAGCGCGCGGTACCGAGCAACGCGCCCGCGGGCTCGGTCCAGCTCGCCTCCGCGAGTGCGCGCGCAAGACCGAAGTCACCGACGCGCACGATGCCGTGCTCGTCGAAGAGCAGGTTCGCGGGCTTGATGTCGCGGTGCACGAGCCCCCGCACGTGCGCATATTCGAGCGCAGCCGCGACCTGGCGGCCGACGTGCGCGGCCTGCGACGGCGTGAGCCGGTGGTCGCGGTCGAGCATGCTGCGCAGGCTGCCGCCCTCGAGCAGCTCGAGGACCATGAAGGGGACGTCGTCCTCGCCCCAGTCGTAGACGGCCATGACGTTGGGATGGTGCAGCGACGCGGCGAGCTGGGCTTCGGCCCGGAAGCGCCGGAGGAAGCCCGAGTCGTCGGCCAGGGCCGTGTGCAGGACCTTGACCGCGACGCGCCGGCGCAGTCGCACGTCGTCGGCGACGTACACGCGACCGCTCGCGCCCGCGCCGATCGGCGCCCGCAGCCGGTACCGCCCGGCGAGGACCCGGCCGACGAGGAGGTCGCTGACCCCGCTGGTGGCCATCCGTTCACGCTACCGGGCGCCCCCGCACGGTCCGTGGCACGCGACCCGGACCCGGCGCTCCGCCGGCGCTACCGTCGGGGGCGTGGTCGATCGGGTCGCGCCGCTCCCGCCGACGGGGCGGGGAAACGGCAGCAACGGAAACCGCACGAACGGCAACGGCTCGGGCAACGGCTCCCGCGCCCTGACCGGCCCGGGCCCGGCGAAGGCCCGGCACCCGTGGCGATTCGCCATCGTGGCCGTCGGTCTGCTGATCGTGGTGAACCTGCTCGTCTACGTCGGTGTGAGCGCGGACACGAGCGACAAGACCCGCGTGCTGCCGAGCGAGGTGCAAAACGTCCTGCCCGCGCCGGGCAGCCAGGTCCGCGTGCAGGACACCGTCGCGGTCGACCTGCGCGACGACCTCACCGGCGTCCTCGTGATCGACGGCGTCGAGCTGCCCGAGAACGAGATCTCGCGCATCCCGTCACTCGGTGAGATCAGCTTCCGTCCCGGCCAGGGGAAGGTGTTCGAGCGTCTCGAGCCCGGCGTGCACAACGTGTCGGTCATCTACTGGCCTCAGATCAAGAACCGCTCCGACGGCACGCAGACATTCACCTGGTCGTTTTCGACCGGGTAGTCGCTTCGTCTCCTACTGCGCGATCGCGAGCACCGCCGCGCCCTGCACGCGGTCGGCTGCGATCGCGGCGAGCGCGTCGTTCGCATCCTCGAGCGCGAACGTCTCGAACGACGTGCGCACGCCCGCCTCGGCCGCGAGGGCCATGAACTCCTCCGCGTCGCGGCGGGTCATGTTGGCGACCGAACGCAACGTCCGCTCCTCCCACAGCAGCGCGTAGTCGAACGCCGGGATCGTCGACATGTGAATGCCCGCGAGGCTCACCGTCCCGCCCGGACGCACGACGCGCAGCGCGACGGGTACGAGCTCGCCGGCGGGAGCGAACACCACCGCGCGGTCGGCGGGACGCGGCGGCAGCTCGGCTGCATCCCCGACCCACGACGCGCCGAGCTCGCGCGCGAGCGCCTGATGACCTTCACCGCGCGTCAGCACCACGACGTCGCAACCCCAGTGATGCAGCACCTGGATCGCCAGGTGCGCCGACGCGCCGAACCCCATGAGCGCGACGCGGTCCCCCGGCTGCACCTCGGCGCGACGCAGCGCGCGGTAGCCGATCACGCCTGCGCACAGCAGCGGCGCGGCCTCGAGGTCGCCCATGCTCGACGGCAGGCGCGCCGCGAAGTCCTCCGGCACCGTGATCGCGTCCGCGTAGCCGCCGTCGACCGTCCAGCCGGTGAACGTCGCGTGGGGGCACAGGTTCTCCTCGCCGCGCACACAGAACTCGCACGTCCCGTCGGTGTGGTGCAGCCACGGGACGCCGACGCGATCGCCGACGTCGAGCCGGGTGCACCCGGGACCGCGCGCGTCGACGACACCGACGGCCTGGTGACCGGGCACGACCGGCAGGTGCGGGAGGTCGAGGTCGCCCTCGGTCACGTGCAGGTCGGTCCGACAGCACCCGCACGCGATCACCGCGACGCGCACCTCCCCCGCGCCGGGCTCCGGCAGCGGCCGCTCCTCGAGCTGGAGCGGCCGGGTGCCGACGGGTGCGGCCGCGTGCAGGACCTGCGCGCGCACGTGCTGCGGCGCGAGCTACGACACGACGAAGGTGGCCTCGCCGCGAATCGCGGTGCCGCCACCTTCGCGGTCGCAGCTCAGCTGCAGGTCGACCCGACGCTCGCCGTCGGCCTCGTAGCGCTTCACGACCTCACCGGTGCAGACCAGAGTGTCGCCCGGCCACACCTGCTCCCTGAACGACACGCTGAAGCGGCGCACGTTCTCCGCGCCCAGCCAGTCGGTCGCGAAGGTGCCCAGGATGCCGGCCTGCAGCATCCCGACCGAGAACACGGTCGGGAACCCGGCCGAGCGCGCGAACTCCTCGTCGTGGTGGATCGGGTTGAAGTCGCCCGACGCGCCCTGGTAGCGCACGAAGTCGGTCCGGGTGAGCGGGCCGAACGTGCGGGCCTCCGCCTTGGTCCCTTCCTCGAGGTCGTCCCACGTGGGCGTGGCCATCGTCGCTCCCCTCAACTCTCTCTTCATCGTCGATCTCACTGCGCCCTCCCGGGCCTGCATCGCTCCACTCGCTCATTCGAGCAGTGAGGTCGGCATCCCGGGAGCGATGTCATTCGCTCGTAACTGCCAGGCCTCCGTTCGATCTCCTACTGTCCGGGCGCGCGGCCGGTCTCGATCGTGGTGCCGCGCGACTCGGCCACGAGGTTGCCCTGCTCGTCGCGGAACTCGGTCACGCCGATGACGAAGGTCATCGTCCCGCCGCGCTTGCCTACCTTCTCGTAGATGTCCTCGATGCGCGTCTGCGCAGTGAGCTTCGTCCCCGCGCGCGGCGGCGGGCCGTGGAAGATGAACTCCTGGCCGCCGTGCAACACGCGCCGCATGTCGAGGCCGACCTTGCCGTACACGGACTTCCCCGGCGGCGTCCAGAACGTCATGTTCACGAGAAACGTCGGCTCGCTCACGGGATGGGGATCATCGAGGTACGCGGGATTCTGCGACTTCGTCGCCCGCGCGAACTCGCGGATCTTGCTGCGCTCGACCAGCATCTCGAAAGGCTGGTCGCTCGCGCCGATGACGTCCTTGTTGGCCACTCGTCAGTCCTCCTGCTCTTGTCCCGGACCATGCTCGAGCAGGTCGCGGAAGCCGTCCTCGTCGAGGATCGTCGACCCGAGCTGCTCGGCCTTCGCGAGCTTCGAGCCGGGGTTCTCGCCCACGACCACGTAGGTCGTCTTCTTCGACACGCTGCTGGTGACCTTGCCGCCGCGCGCCTGGATCTCCGACTCGGCGTCCTCGCGCGTGAAGCCCTCGAGGCCGCCGGTCAGCACGAACGTCGTGCCCGCGAGGGTGGCCGCCGACGGATCGGCCTCGACCTTCTCCGGCCCGGTCAGGTTGACGTCGGCGCGCCGCAGCTTGTCGACGACGCGACGGTTGGGCGCCACCTCGAAGAACCGGTGGATGCTCTGCGCGATCACGCCGCCGACCCCCTCGACCGCGACGATCTCGTCCTCGGACGCCTGCTCGATCGCGTCCAGGCTGCCGAGGTCGCGCGCCAACGCGACGGCCGCCGTCGGGCCGACGTGACGGATGCCGAGACCCACGAGCACGCGCCACAACGGCTGCTGCTTCGAGTGCTCGACCGCGTCGACGAGCAGCTGCGCGGACCGCTCACCGATGCGTTCCAGCGGCACGAGCCGCTCGACGGTCAGGTCGTAGATGTCGCCCGCGTCCTCGAGCAGACCCGCCTCGACGAACTGCCGGACGCGTTCCTCGCCCAGACCCTCGATGTCCATGGCGCCCCGGCTCGCGTAGTGCACGATGCGCTGCACCCGCTGCGCCGGGCAGTCGAAGTTGACGCAGTGGTGATCGGCCTCACCCTCGAGCCGGACGAGGTCGGACTTGCAGACCGGGCACTTCTTCGGGAACTTCCAGGGGCGCGCGCCCTTCGGACGCTTCGCGGGAACCGGCCCTACCACCTCGGGGATCACGTCACCCGCCTTGCGGACGATGACGGTGTCGCCCTCGCGCACGTCCTTGCGCGCGACCTCGTCCTGGTTGTGCAACGTGGCCAGCCCCACCGTGGAACCGCCCACGAACACCGGCTCGAGCTGCGCGAACGGCGTCGCCCGCCCTGTCCGGCCGATGCTCACCATGATGTGGTGGAGCAGCGTGGTCTTCTCCTCGGGCGGGAACTTGTACGCGATGGCCCACCGCGGTGCCTTGCTCGTCGAGCCCAGCTCCTCGCGCTGACCGAGGTCGTCGACCTTCACGACGACACCGTCGATCTCGTACGGCAGGTCGTGACGCCGCGCGAGCATCGACTCGCAGAACGCGTGCACCTCGTCGAGCGACTGGAAGCGCGAGATCAGGTCGTTGACGGGGAACCCGAGCTCGCGCAGCCACGCGAGGGTCTCGGTGTGCGTGCGCAACCGGCGCCCGCCTTCGACCGCGCCGAGCTGGTAGCAGACGACGTCGAGGTCGCGGCCGGCGGTCACCTTCGCGTCCTTCTGTCGCAGCGAGCCCGCGGCGGCGTTGCGCGGATTCGCGAAGAGGCGCTCGCCGGCCTCGCTCTGCCGGCGGTTCAGCTCCTCGAAGCTGGCGACCGGCATGAACACCTCACCCCGCACCTCGATCACGTCTGGGACGTTCTTGCCCTTCAGACGCTCGGGGACGGAACGGATGGTGTTGACGTTCGCGGTCACGTCCTCGCCGACGACACCGTCGCCACGCGTCGCCGCGCGGGTGAAGCGTCCGCCCTCGTAGAGGAGCGAGATCGCGAGCCCGTCCATCTTCGGCTCGCACACGAACGCGACGTCCGCCGTGATCTGACGCTCGATGCGCTTCCCCCACGCGAGGAGGTCCTCGAGACCGAACGCGTTGTCGAGCGACAGCATCGGGACGAGGTGCTGCACGGGCGAAAACGCCGCGGTCGCACCCGAACCGGGCCGCTGCGTCGGGGAATCGGGACGGACGAGCTCCGGGTGCTCGGCCTCGAGCTCGATGAGCTCGCGCATGAGCTCGTCAAACTCCGCGTCGGTGATCTCGGGCGCGTCGTCGAGGTAGTAGCGCCGCGAGTGGTACTCGATCTGATCACGCAACGCCGCGACCCGCGCCTCCGGGCTCGTCTTCGCGCGGCCGGCCATCTCTATGGCTCCGCTCCCACTCGGCTACTTCCACTCGCTGGCGCTCGCTTCATCCGCCTCGTTCGCTCCGCGTGCTCGCTCGCTTCGCTCGCGCGTGCCTCGGCGCGTCCACGCTACCGAGTGGTAACGGACGCGACGAAGGCTGGTCAGGCGCCGACGGTGAGGCGGGCGGCGACCGCGTGGTCGTGCACCCGGTTCGCCATCTCCCGGGCCAGCCCGAGGAGGTGGTCGGCCTGCTCCTCGCTGTGGCCGGCGAGCCCGCACTCGGGAGTGACGAGCCCCTGGGTCCGCAGCAGCACGGGGTCGCAGCCGCGCCGGGTGAGCTCGCACCACAGGGAGACGAGCTCCCGCCACAGCGGGTCGCAGGACTGGCCGACCGGGCGGTGCGTGGGCACCGCGCCCCACGCGACCCAGCCGCCGGCGTCGAGGTGGCGGGCGATGACCGCCGCGTCGTCGATGACCTCCCGCCGGACGTCGAGCCCGAGGACACGCGGGCCAGCTTCCAGCGCGAGGCGTACGTCGGCTGCGCCGCACGTGTGCACACCGGTGGTGCACGCGGCCGCTGCGAGCGCGCCGGACAGCAGGTCGACCGCGGCCTCGTGCTCGAGCGGGCCCCGCCCGAGCCGCCAGAGCACCAGTGCGGGCTCGTCGAGGAAGAGCACGGTCGGGGTGCCGGGCAGTCGCGCGGTCACGAGCTCCTCGAGCGCGCCGGCCCACGCGCGCGCGAGCTCACCCGCGCGACGGAACGCGCGCGCGACGGGCATCCCCGCGTGCGCGAGCGCGACACCGAGCGTCAACGGTCCCGCGGTCTGCACCTTGACCCGCCGTGGCGGCGTGGGCGACGACGCGGCCACGTCGAGGAACGCGAGCAGGCCTGCGTGCGCGTCGTCGTCGAAGACCGGCCGCGGCGGCGCGTCGAGCACGTCGACCAAGCGGAGATCGCCACGCGCGTCGACCTGCACCTCGGGGAGCGCGCGCACCGACCGCTCGATCATGCCTTCGAGCGTCGAGCGGCGCGGCAGCTCCGGCGCGGCGGGCAACGCGGGATGCCGGTGCAGCACGAGCTCGGCCGCGGCGTGCGCGTCCTCGTGGGGAAGGCTCCCGATCGACGTCGCGAGACCGGGAGCCAGGGGCTCGGCTTCGGGAGGGCCGGACATGGGAGCCGTAGTATACGGACGCTTTCCGTCGATCCCGGATCCCGGAGGTCGGGCTGTCGCCATCGGTTTCGCCTCGCCGGACCCGGCCGAGCGTCTGGCTGCTGCGCGTCGTCTGGGTGCTGCTGCCGGCCGCTGCGGGACCCGCGGTCGCCGACGCGCTCACCGGCTGGGACCGCGCTCCGCGGTTGCTCGCCGAGGGCCTGCTGTGGGCGGCGTGGGCCGTCGTGCTCGTGGCCGTGCTCGCGCCGCGACCGGTCGGGCTGACCGCGACCAGGATCGCCGCGCCCGCGTTCGCCGGCGTCGCGGCGGCGACGCTGTGGGGCGCGTCCATCGTCGCCGCCGTGGTGGCGATCGCCGTGACGGTGGCGGCGGCGGTTCTCGCCGCGCTTCCTGCGTACGGCCGTGCGTGCGCCGACGGCCTCGCGTACGGCGACGAATTCCGGTTCCCGCTCAAGACACCGCCGGCGCTGGCGGCGGGGCCGGTACCGCTGGCGGCGTTGCTCGTCGCCGCGGGCATCGCGACCGGGCCGCTGTTGCTCGCCGACGGACGTGTCGTCGCGGGGATCGTCGCAACGGTCGTCGGATTCACGATCGCGGGGTTCCTCGCTCGCGCGTTGCACGGCCTCTCGGTCCGCTGGGCCGTGCTCGTGCCCGCGGGCATCACGCTGGTCGACCCGATGACGCTCGCGGACGCGGTGCTGTTTCCGGCCGAGCACATCGCGGGGCTGGCCGCGGCGCCGTTGCATCCCGACCCCACAACGCTCGACATGCGACTCGGAGCGTCGGTCGGCGCGGTCGCCATGCACCTCACCGACGAGGCCCAGCTGCTCACCGCGTCACGCGGTCGACGGCCGGCGGGGAAGGTCACGGTCGACGTGCTGCTGTTCGCGCCCGTCGAGTCGGCCGCGTTCGTCGCGCTCGCGACCCAACCCACCCACCACCGCCGCACCAGTTGAACCCCCAGTCGGGACGCGTATCGGCTCCATGAGCCGATCAGCGTTCGAACCGACCGAAGGCTTGGGTCAGCGGAGGGCGACGGAGAGCAGGAACAGCGGGTAGAGCGCGAGCAGGACGATGCCGTCCGCGCGTCCGAGCGAGTGTCGAGGGACGCCGAGCACGATGACGACCGCGAGCGCGGCCAGCATCTGCACCGCGGGAACGTGCAGGCTCTGCGCGTCGACGACCGTGAGCGGGCGCACGAGCGCGGCCGCGCCCAGCGTCATGGTCGCGTTGTACGCGAACGACCCGACGACCGCGGCCACGACGGCCTCGCTCGCGCCCCGGCGCGACGCCGACCACGCGAGGACCACGAGCTCGAACGCGGTCACGAACCCCACGACCGTGAGGCTGAGGTCGGTCTGGCTCGACTCGACACTGGTGATGCGTCGCACCGCCTCGACGAGGACCGTCGCGCCCACCGCCATCGCCGCGACCCCCGCGACGACGAGCACGAGCTCCCGGCCCACGCGGGTGCGCACACCGGTCCCGCCCGCGGCCACCTCGGCCTTCGCCTCGTCGAGCTCCTCCGCCTCGCCGAGGGCGGGTGGCCGGCGCTCCAGGATCCAGATCGTGGCGACATAGACGACGTAGAGCACGACGAGCAGCGTGCCCTCGGCCCGTCCGACGTGCCCGTCCCACATCGTCACGGTCGCGACCACGCCTGCCGGCAGTCCGAGCGCGGCGTAGCGCACCACCCGGGTTCCGAACGGCAGCGGCCGGAGACACGCGCCCACGCCGAGCGCGACCAGGCACGCGGCGACGTTCGCACCGATCACGTCGCCCAGCGCGACGGCCGGCACCTTGCGGACCGCGGCGACCACCGCGGTCGCGAGCTCCTCGGGCTCAGCGCCTGCGAGCAGCAGCGCGAGCGCGAAGGCACTCACGCCCAATCGCACCGACGCCGCGCTCAGGTGCTCGGCGAAGCTCTCCGCGCCCCAGACGATCCCGCCGACCGCGACGATCAGCGCGACGGCCCACGCCGCATCGTGCATTCAGCGCGCGATGCCGCCGCCGACGACGACGTCGCCGTCGTAGAGGGCGACGGTCTGGCCCGGTGCAACGCGAGGCTCAGGCTCGTCGAGCAGCACCGTGTCGCCCAGGAGCCGGGCACGGAGCGGCGCACCGTGCGCGCGCACCTGCGCGTGGACCCGACCGTCGTCGGCCGGCCGGTGGAGGACGAGCTCGTCGAGCGCGATCTCGTCGCGCAGCAAATCCTCGTGGCACCCGATGGTGACCGTCGCGGTCGCCGCGTCGATGGCGGTCACGAACCGCCGCTCGCCGGCCGCGACGCCGACGCGGCGGCGCTGACCGATGGTGAAGCGTCCGACGCCGTCGTGCCTTCCGACGACACCGCCGTCGACACCGACGATCACACCGGGTGCCATCTCGACCCGCTCGGCGATGAACCGCTCCCGGCCGCCGCGCGCGATGAAGCAGACGTCCATGCTCTCCGGTTTCGCCGCGGTGCGCAGTCCCAGGTGGACGGCGTGGGCGCGGACGGCGGCCTTGTCGAGCTCACCCACCGGCAGCAGGACCCGGTCGAGCACGGGCGGGCCGAGCATGGAGAGCACGTACGACTGGTCCTTCGCCGCGTCGCGACCGCGCGCGACGAACCGTGCACCCGTGTCACCGACGACGCGCGCGTGGTGACCCGTCGCTACCGCATCGAACCCGAGGGCGTCGGCGCGGGAGAGGAGGTGCCCGAACTTGACGTGCCGGTTGCACTCCACGCACGGGTTCGGCGTGCGACCGTTCGCGTAGGCGTCGACGTAGGGATCCACGACCTCGTGGTCGAACTCGTCCGACAGGTTGAGCACGTAGTGCCGGATCCCGAGCTGTGCCGCGACCCGGCGCGCGTCCTCGACGTCGCCGACCGAGCAGCAGCCCGAGTCGGACGGGCCGCCCCAGAGCTTCAGCGTCATGCCGACCACGTCGTGACCGGCGTCGAGCAGGAGCGCGGCCGCGACGGAGGAGTCGACGCCCCCGCTCATCGCGACGAGCACGCGGCTCATCGGGATGCTCCGACCGCGCGCACCCGCTCCACCGCTTCGGGGATCACCTGCAACGCGCGCTCGACGTCGGCGTTGCTCGACGACCAGCCGAGCGTGAGCCGCAGCGACGAGCGGGCCGCGTGGCGGTCGTAACCCATCGCCAGCAGCACCGGCGACGGGTCGATCGCACCGGACGCGCACGACGACCCGGCGGAGGCCGCGATCCCCTCCCCGTCGAGCAGCACGAGCAGCGTCTGCACGTCGAGACCCGGGAACCCGACGTTCACGTTACCGGGCACCTTCCACGACGGGTCACCGTTCGACCACGAGCCCGGACAGCGCTCGAGCAAGCCGCGCTCGAGCCGGTCGCGCAGCGCGCGGATGCGGATGTTCTCGTCGTCGCGCTCCGCGGCGGCGAGGCCGAGCGCGGTCGCGAGCCCGACCGCCGCCGCGACATCGACGGTGCCGGAGCGCAGCCCGCGCTCCTGACCCCCACCGTCGGCCTCGGGGCGCACACGCGCGCCGCCGCGAACGACGAGCGCGCCCGAGCCCTTCGGGCCGCCGATCTTGTGCGCGGAGATCGACACGAGATCGGCGACCGCCGCCATGCGGGCGAGGTCGAGCCAGGGCGCGCCCTGCACCGCGTCGGTGTGGAACCGTGCGTTCGGCGCGCGCTCCCGCACCGCGATCGCGACATCGGCGAGCGGTTGCACCGTGCCGATCTCGTTGTTCACCGTCATCACCGACACGACGGCGGTGCGCTCGTCGAGCGCGTCCGCGAGCGCGTCGACGTCCACGATGCCCTCGCGTCGCACCGGCACCCGCGTCACCCGGAACCCGTCGACCTCGAGCCGGTCGGCCGACGCGAGCACCGCGGGGTGCTCGAACGCGGAGACGACCACGCCGTCGCCGAGTGACGCGTCGCGCGCGCCGCGGGCCACGCCCTTCACCGCGAGGCCGTCGGCCTCGGTGCCGCCGCTCGTGAACACGATCTCGTCGGGGCGCGCGCCGACGACGTCGGCCACCTGCTCCCTGGCTTCCTCGAGGGCGTTCTTGGCGGCCCGGGCCACCGCGTGCGCGCCCGACGGGTTGCCGAAGTGCTCCGTGAGGAACGGCAGCATCGCCGAGACGACGCCGGGACGGAGGGGCGTGGTGGCCGCGTGGTCGAGGTACACCCCACCTCGCGACGAGTCCATCGGGTCCGAGTGTAGGCAGGCGCCGGGACCCTCGACCCCGGCGCCCGCCCTTCGTTCCTGCAGCCCCGGTCGGATCCTTCGGCTACTTCAGCCCCTCGGTCGGGAAGCCGCCGAGGTAGGCGAGGACCGGCTGTTGAGGGAGCCGTCCCAGTAGCTCGTGAGCGCGTCGAGCTTGTCGCTCGCGTCGCCCTCGCGGTCGATGCTCGCGATCTGGTTGTCGGCCACCGTCGACGAGACCTGCGGTGCGGTTGTCGAGGCTGACCGCGCCACCGATCTCCGCGTCGTCGCTCACCAGTCCGGTGCCGAAGTGCTGTCGTTCGACGCCTTCGCGTCGAACTGCCCGAACTGCGCCAGGCTTGCCGCGTCGATCGCGTTGCCGTACGCGGCGATCAACGCCGCCGCGTCGCTCTCCGTCGCGGGCCGGAACGTCTTGAAGTCGTCACCTTGGAGAGGAACGCCTGCGCGCCCTGGGTCAGGTGGATCTGCAGCGCCTGGCCCGTCTGCACCGCGGCGTTGGCGAGCCCGGCGGCCTCCACCGACTTCTGGAACGCGCCGGCCTGCAGGCCCTCGTCGGCGAGCTTCTTCGCCTGCTCCTGGGCGGTGTTGGCCTGATCGGTGATCCCCGACAGTTCGTTCTGGATCGTCGGGCTGAGGCTGTTGCACCGACCGGCGGACGTCTCGAACCTGGCGAGCCTGGACGCCCCTTGCGCTGATCCTCGTCGACCACGTCGACGAGCTGACCGCTGTCGTCCTTGCTGTTGCGCTGGCCGAGCGGGATGAGCATGCGCGTCTTCTTGGCCGCGATCACACCGTCGACCTTGTAGGGGATGCCCCCGACCGGACCGATCGTGGCGTCGATCTTGCCGGTGACGTCGAAGTCGACCTCGCGGTCACCGGATTGGTGCCGCCGGTCGACGTGCCGTCGGCGTCGCTCGCGACGAAGAGCGGGTTCACCGAAACGGCCGGTGTTGGACGGGCCCGGCGCGGTCGTCGTCTTGGTCTTGTCATGCTGCTGCCGCCGCCGCATGCAGTGGCGACGATCGCGCCCACCGCGAGGATGGCCGTCGCCCGAACCCCGAACCGCCGCATGGTCGGCCAAATGTTGTCCTGCCTTCGTCCGCCGCGACGCGCCAGAGGAGGCTCGTCAGGGCGACGGAACCCGTCGCGCACCTGCGACCGCCGGATAACTGTCACACCCCCGCCCGATACTCGGAGCATGGGTACGCAGCTTCGACTCCTCGACGGTGAGGGCGCCCGCTCGTGGCGCCTCGACGCACGCACACGCCGGGTCGGGCGCGACGGCGTCGCCAATGCCCGCCGCGCGCTCGAGCAGGCACGCGTCCCCGAGCCCGCGAAGGAGCTCCGGCGCGCCGGATGACCGATGCAGAGCAGTCGCGCGCGACGGCTACCGGCTCGGCTGGTAGACCCCGTACTCCTCGCGCAGCACGTCGCTCACCTCGCCCAACGTCGCGTACCGGGCGAGCGCCTCGCGCATGGGATACAACAGGTTCTGGGTGCCACGGGCGGCGGCGCGCACGTCCTCGAGCGCAGCCTTTACCGCCGCGTCGTCACGACGCGCGCGCACGGCCTGCACCGCGGCGGCCTGGCGCCGTTCGAGCTCGGGATCGATCGGGAACACCTCGGGCTCGTCGACCTCGGGGTCGGCGTACTGGTTGACGCCGACGATGACCTTGCGCCCGTCGTCGACGCCCTTGGCCCACTGGAACGCGGCCTGCTCGATCTCGTCCTGCATGAAGCCGGCCTCGATCGCGGCGACCGCGCCGCCCATCGTGTCGATGCGCTCGATATAGGCCCACGCGCCCTTCTCGACCTCGTCGGTGAGCGTCTCGACGAAGTACGAGCCGGCCAGCGGGTCGACGGTCGCGGTCACGCCGGACTCGTTGGCGATGATCTGCTGCGTCCGCAGCGCGATCTTCGCCGCCTTCTCCGTGGGCAGGCCGAGGGCCTCGTCGAAGCCGTTGGTGTGCAGCGACTGGGTGCCGCCCATCACCGCGGCGAGGGCCTGCAACGCGACCCGCACGACGTTGTTCTCGGGCTGCTGCGCGGTGAGCGTCGACCCGCCGGTCTGGGTGTGGAAGCGCAGCAGCTTCGAGCGCTCGTCCTGCGCACCGAAGCGCTCGCTCATGATCCAGTACCACATCCGCCGCGCGGCCCGGAACTTCGCGACCTCCTCGAAGAAGTCGTTGTGCCCGTTCCAGAAGAACGACAGACGCGGTGCGAACTCGTCGACGTCGAGACCCGCGTCGATGGCGGCCTGCACGTACGCGATCGCGTTCGACAGCGTGAACGCGATCTCCTGCACCGCGGTCGAACCGGCCTCACGGATGTGGTAGCCGGAGATCGAGATCGTGTTCCACTTCGGGATCCGCTCGTTGCAGTACGCGAAGAGGTCGGTGATGATCCGCATCGACGGACGCGGCGGGTAGATGTACGTGCCGCGCGCGACGTACTCCTTGAGCAGGTCGTTCTGCACCGTGCCGCCGATGGCGGTCGACGGCACGCCCTGCTTCTCCGCGACCAGCTCGTAGAGCAGCAGGAGGATCGGCGCGGTCGAGTTGATGGTCATCGACGTCGTGACCTTGTCGAGCGGCAGGCCGCCGAGGAGGATCTCCATGTCGTCGAGCGAGTCGATCGCGACGCCGACCTTGCCGACCTCGCCCTCCGCTCGCGGGTGGTCGGAGTCGTAGCCCATCTGCGTCGGCAGGTCGAAGGCGCACGACAGGCCGGTCTGGCCCGCCGACAGGAGATAGTGGAAGCGCTCGTTCGTCTCCTTGGCCGTGCCGAAGCCCGAGTACTGGCGCATGGTCCACGGGCGCGACCGGTACATCGTGGGGTAGACGCCCCGGGTGTAGGGCGGCTCGCCGGGCAGCCCGAGGCTCGAGCGCGGGTCGAACTCGCTCAGGTCGTCGGCGGTGTAGACGGCACGGACCTCGATGCCGGACTCGGTCCGCCGCTCGTCCGACCTCTTCGCACCCGGCTCGGCCATCGCTCCACCATCCTCGCTGCCGGTGGGCGGCGCGTCGTCGGAGCGCCGGCCCTGATCACCATCTGCGCCGGTCGCCTCCCGGCCCCGCGGCGGCAAGGGTACCGGCGCCCGGCAAGGGGCTCGAAACCCTCATACGACCCCGGGCACCTGCCGACACGAAGACTGTGTCAGCTTCAGGCAGGCCGGGTTCCCCCGCGCGCGCGCACCGGCGCGCGCCCGTCGCCCCGGTCGAGCCGCGCCCGCAGCGGCCCGGACCCGTCGGCGACCTCCGGGCGCGGGTCGTCGGCTCGCGCTGGGTCCAGTCGCGCTGGACGCCGTGGGTGCTGCTCGCGGTCTGCATCGGGGCGACCTCCGGCTTGTGGGCCCACGGCCTCGCGACCCGCGACACCGCCCGCCGGAAGGAGGCCCGCGCCTACCAGTCCGACCTGAACCGGGCCGTCCACGGCCAGCTCGACCAGATCCGCACGACCCTGGGCGGGGTGGCCCGGCTCTTCACCGCGGACGGCATCCCGAGCAACGCCGACTTCGCGGCCTACACCGCCACGGTGAGCCTCAGCCAGCGGGAGCCCGGGCTCGTGGGGCTCGGCTTCGTCAACGTCGGACCCGACGGCAAGCTCCTCGTCGGCGAGGTGTCACCGCCCGCCCTCACCCAGCTGATCTCGGGCGTCGACCTCCGGCGACTCCCCGGCGCGGTCGGGCTCGTCGACGCGACGCAACCTCCGGGCTCGGTCGCGGTGACCGACCACTTCCGGCTGAAGGGCGCGTCCTCGCCCGACATCCTCGGCGACCGCACGATGTTCGGCGTGGTGTCGCGCCTCTACGGGACGTCGCCGACGCCGGCGCGCGTCGGCGGCTTGACGACCGAGGCGACGGGATGGCTCGGCGCGGTCGTCGACGGCCAACAGTTCCTCCAGAGCGTGCTCGCGCGCACGCCCGCGACCCAGCGGATCGAGCTCTTCGATGGCAACGGGACGAGCGCGCACGCCGCGGTCGCGACGTTGCCGGCCGGCCGGGTGGCCACGGAGCGTCCGGCGTCGCGGCGCGTGCTGCACGTCCGGATCGACCACCACGAGTGGACGCTGCGGTACCAGGCCGTGTTCGACGCCGAGAGCCCGCAGGCCGCGTCGGCCCGTCGACTGCTGCTCTGGTCCGGGCTCGCGCTGAGCTTCCTCGTCTTCCTCATCGCGCAACTCGTCCGTCGCTCGGAGCGTCGGGCGCAACGCATGGTGAACGACACCACCGAGTCGCTGCGCGCGAGCCAGGCGTGGTTCGAGGCCATCGTCCAGAACGCGACCGACATCGTGTTCGTGGTCGACGAGGCGGGCACCGTGCGCTACGTGAGCCCCTCGTACGAGCGCATCCTCGGCTTCGCTCCGTCGCACGGTATGGGCCGACCCATCACCGACCTCGTGCACCCCGACGACCGCGAGCGTGCCGCGCTGGCGTTCCTCGAGTTCGTCGAGGGCAACAACCTCGAGCCGCTCCGGGCCCGCACGATGCGAGCCGACGGGCGCTGGGCCGAGATCGAGGCCGTGGCCGCGAACCTGGTCGACAACCCCGTCATCTCCGGTCACGTGATCACGGTGCGCGACGTCACCGAGCGGCGCCAGACCGCGCTCGCGCTGGCCGAGGCCCAGGAGCGGTTCCGGGCCGCGTTCGAGCAGGCGCCGATCGGCATGGTGCTGACCACGACCGCGGGGCTGATCCTGCGGGCCAACTACGCGATCGCGCGCATGATCGGCTACACGGCCGAGGAGCTCGTCGGCATGACGATGCTCGACCTCACCCACCCCGACGACCTCGAGGTGAGCGAGTCCGAGATCCAGCGGATCCGTTTCGGTTCGCACGACGGCTACCGGCTGGAGAAGCGGTACGTCCACCGCGACGGTCGCGTCGTGTGGGCGGCGACGAGCGTGTCGATCGTGCGCGACGAGGCGGGCGCGGCGCTGTACGCCATCGGCCAGATCGAGGACATCACCGAGCGCAAGGCGATCGGCGAGCGTCTGGCGCACGCGGCCATTCACGACCCGCTGACGGGCCTGCCGAACCGGGTGCTGTTCATGGACCGCCTCGAGCACGCGCTCGCGGTCGCGGCGCGCGGCCAGCGTCGGGTCGCGGTCGTGTTCCTCGACCTCGACCGGTTCAAGTTCGTGAACGACAGCCTCGGGCACGCGGTGGGCGACCGTCTGCTGGTCGCGGTGGCCGACCGCCTGCGCAGCGCGTTGCGTCCGTCCGACACGGTCGCGCGCTTCGGTGGTGACGAGTTCGTGGTGCTCTGCGACGACGTCGCGGGCGAGGAGGCGACGCTCGACATCGCGTCCCGCATGGCCAAGGCGGTCGCGCGTCCGGTGCTGTTGCCCGAGGGCGAGGTGTTCGTGACCGCGAGCCTCGGTGTCGCGGTCTCCAGCCGTCCTGGCGACACGGCCGACAGCCTGCTGCGCGACGCCGACACCGCGATGTACCGGGCCAAGGAGCAGGGCCGCGCCCGCACCGAGGTGTTCGACGAGCGCACGCACGCGCGGGCCGTCCACCAGCTGCGCACGGGCAACGACCTGCACCGCGCGCTCGAGCGGGGCGAGTTCCGCGTGCACTACCAGCCCGTCGTGCACCTGAACGACGGCAGCATCGGCGGCTTCGAGGCGCTGGTGCGCTGGCAGCACCCGACGCGCGGGCTCATCCACCCGGGCGAGTTCATCACCCTGGCCGAGGAGACCGGCCTCATCGTGCCCCTCGGCCTGTGGGTGCTCGAGGAGGCGTGCACCCAGGTCGCGACGTGGCAGGCGTCCCGGCCCGCGGAGCGCGAGCCCCTGTGCATCAGCGTGAACCTCTCGCCGCGCCAGCTCGCGGAGCCGACGCTGGCCGACGACATCGCGCGCATCCTCGAACGCAGCGGCATCGATCACGACGCGGTCTGGCTCGAGATCACCGAGAGCACGCTGATGCACGACGCCGAGTCGGCCATCAGCGCGTTGCGGGCGCTGCGCAGCCTCGGTGTGCACCTCTCCGTCGACGACTTCGGCACCGGCTACTCGTCGCTGAGCTACTTGAAGCGGTTCCCGGTCGAGGCGTTGAAGGTGGACCGCAGCTTCGTCGACGGGCTCGGCCGCGAGCCCGGCGACACCGCGATCGTCACCGCGGTCGTCACGCTCGCCCACGCGCTCGGGTTGCGCGCGGTCGCCGAAGGTGTCGAGACCGAGGTGCAGGTGCGGGAGCTGCGCGCGCTCGGCTGCGACCTGGCCCAGGGCTACCTGTTCAGCACGCCCAAGCACGCCGACCACGTGGGCGACGGCGCGCCCGACGACCCCGAGCTGTGGCGCCGGGCCGAGCGCACCGCGGAGACCGGCGCCGCGTAACCGCTCCCCCTCGGCTTCGTGTGGATGTGGATCACGGTCTTCGTGACTGACATCCACACGAGCGAGGCCCCTACCCGCTGCGCCGGGGTGCGGCCCGCGCGTGCGCGCCGATCGTCTCGCTCGTGAGCCCGACGACACGGAGGAAGACGGCTGGCACCGGGCGGGAGATGCGCACCTCGATCGCGTCGGTCGAGGCCACGACATCCACCTGCGTGTCACGCGGCAGGTTGGCGGCCTCCAGGATCGCGACAGCCGCGGCGCGCGCCCGGTCGGGATCGAGGCGCAGCTGCGTACCCCGGCTCGCGCGGTACGCCTGCTCGTCGATCGCCGACGCGCCAGCGAGCGCGGCCGAGTCGGCGACGGCCGAGAGATCGCGTCGCGCCGTGAACAAGCGCGCACCGTCGACCGCGACGCCGACGAACGCGACCGCGAGCACCAGCGTCCCGATGAGGAACACCGCGGCCTGACCCCGCTCGTGCGTGCGCCGGCTCGTCACCCCGAGCTGCCGAAGCTGCGGTAGCGATCGAGCTGCACGACGTGCGTCGCCTCCACCGGGACCCGCAGCGAGGGGATCACGCTGCCGACGAACGGGAGCCGGAACACCGCCACCTCGGTCTCGACCGTGACCCGCAGCACCTCGCCACGCGCGACGCGACCGCTGACGCGCGCGTGCAGCGACCCGGCGGGGAGACCGTGGTCGCGTTCGATCTGCGCCACGACGGCCGCGGCGCGCGCATCGGCGCCCGCCTCGCTGTCGGCCAACACGACGACGCGACCGACCTCACGGGCGCCGGCCGACGTCGCGAGCGTCGCACGGTGCAACAACCCGAAGAGGACCACGACCTGGAGCAGCAACCCGAACCCGAAGATGCCGAGCACGCTGAACTCGATGATCGACGAGCCCCGCTCCGCCCGCGCGTTCACGGCGCGACCGCGTCCTCGTCGAACGCGTGGGCGCTCGCGATGATCGTGAAGCGCGGGAGGAACGGCAGTACCGACGGCGCGTCGCCGCGCGCCGCGACCTCGACGTCCTGACCGGTCTCCGCCGCGTCGACCTGGAACCGGTCCCCCGCACCGCCGAGCCCGTCGTGAAGCAACACACGCGTCCGCTGCTCGCCGTCGGCGAGCGGGCGCCCGGCCTCCGCGGCCGTGCGCGCGCCCTCGTGCGCCGCGCTCACGGCGACGTTGCGCGCCCACGTCCACATCGCCGCTTGGGCGATGGTCAGGAGCGCGAGCACGGTCAGGACCGCGACGCCGAGGAACTCGACGACCGTCGCGCCGCGCTCGGTGCCGCCGAACGCGGGCTCGCCGGGTTCAGCCGCGCAGGCGGCCGAACGCATCGGAGACGAGCTGCGCGATGTCGGGCTGCACGATCGCCCATAACGCCATCACGATCCCGACCCCCATGACGAGCAGCATCACCCACTCCGGGATCGACCCCCGCTCGTCGCGCTCCCGCGCACCGTTGCTCATCCCTGCCCTTTCTCTCAGCGCACCAACGTGCGCACCGCCACCAAACCGGGGAAGAACGCGAACACGATCGCCACGGGAAGGATCAATCCCACGACCGGCACGAGCATCGAGACCTGCTTGCGGCCCGCGGCCTCGATCGTCGTCCGCTTCTGCGCCTCCCGGACGTCGAAGGCCATCGCGCGCAACGAGTCCGCGAGCGGGATCCCGCGCTCCTGCGCCGCGGCGATCGAGGCGACGAACCGCTCGAACGGGACCAGGCCGAGCACGCGCGCACGGTGCTCGAGCGCGTCGACGAGACCCACGCCGGTACGGGCCTCGCGGAGCACCCCGCGCATCTCACCCGCAAGCGGGCCCGCGCCCGCCGTCGCGACGAGGTCGAGCGCGCCCCGAAGGCTCTCCCCGGCGGTCACCGAGAGGCAGACCATGTCGAGGAACGTGGGGAACTCCGCGGTCATGAGGTCCCGGCGCCGCCGCACGGATCGGGTCAGTGACCGATCGCACCAGAGCGCGCCGGCGATCGCGAACGCCACACCTGCACCGAGCGCGGCGACCGGCGTGAACGCACGCCCGGCGCTGGCCACGACGACCGCCGTCCCCACGCCACTGACGAAGCCGCCGAGCGCCCACGTCGCCTGCCGGCTGCGAAAGCGCGCCGGCGTGTCCTCGATCCCCGCCGCTGCGAGGCGCTCACGCAGCCCGGCGTGGTCGCCGAGCGCGGCCTGCAGGCGCGCGCCCAACGCCTCGAGCATCGGCCCCAGCGCGACCTGGACGGCACCGACCGCCGATCCACCGTCGTCGAGCAGCGTCGAGCGACGAGGGCCGAGCGCGCCGAGATAGGGCCGGAGCCGCAGCGAGAGCGGGATTCGGCGCGACGCGGGCAGCGACGAGAGGATCATCGCGACGCCGCCCGCACCCAGGGCCACGACCGCGACGGATTGCAGCGCGTTCATCGGTCGGTGCCGGCGCGAAGGAGGCGCGGCTCGTCGGGCAACCGGCCCAACGCGACCATCAACCGGTACCCGAGGACGGTCGCGACGGCACCGCCGCCGAGCACGAACGCCCCGGCGACCGAGTCGAACGCGTGGATCGAGCTCGAGCGGGTGCCAACGAGCAGGAGCACGAGCCACGGCGCGGCGGCCGCGACGCGCGCGGCCACGGTCGTCCAGGATTGCCGCGACTCGATCTCGCGTCGCGACGCGAGATCGTCGCGTAGGAACGCAGCCAGGGTGCGCAGCACCCGGCCGAGCTCAGGCCCACCGACGCGGTGCGCGATGCCCAGGGTCGCGAGCACGCGGTCCGCGGTCGGATCACCGAGCGCGTCACCCAGACGCGCCAGCGCGCCGAGGAGGTCACCCGAGACCCGATGATCGGCGGCCAGCGAACGGAACGCCGGGCGCAGCGGGACCGGACCGCGCTCGGCGACCGCGCCGACGGCGGCCGGCAGCGTGTCACCGGCGCGGACCGCGCCCGCGAGCAGCTCGACCGCCTCGGGCCAGGCCTCGCGGAATGCACGACGCCGCGCTCGACGGCGCGCGCGCAGCGAGAGCACGGGTGCGTACGTACCGGCGACGAGGGCGACGGCCGCGACGGCCGGCGAGCCGACCACGAGAACGGTGAGCAACGCAGCCAACACGCCGGCACCGACACACGCGGCGAGGAGCCGGCCCGGCCGCGTCGATCCCACGCCCGCCTCGGCGAGCAGTCGCTCGGCCGCGTCGCGCACGAAATGGTGACGCGCTCGCGGCGCCACGGGAGGCGACGTGATCGCGTCGAAGACGAGAAACGCGCCGAGTCCGAAGAGGAGCACGACGACGACGCTCACCGCAGCACCGCGTCGAGGTCGATGCCTCGCTCGGCGAACCGCTCCACCCGACGTGGCCGCTCACCCGTCCACCGCAGCGACGCGCCCTCGCCGACGAACACCTGCCCCGTCGTCGGCTCGTCGACGTCTCCGAGCTGGTCGGCGACGGTGAGGATCTCCGTGATCGTGCGCCGTCCCGCCGCCCGACGGCAGAAGACGACGAGATCGATGCAGGCCGCGACCGTCCGCGCGACGAAGCGTCGATCGACGTTCTCACCTGCGAGCAGCGGCAGCGTGGTCAGCTTGCGCAACGCTTCCCGGGCCGAGTTCGCGTGCACGGACGTCATCGCGCCCGCGCCGCTGTTCATCGCGAGGAGCATGTCGAGCGCCTCCGCGCCACGGACCTCCCCGACGATGATTCGGTCCGGCCGCATGCGCAGGGTCTCGCGCACGAGATCGTGCAGTGTGACCGCGCCTTCACCCTCCAGGTTGCGCTGCCGGCACTGCATCGCGACGACGTCGGGCAGCGGCGGGTGGAGCTCGAAGACCTCCTCACACGTCACCACCCGCTCGCGACCCGGGATCGCGGACGCGAGACAGTTCAGCAACGTCGTCTTCCCCGACCCGACGGCACCGGCGACCACGACGTTCAGACCGGCGCGCACCGCGGCGTCGAGGAAGCGGGCGGCGCCGGCAGAGCAAGAACCGAGCTCGACGAGCTCGTCGAGGGTGTGCGCGCGAAGCCCGACGAACTTGCGCACGTTCAGCGCCCAGTGGTCGGTGATCGGCGGGATGACGACGTGCAGACGACTGCCGTCGGGAAGGCGCGCGTCGACGAAGGGCTGTGAGCGGTCCAGCCGGCGTCCCGCCTTGGCCAGCATCCGCTCGACGACCTCCTCCACCTCGCGCGCGGTCATGACGACGGTCGTGAGCTGGTGCTCGCCGCCACGCGCGACGAACACGCGCCCGGGCTCGTTCACCCAGATCTCCTCGACGGTGGGATCGTCGAGGAGCGGCGTGAGCGCACCGAAGCCGGCCATGCGATGCCGAACGAGTTGCACGTCGTCGTCGGTGAGCGCGGGTAGCCCGCCACCGAGGTAGCGGTCGCGGTAGTCGCTGACGACCTCGTCGAGCACCAGGTGCAGCTCGCGGGCATCCTCGAGCGCGACCTCGCGGCGCTGCACGAGCTCGCGGACCTCCCGCTCGACGATCTCGACCGCACGTGGCGTGACTTCCGACAACATGCTCATGGCCGCGCCCCGACGGGTTGGTCGACGAGCAACGACGCCCGGAGCTCGCGCAACCACGGTGAACGGCCGGCGACCTCGTGGAGCGGCCGTCCCTCCCACGCAACGCGCTCGAACGCCGGCTCGATCGGCAACAACGCCGCCGGCGGCGCGCCGGTCCAGTGCTCGATCTCGAGCGAGCAGTCCTGCAGCCGGCGTGGGGAGCCCGGTGCGCGGTTCACGACGACGCGCGCGTTCCCCGCCGCGTCGGGCAGCTCTCGCGCGAGCTCGTGGTACGCGAAGACGCCTCGGCGGAGGCCGATCGGATCGCCTCCCGCGACGAGCAGCACGCTGTCGGCCTCGCGCAACGCGACGCGGGTCATCAGGTTGCGGCGGTAGGGCGCTCGATCGAAGGCGAGCTCCTCGTCCTCGTCGATCGGTGCCGCGAGGTCGATCACGACGAGCTCGGCGCGATCTCTGCAGGCATCGAGGACCCCGAGCCACGCGCGCTCGCCGACCTCGGGCCAGAGGTCAGCACGAGCGATGCCCGGGAGCACGGCGATGCCGGCCGGACCGGGCTGGAGGCAGGTATCGAGCTCCCGCGGCCAACCGTCGGCCGCGAGACGGGTCGCGTTCGTGACGGCGGGCGACTCCCCGAGGCCGAGCAGCTGCGCGACCGACGCAGCCCACGCGTCGCCGTCGACCAACACCACGCGTATGCCGCGCCGCGCGTGTTCGATCGCGAGGTGCACCGCGACGGTCGTGCGACCGGGCGCGCCGGGCGCACCCCACACCGCGACGAGGCGGCCGTCCCGATCGTCACCGACGACGCGAACGGGCAGATCCCCGTCCGCCTCGCGCTCGAGCTCCTCGGCCGCCAGCCGGTGCAGCAGGCCGGCCAGCTCCTCGGCGGTGGTCGAGGCGGAGATCCGGTAGCTGATGCCCAGGGCTTCGAGCCGCCTGAGCCCCGGATTGGACTCGACCGCGACGACCGCGACGCCCGCGTCCTGGAGCGTGCCCACGACCTCGCGGTCGATCCAGGGCAGCTCTGCCGCGACGACGACAGCGCGCGGGTGATCGCGCAGCGCGACGCCGAGGAGCTCGCCCTGATCGACACAACGGCGCAGCACGTCGACGCCGAGCTCGTGGTGCTGGAGCCCGCGCACCATGGCCGACTCCCACCGCGCCCCACCGCCGCACGTCACGACCGCGACGCTCACGGCAGGTCCGAGTAGCGGAACCGCGTGCGCAACGGTGACGAAACGCCGTCGGCGCGCACGACGTCGAGCTCACCGGTGTGCGACGCGAACGCCAGATAGACGGCGTCGTCGGGCTGCACCGAGAGCGTGACCGCGCTGAGGTCGCCCGCGTGCTCCCCGAGGATCCCCTTCGTGCGAACGGTGTCGACGACCTGCGCGTCGTGGACGACCGTCAGGGTTCGCGCGTCCTTGGCGCCCTTGTTGAAGGTCGCGAGCACGTCGACGCGGTCGCCGATCCGCAGCGCGCCGCCGAGCGCGTGCTCGGGCGTGATCGGCACGGTCATGTCCCGGCCTGCGGCCGCGTCGCGACCGAGCGCCGCGCTCGCGAACAGACCGTCGCGCGCGACGGATGCCAGCAGCACCCTGCCGACGACCGCGTCGCGTCGCGCGCCCCGGACGAGGCCGGCCAAGACTCCCGCGTCAACGCGCACCCGCGTGACGCGCACGTCGCTCGCGGTGAGCACGTGCCCGGCCGGGAGATCGCGTGACGCGGTCAGCACCGGCACGGTGTGGTCCGCCGCCGAGAACAGCGCGAGTCCGCCGGCGACGGAGACCACGACCAGCAGGACGCCGGCCAGGAGTCGCGTGTCGAGCCGCCGGAGCTGCTTCGTGCGGGCGCGGCCGCGCCCGCCGGCGAGTGCGGCCACGCTCATGGCTCCCTCCACGTCGCACGCTCCCCCGCTGCCGTCCCGCCCGCCGATACGATGTGACACGCACTTGGACGTATCGCGACGTATCCGGAGGACCGAGCGGTGGCCGAACGCCCGCGCTTCCTGCAACCGGCCGAGGTCGCCGAGCTCCTCAACGTGACCGTCTCGCAGGTGTACACGCTCATGCGCTCCGGCGAGCTGCCCGCGGTGAAGATCGGCAAGCGCGGGGTGTGGCGAGTGAGTCCCGACGCGCTCGACGGGTACATCGATCGGCTCGAACGCGAGGCGGAGGCCCGCAGGGCCACCTCATAGCGCCGCGGGGTCACCACACCGGCTCCCGCACCATCCGGACCACCGCGTCGAGGCGGATGTCGTGCCGGCGGACGACGCGGCGGCGGGCGGCACCCGAAGGATCGGCAACCTCGCCCACGCTGACGACGTCGCGACCGACGGCGAGGATCCGTCCGGTCACCGCCGCGGCGTCCACGGTCACGATCGTGACGACGTCACCGGGGGCGAGTGACCGAAGCTCCTCGACGAAGGTGCGCCGGGCCCGGCCGGCGGCGACGATCGCTCGGGCCTCCTCGTGCTGCTCGGCCCGGTGCTCGGGCTCGCCGAGCCCGAGTCCCGCCGCGATCTCCCAGAAGTCGTCGAAACCATCGTGGGACTCGTGCTCGTCGTCCATCCGCCGCCGCTTTGCACCTTTCCAACGAGATTGCGCAGTGAACCAGCCGCCCTGCTCGGTTGTCAAACTGGACGAACCACACTCAGTTGACGTCACGGTCCGATGATGTCATGCTGCGCTACCTTATTCAACGTACTTGAACGCAATGAGGCTCATGTTGTCAGTGGGATCGGACCTGTTGCTGCGAACGGTGCTCCTGCACGGCGCCGTCGCCGCCGCGGCCGTGTGCGTCGCGCTCTTCCTGGCCGATGTCATCTCCCATCTCGCGGTCCGGGTGGGTCGGGCGGTCCCGGCGCTCCTCCGGCTCGAACGTCGCTCGCCACGACCGCTGCGGCGGCTCGCGCAGATGACCGCGACGGCGCTCCTCGCGATCGCCGTCGCCCGGCCCGCCGGGGCGTCGCCGACACCGGTACGCGACTGGCTCAGCAGCACCACCACCGCCGCGACGACCGCACCGCCCGTCGCGAGGCCGGCGCCCGTCCCGATGACCACCTCCACGCCGACCCCGTCGTCGACGTCCCCAACCTCGACGACGACCGCCGGCGGCCCCACACCGCCGGCCCCTGCCGCGCCCACACCCGCTCCCGCCGC
>DATBEZ010000053.1:0-3176 GCA_036558745.1 Acidimicrobiia bacterium
GGCGCGCTCCCCCGCGGCCGGGTCGTACGCGCGCACACGGGCGCCCTGCTCGAGGAGCCGCCGGCTGATCGCGAGGGCGGGCGAGTCGCGGAGGTCGTCGGTGTCGGCCTTGAACGTGAGACCCCACACGCCGACGGGCACATCCTTGAGCTCGCCGCCCGCGAGGACCGCGATCTTCTCCACCATGCGCTCGTGCTGGCGGCGGTTCACCTCCACCACGCCCTGCAGGAGGCTGAAGGAGTACCCCGCGTTGAACGCGGTGTGGAGCAGCGCGGCCGTGTCCTTCGGGAAGCACGAGCCGCCGTAGCCGGGGCCCGGGCTGAGGAACTCGAACCCGATGCGCGGGTCGTAACCCATCCCGAGCGTCACGTCGCGAACGTCCGCGTCGACGGCTTCGCAGAGATTCGCGATCGCGTTGACGAACGAGATCTTCGTGGCGAGGAACGCGTTCGACGCGTACTTGATCATCTCGGCCGACGCCGCGTCGGTGACGAGGATCGGCGCCTGGAGAGAGCGGTACAGGTCGGACACGCGCACCGCGGTCGCGGGGTCGTCGCAGCCGATGACCACGCGGGCCGGGTGCAGGAAGTCGTGGACCGCGGTCCCCTCGCGGAGGAACTCCGGGTTGGACGCGACCTTGATGTCGTCGAGGTGCGGGCGGTGCTCGGCGAGCCGCTTGCGCACGAGACGGGTGGAGCCGACGGGGACCGTGGACTTGTTCACGACGACCGCTGCCGGGGGCAGCACGGTGGCGATCTCCGCGAGGACCGCCTCGACGAACGAGAGGTCGGCGGAACCGTCGTCGCCCTGCGGCGTGGGCACGCAGAGGAACGTGAACTCGGCGTCGGGGACCGCGGTCGACGCACCGACGACGAACTGCAGCCGCTTCGCGCGCAGGCCCTCGGCGACGAGCTCGGGAAGACCCTCCTCCAGGATCGAGACCTCGGCCTTGCGCAGCATGGCGACGCGCGGCTCGTCGATGTCGGCGCAGAGCACCTCGTGACCCAGGTGGGCGAGGCAGGCGGCCGTCGTGAGCCCGACGTAGCCGGCGCCGATCACGGCGATCCTGCTCACCTGGACGTCACCTCCGCACGACCCACGTAGCTCGCGAGCGCATCACGGTAGTGGCGCAACAGGGGCAGGTTCGACAGGCGGAGCACCATTGGATCGAGCGCGCTGAGCACCGGCCGGGGCGCCGGACGGGCGAGCTCTGCGGTCGTGGTCGTCTGCAGCAGCGACGGGTCGAGCCCGCGCGCCGTCAGCACGTCCCGGGCGAGCTCGTAGCGGGTGCAGTGTCCGGCGTTCACCACGTGGAACATCCCTACCCGGCGAGCGACCGCCAGCCGCACCAGCATCTCGGCGAGATCCGGGGCGTACGTCGGCGATCCGGTCTGGTCGTCGACGAACCGGATGCCCCGGTCCGGATGCTCGGCCGCGTCGAGCGCGAGCTGGATGAAGTCCTTGCCCCGGCGACCGAACACCCACGCGGTACGGGCCACGGTCCACGAGGACGCGTGGCGCATCAGCTCCAGCTCGCCACCGAGCTTCGAGCGCCCGTACACGGAGATCGGGTTGACCGCGTCCCACTCGTGGTACGGGCGGCCGAGGTCGCCGTCGAACACGTAGTCGGTCGACACGTGCACGACGTGGGCACCGATGCGCTCGGCCGCGACCGCGAGGTGACGCACGCCGAGCGCGTTCACCGCGTACGCCTCATCGGGCTCCTGCTCGCAACGGTCCACGTTCGTGATCGCGGCGCAGTTCACGATCGCGTCCGGCTCGAAGCCGGCGACCACCTGCTCGACCTGGTCGCGGTCACACAGCTCCAACGACGCGTGGTCGGTACCGAGAACGTCGTGGTGGCCCGTCGACTGCAGGAAGGAGACGGTCGCCGCGCCCACCTGGCCACCTGCGCCGGTCACGAGCACGCGGGTCGCGTTCACCGCGGTGCCTTTCCCTCGTTCGCGCCCGCCGCACCCTGCGTCGCTCCGCTCCACGCGCTCTCGACGACCGGCGCGCGGTCGCGCAACGGCTCCCACCACGTGCGGTTCGACGCGTACCAGGCGACCGTTTCACGAATGCCGTCGTCGAAGTCGACGGTCGGAGTCCAGCCGAGCTGGCGACGCAGCTTCGTCGAGTCGAGCAGGTAGCGGCGGTCGTGACCGGGACGGTCGGGCACGATCGTCTTGAGCGACGCCGGCTTGCCGAGCGCGTCGAGCACGAGGTCGGCGATCTGCTCGATCGTGGCCTCCACCCCGCTCCCGACGTTGTACGTCTCCCCCACCTCGCCCTTCGCGAGGACGAGCTCGATCGCGCGGCAGTGGTCGATCACGTGCAGCCACTCACGGCGGTGCGTCGTCGACGCGTACAGCGGGAGCGGCTCCTCGTCGAGCGCGTGCGTCGCGAACAACGGGATGACCTTCTCGGGGAACTGGTACGGGCCGTAGTTGTTCGAGCAGTTCGAGATCGTCACCGGGAGCCCGTAGGTCTCGTGGTACGCGCGGACGAAGTGGTCGGCCGCGGCCTTCGACGCGTTGTAGGGCGTGCGCGGTCGGTACGGCGACGTCTCGGTGAACGCGTCGTCGCCGTCGAGCGGGAGGTCGCCGTACACCTCGCACGTCGAGACGTGGTGGAAGCGCTCGATCCCGCACCGCCGGGCCGACTCGAGCAGGGTCTGGGTCCCGAGCACGTTCGTGCGCGCGAACCGGCCCGGGTCGACGACCGCGAGGCTGTTGTGCGACTCGGCCGCGAAGTTCACGATCACGTCGACGTTCTCGTCGGTCAGGAGTCCCTCGACGAGCGCCGCGTCACCGATGTCGCCCTCGACGAAGCGGATGCTGCCCTCTAGGTCGACGAGGTTCTCGCGGTTGCCCGCGTAGGTGAGGAGGTCGAGCGCGACGACGGTGTCGCCGGGGTGGCCTTCGACCCAGTGACGCACGAAGTTGGAGCCGATGAAGCCTGCCGCCCCCGTCACGAGCACTCGCACGTCGTCGCTCCTCGTCTCAACGGGCTCGCGGCGGCGAGCTCAGCAGGCCGGCGCGGCGGCCTTGGGCTTGGTGGTCGTGGTCGTGCGGTGCGCGCTCCCCGACGCCGCGGTCGTCGCCGTTGTCGCGGCCGGCGTGGACACGCCGTGGAAGTCCCCGCCGATCACCACCACGACGCTCGCGTCCACGATG
>DATBEZ010000054.1:0-17161 GCA_036558745.1 Acidimicrobiia bacterium
ACCGGTCCGTCTCCGGATCTCGGTACCTCGCCTGCCACCGGCCTGACGGGAGCTTGCGGATCGCACCGAAGCGCCGGCGGCCGCTCACCGCTCGCCGTCCTCGTAGCGCTTGGCCTCCCGCTCCACCAGCAGACCGACCAACCGCCCTGCGGACACGCGGGCGTCCAGCGCCAACACCCGGAAGCCGGCCCACGTCCCGGCCTCGACGAACAGACGGGCGAAGCGCCGTTCAGGCGTCCGTACAGGGGAGCGTCGAGGGATCACGCGGTCCTGTACAGCGCGGTCGATGAGCTCGGCGACCTTCGCACCCATCGGTCGGCGGTCGAAGTACGCGCCGCGCTTCACTGCGTTCCACGCGCCCGGGTCGACCTCGACCTTCACCGGGTGGTTCGCGCGGCGCGGCTCCGTCGCGTAGTCGCGCTCCAGCGCACGCCGACGACGGTTGCGGATCGCCTCGGCGCGTCGCAACACGCGCCGACGTTCGACCGCGCCACGACGAACGAGGTCGTCGTACGCGAACGCGACGTCGGCGAGCGTGAGAGCCTCGTCGCAGTGCCTCGCGTACCGGAGCGCGTGCGCGTCGAGCGACTCCGCAGAGCTCCAGTCGACGTCCGGCTCTGGCTCGAGCAACGCGGCGGCTTCCTCGAGCATCGCTACCGGGTCGAGCGCGTCGTCCAGCGTGGGCGTGCTTCGCCGGCTTCGGCCGGTGCCGGAGGCGCCACCGGCAAGTCTGTATCGCTCTTTGGCGCGTGTTTCGGCGCGAGAGGTGAACAGCGCGTCGAGCTCGTCGTCGCGAGGAGCGGGGTTCGGGTGCATGCGCGTCTCCGTGTGGTCGACGGGTGGTGGCACCGCGGAGAAGCGCGCGAACAACGCTCGTGCGCGACCGAATCGGTGCTTCGTCGTGCCACTTCCGTGCCACTACGGACGGCAAATGGGGGTAACTGGCGGTCACTAACGGTCAACCTCGACCATGCCTGACCAGGCCAAACGCGCGAACTGCCAGGTCCTGGTATCGCCTTGTCGCCGTTTGCAAGCAGGGGGTCGTGGGTTCGAGTCCCATCGTCTCCACTCGTACCGTATGAGCAGGCGAAACCGACGGAAGCGCTCCGGATGGTCGCCAGCACGGCGCTCGACGAGACGACAACGTTCGGCCGTGGCGGCTGATGGATCGGCAGCTGATCTCGGACGAGACGTCGGGACGCTGTCTCGGCTCGTCGACTCGTGGGAGTTGAGCCTCCGCGCCGGGAACAAGGCGCCGCGCACGCTCGAGACGTACCTCGAGTCGGCGTACCAGTTGGTCGGGTTCCTTGACGCGGCTGGGATGCCGAGCGCGGCTGCTGCGATCCGACGCGAACACGTCGAGGCGCTCCTGGCTGACCTGGCGGTGAAGCGTGAGCCCAGCACGGTGTCCGTGCGGTTCCGCGCGGCGGCAGCTGTTCCGCTGGCTCGCCGACGAGGGCGAGATCAGCGCCTCTCCGATGGCTCGGATGTCGCCGCCCATAGTTCCTGAGCAACCGGTGCGCGTTCTCACGGACGACGAACTGCGACGGCTGTTCAAGGCGTGCGACGGGACCGAGTTCGACCAGCGGCGCGACAACGCGATCCTCCGGCTCTTCGCCCAGACCGGCATCCGTCGCGCCGAGCTTGCTGGCCTGACGCTGGATGACATCGATCTTCGCGAGCGCTACGTGCGCGTCCTCGGCAAGGGGCGCCGCCAGCGTTTCGTCGGGTTCGGCGCATCGACCGCACAGGCGGTCGACCGGTACCTGCGCGTCCGCGCGCGACACCGGTGCGCGTCTCGCCCAGCGATATGGATCGGTCACCTCGGCGCGATGACAGGCCGGTGCGAGATCGGTGGTTTCTACGAGCAGCTGCTGACGCTCCGACGTCTCGGGTCACGGAGTGGCTCGGCTCAGTTCTGGATCGCCGCGAGTGGTGTCGGCCCCGGTCTCGTCGAGTCGGTTCGAATCCTCGGGAGGTAGATGAGTCGCGCACCGCGACGGCACCTGAGCCGTCAGCACGCCGGCGGGCGACAGGACCGGTGCGTGGGTCCACGTCCGCAGCAGCGTGTCGCATCAGAATCGTCATGTGGCAGCCCACGCGATCCGGCACGCGCGCACAGACCGCCGCGGGGAGGCGCGGTTGCCGGGTGTCATCGCGGTCGTCGTCGCGGTCACGCTGTATGCAGCGTTACCGAACGATTTGCTCGTCATCCCGCGATACGTCGTACCGAGCCTCGAAATACTGCTGCTCGTTCCCGTGGTCGCGATCAATCCCCGGCGCTTGACACGCGAGACACGATGGTCCCGCGTCGTATCCCTTGCGCTCGTGGGCGTGATCGCCGCAGCCAACCTTGCGGCGCTCGGGCTGCTCATCGACGCGCTGGTCTCGAGCAAGGCGTCGCAGGGCCGCGAGCTGCTCCTAGCCGCTCTGCAGGTCTGGGCAACGAACATCATTGTGTTCGGGCTCGCGTTCTGGGAGCTTGACCGCGGCGGACCGGTGAGCCGGACCCAACTCGCCAGGGACAAGCTGCCCCCCGCTGACTTCCGGTTCTCCCAGGACGAGAACGATGACACCATCAACGAGGTCGCTGTGACGGCGAGCGGTCACGCGGACTGGGTTCCCGCGCTCGTCGACTACCTCTACGTGTCAGTAACGAACTCGACGGCCTTCAGCCCGACGGACACGATGCCGTTGTCGGCCCGAGCGAAAATCCTCATGGCGATCGAGTCCATCGCCGCCCTCATCACGTCCGTGCTCGTCATCGCGCGGGCCGTCAGCGTCCTCCACTAGGGCCACGGACCTCGCGCCCCACGGTCGGAGCGTCCAGCGAGAACTGAACACACCCCAGTGTTCACCACGCGACTTTAGGTGAGCTTCTTGTCTGCCATCCTCATGCATTACCGCGCGCCACCGCGAGCCCGTCGTCCTGCGCAGAGACCCTGTATGACTGGTCTCCCCACTGGAGGCCCCCAGCCAGTCCGAGGGAAGCTGAGGCCGCGGGACCTCGCCGGAATCCGGGGCTCACGATGTGATCGCTCGCGGCAGCGCCGAGGCAACGGGCGGCCGACGTAGTCCCGACGCCGCTTCTCCGGTGGCTACGTCACTGGATTTGGCACCAGGGCACGAGTTCGAAGTCCGTCGCGGCACCGTTCGGGGGGTAATAGACGTACCCGCCTATCGGGAAGTGCTTGTATCCAACCACGGTTGTCCCGTTCGCGCCGTACCAGCTGACCCAGTAGCTCACGGCGTAGTAGCCGCTCGGAACATAGATGACACCGAATGGCTGCAACCACATGTAGAAGCCGTAGCGGTTCACCCCGGATGTGGTCTGCTGCGCGGCGGTCTTGAGCGCCCAGCCGCTGCCGGTCCATCCCCACAGCAAGAGGTACAGGGTCGCTTTCTGTCCAGTAAAGCCTGCTTGCACGAAAGGCATCGGAGTGTCGTTGAGGATCTCGTTTGGGTTCAGGATCCCTTGGGTGGAAGCTTGGTAGCAACCGATGTCCCAATTGCCGACCCCGGTGAACCAAGTTGTGCCGACCGACCCGTAGGGAACGCCGACCTGACCGGAGACTGCGTATGCAGGCGCAACGCCGCCGAAGGCAAGGCCGAGCGCGACCAGCACAACCGCGATGGGCCCACCAAGCAAGAGCTTGCGACGCGTCATCCCTGCCCCCGAACGTCCCGTGACCGCGTCGGGTCACTGTCCGCCTCGCTGCGGCGGGTGTCAACGAGGCAATACGTCTTCGACCGTGACGAAGTGTGTCGATCGTGCGTCAGACCGCGCGTTCGGTCTTTTGCGTTGCCGCCCCGCAGACCGTCCCTCCTTGCAGACCCGATTCACCCCAGCCACCGGACGCGTACGTGCTTGCCGATGCGGACGGCGAGTAGCTCGCCGCGGTCGATCGCGGCGCGGATGAAGCGTTCGTGAAGGCGGGCTCGGCCGTTCGGCCATACAAAAGGGTGACGGTGAAGCCTCCGCTCCATTCGCCGAGGCAACGCGGAGCGCGTGGTCCGAAGCTGCATCTCGTGGCGCGACAGGCGAGCATGCGCTGGGTGTCCCTGGCCTCAGCTCGAGGTCGCCATCAGGTACGCGATCAGCAGCACGCCGCGCGCTTGCAACGTCGGGACGTCGCTCTGGAACCGCGCTGCGGTCGCGAGCACGAGCGCGTTCTCGTCGTCGCTGTACTGACTCGTGATCATCGTCTGGTGGTACCCGTCCCATGGCCACGAGCTGCCGAAGTTCGGTGGCGTCGAGTGCTGCGCCTGGATGAACCCGTCCAGGTACGCGAGGAACAACGCGCCGGTGCGCTGCGCGTCCTCACGCGTCACACCACCGAGGAATGTCGCGACGCGATCGACCCACGCCGATTGGTCGGTCGTGTACCTCGACAGGTACCCGCGGAACGTCCACAGATCCGTCGCGGTGTTGTTCGTCGGCGTCTGGTCACCGCCGCCCTGCACCGTCGCCGTGTTCGTGACCGGATGGGTGAGGCTCGCAGGGATCTCGAGGATCAACAGGATCGACGGGTACGACTGGCCCGGGCCCAGCACGTCCGAACGGCTGTAGACCATGTCGCTGAGGTTGCCGCTCCAACCGTCGGGATCGTGCCCGCGGCCTCCGATCCACGTCGCCACCTCCGCGGGGAGGATGTCGGACACCGTCACCGTCGTGCCGTCGGTCGGCGACGCCGACACGTTGGTCACGGTCATCTTCCACACGCCGTAGCCACCGGTCACGAAGTCGCCGACGTGGGTCAGCGCGACCGTGAGATCGGGCGCGTACGTGGACGGCGCCGCGCCGCTACTCGGACTCGTGGCGATGACGGTGACGAGCCCCGCAACCGCGATCGCGAGCCCGATCAGCGCGGCAGTCACACGACGGGCCGCGTGCGCGAATCGACGCCACATGGGTGCCCCCTCTCCACGACGCGGTCGGTACGACGTCCACCCTCCGCCGTGTCACCCCGTCGTGCAAGAGGAGACCGTCACCCGTGCGCGCGACGGGCGTCACGAATGGGTCGCGGCGCGAACACCGCGGGCCGGGGGAAGCCCGCGGTGCTCGCAGACCTATGTCAGTAGCCGTATCCCGAACCGCTGCTCGATGACGTCGTCGGGGTCGACGGCGCGCTCGCGCTCGCCTGCGTGACGATTGCGTGCCAGGTGAAGTGCGTGCCGCCGAAGTTGTCGGTGAAGTCGTTGCCCTTGACGGTCGTCGACGTGTCCTCGACGAACGTGTAGAGCGGCTTCCCGTCCTCGGTCAGCTGCTTGGTGCCGTCGGGGCGCATCACGACCCCGAGCGTGCCCACGCCCGCGGGCGTCGCGGGCAGCGTCGCGCCGGCGCTGACCGGCTTCCAGAACGCGGTGCAGCCACCGGTGCACTGCACCATGCCGTTCGCTTCCTCGGCGGGCGTGTAGAGCGCGTGACCACTCGAGTCGACGAGCACCTTGCCGACGCCGTCGACCTGCCGGACCGAGAGTGCCGCGCCGGAGCCGGTCTTGGCCGCGCCCGACGAGCTCGAACCGCCGCCCGAGCCGCACGCGGCCAGCGTGATGGCCGCGGCCGCGACGAAACCAGCGATCAGATACCGCTTCATGGGGTGTTCCTTTCTTGGGGGGAGTGAGATGCGATGGAGGTGACGCGCGTCACCAACGGGCTTTCGGGCCGCGCGTCGCGAACCGGATGACGAGCGACGTCACGAGAAGCGCGACCGTCGCGAGCTCGCTCGCACGGGCCGCGGAGATCGCCGCCGGGTCGTAGCCAGCCTCGTGGAAGCCGAAGATCGAGCTGTGCTCGCTCACGAGCAGCATCACGAACGAGCCGGCCGCCAACCCGATGCCGCCGGTCGTGAACAGCCCGACCGCGGCGCCGCGCAAGCGCCCCGTGAGGTGCTCGAGTGGGGCCAGCAGCGCAACGCCGATAGCCGTCGCGCCCACGAAATTCACCAGGAACAGCGGGCCGATCGTCGGCACCGCCGAATAAAAGCCGTGGTACTCGTGGAGGTGCACGGCCCCCGCGGCCAGCAGCGCGAACGCGCCTGCCACCCGCGCGAGGAGCCAGACCCAACGCCAGCCCGCGGGCCTGACCCGATCGGCAATCGGGGCAGCCGTGACGACGTGATGCACATTCCGTTCGGTGGTCATCTCACGAGCCATGCCCTCTGTACCGCCGCGCTCGCCGAACCGGATTCATGTGTGACCCGACAGCCCGGATACATCCGAATTGGTGGCGCGACCGGTACTGAAGGGCATGTGGGAAGCATCGGACGAGGCGCTGCTCGCCGGGTTCGCCCTCGGCGACGCGGAGGCCGGCGCGGTGTTCGTCCGACGCTTCCGCAACCGCGTCTTCGGTCTCGCGCTCTCCATCACGCGCGATCGCGTCGACGCCGACGAGGTCGCGCAGGACGCCTTCGTCCGGGCCTGGCGCTACGCCGCGAGCTACGACCCCCGCCGCGGCACCGTTCTCCGCTGGCTCCTCACGATCACCCGCAACGTCGCGCTCGACCGCGTCCGCTCGACCGCGCGGCGCCCGGAGTCGCCGACCGAGGTCCTGCCCGCGAACCTTCTCGTCGACGACGTCGACAACGCCGACCTCGCTGCGCTGCACGACGACGCGGCGCGGATCGTCTCCGCACTGCGCGTCGTCCCCGTCGAACAACGCGAAGCAATCGTCGCCGTCACGCTGGGCGGGATGAGCGCGCGCGAGTACAGCGACGCCTCGCACCTTCCGCTCGGCACCGTCAAGACCCGCATTCGGCTCGCGCTGCGCAAGCTGCGCGACGAGCTCGGAGCCTTTGCGACATGACGATCGACTGCGCCCAGTTCCAGGAGATGGTCGACGAGCTCGCGCTCGACCTTCTCACCGGCAACGACCGTGCCGACGCGCTCGACCACCTCGACGAGTGCCACACGTGCAGGGGCGAGGTCGGCTCGCTCACAGACGCGGCCGACGAGCTCCTGCTCCTCGCGCCCGCGGTTGCGCCCGACGCAGGGTTCGAGGACCGTGTCCTCGCCCGTCTCTCGACGCCGCCTCGGCTCCACGCGGTTCCCGACCCGCCGCGCGGCCGTCATCGTCGACGCATCGCTTCCGGTCTCGTCGCGGCCGCTGCGGCGGTCGTGCTCGTGGTCGCCGCGTTCGCGTTCCGGTCCGGGAGCTCGACCTCGTCGTCGCGCGCCGCCAGCATGGTGAGCGGTCCGGGCACGGTCGTCGGCCAAGTCGTCGTGCACGGCGATCGCCCCGCGGTGGTGTCGATGCGGCTCCCGGGTTGGGGCGCGCTCGTGCAGAGCTACGGCAGTCCGGCGGCCACCGGCTATGTGCTCGACGTCCGCATGCGCGACGGCTCGCATCGCATCGCGACGCTCGCCACGCCCCACGACGGTCGGTGGCGGGTCGCGCTCACGGTCCGCGCGCGCGACGTGTCCACCGTGTCGATCGAGGACAGCCACGGTCGCGCGTGGTGCAGCGCACGTCTGGCGTGACGCATCGCGGAGACCGCAGGAACGTCTCTCCCGATCACCGACGAGCAAACCGTCGATCCTTGACCCGCGCGGCACGACTTCTTACGGTCGGCCCCTCCCCAGGCGCGGAAGGGATCTCGAATGGGCAATCGGCGAAGGTTGGCTCTGCTCGCGTTGGTGGTCGCCGTGCTCGCGGTCGCGTGCGATCCCGTGCGCGTGAGCGTCACGAGCTCCGGAGCCCAAGGGAACGCGGTGAGCCTCGCGCCCTCGATCGCCGACGACGCCCGGGTTGCGTTCACGTCGTATGCGAGCAACCTCGTCGCGGGCGACACCAACGGTGAGTCGGATGTCTTCGTGCGCGACTACGCCAAGAACACGACCACGCGCGTGAGCGTCGCGAGCGGCGGTCAACAAGGCAACTCCCGCAGCGACCAGGGCGAGATCTCGGCGGACGGCCGGTTCGTCGCCTTCGTCTCGTACGCGACCAACCTCGTCAGCCCGGCACCGACCGGTGTCGTCGGCGGTGTCTACGTGCACGACCTGCAGACCGGCTCGACCGCCCTCGTCAGCCGCACCGGGCCCACCACGCCGGTCTCCATCCTCGACGAGCCCATCGCGATCAGCTCGACCGGGCGCTTCGTCGCGTTCGCCGGCGCCGCCGGCGTGTACCGCTACGACTCGACGACCGGTGTCGCGAGCCTCGTGCTCAACGGGAACGCGCTCGTCAAGGGAATCACGAGCGACGGCCGCTATCTCGCGACCGACACCGCGGTCGAGACCGGCATTCACTCCACTCAATCCAACGTCGTCGATCTGACGAACGGGACCACGCGTTTCGGCCCCGGGAGCAACAGTTACGGGATCCGGATCTCCCGTGACGGCCGCTACGTCGTCTACGCCTACGCACCGGACTGCTTCCCGAGCTTCATGCCCGAGTGCACCGCGGGTCCGAGCGGTGTGAACCTGCGCGATCTCACGACCGGCACCGAGGTTCCCGTCCTGCGGGTCGTCGGCCCTCCGGCGCTCCAGGTCAACAGCGTCGACCTCAGTACCGACGGGCGATGGGTCGCGCTCGGCGTCGGTCAGAACGTCTTCCGTTTCGACCGCCAGACCGACACGTTCCTGCTCGTCACGGTCGCGCCGGGCCAGAACGACGCGAACGGCCCGAGCGGCGAGGTCCGCATCACGGGCGACGGCGGGACCCTCGCGTTCCAGTCGAGCGCGACCAACCTCGTCGGCAACGACACCAACGCCGTCGACGACGTGTTCGTCCGCCATCCCTGAGCCCCTCGGCGGAAGCCGATCGGGACAGCGCGTCACCCCGTCGGGACGTTCGTACTATTCCGGCTCCAGGAGCGCATCCGTACCTTCGAGACGACGGTCCCCGACCGGGGTCCGACGACCGTTTCGAAGGAGACCGCCATGGACGAGCTCACAACGAGGCCCCGTCACGCGCTCACGATCGCCGGCGTTCTCGCCGGAATCGTCTTCGCGGTCGGGTTCTTCTCCGTCATCATCATCCCGGGCCTGGGCGGGACGTCGACGACGAAGGACTTCACCGACTTCTACAACTCGAACGGCAAACGCTCCGCCGCCGACCTGCTCCTCGTCGTGCTCACCGTCGGCTGCTGGCTCATGGTCTGGCTCTTTACCGAGCTCCGCGCTCGGCTCGCCGGCTCGGCGCGAGTGGAGGTCGCCCATCGTCTCAGCGTGGTGGCAGCGAGCGCGGTCATGATCGGCGCGGCCATCGAGGCCGGTCCGTCCATGGTCCAGAACAACAGCGACAACGCGAAGTTCGTCGGCGTCCCGATCGCGCACACGTTCGCTCAAGCCGGCGCGGCCGTGGTCATCATGGGCATGTTCACGTTCGCGGCCGCGGTGTTCCTCTACGGGCTCGACCTCCGGCGCTCCGTGTTGCTGCCGGCGTGGCTCGGGACCGTCAGCCTCGTGATCGCGATCCTGCTCGTCGGTTCGTTCTTCGTGCTGCCCGGGCTCCTGCTGCCGATCTGGGCGGTCATCGTCGGTGTCGTCGGCCGTGACCGCACGAAAGTGACAGCGGGTGGGCTCACCGAGAACAGGGAACCGCTCACCGCCGCGGCGCGATAGCTGTCGCGGCTCGACCTTGATCGCGTTCGTCGATATGCGATCCTTCACCCGTGGAACGCGGCGCGCAGGGCCCGCACTCCGACGCTCCTCCATGGTTGGTCGGCGCGTGTCCGATCCTGGTCGAGCGCGACGCCCATCTGGCGGCGGTGCGGGACCTTGCCGCCCGTACCGCGGGTGGCGAGGGAAACCTCGTCGTCGTGTCGGGCGAAGCCGGCACCGGCAAGTCGCGGCTCACGCGGGAGTCGATCGCTTCCCTGGGCCGCGACTGGACCGTGCAGACGCTGCGCTTCGAACCCGACGCAGCCCCGTTCGACGATCTGATCGGCCCGGTCGGCGCCGAGGACACACCGGCGCGGGCGATCGGGACCGCGCTCGGTCGGGAGCTCCGTCGTCGGGCCGAGGCTGCGCCACTGGCCCTCGTCCTCGAAGACCTCGAGCGCGCCGATCCGCTGCTGATCGGCGCGCTGGTCTCGACGCTCGACGTGCTGGTCGACGCACCGGTCCTCGTGCTCGCGACATATCGCGTCGGTGGGCCGGGCGCCGACCACTCGGCCGCGATCGCGGAGCTCCTGCGCGTCCCGAACGCGCACGACATCCGGATCCGCCCGCTCTCACGCGACGGAGTGGCGGTGATGGCGCGCGCGATGGGATCCGACCCGTCCGACGCCGAGCTCGACGAGCTCTACCGCCGCACCGACGGGAACCCGTTCTTCGTGGAGGAGCTGCTGCACGCGCCGTCGGGTGAGCTGCCGTGGACGCTGACCGAGGCCGTCCTGGACCGGCTCGCCGCCCTCTCCGCTCCCGCGCGGGAGGTTGCCCGCGCGCTGGCCTGCGCGCTCACCGCCCTCCCTCGTCCCGTCGTGGAGCGCGTCGTGCCCGACGGGCCCGCGGGATGCTCCGAGCTGATCGCGACGGGGATCGCGGTCGCGCCCACGCCGGACGAGATCACCCTCCGCCACGCACTGCTCGGCGATGTCGTCGTCGCGCACGTGTCGGCCTCCGATCGACGCGAGTTGTGCGGACGGCTCGCGACCGCCCTCGAGGGTGAGCCCGGCGTTGCACCGGCGCGCCTCGCCCGGTTGTGGGACTCGGCGGGAGACAGCGACCGCGCGGCCCGTTGGGCGGCGGTTGCCGCGGACGCGGCGGCGCGGGGCCGCCAGTATCGGACTGCGAGCGAGCTGTACCGGTTGGCGCTGGCGCGCCACGACGACGAGCGCGACGCCGACGACGCGCTCGATCGTGCCGCGTTGTTCGATCGCGCCGCGGTCGCCGCCGGCTGGGCCGGTCTCGGTGCCGACGCGTACGAGTGGGCGACGCGTGCCGACGCGTTGTACCGCAGCTGCGCCGGTGAGGAGTGGCGCGCGGTCGCGATGTGGCTGAACCCCGCGATCGACAAGGTTCCGAAGCCGGCCCTCGACCCCACGGCCCTCGCGCCCGACGCGGTCCCGCGCCTGTTGGTCGAGGCCCACGAAGCGACACGACGCAAGGAGTACGCGGCTGCCGCCGAGCTCGCCCGACAAGCCCTCGCCGCGTGCGACGAGCGAACGGACGCCGGGCTGACGTCGATGACGAACGCGGCCCGCCGACTCGCGGCCGCCGGTGAGCTCCGCGAGGCAGAAGCCGTCCTTCACCGCTTGCGCGCGGTCGCCGCGGCATCACGTCGCGACGAAGCCCTCACGGTCGCGCTCACCGCGCAGTCGTTCGTCGCGGCCGGGCGCGGCGACATGGATGATTGCCTCGCGTTGAACCGTCAAGCGCTCGAGCTCGCCCGACGCGGTGAACAGGGGACGTGGGCGATCGAGGTCGGCATCGCGCTCATCCTCGCCTACCTCGGTGAGCTCGACGAAGTGGATGCGATCGTCGCGTCCCTCCGCGAGCAGCACGACGCGTTGATCGACGAGTTCGTGCAGCTGCCCGCATGTGTCGTCGATATCGAGCGCGGCAACCAGGCCCGTGCACGCGAACGCCTGGAGCGGTTGCAGGGCGTGTACGCGCTCGGAGTCGCGGAGTTCACCGCGGGCGTGCTGCTCGCACGGGCCCGCTGGCACTACGCAGGCGCCGAGCACGAGCAGGCGTTGCTCGCCGCGGCGGAGGTCTCCACGCTCACCGGCGACCTGTTCCACGCCAGTGCGCTCGGCTTGCTGACGGTCACTGTCCGCGCCGCGCGGGCGTTGGGCGACGATCGTGCCGAGCAGGACGCGCGGACCGTCATCGACGACGCGCTTCGCCGCGGGGCCGGCCGAGGTTTCCAGGCTGCGGCCGCGTGGGCGCACGGACTCGAAGCGTCGACTCGGGGCGCGCCGCTCGATGCGGCCACGCTCCTGGAATCGGCGGCGACCCAGCTCGAGGCCGGACAGCGGTACCGCGAGGCGGCCGAGACATGGCTCGACCTCGCCGAGGTCGCGGGGATCGACACCGAGACGCGCGCCCACGCGCTCGAGCGCGCCGCGGATCTCGCGCGACCGCGGGGACTCGTGCGGGTCTTGACCCGACTCGACAACGTCGCGAGAAGTGGTTCGACCGCGCCCCGCGCGCCCGGACCGCTCGACGTGCTGAGCGGGCGGCAACGCGAGATCGCCGAGCTCGTCGCCGCGGGAAGGACCAACCGCGAGATCGGCGAGGCCTTGTTCATCTCCGAGCACACCGTGCGCAACCAGCTCGTCGAGGTGTTCGCGAAGCTCGCCATCTCGCGCCGTTCCGAGATCGCGCGTCTGATCGACGGGCCACCTCGGAACCCCGGAGCCGTGTAGGTACATCGCTTCGACCCGGCGGGACGTTCGTACTATTCCGATCGAGCCGGGGCGGCCGTACCGTCGACGCCATGGCCGACGACAGGATCGCTCAGGTAGCCGAGCCGCTCGTCACGCGACTCGAGCGGGACGGCGCCGGCTCGGCCGCCTTCGACTGGCCGCAAGTGCTGAGCGCGTTGACGGGCGGCCTCCGCGGACGCGTCGAGTCGGTCCTCGGCAAGGACGTCGACGTGCTCGGCGTCCGATTCCTCGATGCCGACGGTCGCGAGGCGGCCGGCCCCGTGCCGTCGGGGACGACGATCGTCGCGTTCACCTCCGGAACCGAATAGCGGCGGGTTCAGCCGCCGGCCATCGCGCCGACCACGCAGAACGGCTCCCGGCCCGTCGCGACCGACTCGGGCAAGGGCGCGTCCGCCGGGTCGTGCGACACGTCCTCCTCGCCCGCGAAGAAGCGCACGAACGACCGCCGCTGGAGCGAGCCGTGCTCTCGGATCGTCCCCCGCAGCACCGGGTACGCGGCCTCCAGCGCGTCGAGCACCGCGCACGGGCTCACGCAGCCGTCGACGTCGACCCGCACCTCACCCGACACGCCGGCCAGGGTCTTGAGGTGAGCGGGCAGCACGACGCGCACGGCAGTGCTCACGGCAGCGTCTGCACCTCGACCGAGAGCACCGCGGGCAGGTCGCGCACGATCGGAGCCCACGTATCGCCGGCGTCGGCCGACGCGTACACCTGACCACCGGTGGTCCCGAAGTACACGCCGCACGAGTCCATCGCGTCGACCGCCATCGCGTCGCGCAGCACGTTCACGTAGCAGTGCTCTTGTGGCAGTCCCGCCGTCAACGGCTCCCACTCGTCGCCGCCGGTTCGCGAGCGGTACACCCGCAGCCGGCCGTCGGGCGGGTAGTGCAGCGAGTCGCTCGTGATCGGGACGACGTACACGGTGTCGGGCTCGTGCGCGTGGATCGCGATCGGGAAGCCGAAGTCGGACGGCAGGTTCCCGCTCACCTCGCGCCACGAGTCGCCGCCGTCGTCGCTGCGCATCACGTCCCAGTGCTTTTGCATGAACAGCACGTCCGGGCGCGACGGATGCATGGCGATGCGGTGCACGCAGTGACCGACCTCGGCGTCGTCGTCGGGGATTCCTTCCGATACGAGACCGCGGTTCGTCGGGGTCCACGTCTTCCCGCCGTCGTCGGTGCGGAACACGCCCGCGGCCGAGATCGCGACCCACATGCGCGCCTCGTCCGTGGGATCGAGCACGATCGTGTGCAGGCACATCCCGCCCGCGCCCGGTTGCCACGCCGGTCCCGACCCGTGCTCGCGCAATCCCGGCAGCTCCTGCCACGACTGCCCGCCGTCGACGGTGCGGAACAACGCCGCGTCCTCGACGCCCGCGTACACGACGTCGGGATCGTTCGGCGACGGCTCGAAGTGCCACACGCGTGCGAACTCCCACGGATGGGGTGTGCCGTCGTACCACTGGTGCGTGCCCGCGACGCCGTCGTACGCGAAGTCGTTGCCGACCGGCGTCCACGTCTTCCCGCCGTCGTCGGACCGCTGCACGATCTGCCCGAACCACGACGTCGTCTGCGACGCGTACAACCGGTTCGGATCGGCGGGCGAACCCTTCACGTGGTACAGCTCCCAACCACCGAACAGCGGCCCCTCGACCCGCCACTGCGCCCGACGGCCGTCGGACGTGAGGACGAACGCACCCTTGCGGGTTCCCACCAGCACGCGCACACCGCTCATCGGCTCACCGTCCCTCGCCGCGCCAGCGTCGATTCACGCATACGTCGACCTCCTCGTCCACTGCTCCCGGGCATGCGAGGGTTCAGACTGCTCCCGGGCATGCGAGGGTTCAGACCCCCGTCAGGCGCCGAACTCATCGCCCGGGCGCCCGACCGCAGGTCACCGGCCGGTCGTCGCCTCCTGGCCGGCGCGCACCACGCCCGCCACCATCTCCTCGAGCACGGAGCGCAGCCGGGCCCGGAGCTCTGCCGCGCTCACGCCGATCTGGCGGGCCGCGGCGTCGGCATAGATCGCGGAGGCGATCGACGTCGCGAGGGTCAGCACGTGCAGCGCGTCGACGTCGACCCCGGCGGGGATCTCGCCCGCCTCCACCTGCGCGCGGTACTGCGCGCGCGTCGCGTCGTAGAACGGCAACGGCCGATAGTCGGGATCGCCGTCGAGCGCGAGCAGCGCGGTCAACGCGAGGCGACGCCGTTCGCCCACGATGTCGAACATGCGCACGCGACGCTCGACGTAGGGCAGCGACACGACGTCGGCCATCGCCTCGCCCAGCCGATCGGTCTCGCGCGTGAGCGCGGCCCGCAACAGGCCCTGACGCGAGCCGAACAGGTGGTAGATGTTCGCCGGCGTGACGCCGACCCGGTCGGCGACCTCGCGCAGGTTCAACCCCGCGAGCACGCCGCGCTCGTCGAGCAGGTCGAGCGCCGCGTCCATCAACGCCTCGCGCGTCGTCTGGGGGCTCGGCTCCTCCCCACGCGCCATCGCCGTACCTCCGACCGTTCTTCACACGCGCTTGATCCGCTACTAACGAAACGTTAGCGTGCCCGTGCTGGGCTTGCACCGGTGGAGTCGGGGCGTGGGTGGCGCCTCGCGAGGCGTCGTTCGCGGTCGAAGGCCGCGGGATGGGGGAGTCGCGATGCGAGGCAGGTGGGTGGCGCTCGTTCTGGCGGTCCTGGTCGTGGCGGGCACGGCGTGCACGATCCCGCTCGGCACACCGGGCACGACGGACTCGATCCAGTTCGTGAGCACGTCGACGCTCAACGGCTGGCGCTACGACTTCTACGAGGACACGGCGTATCCGTGCAGCGTCAGCGGTTACCAGACGTTCGTCATCGGCACGAAGAACGGATCGTCGGCGACCGCGACGCGCCCGCTGTGGGTGTTCATGCACGGCGGTGGCGCCGGCTACTTCGACGTGAACGGCAACCCGATCCCGAGCGCGAACCAGAAGACCGAGGAAGGCAACGCCGGTCTGCGCATGACGCTCGACAACGACGGGCTGATGGCCAAGGTGCGCGACGACGCGGCCGGCTTCCGCACACTCGCGGTGTCGTACTGCAGCCACGACGTGTACGCGGGTGACAACACGCCCGACCCGCACAACCCGAACACCACGCCCGACGGCAAGCCGCGCCCGACGACCGGCCTGATCTCGGTCAAGGCCGCGATCCAGTACGTACAGGCGCACTACCCGACGTCGAAGACGTTCCTGCACGGCGGGAGCGCGGGCTCGGCCGGCACGTACGGCGTCGCGTGGTCGATGCAGTTGCAGGGCATCCCGCCGGCGGGCATCGTCGCCGACGCCAGCATCGTCAACCAGGAGGCCAGCGCGGCCGCGTTCGCGGCCGGCATCTGCACCGACGATAACGACCCCGCGCGTGTCAGCGCGATCGCGGCCCGGGTCCACCCCGACCTGGCCAACATCGCCAACGAGCCCGACAAACTCGTCGCCAGCGGCCGTCTGACGGTGCCGATCATGCACATCTGGAACCACGGCGACGTCAACACGTGCGGTTCGCTCCCGGTCACGTGTCCGCTCCACGACGGCACGACGGCGACGATGGGCATCACCGACTGCATCCACGAGCCGATGCGGCGCGCGATCGCCGCGCAGGGACCGACGAGCAAGTCGATGAACCTGCCGGTGTGCGTCGACGCCGACACGACGCCGGACTGCTCGACCCACGTCGTGACGACGCGGGTCGGTCTCACCAACACCGATCCGTCCACCCCGGCCGACTACCTGACCGCGATCATCACCTGGGTCGACCAGCGCTTGAACGACTGAGCCTTCAGCGGTCCGTGTGGACGTGAGCCGCGGGCTCTACGGTTCGCGTCCACACGAACGCCGGAGAGTCGATGGACCGCAGCAGGTTGGAGACGTTCAGCGACGGCGTCTTCGCGGTCGCGATCACCCTGCTCGCGCTGGACCTGAGCGTGGCGGGGCCGGGACACGGTTCGCTCGGCCATCAGCTCACGCGGCAGTGGCCGTCGTACGTCGCGTACGCGGTCAGCTTCTTCACCATCGGCATCATCTGGGTCAACCACCACGGCGTCTTCCACGCGCTCGCGCGCGTCGACCGCGTGCTCGTGTACCTCAACCTGGCCCTGCTGTTCTTCGTCGTCGCGATCCCCTTCGCGACATCGACGATGGCCGACTACCTGCGCGGCGGCGGTGCCGACGCCCGGCTCGCGATGGCGCTCTACGCAGCCGTGTTCGAGCTGATGGGGCTCGCATTCGGCTCGGTCCTCGTGTGGTCGATCCGTCGCGACCTGCTCGTGGCGCCGCTGCCACCTGCAGACGAGCGCCGCGCGATCATCCGCTTCACGATCGGCAACGTGGCGTACCTCGCCGCGATCGGCATCGCGTTCGTGAGCCCGTACACCGCGCTCGGGATCACCGGGCTCGTCGCCGTCTACTACATGGCGGAGCGCACGGCGGCGCCGGAGCTCGAGCAGGCCGGGAGACGGGCCGATTCCTGAGCGATCGGCTATGCCGGCTCCGTGATCGCGAGCGCGAGCCGTCGGGCGGCGAACTCCACGAGACGCTCCTGCGAAAACGGATCGAGACTGCGTCGCTCGCTGGTGAAGTGATCGGCCAGGCCGTTGAGGCACGACCACAGGAACGCGGGCACGAGCGTCTCGTCGGCGACGACGCGGCCGTCGCGCGCCGCGGCTTCACGGATCCCGCGCGCGAGGAGCCGGTTGTTCTCGAGCGTCGCGTCGCGGAGCTCGACGATGAGCTCGCGCGGGAACGGTGCCGCGTCGGGATCGGTGTCGTGGCGCATCGCCGACCACAGCGTGAAGTGACG
>DATBEZ010000055.1:0-58034 GCA_036558745.1 Acidimicrobiia bacterium
TGACGGTGCGGGGACCCGGCTCGCGCGTGACCTGTTGCGGGCATCGGGCGGCAAGGCCGGGAACGTCGCGGTGATCATCCGCCGGCTGGGGGGTGAGGTGAGGCTCGTCGGCTGCGTCGGCGACGACGATCTCGCCGTGCAGGCGCTGGCCGGTCCCCGCGCCGACGGCGTGGAGACAACATCGGTTTGTCGTATCAAGTGCGCGACCGGATTCGCGTCCATCCACGTCGCCGGCGACGGAGAGAAGACGATTGTCCTGACTCCCAACGCGAACGACGAGTGGCCGCTCGAACCCAACCGCGTCGCGCGCACGGTCACCGCTGCACCGACGGCATCGGTGCTCGTCGCCGACGTCGAGATCCCGCCTGCAATCGTCGTCGCGTCGGCTCGCGCCGCGCGCGACGCAGGGATGCGCGTCGTCCTCGACCCGGCACCGCCGGAGCGCGTACCCGAGACGCTGCTCGGACTGGTCGACCACCTCACGCCGGATCACCGCGAGGCCGAGGCACTCACCGGTATCGACGCACGCTCACGTGACGGTGCACGCCGAGCCGCGGAGGCGTTGCGGGCGCGCGGCGTCGCCGCGGTCTCCGTGAAGCTCGACGGCGGTGGCTGTGTGGTCGCGTGCAACGGGGGGCTCGAGACGATCGAGGCACCCGAGGTCCGCGCCGTTGACACAACCGGTGCTGGTGACGCGTTCGCTGGCGCGCTGGCGTGGGCGGTCGCGTCGGGGTGCGGGCAGGCGGAGGCCGCGGCGTGGGGCGTCACGGCATCCGCGTACGCGGTGCAGACGTATGGCTCGCAAGCGGCCTATCCGACGCTGGACGAGCTCACGCGGTTGCGCGCCACCGTCGACGCGCCGAGCCCACCGTGAACGTGTTCGCGACGCTCTCCGGCGGCAACCGAGGCGACGCCACCACGCTGATCACGATGCTCGACAAGCCCCAGCAACGGAGCGCGCCGCGCATTACCGTGAAGCGATCAGATCGTGGTCCTTGGGCTTCGCGTGCGCCAGGTCACGTCCGAGCACGGTGCATCGCCGCCTCCAGTGCGGAGCTGAGCTCCCGCAGACCGAACCCACCCGTGTGACGGACTCCGTTGACGAAGAACGTCGGCGTCCCGGGCACACCGCTCGCGACACCCGACATCGCGTCCCGGCGGATCTTCCGCTCGACCGCGTCCGAGTCGACGTCATCGATGAAGCGCCGGAGGTCGAGACCGACCGTGCGCGCGTAGACCAGCATGCTTGCCGGATCGAGCGCGTCCTGGTGCGTGAAGAGCACCGCGTACATCGACCAGAATTGGCGCTGGAGCCCGGCCGCCTCTGCAGCCTTCGCCGCAGGGAGCGCGTGCGGGTGGATCTCGACGAGCGGGAAGTCTCGGAAGACGAACGCCAGATCGTCCGGGTACCGCCGCCGGAGCTCCTCGACGACCGGGTAGGCCTGCCCGCAATACGGGCATTCGAAGTCCCCGTACTCGACGAGCACGACGGGCGCGTTCCGAGCACCCGCAACGTGGTCTTCGTCGTCGACCGGCAGGACCAGGCGGTCTCCCGGTCGCTCGGAGGGTGCAGCTGGTGTGCTCATGGGTCGCTCCTCGTCGGGTCGTCGGCGCGCGCCTACCCAGCCGTTGCGGCGATCGCACGCGAATCGCACCGGGCGTGACTTGGGGTCCCCGGGTGGGCAGGGTCGGGGCATGGAACCTGGGAGCGCCACGGAGACACCCGACGTTCACGGCGCGTTCCCGCGCCTGACTCGCGATCAGATCGCCGCGCTCGAGCGGATCGGCACCCGCCGTCCCACGCGTGAGGACGAGGTGCTCTACCGCGAAGGCGACCGTGCCTGCGACCTGTTCGTCATCCTCGACGGGCTCGTGGCGCTGGTCGAGCGCTACGGGTCCGAGGAGGAGGTCATCGGCGTGCACGGTCCCGGTCGCTTCCTCGGCGAGATCGGCCTCCTCACGGGTCAGTCGGTGTTGCTGACCGCCGTGGTCCGCGAACCGGGAGAGTTGTTGGCGGTGCCCGCCGACCGCCTGCGCGAGCTCGTCGCGCAGGACGCGACGCTCGGTGACTTGATCCTGCGCGCGTACCTCGTACGCCGGAACGTTCTGATCGATCTCGGCGCCGGCATCCGCATCATCGGTTCCCGCTTCTCCCCCGACACGCGCCGCCTCCGCGAATTCGCGGCGCGCAATCGGCTCCCGCACCGTTGGGTCGATCTCGAAGCGGACCTGCGCGCTGAGGCGCTGCTACGCGCGCTCGGTGTCGCGGCCGACGAGACGCCCGTGGTCGTCTGGGGCGAGGACACCGTGCTGCGCAACCCGAGCAACGCGGAGCTGGCTCGCGTGCTCGGGCTCCGGGTCGAAACCGACGCGGACGCGGTCTGGGACCTGCTCGTCGTCGGCGCGGGCCCGGCCGGCCTCGCGGCTGCGGTGACCGGCGCGTCCGAAGGGCTCGCGACGGTCGTGATCGAGGAGCTCGCGACCGGCGGCCAGGCCGGCTCCTCGTCGCGCATCGAGAACTACCTCGGCTTCCCCGCCGGGATCTCCGGTTCCGAGCTCGCGGACCGGGCGATCATCCAGGCCGACAAGTTCGGCGCCCGGATCACGGTGCCGGGCGAGGTCACCCGTCTCGAACACGATCACGGGGTCCACGTCGTGACCCTCGGCAGCGGCGAGCGGCTCCGCAGCCGGACCGTCGTGATCGCGACTGGTGCCCAATACCGCAAGCTCCCCGTGTCACGGCTCGAGGAGCTCGAGGGGACGGGCGTGTTCTACGCCGCGACCGTGGCCGAGGCACCGTTGTGCGACGGTGCCCCGGTTGCCGTCGTGGGTGGTGGGAACTCGGCCGGCCAGGCTGCGCTGTTCCTCGCCGCGCACGCAAGCCGCGTGTACCTGATGATCCGCGGGGACGACCTCGGTAAGAGCATGTCGCGCTACCTGGCGGACCGTCTCGAGCGCAGCGACGCGATCGGGATCCTGCGCAACACCGAGGTGCGGGAGCTCCTCGGCGAGGGCGAGCTCGAAGCGGTGGTGGTGGAGAACAACCGCAGCGGTGCGCGCGAGCACCTCCCGGTCCGACGCCTGTTCGTCTTCATCGGCGCGGACCCGCACACCGACTGGCTCGGCGACGAGCTCGCGCTCGACGATCACGGTTTCGTGCTGACCGGCGCGGACGTGGCTCGTCTCCTGCCCGTCCCGACGAAGGGAGAAGCGTTCCGCAACGTGGCGTCGCTCGGGACCAGCCGGCCCGGGGTCTTCGCCGCCGGGGACGTGCGAAGCGGCTCGATCAAGCGCGTGGCGTCCGCGGTCGGTGAGGGATCGATGTCGGTGCGGCTCGCGTACGACCACCTGCACGCCGCCCCGACCGTTCCGGCATACCCGCCGGGCGCCCGGGAACCCAGTGAGGACGGATCCCGACCGGACCGCCCGCAAGCGAACTACGCGCCCTCGTGATGCTGAGCCAGCCGGCGCCTCGCGAGCAACGGTTTCTTGCACCGCGTGCCCGGCCGGGGGCTGAGGTGAGGCTCGTCGGCTACGTCGGCGACGACGATCTCGCCGTGCAGGCGCTGCCCGGTCCCCGCGCCGACGGCGTGGAGACAACATCGCCGGCTCGCGCCGCGCGAGACGCAGGGATGCTCGTCGTCCTCGACCCTGCACCGCCGGAGCGCGTACCGGACACGCTGCTCGGACTGGTCGACCACCTCACGCCGGATCACCGCGAGGCCGAGGCACTCACCGGCATCGACGCACGCTCACATGACGGTGCCCGCCGGGCCGCGGACGCGTTGCGGGCGCGCGGCGTCGCCGCGTCTCCACTGGCCGAGCGGACGGGAGATCTCGGCGCCAGCAGGACCACAACCCGGGAGGCTCGGCCACGATGTCGAAGCTCGGAACCGACGTCCAGGAAGCACACCCTCAGCACGCGCCGCACGACGCGCAACACTCTCCGGTCGTCCTCAACCAACTGAAGAAACGAGCGGACGACTGGCAGTTGCACCTCGCCGACCGGATCACCGCGTTCGCGGGTTCCATGCCGTTCGTCTGGGTGCACGCCGCGATCTTCGCGTTCTGGGTGGCGACCGGCCTCTTCGGTGCCGACAGCTACCCGTTCCAATTCCTGACCTTCGTCGTGTCGCTCGAAGCGATCTTCTTGTCGACCTTCGTCATGATCGGTCAGAACCGGCAGTCAGCGTTCCAGCAAGCGAAAGCCGACCACGACTTCCACGAAGCGGAGACTGAGCTGCAGGCGAACACGGAGCTGACGCGTGCCGTCCACGCGATCACCCAAGACATCCACGCAATGATGGCGAAGCTGAGTCAGTCAGCAGGCGACGACCCGCCGCCCGCCGGCGCGTGAACACGGGTCCGAAAGCGCGAAAAGCAGAGGACCGATGCATGCGCACCGGCCCTGACCTGCTGTTCTCGTTGGTGGCGGGGGCGGGATTTGAACCCGCGACCTTCGGGTTATGAGCCCGACGAGCTACCAGACTGCTCCACCCCGCGTCGCACGGGTGAAGTTACCACCGGAGCCCAACGTCCGAAAATCGCTCTTCTGGAGTGCGTGAGCACGGATTCAGACGCTCCGACGCTCGAGAACGGGGTCCGCACTGCGCGCGGAACCCCGCCGGGCCCGCCGCCGGTCGGGGGGCGACCGGCCGGCGGGCCCGACGAGTCGGGATCACGCGTGGTGCACGCCCCACCCGGCCGTGCACCACGCGTCGCGATCCCCTGCCCCGATCACGTGCGGGTGCGTGCGCCCCAGCCCCGTCGCGCGCGCACCCGCACATCTCTGCCGGACACGCCGGCCCGCGCCCCTCACCACGCGCGAGCCGGCGTGCCGATCCGGGCCGCGGTCGACGGCGCGCACGACGCGAGCGCACCTCGACGTCCGGCGTCGTTGCCGGTTCCGCGCCCACCCGAGCTCACGGCGATCCTCACACGGCACCCGCTCACGCCGATGCCGCTGCGGGCGTGAGGACCGCCGCGATCCCCTCGACGCCGACGCGACCCGTCGCGACGTCGTCGAGCACCAGTTCGTCGAGCCGTCCACCCGGACGCGTCGCCGCCTTCATCGCGTCGACACCGGCGCGCGCGCTGCGCAACTGCGCGACGAGCGACAGCAACACCGCGAGCGCGACGCCCGGGATCTTCATCAGCTCGCGGAACTCCCACCGTCCGGCGACGAGCAGCGTCATGGGCGTCGCCGCGACGACGGTCGCGGGCTCGGTCCCGCCGTCGAACAGCGCGGTCTCACCGAAGCACGCGCCCGGACCCAACGTCACCGGGCCGAACCCCTGGCCGCTCGACACCGCCCGGCCGTCGACGATGACCGCGAACGCGGCCCAGTCGTCGCCCTCGTGCACGAGCGTGCGGCCGGCCTCGACCGGCACCTCGAACAGGAGCTCGTCGGCCCGGCCCAGCTCCGCCGCACTGCACCGGGTGAACAAGCCCACTCCCGCCAGGCGCTCGGTGCGTGCCTTCGCGCGTCCTTTGCGCATCGTCCCCTCCCCTCGACCCGTCCGCTCGACTGCTCCGGTCGCCCGGACCGCGCGTCGGCGCATCCGGTGAGGTGAGGTCTACGGGAGCCCGGCTACAACGGTGTTAACGACCGGCAAAGGGGTACGGAGCGACGGTCGAAACCCGGCCCGGCGACCCGCGATTCAGCTGATCACGGCCTGGGTCTGGGTCACGAGCGCGACCCGCCGGCCCTCGTCGTCCCGCACGTCGGTCTGCACCACGATCGTCGTGCGGCCCACGTGCAGCGGCGCCGTCGTGGCCTGCACCGTGCCCGATCGGACGCCCCGGAAGAAATTCGTCTTCGATTCGATTGTGGATGTGGATGCGCCGTGGGGAAGGTTCAGGAACGCGCACACCCCACCGAGCGAGTCGGCGAGCGCCATGATCGCTCCGCCGTGCAGCAGCCCCCCGGCGGTGCACCGCTCCGCTGACCAGGCAAGACGCCCGACCACTTCGTCGGGCCCGGCACGCACGAGCTCGATACCGATCGAGCGCGCGAACGGCATCGAGCCTTCGAGCTCCTGCAGATCAGGGAGGTCGGCCATGGCCGCGATACTGCCTCGTCACGAGATATTCGTGTCGGCGCTCACGACGCACCGCGACAGACTGAAGCCATGACCAGCGCGATCCTCGTCGAGAACCTGGTGAAGCACTTCGGAGACGTCGAGGCGTTGCGCGGTGTGAGCTTCGAGGTACCGGTCGGGCGCGTGCTCGGTCTGCTCGGACCCAACGGTGCGGGCAAGACGACCGCGGTGCGCGTGCTCACCACGCTGTTGCAGCCCGACGCGGGACGCGCCGAGGTGCTCGGTCACGACGTCGTCGGCGACGCGCAGTGGGTCCGCGCGTCGATCGGTCTCGCGGGCCAGTACGCGGCGGTCGACGAGAACCTCACGGCGGCCGAGAACCTGCGTCTGGTCGGACGGCTCACGCACCTTCCGTCCGACGAGATCGCGCGGCGCACGACCGAGCTGCTCGAGCGCTTCGACCTCGTCGACGCGGGTGACCGCCTCGTGCGCACGTACTCGGGCGGCATGCGCCGGCGTCTCGACCTCGCGGCCGCGCTCGTGCACCGGCCGCCGGTGCTCTTCCTCGACGAGCCGACGACCGGTCTCGACCCGCAGGGCCGCACCGATCTGTGGGGCGTCATCGAGCACCTGGTCGACGCGGGCACGACCGTGCTGCTCACCACCCAGTACCTCGAGGAGGCCGACCGTCTCGCCGACAACATCGTCGTCATCGACCACGGCGCGGTGATCGCGGAGGGCACCGCGGCGCAGCTCAAGGCCCGGCTCGGCGCGACGGTGATCGAGGTCGGCTTCAAGGACGACGAGACCTCGGCGCGCGCCGGGCGCGAGCTCGGCCGGCTGGGCTCGGTGACGGTCGAGGGACGCGTGCTGCGCCTCAGCGTGAGCGACGGGCCCGCGGCGATGCTCGAAGCGGTGCGCATCCTCGACGGCGCGCGCGTGACGCCCTCGACCATGGCCTTGCGCGAGCCCACGCTCGACGACGTGTTCCTCGCGCTGACCGGCCACGCTGCAGAATCCGTGGCCGACGACGATGACGCGAAGGCAGCCGTATGACAACCGTCCGCACGCTCGAAGACTTCGCGCCCGCGCCCCTCGATCAGACGCTCGAGCGCGAATCCCGACCGCGCGCCGTCGCCGACGCGCTCACGATCGCATGGCGCAACCTGCTGAACCTTCGCCGCAACCCGCAGCTCGCGGTGTTCGCCACGATCCAGCCCGTCATCTTCGTGTTGATGTTCCGCTACGTGTTCGGTGGCGCGATCAAGGTCACCGGCGAGAGCTACGTCAACTTCCTGATGCCGGGCATCTTCGTCCAGACGGTCGTGTTCGGCTCGCTGACGACCGGCGTCGGACTGGCCGAGGACCTGCAGAAGGGCCTGGTCGAGCGGTTCCGTTCCTTGCCCATGGCGCGCTCCGCGGTGCTCGTCGGCCGCACCCTCGCCGACCTCGTGCGCAACGCGTTCGTCGTCGTGCTCATGTGCGTCGTCGGGCTCCTCGTCGGTTGGCGCCCGAGCGGCAGCATCCCTGCGATCGTGCTCGGCGTGCTGCTCGTGCTCGCGTTCGCGTACTCGCTCTCGTGGGTGTTCGCGATCGTGGGGCTCTCGGCGCGCGACAGCGAGACCGCGCAGGCCGCGTCGTTCCCGATCCTCGCCCCGCTCGTGTTCGCGTCCTCGGCCTTCGTGCCGGTGTCGTCGATGCCGGGCTGGCTGCAGGCGTTCGCGAAGCACCAGCCGGTGTCGGTCGTGGTCGATGCGGTGCGCGCGCTCACGCTCGGGCTTCCGGCCGGGTCCCACGTCTGGGCCGCGCTCGCGTGGATCGTCGGGATCATCGCCCTGTGCGCGCCGCTCGCGGTCCGTCGCTATCGGCAGGTGACCTGACGCGCACGTCAGGATTAAGGTCCGGGCACCTGAACCCGAGCCGGGACCACGCCATGCAACGGCACCACTCCTCGTTCGTGATGGACGCGACGCCGGAGGAGATCTGGGCGGCCATGCACCCGCCCCGCCCGAAGCTGCCGCCGGGCGAGCACCAGGTCATCGAGCACGGCCCGGTGCGCATCGAGATCCTGCATCCGGGCGACGAGCACGGCGACGGGCTGGTGCGCCACTGCTGGTTCCGTGTGCCGAAGTACCTGCTGTCGGGCGGCGTCGGCCAGTCGTGGGAGTGGGTCACGCAGACCAAGCCGAACGAGTCGTCGCGCTACGACGCGGTGGGCAAGCCGTTGTGGTCGTGCGCGGAGGGCCACCACTGGCTCGAGGACCTGGGCGACGGGCGCACACGCGTCCACTTCAGCGAGACGTATCACGTGTACAACCCGATCATGCGCTTCCTCCTCGAGAGGCGCGTGCACCGGTTCCTCTCGAAGGACAACGACCACCTCGTGCAGGCGGGGGTCGAGCAGGCCGTCGCCGCGTACCGCCGCCGCACCAACGCCGCGCTCTGAGCCCGGTTCCGACACGATGCGGCGCTCTGGCGCCGCATCGTGTCGGAACTGAACGAGCTACGCGATCGTGACGACGGCTTTCCCCATCATCCGGCGGGACGCGAGCGACTCCAAGAGCGCGGGCGCGTCGTCGAAGGGGACCGACGTGGTGACGATCGAACGGATGGCGCCGGCGTCCCAGAGCCCGAGCAGTTCGCGTTGCACCTCAGCGCGGAGCTCACGGTCGTACGCGCCCGCGAACACGCCGACCACCGAGTAGTTGCGCACGGTCACGTCGGCGGTCGAGACGGTGCCCCAACCGCCGCCCGCGAACCCGACGGTCAGGATCCGGCCCTCGTTGGCGACGAACCGGCACGCAGCGTCGAACATCTCGCCGCCCACCGGGTCGTACACGACGTCGGCGCCACGATCAGCGGTCAGCTCGCGCACCGCGCCCGCGACGTCGCCGCGCGCGTGGTCGACGGTGTGCGCGGCGCCCAACGACCGGCAGTACGATCCCTTCGCCGCGCCTCCGGCGACCGCGATGACGGTCGCGCCGAGCGCGTGGCCGAGCGTCACCGCGGCCGAGCCCGTCCCGCCAGCGGCGCCGAGCACGACGAGCGTCTCCCCGCGCGCCAACCGACCGCGGCGTACGAGACCCAGGTGCGCGGTGTGGAACGGGATGAGGAAGCCGGCCGCGTCGGCGTCGTTCATCGACACCGGCACCGCGAACGCGAAGTCGTCGAGGACGAGCGCCTCCTCCGCGAGACCGCCGGCACCGTCGCGGAAGTCGGTGACCCCCATGACGCGCGTCCCGACCTCGGTGCGCGCGCCGTCGCCCGCCGCGACCACCACGCCCGCGACCTCCTGACCCGGCACGAACGGGGCGCGCGGGGTCAGCGGATAGGTGCCCCGGGCCATCAACACGTCGGGCAGTCCGATCGCGGCCGCGCCGACCCGCACCCGCAGCAGTCCCGGACCGGTGTCGGGAGGCGGGATCTCGGCCATCGCCAGCGCGTGCGCCGGATCGCCGTGGTCGTGCACCTGCCAGGCCCGCATGGCCGTCCTCCCCCTCGGTGGACGCCACGCTACGCGGCGGGTCGACGGCGCGCGACTACGCGTTTGGCATGCTGGCGCGATGGCGATCCCGCTCGGCCACGTCGGCCGGCGCCTCCGTCACGCGGTCGATCCCGGTGTCACGGTGACGCCACCGCCGGTCGGCGCGCGCTTCGAGCGCGACGTCGAGGTACCGGTTCGCGACGGCACGATCCTGCGGGCCAACGTCTTTCGGCCCGACGACGACCAGCCGGTACCGGTCATCGTGTGCGCGCACCCCTACGGCAAGGACCACCTCCCGAAGCCACGACGCGACGGGCACGGGTGGCACGTCCCGGCGCAGTTCCGGCTGCTTCCCCAGTCCGAACCGTTCTCGATCTCGGCGTGGACGAGCTGGGAGGCACCGGACCCGGGGTTCTGGGTGCCGCGCGGCTACGCGATCGTGAACTGCGACCTCCGCGGCTGGGGTCGCTCGGACGGTGTCGGCGAGCTCCTCTCCGAGCAGGAGGCGCACGACGTCCACGACGTGATCGAGTGGGCCGCGGTGCAACCCTGGTCGACGGGCAAGGTCGGCATGAGCGGCGTGTCGTACCTCGCGCTCACGCAGTGGGCCGCGGCGTCGTTGCGGCCACCGCACCTCGCGGCCATCTCCCCGTGGGAGGGGTTCACCGACGCGTACGCGGACTTCGCGCGTCCCGGCGGTGTGCGCGAGGACGGGTTCACGATCCTCTGGACCGAGATGCTGCGCCTCCAGCGCCGGAGCCCGGTCTCGCTGCGCCGTGAGCTCAAGGCGCGCCCGCTCGTCGACGACTGGTGGCAGGCGCGCAACCGCGACATCGAGCGCATCGACGTACCCGCGCTCGTGTGCGGCAGCTTCTCGGACCACAACCTGCACTCGCGAGGTTCTTTCGAGGGGTTCCGGCGCATCGGCTCGGCCCGGAAGTGGCTCTACACGCATCGCGGTCCGAAGTGGGCGACGTACTACTCCGACGAGGCGGGCGCGTTCCAGGCCCGTTTCTTCGACCATTTCCTCAAGGGGACCGACAACGGGATGGCCGACGTGCCGCCGGTGCGTCTGGAGGTGCGCGACAGCGCGTCGACGATCACGAGCGTCCGCGAGGAGCAGGCGTGGCCGCCGACGAACGCGCGCTGGCGCGACCTCGAGCTGGTGGCCGACGCGCCGCCCGGTGTGCCGAGCGTCCACGCCTTCGACACCCGCACGGGCCGGGCGACGTTCTCGTGGGAGCTCGAACGTGACACCGAGATCGTCGGGTCGATCCGGGTTCGGCTCCACGTCGAGGTGCGCGGCGGGGACGACGTCTTCCTGTTCGTCGGTGTGCGCAAGCTGCGCGGCGAACGCGAGATCGGCTTCGAGGGCTCCTACGGGTTCGACGACGACCTCGTCACCCACGGGATGCGCAAGGCGTCGCAGCGCGACGGCGACACCGTGCGCGAGCCGCTCCATCCGGGCGACATCGTGCCGGTCGAGATCGAGCTGCGCCCGACCGCGACCATGTTCCGCGCCGGCGACGAGCTCCGCCTCGACGTGCAGGGTCACTGGTTCTTCGCGCGGAACCCGTTGTTCGGCCAGTTTCCGGCGGGTTACGAGCGCAGCCCGCAGGCGACCTGCGTGCTGCACTGCGGCGGGCCGTACGACGCGACGCTGAGCGTGCCCGTCGTCGTCTGACGGCCGGCCCGGACCCGCGCCGTTACGCGGGTTGGGCCGTCTTGATGACCGAGAAGACCGCGCCCTGCGGGTCCATGAGCACCGCGAAGCGCCCGACCGGGATGTCGACGGGACCGTTGATCAACGTCGCGCCCCGGCGCGTCGCCTCCGCGACCGTCGCGTCGGTGTCGTCGACCGCGAAGTAGATCCCCCAGACCGGCGGGATGCCCTCCATCGGCGGCGCCATCGCGCCCGCGATCGACTGCCCGTCGACCTTGAACTCGGTGTAGGTCATGCCACCGGCGGTGTTGGTCTCCGCGTCCCAGCCGAACACGGCCTGGTAGAACCCGGCCGCCTTCTCGACGTCGGGCGACATGAGCTCGTTCCACGCGAGCGTCCCGTGCTCGTTCACGAGCCCCGCGCCGATGTGGTTCACCGGCTGCCAGATCGCGACGACCGCGCCGGTCGGGTCCTGCAGGACCGCCATCCGCCCCGCGTCGAGGACGTCGAAGGGTCCCGCGAGCACGGTGCCGCCCACGCTCGTGGCCGCGGTCGCGCTCGCGTCGGCGTCGGCCACGGTGACGTAGCTCTGCCAGTGCGGCGGCACGCCCTGGCCGACCTGGTCCGACATGAGATCGGCCATCCCCGCGACCGTCGCGCCCTTCAACGACGCCATCGTGTACGTCGCGTCCGGCCCCGCCTGCTGGTCCTCGTAGGTCCAGCCGAACAGCGCGCTGTAGAACTCCTTGGCCGCGGCCCGGTCGGTGGTCGAGAGGTCGATCCACGACGGGGTGCCCGGCGCGTACTGCGTCCGTTCCGGCATCGTTCCTCCTCCAGGGTCCCTCCGGCGCACCGTACCTTCGGTTTTTCAACCGAACAAGGAAGGTGCGAGTTACTGTCACTGCTAGTGACCGCACCCGCGCCCGAGCGCGACCACGAACGCCGTTCCTACGGACAGTTCTGCCCGCTCGCACGCAGTCTCGACGTGCTGGGTGAGCGTTGGACGCTGCTCGTCGTGCGCGAGCTGCTCACCGGGCCGAAGCGCTACCGCGATCTGCGCGACGCGTTGCCCGGGATGTGGTCGAACCTCCTCGCGCGACGCCTGCGCGACCTCCAGGCCGCGGGGCTGGTGGAGCGGCGCGCGCTGCCGCCGGCACAGACCCGCAGCGTCTACGAGCTGACCGAGCGCGGACGCGCCCTCGGGCCCGCGCTCTACGAGCTGGCCCGCTTCGGCCTGCCCTATCTCGACATGCCGACCGAGGAGCAGCCGCTCACCGCGCACGCGCTCGACAGTGGGCTGCGGGCGCTCGTGCTGATCGAGGCACTCCCGAGCCACGCGCTCACGGTCCACCTCGTGCTCGACGAAGGGCAGTGGACGCTGCGTGTGCACGCGCCACAGCCGGGACCGCTCGCCGACCGCGTCGTCGTGTCGACGGGTCCTCCCGACGAAGCCGACGTCGTCGTGCGCAGCTCGGCCCCGATCCTCCTGTGGCTGCGACGTCACGACCTGTCCTACGACGACGCGCTCGCCGCGGATCTCGTCCACGTCGACGGCGATCCCGCGTCCGTGGACGCGTTCCTGCGCATGTTCGGCATCGACGCCCCCGGCGCGGCCTGACCCGCGCGTCCGAGTCGGGTCAGGCGAGGCGAGCCTCGGCGACGTCGCCGGATGCGAGCTTGCGCGACGCGATGCCCGCGAACCCGTCGCCGCCGGTGTAGGTGTCCTCGCCTCGCGCCAGGCCATGCTCGTCGACCGGCCAGAGCGTGCACATGCGGGCTTCGTAGAGGTAGAGGGCGTCGGGATCGTCGACCTCGATGCCGCGCGCGCGGAGCGTGCGACCGGGGTAGGCCATGCGCATGACGCCCTCGGTGACGATGCAGTCGCGGTCGACCACCAGCCGCTCCAGCGCGAACTGCAAACGCGTCGCGCCGGACGCGACGAACGCCTCGTAGAACGCGCGCACCTGAGCGGTGCCGGTCGGGTTCAGCACCGGATCCTCCGTGCCGTAGGCGTGGTACGACACGTCGGCGGCGAGCGTCGCCATCAACCGGTCGATGTCACCGGCCGCTTCGGCCTTCATGTGCTCGAGCACGGTGGCGAGGTTGCGGGCGAGCACCGGATCGGTCTCGCGCGCGAGGCGTTCCTCCACGAGCGCCCACGTGCGGTTCGGGTCGATGAGCGTCATCTGCGTCCCCCTCGCTCGGCGCCCGGAGGGTACGCGAGCGGGGCGGGACCCGTCAGCCGGCGCGGACGAAGTGCAGCTGGAGCTCGAGCGAGCCGTGGTCGTCGGCGGTCACGACCGCGGTCTTGGGCGTCTCGATCGAGTAGTCCGACAGCTTGACCGGCGCGGTGCCGACGACGTCGACGCTCGAGCCGTTCCAGCGCGCCGTGAGCGTCAGGGTGACGTCGCGGGTCACGCCGTGGAGCGTGAGCTTCCCGGTGACGGGGACCTGGACCTCGGCGCCGGGCGCGGGCGTCGACGGAAGCGACGCGGGCGCGCCGAGCACGAATGTCGCGTTGGGCATCGTGTCGGTCTCGAGGGCGTGGTTGTGCAGGTAGCTGTCGCGCGGGCCCCGGTCCGACTTGAGCTGGCTGAGGTCCGCGGTGACGCGCGCCGACTCGACCGTGGTCGGGGTGAGCGTCATGGTGCCGTTCACCGCGGGCGTGCGGCCGACCGCGGTCTTGTGGATGGTCTCGCCCGCGAACAGCTCGGTCATGCGGTAGCCGACGAACGTGTCCGGGCCGGTGGCGACGGTCCACGTGCCGGCGGGCGAACCGCCCGTGCTCGACGCGGACGCGTCCGGCGCGCGGGCCTTCAGCTTGGGCGGCGGGGGCGCGCTCCCCCCGAACACGTAGTACGCGCCGACGCCGATGGCCGCGGCCACGACGAGCACGACCGCGCCGATGATCCACTTCAGCCGTCTGCGCACGTGGAGGGTCAGGCTCCGCGCTCGCTCACGCGGGCTTGGGGACGACGCGGAACGCGCCCCGCATCCCGGGGTGGATCCGGCAGTAGTACGTGTACGTGCCCGGCGGGAGGTCGGTCGGCGTGCTCCAGGTGTTCGTGTCGGCCGTCGGCGGACCGCCGTAGCCGAGCTCGCCCGAGTCGAACTGCGGTGTCCCGTTGGCCAACGGGTACGCGATGCCGGTCGAGCGGTCGCAGGGCGACTCGCACGCGGTGATCGTGTGCCAGATCGGGATCGGCAGCGTCGCGTCCTTGTTCACGAACGTGATCGACTGGCCCTGGACGACGGTCGGGATCGAGTCGGCCACGGTGAGGTCGCCGCGGCTGTACACGAAGTTGTCGATGACGATCTGGTTCACCGGCGGCTGCGACGGCAGCTTGGTCGCGTCGACGAAGTCGTTCGGCGCGGGCGCGCCGCCGTGGTTGTCGTTCTCCGCCAGGTGGCCGTGGGTGATCTCGCCCGACGCGTCGACCGGCTTCTGGAACGGGTCGACGCCGCCGGTGCCGTCGGCCATCCACACCACCATGATCCCCATCGACTCGTACCACGACGCGCGCGACGAGTCGTAGGTCGTCGTGGTCGAGAGCACGTCACCCTTGTGGACCTGGACCCGCCAATCGCTGGGCGTGCCCGTCATCGACACGTCCCATGACACCGGTCCCGCCGGTTCGTAGTAGTGCGCGATCGACGAGAACAGGTGCGCGGTGTCGGTGTGTCCAGGCTTGTCGTGACCCTTCGGTGCGGTCGCGCCCTCGCGTTGCAGCCACAGGTCGTCGTGCAGCCCACCGGGGTGCAGGTGCCCCGCGGTCGCCAGCAACACGCCGTCGTTCGGAACCGTCCACTCGTTCTTGACCCGGCGACCGTGGTACGGGTCGGTCGCGTCGTCGGGGAACGTGTACGTGCCGTTGTGACCGCCGCCGCGGGGCACGTCGAAGACGGGATAGACGCTGCCGTTCTCGACGTCCATCCACACCGGGTGCGCCGGGATCATGTGCGCGGCCTCGGGCGCGGTGTTCGGGATGATGTCGATGTCGTAGGTGATCCACACCTTGTCGGGCTTCGACGTGAGGTTGTGGAGCATGTAGTTGATGAGCCAGTGGTCGCTCGCCTTGTACTGGTAGCCGTAGCCGGGCGGCAGGACCATGACCGTCTTCTCCTCGCCCGCGGCGAAGAAGCGCTCGGGCAGGTGCGGTGACGTCGCGTCGTGCCCGGAAAGGTTGAGCCACACGCCGTGGTGCAGGTGGATCACGTCGACGGGGGGAACGCTGCCGTCGGCCAGGCGCAGGTTCGGGGTCATGCGCACGATCCAGCCGTCGAAGTTCGGCTTGGGGATCCCCGCGAAGCTCGTCGAGATGTTGTTCTGTCCCGCGTTCACGGTGAGCGGCCCGAACTCGAAGTGCAGTCGCTGCGCGCCGGGCTCCGGGCCCTGGTCGGCGACGAGGCTCGTGTTCGTGACCGCTTTCGTCTTCGACGACGAGGACTTGTCCCCGTTGCTCGAGGAGCACCCGGCCGCCAGCAGCACGGTCACGAGCGCGACGACGACACCGACCAACCAACGTGTCCGGGGCATGACAAAGAGCGTAACTGCACGGCGCGTGCAAGACCAGGCGCGGCCGGTGGCAGGCGCGCCGGCTCAGCCCAGGCTGACGAGGCGCTTGAGCCCGATGGCGGTGAGCCCGTCCTGCAGACGGGCGGTGAGGAGCTCGAAGCGGTTGAGGACGAGCAGGATGCCGAACGCGGCGAGGATCGCGGCGGAGACGAGCGTGATCGCGCGTGCGTGCCGCTTCATCCAGTCGAGCGGGCCGGTGAGACGACCGAGGCCGAGGCCGACGACGAGGAACGGCACGCCGAGGCCGAGGGAGTACGCGACCAGCAGCGTGGCCGCCCGGGTGGTGTCGCGCGTCGCGGCGACCCCGAGCACGGCACCGAGCACCGGACCGATGCAGGGCGTCCACCCGAGGCCGAACGCGGCGCCCGCGACCGGGGCGGCCACGGGCCCGAAGCGCTCGAAGTGCGGGTGGAAGCGCACCTCGCGGTACAGGCCGGGCGCGACCAGCAGCTGCGAGCCGGCGAGGTACACCGCCATGACCAGCACGAGCGCGCCGCCGACGCGCGTCAGCGTGTCCTGGTTGACGAAGAGCGCGTGCCCCGCGGTCGTGAACACGAGCCCGAGGAGCACGAAGACCACACCGAAGCCGGCGACGAAGAGCATCGTGTTGAGCGCGATGCGCCCGAGATGGCGGGGGTCGCCCTCGCGCAGCTCCCCCACCGAGAGTCCCGTGATCAACGACAGATAGAGAGGGACGACGGGGAGCACGCAGGGGGACGCGAACGAGACGATCCCGCCACCGAACGCGACCAGCACGTTGACGTTCTGCTGGGTGATCGCGGCGAGCACGGCATCGGCCTCCCGAGGGGCCTTCATGGTAGGCAGCGACCCTCCGACGCGATCACTCGTGGGCAGCTCAGACGGTCCGTCGAACCTGGCGGCGACGGACCGGGGCCCGAAAGCAGCGGTCTACGCTCGGCCCGTCACACGTGCGCCACCGCGCCGTGGCCGGCCTGGGCACTTGGGGGACGGGGCCAGAGTGGGAGACGAATTCACCGTCACGAGCTCGACCGTCTCCGGCATGCCGCGCAACCTCACCTCCCGCCACGGCGATCCGTCCACCGCGGGGTGCGACCGGTCGAGCGCGTGTGCGCTGGCCAGGATCTCGTCGGCGCCGGCGAGCTCCGTGATGCGGGCGGCTTCGTGCACCCCCCGGCCGACGTAGTCGCCCGCGGCCTCCAGCACGTCGGCCCGGTGGATCCCGATCCGGACGTGGACCCGCGGCCGGCCCTGGTCGCGGCCGTCCGCGAGGGAGCGCTGGATGTCGAGCGCGCAGCCGAGCGCGCTGCTGGCGTCCTCGAACACGGCGAAGAACCCGTCGCCGACCTGCTTCACCTCGCGCCCACCGCCGCGGGCGAGACACGACCGGACCACGGTGTCGTGCCAGCGCAGCACGTGCAGCCACTCCTCGTCGCCGACGTCGAGGAGCAGCGAGGTCGACGCGACGATGTCGGTGAACATCAGCGCGAGGTGGCGCCGGCGCCCGTCGCCCCGCTCGTGGACCCGTCGGTGGGGGCACGGTGCGGGATCGCTGTCCATGGGCCTGCTTCCCGGACCGCGGCCGCAGTTCGACGCCATGACCCGACGGTCTACCGAGGCGGGGCTAACCCCGCGCAACAACCCCGTAAAGGCTCCGGCGTGACCCGCGGCACCGCCGGTTGTGCGCCCCGAGCGGCCACGCTATGAACGCCCCCGACGACCGCGACCAGCACCGGAGAAGCGCGATGGAGTTCCGCGTGCTCGGCCCGGTCCAGGTCGAGGAGGACGGCGTACCGCTCGCGCTCGGCACCGGGCGGCGGCTCCGCACCCTGCTCGCGCTGTTCCTGGCCCACCCCAACCAGATCGTCGCCACCGACACCCTCATCGACCAGGTGTGGTCGGAGGACCCGCCGCCCACGGCGCCGACCGCGCTGCGGGTCCACCTCACCCGACTCCGGAGCCGGCTCGAGCCGGCCCGTCCGCGGGCGACGCCCAGCGAACGGCTCGTGTCGGCGCCGACGGGATACCGGCTCCGCGTCGGCAACGACGAGCTCGACTCCTTGCGCTTCGAGCACCTGCTGTCGGTCGGAGGGCGTGCGGCGGAGCCCGCGGTGCAGCGCGACCTGCTGACCGAGGCGCTCGGGTCGTGGCGCGGCCGCGCGTTCGCCGACGTCGACGACGTGGACGCCGTGCGCGCGGAGGCGATGCGTCTCGACGAGCTACGTCTCGGTGCGCTGGAGGACCTGTGCGACGTGCGGCTCGCGCTCGGTGAGCACGGCGCGGTCGTCCCGACACTGCAACGCGCGGTCGCGGAGCAACCACTGCGCGAACGCCTTGCGGGTCAGCTCATGGTCGCGTTGTACCGCTCCGGACGACAGAGCGATGCGTTGCGCGCGTTCGCGCGTCTGCGTGACGACCTGGGCGAGGAGCTCGGCATCGAGCCGGACACCGCGCTGGCACAGCTCGAGACCGCGATCCTCCGCCAGGAGTCGGAGCTCGTCGTACCGCCCCACAGCCATCGGCGGGAGGCGGCCGCCCCGGTCGCGACCGGCGCGCACGATCTCGTCACGGTCATCGTGATCCACGACCCCACCGCGGCGAAGCGCGCCGTGCCCGAGGCCGAGGCGCTGCTCGCGTCGGGCGCGGTCGAGGAGGTGCGGTTGGACGACAGCGACGCGCGTGCCCTCGCCTTCCGCGATCCGCAGGACGCGCTCGACGTCGTCGGCGCGGTGCTCGCACGACCAACACCACCGGCGGTCGGGATGGCTGTCGGCGAGCGGCCAGGCGGCGGACACAGCTGGGCGGACTCCGCCCTCGCGACCGAATCGCTCGCGCTCGCGCGCGCGGCGACACCGGGTCAGGTGCTCGCGAGCGAGGCGGCCGCCGCGATCGCGCGACCGCATCCGGCCCTCGCGTTCGACGACGTCGCCCGGATCGGCGCTGCCACAGGCGGATTGGTCGCGTCCACGGGCCGGCTCGCTCCGCGCGAGTCGCCACGCGTTGCGATCCCACTCCCACCCCTGCTCGCGAGCGAGGAGCGCCTCCGGTTCTCCGGGCGCGCCGAGGAGCTGGCGACGTTGCGTCGCATCCACGACGCCGTCTCCACCGGTGAGCAACGGACGTTGGTGATCTCGGGCGAGCCCGGGATCGGCAAGACCCGCCTCGCAGCCGAGAGCGCCCGCGACGCGCACGCCGGGGGCTGGGTGGTGTTCTACGGCCGCTGCGACGAAGAGCTGCGCACGCCGTTCCAGCCCTTCGTCGAGGCACTCGACTCCTTCGTGCGGTACAGCACCGATGACGACCTCCGCGACGCGTTCGGCTACGACGCGGGCGAGCTCAGCCGCCTGCTCCCCGAGCTCGCGTCGCGCCTCACCGACCTCGAGCCACCGTTGCACTCCGACCCCGAGACCGAGCGCTACCGGATGTTCGAGGCGGTGGCCGGCTGGTTGCGCCGCACCGCGCAGCGTCAGCCCGTGATCCTCGTGCTCGACGACGTCCACTGGGCGGCCCGCCCCACGTTGCTGCTCCTGCGCCATCTGGTGCGCACGCCCGATCTCCACCGTGTGCTCGTCGTCGCGACGTACCGCGACACGAAGCCCGAGCGCCAGGACGACCTCGACGAGTTCCTCGCGTCGCTCTCCCGCGCGCCGCGCGCGGACCGCATCGCGTTGACCGGCCTCGACGAGGAGACCATCCGCCTGCTCATCGAGTCGGTGTCGGGTCTGCGTGACGACGCGGCCGAGCGCGTGGCTCGATTCGTGCAGGCGGAGACCAACGGCAACCCCTTCTTCGTCGACGAGCTGTTGCGTCATCTCGACGAGAGCGGTGCGCTGGACACACCGCCGAGCGACCAGGCCGGCGGCGTCGCCCTCCCGCCCGCCATCAGGGACGTGATCGCGCAACGACTGTCACGCCTCGGTGGGGACGCCGGCGAGCTCTTGCGCATCGCCGCCGTGATCGGTCGCGACTTCGACCTCGCGACGCTGCGAACGGTCGCCGGAGCCGACGAGGACGAGATCCTCGACCGGCTCGAGGCCGGGCTCGGCGCGCGTCTCGTCGAGGAGACGGGGTTCGACACCTACCGCTTCACCCATGCGCTCGTGCAGTCCGCCCTCTACGCCCCCATGCCCGCCGCGCAGAGAGTGCGGCTGCACCGGCGCGTCGCCGAGGCCATCGAGTCACTCGACGACCGACCCGACGAGCGCCGCGTCGCCCTCCTCGCGCACCACTACCTCGAGGCCGCGCCGGGAGGGACGGTCGACCGCGCCGTGCGCTACACGATCGAGGCGGCCGACGTGGCGGCGCGCACCCTCGCGTTCGAGGATGCGGTCGCGTTGTGCCAGCGCGGGCTCACTGTCATCGAGCACGCGGGCGCGGCCGACGTGCGACCGACCGACCAGTGCGACCTGCTGCTGCGGTTGGGCCGGTCACAGCTGCGGTCAGGCCAGGCCGGCGGCCGGGAGTCGCTCATGCGCGCCTTCGCCGTCGCGCGCGAGCTCGACGATCCCGCGCGCGTCGCCGACGCCGCACTCGCGATGAACCGCGGCTTCTTCTCGCGCGTCGGACGCATCGACCGGGAGCTGGTCGGCGCGCTCGAGTACGCGATCTCCCGGCAGGAGTCGGGCGACAGCGCGGTCCTCGCCGAGCTCCTCGCGACGCTCGCGTCCGAGCTCATCTGGGCCGACGACGGCGGCCGGTGCTTCGAGCTCAGCGACCGTGCCCTTGAGATCGCTCGACGCGTCGGCGACCCACGCACACTCGCACGGGTGCTGTTGTTGCGGAACCTGACCATCCGTGCCCCCGACACCCTGCAGGAGCGCCTCGACGGCTGCACCGAGCTGCTCGGCCTCGCCGAGCAGCTGCAGGACCCCGTCATCCGCTTCCAGACCGCGTTCCATCGCAGCGGCACCGCGCTCGAGTACGGCGACCTCGCGACCGTTCGCGCCATGGTCGCGCTCACGGGCGAGCTCGCGAGCGTGCTCCGTCAGCCGAGCCTGCAATGGCACGCACGGTTGATGCGGACCGCGCAGTCGATCCTCGACGGCGACCTCGAGGAGGCCGAGCGGGCCGCGTTCGAGACCATGGAGCAGGGGCGCCGGGCGAACCAGGAGGCCGAGGCGCGCATCTTCTGCACCGAGCTGCTGGCCGAGACCTGGCGGTGGCAGGACCGTCTCGACGAGCTCGACAAGCTCCTCCCCCACTTCCAGGACGCGGCCGGCGTCGCCGGTGTCGACATCGGGTACGCGCTGCTGCGCTACGTCTGGGACGCGGGTGAGCGAGACGTCGCGGCCGACGGGTACCACCGGGTCATGCGCGAGGCGACCCTGCCACCGCGGCGCGACCTCCTGACCGCGCCGACCTTGTGCAACCTGTCGTACCTGGCGACGCGCGTCTGCGACACGGAGCACGCTCCCGCGCTCGCGCAGGCGTTGCAGCCCTGCGCGGGCACGTTCGCGAGCACGACCGTGGCCAAGCCCGTCGCCGAGCACTACCTCGGGATGCTCGCGGCGACCGTGGGCGACGACGAGATCGCCCAGGGCTACTTCGCGACCGCGGTCGCCGCACACGAACGGGCACGGGCACCGCTGCTGCTCGCGGAGACACGCCTCGAATGGGCGCGCATGCTGCTTCCACGCGACCGCGAGAGCGCGAACGCGCTGCTCGACGCGGTCGACGCTGCGGCTATGGAATACGGGGCGCGGTTCCTGCTGCGGGAGTCGGCCGCGGTGAACGGTCGCCGTTCGCCGAAGGCTGGTTCGTGAGGTCGACCGACGCGGCACGGACACCCCAGGTCGAGAGGAGCTCCTGGTTCCGCCACGGCGGTCGCAGGCCGCTCGTCGCCTGGTCGATCCAGCGTTGGTACATGCCGCGCGTCGTCTGTCGCGACACGTACCGGAACAGCCGGCCGTGCGTGATCGGATCGACCAGGCGCGCGACGGGACGGAGACCCTCGAGGACGAGACGGGTCGCGCCCGCGAACGGCACCTCGAGCATGTCGGCCGGGTACTCGCCGAGCAGCCGGCGTGTGCTCGCGGCGGGGAACGACCGCAGCCACGGACCGATCGAGCGCTCCGACTCGTCGAGCAGCGCGCGCGTCAACAGCTGGCCCTGGATGCTCGGCGCGGCCTGCCGCCGGAAGACAGTCGTGCGGATCGCCTGCATCTCCAGGTAGTCGAGCGGCGCCTCCGCCGGTGCGAGCGCGGTGGCGCGCAGCAGCCCGTAGTCGACGCCGAGCAGGTGTCCGGCGACGAGCCACAGGTGCAGGTACGCGTCACGCTCGTCGTCGGTGACGACGATCCCCATGTTGTCGAGCGCTTCCATCACGATCACGGTGAAGGTGACGAGCGTGCCGAGCAGGTCTTCCTGGTTGACCGGGAAGCCCTCGGCCGGGTCGCGCTGGTTCGCGTCGGTGTGGGTCAGCACGAGGTGACGGATCGCGGCGTGGAACAGCCGGACGCCGCGTGCGGCGCGGTACCCGGTCGTGTCGCGGGCGAGGGGCGGGTCGTCCTGCACCATGAGGTCGAGGAGGAATTGGCCGGTCTCCGCGATGCGACGGCTCGGGTTCGACACCAGCTCGGCGCTGGCCATGAGGACGCGCGCCCCGTGCGCCGCGGTGTACGCCTTGGGCAACGACGCCGAGAAGAGTGCGGACGCGATCTCGAGCCCGTAGCGGCCGAAGAAGTCCTGACCTGCCTTGATCGTCGGTCCCGACGCCCACTCGGGCGGCTCGGGACGCGGCAGCACGTCGAGCGGTCGGTAGTCGAGCCGGTGGGTCATGAACCCCGTGACGAAGTCGCGCGCCGTCATGTTCGGGTCGCGGAAGAGCTCGGCGACGACGGTGTCCATCGGGGGGTCGCCGTGGCGGCGCAACTCGTCGAAGGCCTCGTCGGTGAGCCGCAGGTCGAGGAACCGGAGCTGCTCCTGCGTCGGCGGCGCGAAGAGATGCTCGTTCTGCTGCTCCTTGCGGAACAGGTTCGCGATGAAGTCCATCCGGTCGGTGAAGCGACGCCAATTGCCCGCCGCCGTGCCCTTGCCCGTGCCGTGCGAGCGGTCGTAGGAGTCGAAGACCTTCCCCGCGACCGGAACGCGGTCGAGGTTCCGCAACGCGGGCGGCCACAGGTCGCCGTCCGCGGTCAGCGGCCCGACGTCGCGCCCGAGGATGCGCGACTCCGGAACGTCGGTGTGCAGCGGCGCGTCCCACGTCATCGAGAAGCGGGTCAGGAACCAGGCGTAGCGGTCGGAGAGGAAGGCGGTGATCGGTGACAGCTGCCGCAGCGCGAACGGCGTCCCCGCCCGCCGGAGCGCGAACGGTTGCGCGTGATCGTGCCCGACTTCGTCGTGGGGATCGATGCGCATCGGGTGCACGAGCCCGCTCGGCTTCAGATCGAGCGCGACCTCGAGGTACGCGTCGACCCGCCACTGCTCATACGCGCCCAGGAGGAGGTTGCCGAGCAGCACGAGCTGGGCCTGGAGGACGGGGTCCGCGCCCGCACAGCTCGCGTGGTAGTAGGCCTCGAGCGCGTCCCGGAGCATGTTGGCGTCGCACGCACGGAAGAAGTCGTTCGCCGGCCAGCACTGGATGGTCGCGCGGTAGGCGGCCCACGCGTCGGCGTCGAACACCGCGCCGTCACGGCCCGCCTCGCGGCGCGCGCGCAGCCACTCCAGGAACGCGGTGACCGCGTAGCCGATCTCGTGGAACACGAGACGGTTCCCGGCCGCGAGCAGGACCGGGATCGCGCCCCGGTCGACGTTGCGCAGACGGTGCTCGATGTTCTTCAGCACGCTCGCGAACGGCTTGACCCAGTCTTCCCGCAGGATCGCCTCGAGACGCGGGTTGGGCTGGTCGAGGCGCAGCGCTTCGCCGATGGTGTACGTCGACCAGCGGGCGAACGTGCACCACGACGCGTTCCCGCCGAGCACCGGTCGGAGCTGATCCGAGAGGTCGTAGTACGCGAACTCGACCCACCGAACGCGGTACAAGTCGTCGGGCAACGAGCAGATCTGCTCGATCGTCGCCGTGCCGACCCGACTCCTCGTGCTGAGCGCCACGGCCGATCCCCTTCCGTCCCTGCCCGGGAACCGTCGAGTATCCCGATGCGATGCGCACGCGTCAATCCCTCATCACCTGTTGCGCGCGGTCACGCTGCAGCGCGCGGCCTCGAGCGCGTGATCCGGTGCGCTCGAAGGGCCCGGACGCGCGTTGCGCCGCCCGTCACACTAGGCCGCGTGGCCGGCCTGCCAGGACGCGTAGAGACCCGCGTAGCGACCGCCGCGCGCGACGAGCTCGTCGTGCGATCCGATCTCGACCAGTTGCCCGTCGTCGACGACCGCGACGCGGTCGGCCCGGGCCGCGGTCGACAACCGGTGCGCGACCACGACGACCGTGCGTCCCTCGGTCAGGTGCTCGAGGGCCTGCTCGACGGCACGCTCGGTTCCCGGATCGAGGTTCGACGTCGCCTCGTCGAGCACGAGGACCGTGGGGTCGGCCAGCGCGGCGCGCACGAGCGAGACGAGCTGCCGCTCACCCGCCGAGAGCCGCGATCCCCGCTCGCGGACCTCGGTGTCGAGCCCTTCGGGCAGACCGTCGATCCGCTCGCGCAGGCCGAGCGCGTCGATGGCCTTGTCGAGGTCGTCGTCGGACGCGTCGGGACGGCCGATGCGGATGTTGTCGCGCACGGTGCCGGCGAAGAGGAAGCCCTCCTGCGGGACGACGATGATGCGTTCGCGCAGCGACCGCAGCGTCGTGTCGCGCAGGTCGACGCCGCCGAAGCGCACCGCGCCGTCGCGAGGGTCGTAGAAGCGGACGAGCAGCTTCGCCAGCGTCGACTTGCCGGCACCCGTCGGTCCGACGAGCGCGAGCCGCTCACCGGGAGCGACGCGCAACGACACGTCGTGCAGCACGAGCTCGCCCTGTCCCTCACCCTCGCCGCGCACGCCGTACGCGAACGAGACGTGGTCGACCTCGAGCGACCCTGTTTCGGGGAGGGCCACGGCATCACGACGCTCGTCGATGTGCGTGCTCGTGTCGAGCAGGCCGAAGACCTTGTGCAGCCCGGCCGCAGCCGACTGCACCGTGTTGTACTGCTGGCTGAGCTGCTGGATCGGGTCGAAGAGGTTGTTGAGGTAGAGCACGAACGCGGCGATCGTGCCGACGGTGACGCCCCAGCCCATGTCGTGGAACAGGCCGCCGAGCCCGATGATCAGCGCGATGCCCAGCACGCCGGTGAATTCGACGGCCGGGAAGTACTTCGACGCGATGCGCACCGTTTCCATGTGCGCGTCGAACTGCGCCTCGTTCGTGTCGTAGAAGCGGCGCGTCCACGCCCGCTCGCGGTTGAAGGCCTGCACGACGCGCACACCGGCGAGACCCTCCTGCAACGTCGCGAGGTTCACGCCGATGCGGTCGCGCACGTTGAGGTACGCGCGGTTCGACTCGCGCCGGAACCACGCGCTGGCCCACACCAGCGGTGGCACGAGCACGAGGGTGCACGCGGCGAGCAGCGGGCTCAGCACCACGATGGCCACCACCGCGCCGAAGAACAGCAGCGCGTTCTGACCCATCGAGACGAGGCCCTGGGAGACGAGGTCCTGCAGCGCGTCGATGTCCGACGTCATACGGGCCACGAGCTGGCCCGTCTTCTCGCGCTCGAAGAAGTCCATGCCGAGCGTGGTCAGATGGCGGAACGCCTCGACCCGCAGGTCGCGCAGGAACGTCTCCGCGATCTTGCTGACGAGCCAGACCACCTGGCGTCCGAGGATCAGCGCGAGGAGCGCGACCGTGAGGTACAGGCCGGCGGCGAGGTTCAGCGCACCGGCATCGTGCTTGTTCAGACCGGCGTCGATGCCGTAACCGACGAGCGCGGGACCGGCGAGGATGCACGCGGTCTGGAGGACGAGGACGACCGTGGCGACGATCACCGACCCGCGGTACGGGCGCAGGAACGAGAACGACCGACGCAGGACGTGGCGCGCCTCGTCGCGGGTCAGCTTCTCCTCGTGGTGCTCGGCCGCCGCCATCAGCCCGCCACCTCCAGCTCGCCGGTGACGTCGCGCTGCGTGTCCGCCGCGTGCGCGAGCACGCGCCGGTACTCGGGCGAGCGCGCGAGCAGGTCCTCGTGCGTTCCTTCCGCGATGACCCGGCCCGCGTCGAGCAGCACCACACGGTCCGCCAGCGCGACCGTCGCCGGACGGTGGGCGATGATGAGCGTGGTCCGCCCGGTCATCACCTCGCGCAGCGCGGCCCGGATCTCGTGCTCCTTCGTCGGGTCGACCGACGACGTCGCGTCGTCGAGGATCAGCACCCGCGGCTCGGCCAGCACCGCGCGTGCGATCGCGATCCGCTGGCGCTGGCCGCCCGACAGCGCGAAGCCCTGCTCCCCCACCACCGTGTCGTAGCCGTCGGGCAGCGCGGCGATGAAGCCCGACGCGCCCGCGAGGTCGGCCGCGCGTTCGACCGCGGTCATGGGTGCGTCCGGGTCCGCGAACGAGATGTTCTCTCGGACGGTGTCGGAGAACAGGAACGTGTCCTCGAAGACGAGCCCGACCGAGCGACGCAGGTCGCGCACCCGCACGTCGCGCACGTCGACACCGTCGAGCACAACGCGCCCGACGTCGACGTCGTAGAAGCGCGGCACGAGACGTGCGATGGTCGACTTCCCCGACCCGGTCGCGCCGACGAGCGCGACGGCCTCGCCGCCGCGGATCACGAGGTCGAGGTCGTCGAGGACCTTGCGTCCGCCGCCGTAGCCGAACGACACGCCCTCGAAGCGCAGCTCCCCCGGGCCCTCGGGGAGCCCGCGCGCGCCCGATCGATCCTTGATCTCGGGCTCGGTGACGAGGATCTCGTCGATGCGCCCCGCTGCGGCCGACGCGCGCGACGCCTGCGCGAGCAGCATCCCGAACATCCGCATCGGCCAGATCAACATGATGATGTAGAAGTTGAACGCGACGATCTGCCCGACCTGCATGTGCCCGGCGAGCACCTGGTGCCCGCCGTACCAGAGGATCACGACGAGGCTGAGCATGGGCAGGAAGTCGACGAGGGGCAGGAAGCCCGCACGCAGCCGCGCCGCCGCGAGCGAGCGGTCCAGCACCGACTCGGCCTCGTGGCGCAGCTTCTCGCGCTGGGTCGCCTCCGCGCCGAAGCCCTTCACGACGCGCACACCGGCGACGCTCTCCTCGACGACGCCCGACAGGTCGGCCAGCTCCTCCTGGAGATGGAGGCTCACCGGCTGGATGCGACGGGTGAAGCGCTGGGCCGAGAAGTTGAGCAGCGGCAGCGCACCGAGCGCGAGCACCGCGAGCACCCAGTTCGTGTAGAAGAGGATCGCCGCGACCGCGAGCAGCTGCACCACGCTCGCGATGCTGAGCGGGATGAGGATGACGACCGGCTCGATCTGCTGGATGTCGGTGACGGCGCGCGCCATGAGCTGACCGGTCTGGGCCCGGTCGTGGAACGCGAAGTGGAGCTGCTGGAGCCGCGCGAACAGCCGGTGACGCAGATCGGCCTCGGTGCGCAGCGAGATGCGGAACGCGCAGTAGCGGCGCCCCGCCGTGCCGAGCGCCTGCAGCACCCCGACCGCGACCGCGAGCAGGACCCAGATCAGCGTCGTCGTGCCGTCGCCGGTCTTGATGCCCTGGTCGATCGCCGCCGCGGCGAGCAGCGGGACCGTGATCTTCGCTCCCGCCCACACGATGCCGGCGCCGATCCCGCCGAGCAGCCAGCCCATCTGGGGCCGCACGGTGCCGTACATGAGCCGCCAACCGGCGCGCCGGGCCGCGCGCTCGTGGTCACCGTTCGTCGTGTCGCGCTCGTCGTCCACGCGCGCCGCCATCCCCGAGCCCCCACCTTGCAGCCGGTCGCCGTCGTCGTCGAGACGATCGGGGCCGCCGGGCGAGGCTACCAGCCGCGCTCCGGACCTGACGCGGGCGTCAGCCTTCGGCTCCGGCGTCACGTTGCCCGCTCGAGGCGGGCGAAGTGACGCCAACGGCCCGGTTAATCGGTTGACGCGCGGCGTGACGCGGTCAGAAGAGCTCGGCGACCATCTCGGCGAGCGCGACACGGTCGTCGGCCTCGGTCAGCGAGCCGGCGAACACCGCCGCCCGCCCACCAGCGTCGACGACCTGGCGCGCGACCGCGCCGGCCGCGCCATCGTCGCCGCCGACGAGCACGACAGCCGCGCCTTCGTGTGCGAGCGCGAGCGCGGCATCACGCGCGTCCGATTCAGACAGCCCGATGACCACGACGCGCCCTTCGAGCGCGCTCACTGCTGGAGCTTCAGGTGGTCGACCGTCGCCTGCTGGAGCACGGCGAGGATCTCGTCACCGACCAGCTCCTCGCGATCCAGGAGCGCGTCGCGGAGCGCGACGACGAGGTGGCGATGCTCGTCGAGCAGCGCGCGCACCTCGAGCTTCGCCTGGTTCAGCATGCGCTCCACCGCGGCGCGACCCTCCTCGTCGCCGAGCACCTTCGCGACGATGCCCTGGCTGACCGGTCCGGCCTCGATCGCCTCGAACGATACGAGCGAGCCGGCCATCCCGTACGCACCGACCATCTGCGCCGCGATCTTGGTCGCGGCCGCGAGGTCGCCGCCCGGACCGGTGCCCGACTCGCCAAAGAACAGCTCCTCGGCCGTCATGCCGCCGAAGCTGATCTGGATCGACGCGATGAGCTCGGTGCGGGTGCGCGTGAACCGCTCCTCGGCGTCGGAGTGCGCGAGCAGGCCGAGGGCGTCGCGACGCTTGATGATCGAGAGCACCTCCAGCTTGCGCCCGACACCGATGAGGTACGCGACGACGGCGTGACCGGCCTCGTGCGTCGCGATCGTGCGCTTCTCGTCGACGGTGTACTCGACCGGCTGCTTGAGCCCGATCTCCTCCGTGAGCTTGGCCTGCTGCACGTCCTCCCACGACATCGCGTCGCGGCCCTCGCGCAGCGCCCACACGAGCCCCTCGTCGAAGAGGTGCTCGATCATCACCGGCGAGTACGCGAACGTGATCGCGGCGAGCTGATCGCGCCGTTCGTCGCGGTCGAGCTCGGCGACGTGGGACTTCTTCGACAGGTAGTAGTCGATGATCTCGCGCCGTCCCGAGCGCGACGGCAGGTCGAAGTGGATCGACCGGTCGAAGCGACCCGGTCGCAGCAACGCGGGATCGAGGTCGGACGCGCGGTTGGTGGCCCCGATCACGAGGATGTTCGGCGATGCGGGCGGGCGCTTGCCGAGCTGGTGGGAGCTGGGCAGGAAGCGGTTGACGAAGTCGATGCCCACGCCGCGCAGCCGGCGTCCCGCCGTCGGCTGGTCGAACGACTGCAGCTGGACGAGCAGCTCGTTCACGACACCGGTGATGCCCTCGCGCCCGTCGACGTGCTCGACGGCGCGCGACGCGCCCTCGCCACCCGGGTACGGGACGGCCGACGAGCGCATGCCGCTGCGCGCGCCCGCGATCGCGTCGATCTCCTCGATGAAGCCGATGGCGCCACCTTCACGACGCGCCGCCTTGCGCAGCTCCTTGAAGAACGAGCGGATCTTGCGGTTCGTCTGGCCGTAGTACATCGACTGGAACGCGCTCGCGGAGACGAACATGAACGGCACACCGGCCTCGCGCGCCATCGCCTTCGCCATGTGCGTCTTGCCGGTCCCGGGCGGACCTTCGAACAGGATCGCCTTGCGTGGGTTGCCACCCATGCGCTCGCGGAACGTCCGGTATGCGAGGAACAGGTTCAGCGTCTTGACGACCTCGTCCTTGACGACACCGAGGCCGACGACGTCGTCGAAGCCGACCGGGATCTCGCTCGGTCGGTAGGTGACGTGGGGCGAGCGCCCCGCCGCGAGCATGGGGACGACGAGCACGAGACCGAGCACGACGACGAGGACGAGGCCCGGGAGGTAGTCGCGCAGGCCGGGCGGGACGCTGAGGTCGGGCCAGCCCAGGTGCACCGGTCGACCGACGACGAGGCGCCACCATGCGTAGGCCGCGAACGGGGCGAGGGCCAGGACGATCCGGACGATTCGCCGCCGCCGGCTGCGCTCCCGCTGGCGCGCCACGTCGCCCAGCGACCCGCCCAGCACCTCGGCCTGACCGAGCAACCGAACGTCCATATGCCCCTTCGCGGAGGGTTCGCCCTCGCGCTCCTCGCGGAACAGTGCCGGCACATCGACCTCATCGGCACTTCGGACCAGATTTTCCAGCGTTGCGTTGCCGTTCCGCCAGAACGCGCCGATTCGTCCGTTTTCGAGGGCCTCGACCGTCCGGAGAGGCCGGAGGCGCGCCCGGGTAGGGTCGCTCGGTGCGCCGCCCGTCGGGATCGCAACCATCGCCCGCGTCCGGCGGACCCGTCGACGCCCGCATCGGCCGGGTGCAACAGGGCGCGACCGCGATCGCCCTGCTCGCGGGGTTCGTCTTCCACATCGACCTCCTCCTGCCGATCTGGACGCTGATCCTCCTCCTGGACCTGGTCGCCGGCCCCCGCGCCGGTCCCGTCGGGCAGGTGTTCCGGCTCATCGGCGAGCGCCGGCTGCGGCCCCCGCGGGCGTTCCACCCCGCCAGCCGGGCCCGGGCGAACGCGCTGCCCGAAGCGGCCGCGCTCACGGTCGCGAGCTTCCTCTGGGCGGTCGGCGTCGGGCTGCTGGGCTGGATCATCGCCCTCGTCGTCGCGGCCGCGGCGGCCTACTCCGCGGCGACCGACACCTGCGTCGGCTGTGAGATCACCGGTTGGACCCGCCGCCATCGGTGAGAATTGGCCCATGATCGAGCAACAGGACCAGCACGAGCGTGAGCAGGACGCGATCGCCACCACGACGGCGACCCGCGTCGCGCCCGCGGACTCGCTCGCGACCGCGGATACCGGCGAGCTGCGCGCCGCGGAGGTCGCGCTGCCGTTGCTCTTCGAGGTGTACCGGCCCGCGTCGGTGCTCCACGTCGGATGCGGCTCGGGCGCGTGGTTGTCGTGGTTCGGCCGCTACGGCGTCGAGGACCGCATCGGCGTCGACCTCGCGCACCCCGTCGACGGTCAGACGTTCGTCGAACGCGACCGTGTCGTCCTCGCCGACGTGCGCGCGCCGTTCGATCTGAACCGGCGCTTCGACCTCGTCGTCGCGCTCGAGCTCGCGTCACGTGTCGACGCGGACCACGCCGACATCATCGTCGACAACCTCGTGCGCCACGGCGACGCGATCCTCTTCTCGGCCGCGATCCCCGGTCAGGGCGGGCCGGCGCGCAACGAGCAGTGGCCGGGCTACTGGATCGAGCGCTTCGACCGCCGCGGCCTCGTCGCGATCGACTGTCTGCGACCCCGGTGGTGGAACGAGTCGCGCATCCCGACCGAGTACCGGCAGAACACGTTCCTCATGGTGTCGGAGGTTCGGCTCGCGCACTCCGCCCCGTTGCGCCTGGAACAGGAGCTGCGCGCGGGCGCACCGCTCGCGGTCGTGCATCCGGACCTGTGGTCCAAGCATCTCGACGCGCGCCGTCAGGCCTTCGCCCCGGCGGCGCGCGCCGACGACGGCGAGCCGTCGACACCGTGGGCACGGCTGCTGCGACGGCTGAGCGGACCTGCGACCGGGTCAGGTGGGGCGTAGCTCCTCGGGGATGTCGGCCCGCATCGGGTTGGCCTGGTCGCGACCGGACAGGATGGGCGCGTCCGTCGGCCAGTCGATGCCGAGGACCGGGTCGTTCCACGCGACGCCGAGCTCGTCGGCCGGGTCGTAGTAGCGGTCGACGAGGTACGTGATCGTGAGGTCGGTGATCGCGTAGAAGCCGTGCGCGACACCGGGCGGGATGTAGACGCCGCGGTGGTCGCCGTCGCCGAGCTCGAGCGTGAGCGACGCGCCGTACGTCGGCGACGACGCGCGCAGGTCGGAGAGCGCGACGAGCGCGCGGCCCGCTGGCACGTACCAGTAGTCGGCCTGGTGCCGGTGGTAGTGCAGACCGACGAGGCACGTCGCCTGGCGGTCGGCACGGTTGGCCTGCACCATCGGCGCGGAGCCCGGGATCCACTCGCGCCGGTAGGTCTCGACGAAGAGACCGCGTTCGTCGGTGAACACCTTCGGCTCGACGACGATGACGTGCTCGATGACGGGTGACGGGACGACGTTGGCCACGGCCCGGCAGCATGCCACACGCCGCAGCGGGACCGGCCCGCCCAGTTGGGACACGATCCGGCGCGATGACGCCGGATCGTGTCCCAACTGAACAATGGGGGGCGTCAGGTCGTGAGGACGAGCGCGGCGGAGATGGCGAGGAGCGGGAGCGCGAGCCAGCCCACGTCGCCGAGGCTCGACGCGCCGGTCGCGACGACGGCGAGCGCGAGGAACCACGTGTTGCGGATCAGCGCGCGCGTCGACATCGGACGTGTGCTCAACGAGCCGAAGCACCGGCACGGCGCGGTGGCGCCGCGCTGCAGCTCCGCGACCACGACCCCGGTGAAGAGCGCGAACGCCGCGACCGCGAGCCACACCGGCCAGCGGGCGGGGACCGCGAGCACCAGGACCGCGACGACGAGCTCCGCGACCGGGATCGCGACCGCGGCGACGGGCACGAGCGTCGCGGGGACGCCGAATCCGCCGAGCTCGACCTGACTCCCGCGCCGGGCGGCGAGCTTGCCGGCGCCGGACACGACGAGGACGATCCCGACGGTCAGACGCGCGGCCTCGGCGAGCGAGCCGGCGTCCACGACCTACAGCAGGCGGCCGTAGTCGCCGCGGTAGAACAGCAGCGGCCCCGCGTCGGCGTTGATGCCGAGCTCGAGGACACGGCCGACGACGATCACGTGGTCACCGCCCTCGTACTCGGCCCACGTCTCGCAGTCGATGTACGCGTGCACGTCGCCCAGCACGGGCGAGCCCGCTGCGCTCCGGTGCCACTCGACCTGGCCGAAGCGGTCCGCGCCCTTCTGCGCGAACAGCCGGCAGAGGTCTTCCTGGTGCTCGTCGAGGATGTTGACGGTGAACTGGCGCGCGTTGCGGATGCGCGGCCACGTCGTCGACGTCTGCGCGGCGCAGAACAGCACGAGCGGCGGGTCGAGCGATACCGACGTGAACGAGTTGGCGGCCATGCCGACGGGCTCGCCGTCGTCGATCGCGGTGATGATGGTGACGCCGGTAGCGAAGTGACCCAGCGTCTCGCGGAACGACGCCGCGTCGGGCGTGATCACCTGTTCCGTCGGTTCGGCCTCCGTCACGCGCCGGTCCTCCCGACGACCCGCTTGGTCTCGACCGGCTTGCGCAACACGAGGTCGATCCCCTCCTGCGCCGCGACGACCTCCGGGCCACCTCGATGCGACGAGACGTCACGCGCCGAGAGCAGCAGCCGGTCGACGTCCGCGTCGGAGTGCAACGGGTCGTGGTGGAACAGCGCGACCTGGCGCGCACCGGCTTCGCGGCCGACGTGCACCGCGTATTCGACGGTGCAGTGCCCGTAGTGCGGCTTGGCCGCGAACTCCTCGGGCGTGTGCTGCGCGTCGTGGATCAACAGGTCGACACCGTCGCAGAGCTCGAGCACCTCGGCGGGGATGTGGTCGTCGCCGAGGTCGGCGTCGCCGCAGCCCTGACCGTGGTCGGAGATGTAGGCGACCGAGGTGCCCGCGACGTCGACCCGGAACCCGAGCGCGGGATCGGTGTGGCGCACCCAGCTCGAGCGCACCCGGGCCTCGTCCACGCAGAACGCGTCGTGGCCCACGCCGTGGAAGGTGATGTCGGCGGGCAGGTCGCACGGGCGGATCGGGAAGTAGGGCGGGCGCATGACCCCCGCGAACACGTCGCCGAGCGGGCCCTCGGTCTGGGCCGGCCCGAACACCTCGAGGCGGCTGTCCTCGCTCGCGAGCGGCGCGAAGAACGGCAATCCCTGGATGTGGTCCCAGTGCAGGTGGGTCAGCAGCACGACGCCGCGGTAGTGCTCGTCGAGCCCGGCCTCCACGAGGTCCTGACCGTAATTCCGCAGGCCGGTGCCCAGGTCGAAGACGATCGGGACGTGGCCGGCGACCTCCAGGACGGCACACGAGGTGTTGCCGCCGTAGCGGGCGATCCCGGGCCCGTCGCACGGTGTCGAGCCGCGGACGCCGTAGAAGTGGACGCTGCTCCCCCCATGCATTGCGGGGGGAGGATACCCACGTTCGGCGCGGTTCCCAACCGCCCGGGGCGACCTTCGGTGCCGTGGTGACGTTCCGTCCGCGCGCGCCGTCAGCTCAGGACCCGGCGGCGGAAGCCCTTGATCCCGAGGTACAGGAGCCCGGCCGTGAACGCGAGCATCACGACGTAGATCACGGCCAGGTTCATGTGCGGGTTCCTCGTGAGCGCGGCCCGGAAGCCCTCGCAGATGTAGACGAGCGGGTTGATGGTCACGAGCCACTTGAGCCAGGCGAAGCCACCGATCTTGACCGCGCCGAGGCTCTTCCACGGGTAGTAGACGGCGCCGAGGAACGTGATCGGGATCAGGATCACGCCGAAGAGGATCGGCACCTGGCGGGGGTCGAAGCGCGTTCCGAACGTCAGGCCGAACGACGCCGACAGCGCGCACGCGAGCGGTGCGAGCGTGAGCAGGACGGGCCAGTTCACGTGGAGGTGGACGGGCGTCGCGGGCACGACCGCGGCGATCGGGAACACCAGCAGCGCCGAGAACAGTCCGCTCAACCCGCCGTTCACGACCTTGCCGACCGCGACGAGCCACACCGGCATCGGCGCCATGACCCGGTCCTCGATCTCCTTCGTGTAGCCGAACTCCTGCACCATCGGGAGCGCAACCTGCTGGATGCCCTGGAACATGATCGTCATGCCGACGACGCCGGCGACGAGCGTCGTGGAGAACGCCGCCGCGGTACCACCACCGCCACCCACGCTCTCGCCGATCTTCGGCAGCACGTACGTGAACACGAAGACGAGCAGGAACGGCTGCAGGATCGTGCGCGGGATGAACTCCTTCAGGTTCTTGCGCTGCACGGTGAGGTCGCGCAGCAGCAGCGCCTTGAACGCGGTCGTCGCCGCGGCGCGCGTCGGCCGCAACGGTCGCTTGAGATTCAGACCCGCCCCGGTGACGGGAGGGGTGGTCGTCACGGAAGCAGCCATCAGTCCCTCAGGTCCTTTCCGGTCAGCTGGATGAAGACGGTCTCGAGCGTCGGCTCCGAGACCGAGACGTCGGTGATGGTGTAACCGCCCTGCTCCGCGGCCGCGATCACGTCGCGCAGCGCGGCACGCGAGCCGCGCACGCCGAGGTTCACGCTGCCGTCGACACGTTGCACGTTCTCGGCGCCCTGCACCCGCTGCTGCAACAGACCGGCGAGCGAGTCGAGATCACCTTCGGCCGAGATCGAGATCATCGTGTCGGCGTCGACCGAGCGCTTGAGCGCGGTGGGCGTGTCGAGGGCGAGCAGGTGGCCGTGGTCGACGATCGCGAGGCGGTCGCACAGCTGGTCCGCCTCCTCCATGTAGTGGGTGGTGAGCAGGATCGTCTGACCCTCGGCGTGAAGCTCACCGAGGATCTCCCACAGCGCGATGCGACTCTGCGGGTCGAGGCCCGCGGTCGGCTCGTCGAGGAAGAGGATCGCGGGGTGGTGCAGGATCGAGCGCGCCACCATGAGTCGCTGCGCCATGCCGCCCGACAGCGCGAGCACCGGCATCTTCGCCCGGTCGGTGAGGCGGAACTGCTCGAGGCGGAAGTCGGCCTCGGTGCGCGCCTCCTTCCCCGACATCCCGAAGAACCGGCCGTGGTAGTAGAGGTTCTCCCACACCGTCAGCGCGCGGTCGAGCGTGTTGGTCTGCGGGACCACGCCGATCACCTGCTTCGCGAGCGCGGGGTTCGCGATCACGTCGATGCCGCCCACCCACGCGCGCCCGCTCGTCGGGATGACGGATGTCGTCAGCATCCCGGTCGTGGTCGTCTTGCCCGCGCCGTTCGGGCCGAGGAGCCCGAAGATCTCACCCTGGTAGACGACGAGGTCGATCTCGTCGACAGCTTTCACGCCGCCCGGGTAGACCTTCGTGAGCTGCTCGGTGCGGATCACCTCCGCCCGGCCGTTGGTGCCGCGGGCCGCCGTCGTCGTGACGTCGGTCGACACGTTCGTCATCGCGCGCCTCCTGTCGAATGAGCCGGGACCGCCGGCGCGAACGGCGCGGTCCCGGGTGCATAGTGCTCGCTGATGCGCTGCATCGCCTTGAGGACGGAGTCGTAGCCGTCGGGCGTGAGGAGCTCGCACAGCTCCGCGTCGAGTGCGTCGGCGACGCGCTGCAGCGCGGCGTGCATGGCCTTGCCGTCGGACGTGATCAGCACGCGCACGACGCGACGGTCCCGCTCGTCACGCGCCCGCTCGACCAGCCCGTCGGCCTCGAGCCGGTCGAGGTGGGGGACGAGCGTCGCGGGGTCGATCAGGATCCGCGCGGCCAGCTCGCGCTGGCTCGGATGCTCGCCGTCGGTGAGGTGGGCGAGCACCTTCCAGGTGGTGAAGTCGGCTCCCTGCTCGCGCATCCGGGCGTCGAGGACGCCGTGGACCACCCGGTGGGTCCACGCGAGACGGCGGCCGAGGAGATCGTCGGGCGATTTCATGGTGGCCCAATGATTAGCACACCAACGGTTCGTGGGCCAAGGGTTTTGCGGGCCGCCCCGGTCACTCCTCGCCGACGCACGGGTTGACCAGCTCGCCCAGGCCCTCGATCGCGGTCCGGAGCACCTGGCCCGGGCGCAACGAGCGCTTCGGCGTCCGCGCGTCACCGATGCCGCCCGGCGTCCCCGTGCTCACGACGTCGCCCGGACGCAGGGTCGTGATCGTGCTCAGGTACTCGACGATCGGGACGGGTCGGAACAGCAGATCCGAGGTGCGCGCGTCCTGCATCGTCTCGCCGTCCACCTCGCACGTCACCCGGAGGTCGGCCGCGCCGTCGACCTCGTCGGCCGTGACGAGCGTCGGACCGAGCGGCGTCGAGCGGTCCCAGGTCTTGCCCTGGAGCCACTGCAACGTGCGGTACTGCCAGTCGCGCATGCTGACGTCGTTGCAGATCGTGTAGCCCGCGATCGCGTCGCGCGCCTCGTCGCCACGGGCGCGTCGCACCGTGCGGCCGATCACGAACGCGAGCTCGACCTCCCAGTCGGGACGCTCGACCTCGGGCGGCAACACGATCGCGTCGCGCGCGCCGACCAGCGCGTCCGCGTACTTGGCGAACAGCGTCGGGTGGCTCGGCAGGTCGCGACCCGTCTCGAGGATGTGGGCCCGGTAGTTGAGCCCGAGGCAGATGATCTTGCCCGGGGTCGGGACGAGCGGCGCGAGGTCGAGGGTGTCCGCGTCGTGCGTCGCGGCGTGTGCGGCGGGAGCCATGGTCGCGAGCGCCACACCGGACGCGAGCAACGCGCCGACGTCCGGCGCGTCGAGCTCGACCGCTTCCCCACCGTCGACACGCACCACGCGCGTGCCTCCGCCGGTGCGCATCGTCGCGAACCTCACAGCTCGCCTCCCCCGTCGTCGCGCGGATTCGGCCCCGCGCCGCGCACCTCGTCGACGTGCACGAGCGCGGCCCGCAGCTCCTCGATCCACTGCCCCTCGTGCTCGTGCACCAACCGCACGCACCACGCGAGGGCGTCGCTGCGGCTGCGCGCGATGTTCGCGTCGACGAGCGTGTCGAGCACGCGCCGCTCGTCGATGCGCAGCCGGGTCATCACCGGCACCGTGAGCGCGGTGAAGATGTGCCGCACCGGGCCGCACGTCGCGCCCCAGCCCACCTTGCGGCCGAAGCGGTGCTCGGCCTCGGCGGCCACGTGCATGCGCAGCGCCCGGGTGTCCTCGCGAAAGCACTCGATCGCGCGCAGGCAGCCGGCCGCGTGCTGCGCGGGGTCGTCGTCGCGGCGCGGCGGCTCGGCCAGGTCGCCCACCACGACGATCTCGTCGCGGTCGTAGAGGACGTCGACCGGACGCGTGAACCAGTCGGGCGGCAGGCGTGCCGCGAACCACGCCCGCAGCTTCTCCTCGCCCGTCGCGCCCATCATTGCCTCCTGCGAAGCAGGCTACGGCGTCGCACGAGCCACGGCGTCGCGAACGGCCTGCGCGGCCGCCGCCATCTCGTCCTCGGTCTCGTACTTCGTGCGGGGCCAGAAGAAGCCGCGCAGCCCGTCCTTGCGGCGTCGGGGCACCACGTGCACGTGGAGGTGCGGGACACTCTGGCTCACCACGTTGTTGAGCGCGACGAACGAACCCTCGGCGCGCATCGCGTCCTGCACCGCGACCGCGAGCAGCTGCACCGACGAGAACAGCGGCTCGACCAGGTGGGGTGGGAGATCGGCCAGCGTCTCGACGTGCACGCGGGGCACCACGAGGGTGTGCCCGGGGAAGAGCGGACGTTGGTCGAGGAACGCGACCGCGTCGGGCGACTCGTCGACGACCTGCGCGGGCCGCTCGTCGGCGACGATCTCGCAGAACACGCAGCCCGGCACCTTGGTCGGCGCGGTCACGGCGCGGCGCGCTCGTCAGGAAGAGGTGTACGGGCGTTGACGGGGCTTGGCGGCGTCGCGCTTCCAGACCATCACCTTGCGGCGGAAGAAGCAGACCTCCTCGCCGCGCTGGTTGTAGCCACGCGTCTCGACGGTGACGACGCCGCGGTCGGGCCGGCTCGACGACTCCTTCTTCTCGAGGACCTTGGTCTCGGCGTAGATGGTGTCGCCGTGGAACGTCGGCATCTTGTGCTGGAGCGTCTCGACCTCGAGGTTCGCGATCGCGGCGCCACTCACGTCCGGCACGCTCATCCCGAGCACGACCGAGTAGACGAGGTTCCCGACCACGACGTTCTTCCCGAACTGTGTCTGCGTCTCCGCGTACCACGCGTCCGTGTGGAGCGGATGGTGGTTCATCGTGATCATGCAGAACAGGTGGTCGTCGTACTCGGTGATGGTCTTGCCCGGCCAGTGCTTGTAGACGTCGCCGGGCTCGAAGTCCTCGAAGTAGCGGCCGAACGGGCGCTCGTACTCGGTCATGAGCCCGGAGCGTACCGAGCACTCTGCACGGAGGCCCGAACGGGACGCCCGGGTGCGATTGCCCGAGCGCGCGTCTCGGTAGTGTCGCCGTGTGCCATCCGGTGACCACGAACGGCGACGGGTCGCGCTCCGGCTCGCGACCGACGACTACGACGCGCTCCTCTCGATCGCGGCGGTCAGCGGTGTGACGGTGCAGGGCCTGCTCGAGGCCATGCTGCATCGCATCACGATGCGAGTGGAGCAGGTGGGTCACTCCGACGTGAGCGAGTGGCCGCCGGTCCCCGTCGACTGGAAATCGGTGCTCGGCCACGCCCGCCAGATCGACACGGAGCGCCGCGCGCGGGCGTGACCTCCGCCACATCCGGGCGTCCGCGCGCGCCAGCTGGTGTCTGCACCTCCTAGCGTGGAACGGCGCTCCCACCCCAGCCCTGTACTCCGCGGTCGGGGGCGCACCTCGCGGTCGCGGAGGGTGGAGTCCGGCTGCCACCTGCCTCGGGGAACACCCTCCCGGCCGCGCTCTCGGAACATCGGATGGATGGAGCGCGCGGAGATGCTGCGGCGATGGTTGCGGGGCCGGAAGCGACCGGCACCGTCGACGGTATGCCGGCACGGAAACGCCCTGCCGTGCCCGTACTGCCACGAGTGCGGCGAATGACCGAGGACCTCGACCGTGCCATCGAGGAGGCGGTGAAGGAGGCGCTCGAACGTGACCGGGCCGAGCGCGACGAGCTCCGCCGGCAACGAGAGCCCGAGCCCGCGGTCGCCTCGGACGAGGCCGCCGCCTCCGACGCGTCAGAGGACTCGGACGACTCGGGCGACGACGGGCGCGACACGGCCGGGGACGCCGCCTGTCCGGGTGGTGAGGCGACGAACCCCGACCGCTGACGCAGAGTACCCTCAATCGGGTAAAAGGTACAGAGGCGGACATCCTTCTCACGGGCCGGTCGAAGGTCACGGCGTCCCCGCTTGACGGCGGCAGCCCGGGTGAGGAATCCTCGTTTTCGCCCACCCGCCACCCGCTCCGAGCGGGGAAACCAGCCCAAGGTTCATGGGTGAGCGCGGCAGCGCCCCGACTCCATCACCCTGCGGTCGGGGCGTCGTCGCGTCCGGGGCCGGTTCGCGTGCCGGCGACTCAGGCGAACGCGGACTCCAGGTCGATCTCGAACCACAGCACCTTGCCGCCCGGCGCGGGTTCCGCGCCCCAACACCGCGCGAGGCGGTCGACGAGTTGCAGCCCCGAGAGCGTCTCGGTCATGCCCGCGGGTGGGAGCTGCGGATCGGCGTCGAGCACCTCGACCGCAACGACGCGCCGTCCCACGTCGCGTCGAGGGAGCACGGTCCACGCGCGTGCGTCACCGCGTGGCTCACGAGCTCGGAGGCGAGCAGCGCGGCGTCGTATCGCGACCCGGCCGCGACGTGCTCGAGCAGCTCCTCGATCGCGCGCCGGGCGCGCGCCGGAGAACGGAGGCTGTTGTCGAGGAGCAGGTGGAGATCATGGGGCACCGGCCCGCCCTACCCGGTCGAGCGCGTGCTTCCACTCGTCATGCGTCACACGTGAACATTCGGCGTCGGCCTTCACGGTCGGCCCGCCGCGGCACCGAGGCGGCATGCTGTCGGCGTGCGCATGCGCGACTTCTACGACGACCAGCGCCGCGCCTCGTCCGACGAGGTCGACTTCGGCACCTCGTGGCGAACGCAGGGCGAGGGGCCCTGGCGCGTGATCTGGCTCGAGGCAACGGGTGAGCTCGCGGCGTTCCATGCCGGCGCGCGCACGAGCGTCCCGACCGGTCGCCTGGGGCTCGGTGCGATGTTGGGCGGCGGCGGTCCCGACGAGGTGGTCGTGCTCGGGGTCGACACCGACCTCGACGCGGTGCACGCCGCGTTGCAGGGCTGGGAGGGCCACATGACCGACGAGAACGGCCTGGCCTGGCTGGCGGAGCGGGCCGCCGAGCTCGGCCGCTCCGGTTGACGGACCCGGGAGATGCCGTGCAGAAGCTGATCTTCCTCTTCGGTCGCAAGCCCGGCCTGTCGCACGACGAGTTCGCGCGCCACTACCTCGAGGTGCACGCGCCGCTCGGCCGGCGCGTCACGCGTGCGATGGCCGGCTACGTGGTCAACCTCGTCGAGCACGTCGACGAGCGCGGGGCGCGGCTGCCCGAGCTGGACGCGATCACGGAGATCTGGACGCCGTCGGTCGAGGACTTCTTCGACCCGGCGCTCGCGTTCACCTCGGCCGAGGACGGGCGCGAGCTCCTGGCCGACCACGAGTCGTTCATCGGTCCGATGCACGCGTATCTCGTGGCCGAGCACACGCCGAAGATGGAGCCGGCCGTGTCCGCGACGGGCTCGCGCACGCCCGGCGTGAAGCACATTGCCCTCGTCGGACCCGCCGACGCCGGCGCGTCCGCGGGCGACACCGTGGTCCGGACGCTCACGCCCGACGCGACCGAGGTCGCCGCGTTCGTCGCGCTCCGGGCGGGCGCCGTCGATGAGCTCGAGCGGCGCTCGCCCGCTCCGGGCTACCTCGTGGCCGAGTTCGTCATGGTCACGCCGGACCCGCAGCCCGGCGGAGCAGGCCGCGGGCGATGACCAGCCGCTGGATCTCGTTCGTGCCCTCGCCGATGAGCATGAGCGGCGCGTCGCGGTAGTACCGCTCGACCGGCAGCTCGGTCGTGTAGCCGACGCCGCCGTGCACGCGCATCGACTCGGCCGCGAGCTCGAATGCGGTCTCGCTCGCGAACAGCTTGGCCATCCCGGCCTCCACGTCGCAGCGCTCCCCCGCGTCCTTGCGCTCCGCGGCGTTGCGGGTCAGGAGACGGGCGGCCTCGAGCTTGGTCGCCATGTCGGCCAGCTTCATCTGGATCGCCTGGTGCTCGGCGATCGGGCGGCCGAACGTCTGGCGCTCCTGCGCGTACTGCAACGCGGCGTCGAACGCTGCGCGGGCCACACCGCACGCACGCGCCGCGATGTTGATGCGCCCCACCTCGAGCGCGCCGAGGATCAGCGGCAGGCCGCGTCCGAGGTTCGCCTCGCCGCCGAGCACCCAATCCGCGGGGACCCGGTGGTCGGCGTACGACATCTCGACCGTCTCGATGCCCTTGTACCCGAGCTTGCCGACGTTGCGGCTGACGGTGATGCCGCCGAAGCGCTCCCCGGGCTCCTTCTCGACGATGAAGCAGCTGATGCCTTCCTCGGTGCGCACCGCCAAGGCGACGATGCCGGCGCGGGTGCCGTTCGTGACCCACATCTTCGTGCCGTTGATCACGTACTCGTCGCCGTCGCGCACGGCCCGGCACGACACGTTGCGGGTGTCGCTCCCGGCGTCGGGCTCCGACAGCGACAGGCAGCCGCGCAGCTCTCCGGTCGCGAGGCGGGGCAACCAGCGGTCGCGCTGGTCGTCGGTCCCGTGCCAGAGGACGAGGTTCGCGGCGATCACGTGGGTGTTGACCACGCCGGTCAGCGACATCCACCCCGCGGCGAGCTCCTCGATCACGGCCACGTAGGTGAGAAGGTCGAGGCCGAGGCCGCCGTGGGACGTCGGGATCGTGATCCCGAACAGACCCATCTCCTTCATCTGCTCGACGATGGCCTCGGGATACTCGTCGGCGTGCTCCAGGTCGGAGGCGACCGGCAGCACCTCCTTCTCCACGAAGCGACGGACCGTGTCGACCAGCTCGGCGCGGACCTCGGGGTCGGTGGGTTCGGTGATCGTGGCCATCGGGCGGAGTGTACGGCCCGCTCCCGCAACGTCGTCGCCCCCGGAGGATCCGCGCGTGGGGGCGGGAATCGTCTCGCTGACCGCTACGTTGGGCCGCAGCGATGATGGGTCACTACCGAGCGGTCGGCGGCTTCCGCCGCGACGCCAAGGCACTCAAGGGCAAGCACCTCGAGCGCGACGTCCTGCGCCGGGTCCTCGGCTTCGCCCGGCCGTATCGCGGCCAGCTCGTCGGCTTCTTCGTCGCGGTCGTGCTCGCCGCCGTCGCCGGCGCGATCCCGCCGCTGCTGCTGCGCCACCTCATCGACTACGGGCTGCCGGGCAAGTACGCGCCGAAGGGCAACATCGGCGTGGTGACGTGGGTGGCGGTCGTCGCCACTGCGCTCGCCGTCGCCAGCACCGCGCTCTCCCTCGGCCAGCGTTGGTTCTCGGCCAGCATCGGCGAGGGCCTGATCTACGACCTGCGTCGCGAGCTCTACGACCACGTGCAACGCATGCCGCTGTCGTTCTTCACGCGCACCCAGACGGGCGCGCTGATGTCGCGCCTCAACAACGACGTCATCGGGGCCCAGAACGCCGTCACCGACACCCTCGGCACCGTCATCTCGAACCTCATCACGGTGGGTGTGACGCTCGCGGTGATGTTCGGCCTGGAGTGGCGGCTCACCATCCTCACCCTGTTGGTGCTGCCGGCCTTCATCATCCCGGCGCGGCGCTTCGGCCGCCGGTTGCAGGCGATCACGCGCGAGGCCATGCAGCTCGACGCGTCGATGAATGCGACGATCGCCGAGCGCTTCAACGTCGCGGGCGCCATGGTCGTCAAGCTGTTCGGTCGTCCCCGGAGTGAGTCCAAGAGCTTCGGTGACCGGGCGGCCCGGGTGCGCGACATCGGCGTGAAGACCGCGATGTACAGCCGGGTGCTCTTCGCGGCGCTCGCGCTCGTCGCCGCCGTCGGCACCGCGGTCGTCTACTACGTGGGCGGTCGACTCGCGATCGACGGGACGATCTCGGCCGGCGTGGTCGCCGCGTTCGTCCTCTATGTCAGCCAGATCTACCAACCGCTCACGCAGCTCTCCAACGCCCGTGTCGACGTGATGACCGCGCTCGTCTCGTTCGAGCGTGTCTTCGAGGTGCTCGACTTCCCCGCCGCGATCGAGGACCGTCCCGGTGCGGTCGACCTCGTCGACGCACGCGGACGGGTGCAGTTCGACCACGTCTGGTTCCGGCACCCGGCGCCGTCGACGATGTCGCTGCCCTCGCTCGAGGCCGAGCAGACGTTGCTCGACACGTCGCCGTCCGACTGGATCCTTCGCGACCTCGCGTTCGAGATCGAGCCGGGTGAGCTCGTCGCGCTGGTCGGTCCGTCCGGTGCCGGGAAGACGACGACCGCGCTGCTCGTCCCGCGCATCCACGACGTGACCGAGGGTGCAGTCCTCGTCGACGGCCACGACGTGCGCGACCTCACGCTCGGGTCGCTGCGCGATGCCGTCGGGTTCGTGATGCAGGACCCGCACCTCTTCCACGAGACGATCCTCGAGAACCTGCGCTACGCGCGTCCCGACGCCACCGACGCGGACATCGTCGAGGCGTGCCGGCGGGCCCGCATCCACGATCTCATCGAGACGCTCCCCGACGCCTACGACACGGTGGTCGGTGAGCGGGGCTACCGGCTCTCCGGCGGGGAGAAGCAGCGTCTCGCGATCGCGCGCGTGCTGCTCAAGGACCCGGCGATCGTGATCCTCGACGAGGCGACGTCGCACCTGGACTCCGAGTCGGAGCTCGCGATCCAGCGCGCGCTGGCCGAGGCGCTCGAAGGCCGCACCGCGCTCGTCATCGCGCACCGGCTCTCGACCATCGTCAACGCGGACCGGATCCTCGTGTTCGACCAGGGCCGCATCGTCGAGCAGGGCCGCCACGACGAGCTCGTGCAGGCCGACGGGCTCTACGCGGAGCTGTACCGGACGCAGTTCGGTCGCGCGCTCGACGCGCCCGCCTGATACACCGCTGACCTGGATCGCGCGACCCCGGCCGGTAGCATCGTCGGCTCCGGCCTTCCGGCTCCACTGGCAATGGACCACGACGACCTCACACCGATGGGCGCGCGCCGTCGGCACCGCATGGCCCATCGACGGCACCTGCGCGTCGCGACGTTGGGCGCGGTCGTCGTGGTGCTCCTCGGCGCGTTCGCGTTGATCGCGACCGACACGCTGCGTCCGGCGCGCGGCGCGACGCCCAAGCTCGCCGGCGGCACGCACGCGCTCACTGCGGCGGGCGGAACTCTGCACGACAGCGCGCTCCCTCCGCCGCGCCGCCTGACACCCGACGATCCGCTGCGTCTGTGGATCGCCGGCGATTCGCTCGCGGGGTCGCTCGGACCCTCACTCGGTGAGCAGGCGGCGAACACCGGTGTGGTGCAACCGGTCTACGACTCACGCGTGTCGAGCGGTCTGACGTCGCCGAAGTTCTTCGACTGGCCCACACACGCGAGCCAGGAGATCGCGCGGCTCCAGCCCGAGGCGGTCGTGTTCATGATCGGCACGAACGACGCCAACGTGGAACCCGCCGACCCGACGTGGAAGGACCAGTACCGCGCGCTGGTCGAGAACATGCTCAGTGTGCTGGTGGGCAACCCGGCCCGGGCCGTCTACTGGGTCGGTGCGCCGGTCATGCGTGACGAGACGCTCTCGAAGCACGTGCGTGACGTCAACGCGATCGTGCGTGACGTCATCGCGCACCATCCCGAGGTCACCTACATCGACTCCTACTCGCTCTTCGCCGACGAGAACGGCAACTACCTGTCGTCGACGACCGACGCCAACGGCAACCGAGTGTCCCTGCGCGCAGGCGACGGGATCCACTTCTCCCCGGACGGCGGCGACCGCCTCGCGCAGGCCGTCTACCAGGTGCTCGACGCGCACTGGGACATCACCGCGCAGGCGGTGCCCTCCGCGGCGAAGACGGTCATCGAGACGAAGGGCAGCACCCAGGTGCCCGGCACGAGCCGCAATCTGGGCTCGCGCAAGAGGGTGACGACGCCGTCGTACGGGACGACGACCACGACGTCGAGGACGACCACCACGAGCGGTGGCACGACGGGCACGTCGTCGACGACGGCGCGCACGTCGCCTCCGACGACGGCGAGCAGCTCGCCACCAACCTCGGCGCCCGCCACGACCAGCACGAGCTGAGCGGCGTTGCTACCCGTCGGTAGCATGCCGCCCATGCCGGACCAGCAGAACGGGGCTCTCGCCGCGATCGACGCCGTCACCGCGGTCGTGGACGCGGCCGCCGGGACCCTCGCCGAAGCGTCGGAGCAGGGCGGCCGGATCTCGGTGGAGCGCCTCGACCGCCACCAGGTCGTGGCGTACGACCTCGCGCACGCGGCGAGCGCGATCGAGGCGAGCCGCGTGATGGTCGACTACGCCGAGCACGGCGAGCTCGAGACGATGCTCGCCCACGCGTTCGTCGCCGACGCGATCGCCGACATCGCGGCGCGTGTGCTCGGGCGCGACGCGGCGTGGGGCGTCGACACCTCCGATCTGGAGCTCGCCCTCCCGTTCGTCGCGGCGCACCGCACACCCGAGGTGCTCGAGGCGTTGGGCGACGCGGTGGCGCAGGCGGGCTGCGGCCCGTCGCACCTCTCCGACGACTTCGAGCTCGTGCGCGACACGTTCCACCGCTTCGCCGAGGACCGCATCCGCCCGCAGGCCGAGCGGATCCATCGCGAGAACACCGACATCCCCGAGGACATCATCTCCGGCCTGGCGGAGCTGGGTGGGTTCGGCCTCTCCGTGCCGGAGGAGTACGGCGGGTACGCGAGCGGCACCGAGTCCGACTACCTCGGCATGGTGGTCGCCACCGAGGAGCTGTCGTGGGGTTCCCTCGGCGCGGGCGGCGCGCTCATCACCCGTCCCGAGATCATGACCCGCGCCATTGTCGCGGGCGGGACCGAGGAGCAGAAGCAACGCTGGCTGCCGGGCATCGCGAGCGGCGAGCTGATGTGCGGGATCATGGTCACCGAGCCCGATTACGGCTCCGACGTCGCCGGGATCAAGACGACCGCGACGCCGACCGACGGCGGCTACGTGATCAACGGCGTGAAGACGTGGGCGACGTTCGCCGGACGCGCCAACCTCCTGCTGCTGCTCGCGCGCACGGATCCCGATCGCGGTGCAGGCCATCGCGGGCTCTCGCTGTTCGTGGTCGAGAAGGAGGCCGCGCCGGGCCACGCGTTCGCGGCCGACCAGGACTCCGGCGGTCACATGGAGGGCCGCGCCATCGACACGCTCGGCTACCGCGGCATGCACTCGTTCGAGGTCGCGTTCTCCGACTGGTTCGTGCCGGCCGGGAACCTCATCGGCGGCGAAGCCGGGCTCGGGCGCGGTTTCTACCTCCAGATGGAGGGCTTCGAGAACGGCCGCCTGCAGACTGCGGCGCGCGCGGTCGGGCTCATGCAGGCCGCGTTCGACGCGGGGCTCGACTACGCGCGCGAACGGAAGGTCTTCGGCAAGGCCGTGCTCGACTACCAGTTGAGCAAAGTGAAGCTGGCACGGATGGCGGCGCTCATCCAGGCCGGTCGGCAGTTCTCCTACGACGTCGCCCGCCGCATGGCCAAGGGCGAGGGCGCGTTGCAGGCGTCGATGGTGAAGGCGTACGTGTGCCGCGCGTCCGAATGGGTGACGCGCGAGGCCATGCAGCTGCACGGGGGCATGGGCTACGCCGAGGAGTTCCCGGTGTCGCGCTACTTCGTCGACGCGCGCGTGCTGTCGATCTTCGAGGGCGCGGACGAGACCCTCTGCCTGCGGGTCATCGCGCGTCGCCTCGCGGAGCAGGCACTCGCACCACGCCCCGCCGCCTCGTAGGCGGGTGACCGCTGCGGTACCGCGGGCAGAGCAGAATACGTGGATGCTCGACGCCCAAGTCGCTCCTGCCGACGCGCCCCGCGTCCCCGCGCTCACCCGCCTGATCACGTCGTTCCGAGGCGACGGCCACGAGGTCACGCGCCATCCCGGCGACATCATGCGCGTGATCCTCGGGACGATCCTCTTCGCGCTCTGCGCGATCGCGGCGAGCTACGAGCATCTGAGCCGGTTCGAGAAGAACCTGTTCAGGCTCGTCAACGAGCTTCCCGGCGCGTTCGAAGGCGTGTTCACCGCAGCGACGCAGGCGGGGACGTTGTGGGCGGTGCTCGTCGTCGCCGTCGTCGCGTTCGCGTGGCGCCGCCCGCCGCTCGTCCGCGATCTCGCCATCGCGGGGATCGCGGCGGGATTCATCTGCCGCGGCGTGAAGGAGCTCGTCGAACGCTCCCGTCCGGCGGGCTACTTCCACGACGTCGTCATCCGCGGCGTGGTCGCGTCGGGTCACGGCTTCCCGTCGACCCACGCCGCGGTCGCGGCCGCGCTCGCGACCGCGGCCGCACCGTACCTCTCGCGGCCCGGCCGCCGGTTGGCGTGGGCCGGCGTCTTCGTCGTCGCGCTGTCCCGGATCTACGCCGGAGCGCACCTCCCCCTCGACGTGGTCGGCGGCATCGCGCTGGGCTGGGTCGTCGGCGCCGCCCTGCACCTCGTGCTCGGCGCGCCGGCCCGCTCCACGCCGCCCGAGGTGATCGAGGACTCGCTGCGGGGTGCGGGCCTGCCGGTGACGTCCATCGCGCCGATCGTCGCCGACGCGCGCGGGTCGGTGCCCTTCTTCGTCCATGCCGGCGACGGACGCACCCTGTTCTGCAAGACCCTCGGCCGCGAGCAGCGCGACTCCGACGCACTGTTCAAAGTGTGGCGCTACCTCGCGTACCGGGAGCTCGAGGACGAGGAGCCGTTCAGCACGCCGAAGCGCGCGGTGGAGCACGAGGCCTACCTCGCGATGCTCGCGAGCCGCGCCGGGGTGACCACGCCCGAGCTCGTGCTGACGACCGGCATGCCCGACGGCGCGGCCGCGCTGGTCGAGGACGCGATCACGGGGACCACGCTCGACAACGTCGACCCCTCGACGATCACCGACGACCTGCTCGACGGGATCTGGCGCGAGGTGGCCAAGCTCCGCGCCGCGCACCTCGCGCATCGCGATCTCCGCCTCGCGAACGTGCTCGTCGACGCCGACGGTGAGCCGTGCCTCATCGACTTCGGCTTCTCGGAAGCGAGCGCGTCGGACCGCCGGCTCGCGCAGGACGTCGCCCAGCTGCTCGCGTCGACGTCGATCGCGGTCGGCGCGACGCGGGCCGTCGCGAGCGCGAAGCGCGTGCTCGGGACCGACGTGCTGGAGACCGCGTTGCCGTTGCTCCAGCCGCTGGCGCTCGCGTCCGCGACCCGTCACGAGCTCCGGGCCCACCACGGTCTGCTCCACGAGGTGCGCGCCGAGGCCGCGTCGGCCTGCGGCACCGAGGAGCCCGAGCTCGAGAAGCTCAGCCGCGTCCGCCTCCGCACCGTGCTCATGGTCGCGACGCTGGGCGTCGCCGTGTACCTGCTGATCCCGCAGGTGGGCGAGCTGAGCGACACCATGGACGCGTTGAAGTCGGCCCAATGGGGCTGGCTCGTCGCCGCGGTGCTCGCGTCCGCGATCACGTACGTCGGCGCGGGCATCGGCTTCAACGGCACGGTCACTGAGCACCTCGCGCTGCTGCGGACCAGCGTGGTGCAGCTGGCGGGCTCGTTCGTGAACCGGCTCACTCCCGGCAGCCTCGGCGGCATCGGGCTCAACGTCCGGTACCTCCAACGTGCCGGGATCGAGACCCCCGTCGCGGTCGCGGCGGTCGGGTTGAACAGCGCCTCCGGCGTGGCCGTGCACGTCGTGTTGCTCATCGCGTTCTCGCTCGCGGTCGGCAAGCACGGACTGCCCGACGTCCACCTGCCGACGGGCTGGCTCGTCCTCGTCGTCGTGGCGGTCGCGCTCGCCGCGATCGGCATCGTGGTCGGCAGCGCGAAGATCCGCGAGCGGGTCGTCGAGCCGCTGCGGAGCATCCGTCACGACTTCGCCACCGTCATCCGTTCGCCGGTCAAGGCGACCGAGATCTTCGGCGGCTCGCTCATCGTGACGCTCGGCAACATGCTCGCCCTCGCGGCGTCGCTCGCCGCGTTCGGCACCGACGTGCACCTCGTACGGGTCGGGTTCGTGTACCTCGCGGGCGCCGCCGTCGCGTCGGCCGCACCGACACCAGGCGGGCTCGGCGCGATGGAGGCCGCGCTCGTCGCCGGTCTCACCGCGGTAGGCGTGCCGTCGGGTCAGGCGGTGGCCGGCGTGCTCAGCTTCCGTCTCGCCACGTTCTGGCTGCCGACCTTCCCGGGCTGGCTCGCGTTCCGGAACCTGCGCCGCAACGAGGTCATCTGATCAGCCGGTGTGACGCGGGCGCACGCCTTCACCGCCGAGCCCGAAGGCCCACCGCGCGAGCGTGCCGCACAGCAGCCCGAGCCCGGCCCCGCCGACGGTGTCGAGCGGGAGGTGGGCCCCGCCGTAGATGCGCGCGAACGCGACGAGCCCGGCCAGCGCGAACAGGACGGGCCGCCAGGCACGCGGCACCGACGGCGCGATCACCGTCGCCAGCGCGAAGGCGACCGCGGTGTGACCCGAGAGGTATCCGAGCCCGCTGACGTGCTCGCGCACGTGCACGTGCGCGAGCAGCGCGCCCGGGCGTGCCCGGGCGACGAGGTCCTTCACCGCCTTCGCGCCCCAGTAGGCGGCCTGGCTGGCTGCGAGCGCGGCACCCGCGAGGCGCAGATTGGAGCTGACCGCGTACACGACCACGACCACCGCCAACGACCCGGGAAGGCTGCCGAGCTGCATGGGCCAGCGGACGACGGGCCACCAGGTGCCCGCGACGTTGTTGAGGTCGCGGAACACACGCGCTTCCCAGCCCGGCACGCGCCGCTCGAGGGCCACGACGACCCAGCTCGACGTCAGCAGCGCGGCGCCGCCGACCACCGCCACCACCTCGACGGGACGCACGACCACACGACGACGCGAGGTCCCCGCCTCCGTCACGGCGCGAGCCCGGTGCAGGAGCGGCGGTCGTTCCACTGCGCGACGCCGGCCGCCGCCGCGGATCCGGTCAGCGCGCGCGGGACGCCCGAGCGGATCTGCGCGGGTGTCCACGTCGCCGCGGTCACCCGCCGGTCCTGCACCGTGACCTTCAGCACCCCGCTCACACCCGACGCGCCCGACTCGTTGTAGAAGACGAAGTTGCCGAGCCCGTAGTCCACGTACGCGTTCCCGAGCCGTCCAGCGCCCTCGACCCGATGGCTGTGGCTGCCCACCACGACGTCCGCACCCGCGTCGACGAGCTGCTGCGCGAGGGTCCTCTGCAACGGCGTCGGACACGTCGCGCCCTCGACCCCCCAGTGCACGTACACGGCGACCACGTCGCTCGTGGCACGTGCGTCGCGCACCGCCGCGACCAGGTGCGCCACGTCTTTCGCCGACGCGAGACCGGCGTGCGTGTCGGTCGCGGTCCACGCGGTGAGCACGCTGTCGTCGATGACCTGGGTCGCGCCGATCACCGCGACCCGCTCCCCTCGCACCACGGTCCGCCACGGCGCGTACGCCGCCGCCGCGTTCTCGCCGATGCCGATCACCGGGAAACCCGTGGCGCGGCTCGCGGCCAGCGAGTCCTCCAGTCCGACGGGGCCGTAGTCCTCACCGTGGTTGTTCGCCATCGTCGCGACGTCGACGCCCGCCGCCCGCAGCGCGCGCAGACCTGCGACCGGCGCGCGGAACACGTACTGCTTCGATGCCGGCGTCCCCCGATCGGTCACCGCGGTCTCGAGGTTGACGACCGCGACGTCGGCCGACGACAGCACGGGCGCGATCGGCGCCAGCAGACCCGAGGGGTCCGCGATCGCGCGGCTGCGCAACGATCCCTCGAAGTGCACGTCCCCACCGAACGCGAACGTGACCGGCTGGTGTGCTCGCGACACGACGGTCGAGGTGGTCGTCGCGTTCGGGCCGGTGCCCGTGGCGGCCGGCACCGTCGTCGAAGTGGTCGAATGCGCGCGCGAGCCGTTCCCGGCCGAGCCGTTGGCCAGCGCGACCCCGGCGACGATCCCGCCGGCGACGAGCGCGGCGACGGCAAGCAACGCGAGCGCTCGTCCCACCGTGTCCTCAGCGTGCGACGCTACCGGCCGTCGCTACGCGGCGATGTCCTCTGGTCGGCTTCGTTCCGGCCTCCCGGGCTCCGCCCAGGCCTCCACTACGCCTCCGACCGCGCCATCCCGGCGCGCTCGCCCCGGGCGACGAACTTCGTGGCCATCTTGCGGCTCGCCTCGTCGATCATCTCGTCGCCGAACATCACCGCGCCGCGGCGCTCCTCCTCGGTGGCGTCGCGGTATGCCTCGAGGATGTCGTGGGCGCGGTCGAACTGCTCCTGCGTCGGCGTGTACACCCCGTTGATGACCTTCACCTGATCGGGGTGCAGCGCCCACTTGCCGTCGTAACCGAGCACCCGGGTGCGCATCGAGTACTCGCGCAGCGCGTCGAGCTCGCGGATCTTGAGGAACGGTCCGTCGATCACCTGGAGGCCGTTGGCGCGACCGGCCATGAGGATCTTGCTGAACACGTAGTGGAAGTGGTCGCCCGGGTAGTCGGGCACCTGCACGCCCGCGGTCAGCACCGGCATCTCCATCGACGCCGCGAAGTCGGCCGGGCCGAAGATGATCGTCTCGGTGCGGTCCGACGCGGCGCAGATCTCCTCGACGTTGATGAGGCCGCGCGTCGTCTCGATCTGCGCCTCGATCCCGACCCGGCTCGCGCGTCCCGTCGTCTCCTCGATCTGGCTGAGCAGCAGGTCGAGCGCGACGACCTCGGCGGCCGACTGCACCTTCGGGAGCATGAGCTCGTCGAGGCGCTCCGACGCGTTCTCGACCACGTGGATCACGTCGCGGTACGTCCACTTCGTGTCCCACGCGTTCACACGCACGCACAGGACGGTCTCGCCCCAGTCCTGCTCGTTGATCGCCTTCACGACGTTGTCGCGCGCGGCCTCCTTCTCGAGCGGCGCGACCGAGTCCTCGAGGTCGAGGAAGACCATGTCGGCGCCGAGCCCGGGGGCCTTCGCCAGCATCTTCGGGCTCGAGCCCGGAACCGAGAGGCAGGAACGGCGGGGAAGGTTGCGTGAGCGCTCGGACATGGGCGCAAGCGTACCGACCGGTAACGGCCGGTTCCCAGCCGTGTCTTCTCGCTCGCTCCCTCGCTCCGGTCGCCGCACGCGGTTCGCCTGGGTACCCTCGAATCCATGGCCCGCACTTCCCCGACCCACACGCTCCATCCGGTAGGGGACGGTGTGTACGCGTGGCTGCAGCCGGGGGGCGAGACGGGCGTGAGCAACGCCGGCGTCGTGGTCGACGACGACGGCGTGACGGTCATCGACTCGCTCATGGTGCGTTCGCAGTGGGAGCCGTTCGCAGCCGCGGTCACCGGGCTCGGGCTGCCCGTCCGGCGAGTCGTCCTCACCCACGCGCACATCGACCACGTGGGCGGGACGAAGGCGTTCCGCAACGCGGCCATCTTCGCCACGCGCTACACGAGCTCGATGCTCGACCAGGAGATGCCGCTCGAGTCGTACAAGACGTTCATGCCCGCGTTCGCGGAGGAGTTTGACGACCTCGCGGAGGTCGGCACGCGCGCGGTCACACATCTCGTCGACGATGCCGCGTTCCTCACGCCGCGCGTCGAAGTGCTCCCCGCGTCTGGTCACACTCCCGGCGACCTGATCGTGCTGGTCGAGGACGCCGACGTCTGCTTCGCGGGCGACCTCTGCTTCTTCGGCGTCACGCCGCTCGCGTTCCAGGGTGATCCGGCGACGTGGGCCGACGTGCTCGACGCGGTGGCCGAGATCGCGGCCACGATCGTTCCCGGTCACGGTCCGATCGGCGAGGAGGACGACGTGCGCGCGCTCCAGGCCTACCTGCGCGCGTGCGTCGATGCGCACGGCGATCCGGGCGCAATCCCGACCGGTCCGTGGGACCGCTGGCTCGAGCGCGACCGCGACCCGATCAACGTGGAGAAGGCGGCCCTGCTCGCCGCCGGCGACGACGGCATGCCGGTCTCGATGCGCAAGGCCATCGGCCTCACGTAACGCGTGCCCTGGTCCGGCGCGCGCGTCGGCTACCGCGGCGGGAACAGCTCGAACTCGGCTGTGCCCGGAGACATCGCGCCGTCACCGTTGCCACCTGCATCGCCGTCGCCACCGGCGTCGACGAAGGGCGTCTCGTCGGACGCGAGCTCACCGCTGCGCTCGCGCTGCGTCTCGATGAGCCCGACCTCGCTGGTGAGCATCAGGGTGACGAGCGACGCGAGCAGCGTCGTCGGGAGCAGGCGCATGCCCGCCATCTCGGCGACGACGAGCGTCGAGCCGACCGGCGTCTTGGTCACGCCGACATTGATCGACGCCATCAACGCGGCGCACAGCACGGCCGCGCTCACGTGCGGGAGCAGCTCGGTGTGGGCAAGACGGCCGAGCGACGCGCCCATGAAGAACAGCGGGATGATGAATCCGCCACGCCACCCCGACGAGAGCGTCACCGACGTGCCGAGCAGCTTCGCGACGACACCGACCGCGAGCACGCCGACGGCGATGTTGCGGGCAGTGAGGACGTGCGCAGTCTGGGCCTCGCCGAACGTCAGCGCGTACGAGCTCCACAGCCCGAGACCCGCGAGCGCGAGACCGCCGACCATCGGCCGCACGAATGTCGGAACGAGACGGAAGCCGCGCCGCAGCCACAGGTTCAGGTAGGTGAAGATCACCGCGATGATCGCGGCCGCGATGCCGCACAGCACCGCCCAACCGAGGTCGGTCGCGTGCAGTGCGCCGGGCGCGTCGATGTGCCACACCGGCTGCAGCCCTGCCGTCGTCAGCACGACGTAGATCGCATAGCCCGACAACGACCCGATCAGCGCGGGAACGAGCGCCTCGTAGTACTGCAGCCCGCGTCGGTGGAGGATCTCGAGCGAGAAGACCGCGGACCCCATCGGTGCGCCGAAGAGAACCGTGAACCCGGCGGCCATGCCCGCGATCGTGAGGATGCGCATGTCGGGGATCTGCAGACGGCCGCGTCGCGCGATCCACGAGCCGAGCGTTCCTGTCGTCTGCACGAGCGGCGCCTCGGGTCCCGCGCCGCCACCCGACGAGATGCACAACAACGACACGGGGACGAGCGAGCGGAGTGTGCGTGTGTCGCGCGCGCCGCCTGACACGTGGATGTTGTCGACGAGCAGCTCGACATCGCCGGGACTGCCGAGCAGTCGCGTCAGCAGTCCGACGGCGAGGCCGACGCCGCCGAGGATGGCGAACCCCACGAGACGGCTGCTCCACTCGGTCGGCCAGAGCCAGTTCTGGAGGATGTGCAGCGCCAGCAGATACGTCGCCCCGACGGCGCCGCCGACGATGCCGCACAACAGCACGAGGCCCAGGACCGTCGGCGTCATCCCCAGGAGGACGCGATCGAGCACGCGGCGGGCCCAGAGCACGGTCTTATCGTAACACGATGTTACGGTGATCAGTCCCTCCCTCCATGGACTAGGCTGGGTTCATGTCGCGCGAGGTGACGGACGCCGACTACCAGCGCCTTCTCGAATTTCGGACCGGGCTGCGACGCTTCTTGAAGTGGAGCGGCGATCAGGCCGAGAGCGTCGGCCTGTCCCCCGCCCAGCATCAGCTGATGCTGGCCATCCGGGGGCACGCCGACCGCCGGGGACCGACGATCGGCGAGGTGGCCGACGAGTTGCTGCTGCGCCACCACAGCGCCGTCGGGCTCGTCGACCGCGCGGAGGCGGCCGGGCTCGTCCGCCGCCACCCGGACCCCGACGATCACCGGGTGGTCCGCCTCCGGCTGACCCCCACGGGGGCCCGGAAGCTCCGCCAACTCGCCGCGACCACGCTCGAGGAGCTGAGCCGCCTGGGCGAGCGGCTGCGGCCCGTGTGGTCGGGCCTGGAGAGCGCCATGAGCGCGGCGCGCAGCTCCGAACGCAACGGCGCCGGCCTCTAGCGCGGCGTCGATCGCAGGCTGACATCACAGCACGCGCTACGTTCGTGCGCCGTCGCCGGGGCGAGGGTCCACGGCGCGTGTTTCGAGGCATTTCGTGGCGCAGAACCCGGATCCGACGCTGAAGCTCACCACGTTGAAGGGCGTGACGCGCACGCTCGACGACTGGACGACGATGTTCCATCTCTGCATCGTCGTGCTGCCCGATCGGCCCGAGGGCTCGGCGTGGCTGCCCGTCGCGCGCCGCATCTTCCAGGTGTTCGGCGACGCCGACTGCCGCACCGCGATCTGCGTCGCCGGCAGCGAGTACGTCGCCCGGCGCGTGCTCGGCTCCGCCGTCGACGACTTCTTCGTCTTCGTCGACCCCGACAAGTCGTTCGTGCGCAGCCTCGGCCTCACGCATCTCCCGGCGTTCGTCCATCTCCGTCAGGACACGAGCGTCGGGGACGCGGCCGAGGGTTGGGACCCCCGCGAATGGCAGCGGGTCGCCGTAAGCGTGGCCGGCGCCATGAAATGGAGCCATCCGCAGGTGGCCGGGTCGGGCGACCCCGCACCCACGGGTGGCTGGCCCGTCTGACCCGGTCCCATTCGGACCGCCAAACCGTCGACGACCAGCCATTTCACACGTGGACGAAAGGTCGACGCAGCGTGTTCTCCGCCGCGGCTTTGCGCCCGCTCGCGCCGCATTGCGGGCTGCTCCCGTTCCGCGCCCTGCGTCACGATTCGCGCGCATGCGTTTCAGCTGAGTTGGCGCGACGCCGATGTAGATGTCTAGCGTGCCCGGATTCGCCCGTGGCTCGCGTTCCGCGATTGCTCGCGGGCTCGTTGTTAGTGTGACCGCGTTTCAACGATGAAACCGTGTTCGCAAGGACAAGCAGCGGCGCATTGCCAAAGGGAGTCCCCATGAACCTCCGGGTTGCTCGGCTCGTCGCCGTGGTCGCAGTCGTCGTGGCTGCGTTGGCGGTGTCCCCCCTTGCGGCGGGCGGCTCACCGATCGACGACAAGAAGGCCGAGGCAGCGCGGCTGCAAGCCCAGATCGATGCGAACGGAACAAAGATCGACGCGCTGTCCGAGCAGTACAACGGCGCGGTCTACAAGCTGAACCAGCTCGACGGTCAGATCGCGGCGTCACGGGCCCGGATGCAGACCGCGGAGGATCAGCTCGGATCGATCCGCACCGAGGTCAATAAGCGCGCCGCGGCGATCTACATGGGCGCCGGCACCGACGACCCGCTCTCCGCGATCGACGTGCAGAACCTCAACGATCTCGCGGCGCGCTCCAAGTACGCAGCCGCGGCGTCGAGTCGCGACAACGAGCTCATGAACAAGCTGCTCAACGCGAAGGAGCAGCTCTCGATCCAGCGCAAGCAGCTCGAGCACGACCGCGCCGACGCGCAGGCGCAGAAGGACCGCCTCTCCAAGACGCGCGATCAACTGACCTCGGCGAACGCGCAAGAGAACGCGCTGCTCAAGAAGACGAACGCGGACATCAACTCGTTGGTCGCGAAGGCGAAGTCCGACGCGGCGGCCGCGAGCCGTCGTCTCGAGGCCGAAGCGCAGAACGGCTCGACCTCCGGTGGTTCGTTCGGCGCGAGCATTCCCATCGGCTCGATCCCGCCGACCTCGCCTCGGGCGATGATCGCGGTGCAGTTCGCGCTGGCCCAGGTCGGCAAGCCGTACAAGTACGCGACGTCGGGTCCCGACACCTACGACTGCTCGGGTCTCACCGCCGCCGCGTGGGGCGCGGCCGGCGTGTCGCTGCCGCACTACTCGGGTGCGCAGTACTCGGGCCTGCCCCACGTGCCGCTCAGCATGATCCAGCCCGGCGACCTGTTGTTCCGGGGTGCGGGCGGGAGCCAGCACGTCGAGATCTACATCGGCAACGGCCAGGTGGTCACCGCCCCGCACACGGGCGACTTCGTGAAGGTCGCGGGTATGGGCAGCGTGCTGCCGATGGCCGCGCGCCCGGGTTGACCCGTCCGGTCGTCATGAACGCGCCCGCCGTACAGTTGGCGCGTGACGTCAACCGCTGAGGAGCCGCTGCGGCTCACGCGCTTCTCCCATGGCGCGGGCTGCGCGTGCAAGCTCTCCCCGGCGGATCTGCGCACGGTGCTCGGTCTCGTGCAGAACCTCGGCGCGCCGGGTGACGAGAACCTGCTCGTCGGGCTCGACACCTCCGACGACGCCGCGGTGTACCGCGTGCGTGACGACCTCGCGATCGTCCTCACCACCGACTTCTTCACGCCGATCGTCGACGACCCGTACCAGTGGGGGCGGATCGCGGCGACGAACGCGCTGTCGGACGTGTACGCGATGGGCGGTGCGCCGCTCCTCGCGCTCAACCTCGTCGCGTGGCCTCGCGAGGGCATCGGGTTCGACGTTCTCGCGCGCGTGCTCGACGGCGGCCACGACGTCGTGCGCGGTGCGGGCGCGATCGTCGCCGGCGGTCACTCGATCGACGATCCGGAGCCGAAGTTCGGGCTCGCGGTCGTGGGGACGGTGCACCCCGAGCGGGTGTGGCGCAACGGCGGTGCACGGACCGGCGACGTCATCGTGCTCACGAAGCCGATCGGTCTGGGTGTGATCTCGACCGCGGTGAAGCGCGACGGCGCGCCGGCGGGCGTGGTCGACGACGCGATCGAGGTGATGACGACGCTGAACGCGTCG
>DATBEZ010000056.1:0-4153 GCA_036558745.1 Acidimicrobiia bacterium
CGAGAGCACGCGCAGCGCCGCCTTCGACGACACCGACGAGGCGCTGCTCACCGTCGTCGCGTCAATGATCGGCAGCGCCATCGAGCTCGACGCGGCACGTGACGCGACGGTCGCGGACACCGCGTCGGCTGCCGCGGCGTCGTCGACGGTCGGGCCCGAGGACCCGGCGCGACGGCGCGTGACGCTCGTGCGCTTCTTCCCGGTGGACGGGAGCGCGTTCCTCGACGGCGAGTACCTCATCAAGGGCGTCGCCGGTCGGATCCTCTGGTCGTTGCTCGGACACCACGCGCGCGAAGGCCGCGACGAGTTCACGAACCGCGAGGTGCGGCTCGACCCGACGCTCGAGCTCCCCGAGCTGCGCGACAACCTCGAGAGCCGGCTGATCCTCCTGAAGCGTCGCCTCGACGAGCGCGACGCGCCGATCCGGATCGAGAAGACCGGCCGCGGTCGCTTCCGCCTCGTGGTCGACACGACACTCCGGCTCGAGGCCGTCAGCGGTACAGAACGCGAGGCGAGCTCATGACCACGTTGCCGGATGCGAACGGGCTCCACGGCTACTGGCCGAGTCGTTGGCCGGCCGAGGACGGGGGGCCGCAGCGGCGCCAGGTCCCGTGCTCGGGGCGCGGGCTCGGTCTACGACCCGGTGAGCGCCTGAAGGTGACATCGCGCGACGCGATGGCAGCCACGATGGTCGTGCTGCGTGAGCCAGGCGAGATCTTCCTGCTGCGTCACACGGCCGGCGACGCCGCGATGTCGTGGGTCGAGCGCATCCATCCGGAGACGCTGGACGTGCAGGCCCGATCGGACGATCTCGCCGGCGGCCCGACCTGGCCCGGCGGTCTCGGTGCGCACGCGAACGGCTCGCTCTACGTCGTGTTCGGCAACCACGCGCACCGCGTGGACGCGAACCTCACAGTCGTCGCGACGCGCGAGCTCCCCCGCGCGCGCCCGTACAACAGCTTCGTCGTCCTTCCCGACGGGTATCTCGCGACCAAGGACTTCGCGGGCAATCTCCCGGGCCGCGATCCTGCGCTGCACGTTCCCGAGCCGTCGGAGCTGCTGATCCTCGAACCCGACCGCCTGGAGATCGTCGCGAGCCTCACACTCCCGGAACCGTCGATCGCGCGGCTCTCGGCCGACGGCGACACCGTGTATGTCGTGGGTGACACCAGCCTGCTGCGGGCCACGTGGAACGGCCGTGAGCTCGACCTCGACCGCGACTTCCGGGCCCGCTACCGAATCAACGACGGCCAGACGTACGGCTGGGACGCCGTGCTCGCCGCAGGCGCGGCATGGTTCCTCGACGACGGCGAGGGCAGTGAACGCTACGCGGGCACGTTCCGCGGCCGCGGCATCTCGGATGATCCGCTGCACCTCGTACGCGTCGACCTCGGCACGGGAGCCGTCTCGCTGACCGAGGTCTGTGGCGCGGCCGGCGGCCTGATCGCGAACCCGCCCGCGGTCGACGCCGATCGCGGGATCGCCGTCGGTTACGACAGCGCCAACGGCGTGATGACCGCGTTCGACGTCGACGACCGCGGTGTCGGTCCACGTCGCTGGCGTCGCGAGCAGGACCATGCGTGCCATCCCGTCCTGTTCCCGGATACCGGCGAGCTCGTCACCTGCGACCACGACCCGGAGCGGATGATGGACCAGCTCGTCGTCCTCGACGTCGAGACCGGCGACGAGCAGGCGCGCGTCGATACCGGGAGCCCGGTGCAGTCGGTCGTGTTCCCCGCGCCCGGCTTCGACCGCGACGTCTACTACTGCTCGTTCACGACCGTCGCCCGCGTCCACGTCGTCTGAGATCTTGCGCGACCTCGCCGCAGCCGTGTTAGGTCTGCGGTCGGAATCGGGAGGAGGACGACGATGGCGCGGCTCGCGGGCAACGACGAGATCGCGACGTGGCGCGACGACGGGTGGGTGCTGCTCGATGGGCTGGTGCCGGCCGACGTGGTCGACGCCGCGCTCGACGACCTGTGGCAGGTCTTCCCGACCGCGGCGCAGTACCACGAGGATCCTGGACGCGTCACCGAGGAGTGGCTGGGCCGGCCGCGTGCGCCGAAGGAGATCTTCACGTGGCCGCCCGACGGACCCGGGTTCCGCCCCGAGCAGCACCGGTGGCGTCACGAGTTCCCGTTCCCGGGCACGGGTGCGCTGAACCGGCTGTGCGTGCACCCGTCGGTCGTCGACTTCATGGAGCGCGCGCTCGGGACGACCGATCTCCGGATCTACCAGACGCAGGTGTCGGCCAAGTACACGGGCGCGACCAACTACGAGCAGCCGATGCACACGGACCGGAACCACTCCTGGCTCCCGTCGTTCTCGGACCCGCGCTGGTTGCACGTGGAGGCGTTCCTCTACCTCTCCGACGTCGACGACGGCACCGCGCCGACCCATCTCGTGTCGGTGCGCGACACGGCCGATCGCTCGACGACCGTGCCGCTGTTCATGCCCCGCTCCGACCCCGAGATCTACGCGGCGGAACGGCCCGCGCCCGGTGTGCGCGGATCGTTGCTCGCGTACCGGGCCGACGTGTTCCACCGTGCCGTCGACCTCACCGCACCTGGCGGCGCGCGCTACCTGCTCAATGTCAGCTACAAGCGCGCCGGCCAGGACTGGATCGGCTTCCATTCGATGCAGTCCCGCGCGACGGCGCCGGCGTGGGTCACGTTCGTCGAGGGCTCGTCGCCGCGCGAGCTCGAGCTGTTCGGCTTCCCGCCCCCGGGCCACGAGATCTGGGACGAGGCGCTGCTCGACGCGACCGCCGAGCGCTACCCCGAGCTGGACCTCACCCCGTGGCGCGAGAAGGTCGACGCTCGGTAGGCGCGCCGGGTCACGCCCACGCCACCTTCGCATCGTCGAACCGGAGCCGGGTCACCGCGACGAACGCGAAGAGCGCCGTCATCCCGAGCAGCACCGCGCTCGGCAGCGCGACCGCGCCGAGACCGTGCCCGTCGAGCACGACCGAGCGCATGCCCCGCATCGCCCAGTAGGTCGGGGTCGCGGGCGCGACCGTCTGGGCCCAGCCGGGAAGCACCGAGAACGGTACGAACGCGCCGCCGATCGCGCCGAAGAGGACCATGCCGAGGTAGGCGAACGAGTTGGCCTGCTGCGCGGTGCGGCACACCGCGGTGACGGCGACGCCGAGCAGCACGAGACAGAGCGTGAACGTGAGCGTCAAGGGTACGAGCGCGATCGCGTCACCGCGGATGTGCAGCCCGAAGAGCAGGACACCAGCGCCCATGACGACGACGAACTGCGTCACGCCGATGGCGACGTGTGGGAGGGCCTTACCCGTCACGATCTCGAACGAGCTCGCCCGACTCGCGCGCAGACGGTCCCATGTCGCCCATCCGTGCTCGGCGAAGAACGTGAGCGTAATCAACGCGACGAGGAAGAAGGCCGACATCACCGTCTGGCCGGGCACCACCTGCTCGGCTCCGTTCGCGTGCGGGTGACCGCTCGCGACGAGTGCCGGTCGGAACGCGGGCTTCAGGAACGCGATGGTGATGACCGGGAACACGATGAGGACCATCACCGACAGCGGATCGCGCCGAATGAGACGGAATTGATGCACCGCGATCGCACCGACCCGAGTAGCCGAGCTCATGCGGCCGACTCCGCTTCGTCGTGCACGTAGCGCCGCCCGGTCACCGAGAGGAACACGGATTCCAGGCTCGGGCGCACCACCTCGATGGCCCGCAGACTGGCCGCGTCGGAGCCGAGCCGTGGCAGCAGACGGGCCGCCGTGCTCGCGGGATCGTCGGTCGGGATGCGGACGGCCGACCCCTCCACGACCGCCCCGTCGGCTCGTACGACCGCGGGCACGTCGTGGTCGAAGGTGAGCTCGAGCGCGGTCGAGCCGTGCCGCCGCACCAGCTCGCGCAGCCCCCCACTCGCGACGACGCGGCCCCGATCGATGAACGCGACGTGCGCGCCGAGCTCCTCGATCTCGTGCAGGTAGTGCGTCGAGTAGACAACCGCGGAGCCGTCGTCGGCAAGGCTGCGCACCAGCGCGAGGATCTCGGCGCGCGTCCGCACGTCGGCACCGGTGGTCGGCTCGTCGAGCAGCACGAGACGCGGACGGTGCACGAGCGCGATCGCGGTGTGGAGGCGCCGCCGCTCCCCACCGGAGAGCTCCGAACCCCGA
>DATBEZ010000057.1:0-12417 GCA_036558745.1 Acidimicrobiia bacterium
TGCCGTACTGGCACGGGTGGGACATCGCGCGGTCGGGCGCGCTGTTCACCGACGGCAGCGGATACGTGCTCGACGGTTTCGGCGGGCTCCACGCATTCGCCAAGCCCGGCGCCGTCGCGTCCCCACCAGCGGCGAAGCCACCCGCAACGAAGCCACCCCCCTCCGGGCCGCCCACGACACACCCGACCACGCCGCCGGTCGGCGCGTCGGTGTGCGGGGCGCGCGCCACGCCACCGGCGCGGTACGCGCACGTGATCTGGATCTGGATGGAGAACAAGAGCTACGGCCAGGTGATCGGCAACGCCTCGGCACCGTACGAGACCGCGCTGGCCCGGGCCTGTGGCTCGGCGACGCACTGGGGTGACGCGGGAAGCCAGTTCCCCTCGGAGCCGAGCTACATCGGCGCGACGTCGGGCCTGGCCGGCTCGGCCCTGGACCCGTTCGCGGGCGATGACCCGCCGTCGGCCACCGTGAGCACGACGGCCGACAACCTGTTCCGGCAGGTGCGCGCCGCGGGCGGGACCGAGCGCTCCTACGAGGAGGGCATGAGCGGCACCTGCTCGAACACCGGTACCAGGTACGCGCCCAAGCACAACCCCGCGGTCTACTTCTGGGCGCCGGACGACCGTGCCGCGTGCGCGACGGACGACATCCCGATGGGCTCGGCGAGCGCAGGCGCGTTCGTCGACGCGCTGAACGCCGACGCGCTGCCATCCTTCAGCTTCGTGACCCCTGATCTCTGCAACGACACCCACAACTGCGGCGTCGCGACGGGTGACGCGTTCCTCTCCCAGCTCGTCCCGCGCATCGTCGCGAGCCCGTCGTACCGACGGGGCGACACCGCGCTGTTCGTCGTGTGGGACGAGGACACGCCGATCCCGAACATGGTCGTCGCGCCGTCGGTCCCCGCGGGCACCGTCGTGACGACACCGGTGAGCCACTACTCGCTGCTGCGCGCGACCGAGGAGATGCTCGGGCTGCCGTTGCTCGGCGCCGCGAACGGTGCGCCGAGCCTGCGCCCGCTCTTCAACGTGTGACGTTCTGCGCCGCGTAGAGACTCCCGAACCGCCGGCTCAGGACCACGCGGGTCGGGACGAGCAGGATCCACATGAGCTGCGCGGCGACGACGCTCCACAGCGCGACGGGGATCGACAGCGCGAACACGGCGGTCGCGGCCAGAGCCCGGAGCTGCCCGTGGCGGACATAGCGCGGGGGCGTTTCCGGCTTCAGGAGCCCGGGTGTGTGGCTGACGTGCCACCAGAGCAGCGAGGACGTCGCGCCCACCGCCGCGATCGCGGCCGCGTACGTCATGGTTCCGACCGGTGTGCCGCCGTAGCGCCCGAGCAGGTCCGTCGGGAACGGAAGGATCGCGACGAACGACAGCAGCACGAGGTTGATGGTGATCGCGGTGCCGTCGATGCGCCGGATCCAGTGGAACATGCGGTGGTGCACCAGCCAGTAGAGCGCGATCACGGCGAAGCTGAGGAAGTAGCTGTAGATCGCGGGGAGCTCGTCGCGCAGGGCTCGGCCGACCTGGCCGTCGCTGACGTTCGGCACGTGGATCGACAGCACCAGCACCGTCATCGCGATCGCGAAGACCGCGTCGCTGAAGAACACGACCCGGTCGAGGTCGAGGCCGCGCTCCTCGCCCGACGGCTCGTTCACGCGAGCTCGTTCACGCGAAGTCGACGCCCTCGCGCGCGAGCAGGGCTCGCTTCGTCGCGACGCCGTGCAGCCCACCGCCGTACCCGCCGATACGCCCGCCCGACGCGACGACGCGATGGCAGGGGACGACGAGCGGAACCGGGTTCGTCGCCATCGCGGTGCCCACCGCTCGCGCCGCGCCGGGTGCACCGGCCATCTGCGCGAGCTCGCCGTAGGTCACGGTCTCGCCCCACGGCACCTCCCGCCGCAGCGTCTCGAGCACGGTGCGGCGGAACGGGGAGGGCACTGAGCGGAGGTCGACGCTGAGGTCGAGGTCGTGACGCTCGCCGACGAACCACGCGTCGAGCGTGCCGGCCACGTCGTCGTCGCGCTCGGGTGGCGCGTCGAGCTCCGGATCGCGAGCGGTGTCCCCGAAGGGCAGCTCGATGCGGGTCACGCCCGCTTCACCGACCACCACGACGAGCTCGCCGATCGGGCTGGCCTGGCGCCACCAGCGAGGTGCGCGCACCGGGCTCAGCCGATGAGGTCGGCGACGTCGTCGCGCTCGGCGAGCAGCTCGTCGGTCGTGATCTTGAGCTTCTCGCGCGCGAAGTCGTCGTGGTCGAGCCCTTCGACCACCTGCCATCCGCCATTGCCGTCGCTACGCACCGGGAACCCGAACTGCAGACCCTCGGGCACGCCGTACTCGCCGCGGCTGCACACCGCCAGCGACACCCAGTCGTCGCCCGGCGTCGCGGTCCGGATGCTCACCACCGAGTCGATCGCGGCGTTCGCCGCGGACGCGGCCGACGACGCGCCGCGCGCCTCGATCACCGCCGCGCCGCGCTTCTGCACGGTCTCGAGGAAGGTGGTCTGCAGCCACTGCGGGTCGCCGATCACGTCGGGCGCAGTCCGCCCACCGATGCGCGCGTTGCGGAAGTCGGGATACTGCGTCGCCGAGTGGTTGCCCCAGATGGCGACGTTGGTGACGTCGGCGACGGGCGCGCCCGCCTTCTGGGCCAGCTGGCTCTGGGCCCGGTTCTGGTCGAGACGCGTCATCGCGAACCAACGGTCGGCGGGGACGTCCTTCGCGTTCTCGCGTGCGATGAGACAGTTCGTGTTGCACGGGTTGCCGACGACGAGGATGCGCACGTCGCTCGCGGCGTGCGCGGCGATCGCCTGACCCTGGGGCTTGAAGATGCCCCCGTTGACGCCGAGCAGCTCGCCGCGCTCCATGCCCGCCTTGCGCGGGATGGATCCGACGAGCAGGGCCCAGTTCGTGCCGTCGAACGCGGCCTTGAGGTCGGAGGTCGCGACGACGTCCGCGAGGAGTGGGAACGCGCAGTCGTCGAGCTCCATCACGACGCCTTCGAGCGCCTTCATCGCGGGCTCGATCTCGAGCAGGTGGAGCACGACCGGCTGGTCCGCGCCGAGCAGCTGCCCGGACGCGATCCGGAACAGCAGCGAGTAGCCGATCTGGCCGGCGGCGCCGGTCACCGTGACGTGGAGGGGCTTGGGGGAGGCCATGGCCCGACCTTACCTGCGCGTCGTCGCGGGACTCGACGTGGGCCCGGTCAGCGTTCGGCCGCCTCGGCGGTCTCGCGGACGATCACGGAGAGCAGCACCTCGCGCGCTTCGGCGAGCTCGTTGAGCCGCTCCGCCGCGCCGACCTCTTCGCCGCCCTGGTCGGGGTGCGCGACGCGCACGAGCCGACGGAAACGCTGCTGCACGTCGCGCCGCTCGAGCGGCATCCCGGGGCGGAGGCCGAGCACCTCCATCGCCCAGCGGCGCTCCGCGGGCACGCCGCGCCACACCTGTTCGTCGTCGCCCGAGCCTGCACCGTTCCCGCCCATGCCCGGCCCGTAGGGGTTCGCACCGAACGGTCCGAAGAACGGACGGAAGCCGGGAACGCCCTCCAGCAGCACGCGCACCTTCATCCCGTCGGGACGGCTCCGCGCGTGCACCGCGCGATCGACCATGTCGAGCGTGATGCGCCGGGCCGACGGCGGGAGCGATGCGGCGGCGAGCACCGCACCGAGCACCTGCGGGGCGGGGTGACCGTGCACGTCGAGCTCGAGCACCTGGGTCCCGTGCTCGTCGAGCAGGCGGTGACGCGAACAATCGAGCCCGTGGGTGTCGGTCTGCAGCCGGTAGCGGAGCGCGAGGCGTGGCACCGTGAGGCCCTTGCGCGCGTCCGACAGGAAGCGCGGGAGCAGCTCCTGCTGCTCCTCGTCGAGACCGTGCAGCTGCTCGGCGACGACGCCCGCGAGCAGGCGCGCGCCGTTCGCCGTCCCGGCCGTCGGCAGGTACGCGTCGCCGACCGCGACGCGACGCGTGGGCATGTGGCGCCGGGTGTGCCGAATGTTCAGCTCGGCGAGCACCATGCCCCGGCCTCCGGGTCAGAGTCGGTCGACGATCGCCGACGCGAACTCCGAGGTCTTCACCTCGGTCGCGCCGTCCATCAACCGGGCGAAGTCATACGTCACGATCCGCTCGGCGATGGTTGCCTCGAGGGCGCGCACGATGTCGTTCGCGGCGTCGGACCATCCGAGATGCTCGAACATCATCACGCCCGACAGGAGTACGGAGCCGGGATTGACCTTGTCCTGCCCCGCGTACTTGGGCGCGGTGCCGTGCGTGGCCTCGAACACGCCGTGACCGGTCACGTAGTTGATGTTGCCCCCCGGCGCGATGCCGATGCCGCCGACCTGCGCCGCCAGCGCGTCCGACAGGTAGTCGCCGTTGAGGTTCGTCGTCGCGATGACGTCGAAGTCGGTGGGGCGGGTGAGGATCTGCTGGAGCGTGATGTCGGCGATGTTGTCCTTCACGAGGATCTTGTCGCCCGGCTTGCCGTCGCAGTCGTCCCAGCCGACCGCGATGTCGGAGAACTCCTCGCGCACCAGCTCGTAGCCCCAGTTGCGGAACGCGCCCTCGGTGAACTTCTGGATGTTGCCCTTGTGCACGAGGGTGACGCTCTTGCGGTCGTAGCGCCGCGCGTACTGGATCGCCGCACGGATGAGCCGCTTCGACCCGGTGACCGAGACCGGCTTGATGCCGATGCCGGAGTCCTCACGGATGTTCCACCCGAAGCTGTCGTGCAGCAGCGCGATGAGCTTCTTGGCCTCCGGCGTGCCCTCCTCGACCTCGAGGCCCGCGTAGATGTCCTCCGTGTTCTCCCGGAAGATCACCATGTCGACCTGCTCCGGGTGCTTCACCGGGCTCGGAACGCCCTGGAACCAGCGCACGGGCCGCAGGCACACGTAGAGGTCGAGGATCTGGCGCAGCGCGACGTTGAGGCTGCGGATCCCGCCGCCGACCGGCGTCGTCAGCGGACCCTTGATGCCGATGAGGTACTCGCGGAACGTCTCGACGGTCTCGTCGGGCAGCCAGCTGCCGGTCTGGTCGAACGCCTTCTGACCGGCGAGCACCTCTTTCCACGCGATCTTCTTGCCGTGCTTCTTGGCCGCGGCGTCCATGACGAGCTGGGCCGCGGGCCAGATGTCGACGCCGGTGCCGTCGCCCTCGATGAAGGGGATGACCGGCTCGTCGGGGACGTGCAACGTTCCCTCGACGAGGGTGATCTTCTCGGCCATCGGCGCGCGCTCCTGGGAACGGTGTGGGGGCGGCTCATCGTATCCGGGGCCGCCTCCGACCCGTTCCTCGGGCTCGTCGGGCGCGCTAGCGGGCGAGAAAGACGACGAGCAGCGTCAGCAGGTACACGACGGCGAACCCGCCGACGAGCGCCCACACCGGCCGCGACGTGAGCACGTTGCCCTCGGGCTCGACCGTGACGTACATCCCGCACGCCGGGCAACGCGGCGCGTCCGGTGCCATCGACGTCCCGCACAGGGAGCACCCGGCCACACCCGGGCTCGCGGGACGCGGACCCCCCTCCACGTTCAGCATCCGACCAGCATGGCCCCGGGCGGGACGGCGCGGGTGGATCTCACCTCGTCGCGACCGAGCGCTCGGCCGCCTCGACCGCGTTGCGGAACAGCATCGCGATGGTCGTGGGCCCGACCCCGCCGACGCGGGGCGTGATCCACCCCGCGACCTCCTCGCAACGCTCGTCCACGTCGGGCAGGAGCTTGCGGCCCTCGTAGCGGACGCCGCCGCCGACGACGACCGAGCCCGGCCGGATGTGCTCGGGCTGGAGGATGCCGGGCACGCCGGCCGCGGCGACGACGACCTCGGCCCGCTTCGTGTAGCGGTGCCAGTCGGGCACACCGGTGTGCACCACCGTCACCGCGGCGTTGGCGGTGGGGCGCTTCTGGCTGAGCAGCAGCGCGAGTGGACGGCCGAGCGTCGTGCCGCGACCGAGGATGCAGACCTCACGACCGGAGATCGAGATCTCGTAGTGCGCGAGCAGGGCCTCGATGCCCGCCGGTGTGCACGGCGCGGGACCCGGCATGCCGAGCGCGAGCCGCCCCATGTTGAGCGGGTGCATGCCGTCGACGTCCTTGTCGGGGTCGACGTGGAGGAGCGCGGCGTCGTAGTCGATCTGGCGCGGCGTCGGATGCTGGACGAGGAACGCGTCGACGGCGGGGTCGTCGTTGAACGCGCGGATCGCGGCGACGAGGTCGTCCTGGGTCGAGTCCTCGGGCAGGTGCTGGTGTGGCGACGTGAAGCCGAGCTCGAGCGCCTTCTCCTGCTTCATGCCGACGTAGCGGACGCTCGGCCCGTCGTCACCGACGAGGATCGTGCCGAGGCCGGGTCGGTGACCGTTCTCGACGAGCTTGGCGATGCGGGGCTCGAGCTCGGCGAACACCGCGTCCGCGACGGGCGCGCCGGGCATGAGGTTCGCGGTCATCCGTTCGCCCTCAATGCAGGAAGTGCCTCTCGCCGGTGAAGATCATCGCGAGGCCGAGCTCGTCGGCGCGCGCGGTGTTCTCATCGTCGCGCATCGCGCCGCCGGGCTGGATGACGACCGCGACGCCCGCGCTCGCGGCGGCCTCGATGCCGTCGGGGAACGGGTAGAACGCGTCGCTCGCGCACGCGCCGCCCTTGGCGCGACCGTCGGCCTTCTTGGCCGCGATCTCGCCGGCTTCGACCCGGTTCTGCTGGCCCGCGCCGATCCCGACCGCCTGACCGCCCTTCACGAGGACGATGGCGTTGGACTTCACGTGCCCGCAGATCCGCCACGCGAGCTCGGTGTCGCGCCATTGCTCCTCGGTCGGTGTGGCGCGCGTGACAACCCGCCAGTCCGTGCGGGCTGCAGAGAAGTGGTGCGGCTGTTGGACGAGGAAGCCACCCGAGAGCTGACGGAAGTCGAGCTCCTCCGTGGTCGGCGGCGGCGCCGCGAGGATGCGCGTGTTCTTGCGCTTGCCCCTGAGCGCGTCGATCGTCCCGTCGTCGTAGGAGGGCGCGATCACGACGTCGGCCTGCGGACCGGCGACCATCGCGGCGACGGTGGCCTCGTCGAGCGGACGGTTGAGCGCGACGATCCCACCGAACGCGGACCGTTCGTCGCACTCGAGCGCGCGTCGATACGCGGTCGCGAGGTCGTCGGCGATCGCGACCCCGCACGGGTTCGCGTGCTTGATGATGGCGCACGTCGGCTGGTCGCCGAGGTCGTGGACGAGCCTCCAGGCCGCGTCGGTGTCGTAGTAGTTGAGGTACGAGAGCGCGAGGCCGGCGTGCTGGGTGGCGTCGTCCCAGAAGCTGCGCTCGCCGGCGCGGCGGTACCGGGCTGCCGCCTGGTGCGGGTTCTCGCCGTAGCGCAGCTGCTCGTCGGTGCGCGTGAGCGGGAGCACGACGTGGCGCGGGAGCTGCTCGTCGCGCTGGAGCCACTGCACGATCGCGGCGTCGAACGCGGCGGTGGCCGCGAACGCATCGAGCGCGTACGCGCGGCGGGTGTCGTCACCGACGCTGCCGTCGTTCGCGTCGAGCTCCGCGACCAGCTCGTCGTACTGGTCGCGACGCGTGACCACGGTGACCCACGCGTGGTTCTTGGCCGCCGCCCGCACCATCGTCGGGCCGCCGATGTCGATGGTCTCGACGTCGGGCCGTTCGAGGAACGGGTAGAGGCCGGTCACGACGAGCTCGAAGGGCGCGATGCCGTGCTTGGTGAGGTCGTCGCGGTGGGTCGGCTTGCCGAGGTCGGCGAGGATCCCGCCGTGGATCTTCGGGTGCAGGGTGACGACGCGGTGGTCGAGCATCTCGGGCGCGCCGGTCACGTCCTCGACGGTGGTCACGGGGAGGCCGGCGTCGTTCAGTGCTCTGGCCGTGCCGCCGCTCGACACGAGCTCGACGTCGTGGCGTCGCAGGGCGCGTGCGAGGTCGACGATGCCGGTCTTGTCGTAGACGGAGAGCAGCGCCCGGTGGATCTTCGTGCGACTCACGCGGTGTGGTTCCTTCCCGCCTCGGCGTCGAGGCGCTCGATCAGCTCGTGGAGGACGCGGGGGTAGAGCTCGCGCTCGACGGTCTTGATCCGTTCGTGCAGCGACTCGACCGTGTCGTCCGGGAGGACCGGGACCGGCTCCTGGGCCAGGATCGGGCCGTCGTCGACCTCGACGCGGGCGAGATGGATGGTGCAACCGGTCACCTTCACGCCCGCCGCGTGCGCGTCCTCGACCGCGTGCCAACCCTTGAACGCCGGAAGCAGCGCGGGATGGGTGTTGACGATCCGGTCGGGATACCGGTCGTGGATCGGCTTGGAGAGGATGGTGCCGAAGCCCGCCATCGCGACGAGCTCGACGTCGTGACGCTCGAGCGCGTCGACGACCTGATGGGTGTACGCGACGCGGTCGAAGTCGGCGCCGAAGGTGGCGCGTTGGACGGTCTCGACCGGAATGTGCGCCCGTTGCGCGCGCTCCGTGGCGACGCAGGGACGGTCGACCACGACGACGGCGATGGGGACCTTTGCGTCGATGAGCGCTTGGAGGATCGTCCCGCTGCCCGACGCCAGCACCCCGACCCGCATGCGCCTCAAGGTAGTCGCCGGGCCCGCCGACATGTCGGTGGGTTCTCGCGGTGCTTGCATTCATCGGGGCCTCATGTTCAGCTTCGCTGCGACGGCCCCACCGTCACGGAGGTCCAGGCAGTGGACAGCAAGAAGGTCACGCCGGCCGAGATCGTCATCATGGCCGCCGGCGTCGTCGCGTTCGTTTTCTCGTTCCTCCCGTTCTACAAGTTCCCGTCGGCGACCATCGCTGGCATCACGCTGCGCAGCAGCACGCACAACGTGAGCGCGTGGAGCTCGGGCTTGTTCCCCGTCGCGACGCTGATCCCGATCTTCGGGATCCTGATGGCCGCGCAGATCGCGGTGACGAAGTGGGCGTCCGTTCGGCTGCCGCAGCAGGTGCTGGGGTTCACGTGGGAGCAGATCCACGTCGCGCTGGGTCTCTTCGCGGCGCTGCTCGCGATCTGCTACCTGATCGTGGACAAGGGCGGCGCGGACTTCGGGTTCGGCTTCTTCCTGGTGCTGATCGGCGCGATCGGCCTCGCCGTCGGGGCGATCATGCTGCAGCTCGAGCGGGCCGGGGCGACCGGTTCGCCCGGCCTCGCCGGACCGCAGGTCTGACCGCCGGGGCCGGCGCGGCTCGCGCGCCGGCCGCTGCCCTGGCCCGGCTCACCCGCACCCCGTCCCCGCCCGGAAGGACACCTTCCCCGCGCGCGACTCGCGCCGAATCGGTCGCCGATTCGGCGCGAGTCGCGCCGTGAATGTCACAGGGCCGACGTAGCGTCCGCCCTGGCTTCCCCGTCGCCACACGACCTGGAGGAAGCCGTCATGCAAAGCCGACTCAGCCAGCGGCGCCGTCCGTCGCGCCGCGACGAGATGATCGCCCGACGCACCGTGCTCATCACCGAAGCCGAGCACATCGACACGCAGTACCAGCAGCTCGCCCAGCGCATGACCATCATCCGCGGTGAGCTCACCCGCCTCCGCGACGCCATCTGGCCCGCGCTCCTCGGTCGGGGCTGGCGCGGGTTCCGCCGTCCCCGCATCGGTGGTCCCGAGCCGGTCGGACGCGCGGCATCGCCCGCCTACCCGCTCCGCGGCCGTGAGCTCCGTTTCGCCGCGCTCGGCGTCCTGGTGCGCGCCGGCCGCCCGCTCACGCTGCCCGAGATCCACCGCGCCCTGCACGTCGCGGGCTACGAGGTCGCCGGCCAGAGGCCGGTGAAGGACCTCGCCGACGCGCTCGGCTATGAGCACGACCACGGTCGCGCCCGCCGCGTCCGTCGCGGTGTCTACGAAGTCGGCGAGCTCACGCCGTATCGACGTCGGCGTGTGTTCGAGATGCAGCGCGAGCAGCTACAGCGACGCGACGATTCGGGCCATGGCGTCGCCCGCTTCGGTGGGATTCAGCGCAACGGTGACGCCGGCCGCGCGTAGCGCCTCCATCTTGGCCTGGGCGGTTCCCTTCGAGCCGGAGATGATCGCACCGGCGTGACCCATCTTCTTGCCGGGCGGCGCGGTGACGCCGGCGACGTACGCGACGACCGGCTTCGTCATCTCGCGGGCGATGAAGTCGGCGGCCTCCTCCTCGGCCGAACCGCCGATCTCGCCGAACATGATGACCGCGCGCGTGTCGGGATCGGCCTCGAACCGGCTCAGGCAGTCGATGAAGCTCGTGCCGGGCACCGGGTCACCGCCGATGCCGACGCACGTGGTCACGCCGACGCCTTTCTCACCCAGCTCCTTGAGTGCCTGGTACGTGAGCGTGCCCGAGCGGCTCACGATGCCGACGGGCCCGCCGGCGAGCGCCACCTCCGCGGGGATGAACCCGATGTTGCACTTCCCCGGCGTCAGCAGGCCCGGGCAGTTCGGCCCGATGAGACGCGTGGCGGGGAACTCGCGCTCGAGCCGGTTGAAGAACAGGGCCTCGTCATGGGCGGGGATGCCCTCGGTCAGACAGACGATCAGCTCGATCCCGGCCTCGGCCGCCTCGATCACGGCACCCGCAGCGCCCGGCGCGGGCACGATCACCATCGACGCGTTCGCGCCGGTCGACGCTACCGCGTCCTTGACCGTTGCGAGGACGGGGATGCCCTCGACGTCGGTGCCGGCCTTCTTCGGATTCACACCCGCGACGACCTGGGTGCCGTACGCGCGGTTGCGCAGCCCGTAGAAGCGGCCTTGGCTCCCCGTCAATCCCTGGACGACGACCTTCGTGTTCTCGTCGACGAAGATGCTCATCGTGCCCCCTTCCCCGCGAGCTCGACCGCGGTCCGGGCCGCTTCCAGCATCGTCGGCTTCGACACGAGCCGGTCCGACTCGTGGTCCTTCAAGATGGCGCGTCCTTCCTCGGCGTTCGTGCCGTCCAGACGGATCACGATCGGTGCACGAAGCTCGACGCGTTCGAGCGCCTGGACGATGCCCTTCGCAACTTCTTCCCCGCGCGTGATGCCGCCGAAGATGTTGATGAAGATCGACGCGACGTTCTCGTCGGAGTTGATGACCTCGAGCGCGCCTGTCATCACGTCCGCGTTCGCGCCACCGCCGATATCCAGGAAGTTCGCGGGCGCGCCGCCGACCTGATTCACCACGTCGCACGTGCTCATCGCGAGGCCGGCACCGTTCGCGATGATGCCGACGGTCCCGTCCAGCCCGACGTACTGCAGCCCGCGTTCCTTGGCGAGTGCCTCGCGATGGTCGAGCGTCTGCTGCCCGCCGAACTCGGCCCACTCGGGATGACGGAACGACGCGTTGTCGTCGAGGCTCACCTTCGCGTCGAGCGCGTGCACGCGACCGTCGGGCGTGAGGATCAACGGATTGATCTCGACGAGATCGGCGTCGCCATCGGTGTACGCGCGGTAGAGCGCGAGCAGCACGTCGACCGCACCGTCGGTCGCCCGCGGATCGAGATGAGCTGCTTCGACCCACGCCCGCGCCTCCTGCTCGCTCAACCCGTCGACCGGGTCGACGTGGATGCGCGCGATCGCGTCGGGCTCCTCTGAAGCCACCTGCTCGATGTCGACACCGCCGCGGGCCGAGAGCATGCCGAGGTACTTCTTGGCCGAACGGTCGAGCGTGAACGACGCGTAATACTCCTGCTCGATATCGCTCGCCTTCTCGATCCACAGCACGCGCACGACGTGACCCTTGATGTCCATGCCGAGGATGTTCGACGCGTGCGTGCGGGCTTCCGTCGTGTCGTTCGCGAGCTTCACGCCGCCGGCCTTGCCCCGCCCGCCCACCTGGACCTGCGCCTTGACGACGACCGGGTAGCCGAGCCGGTCGGCCGCGGCGACCGCGTCGTCGACCGTCTCGACGGCCGCACCCGGTGAGACGGGGATGCCGAAGCGCGCGAACAGCTGCTTGCCTTGGTACTCGAAGAGATCCACGGTGCTCCTCGGATCGTGGGCGCTACGCAGCGCGTGCGTCGAGGGCCTGCTCCAACCACTCGACGATGCGCTGCAAGGGCGTTCCCGGCGTGAAGATCTCGGCCACACCGGCCGCCTTCAGGGGCGCGACGTCCGCATCGGGGATGATCCCACCACCGAACACCAGGACGTCGCCGAGACCACGCTCTCTGAGCAGCGCGATGGTCTTCGGGAAGAGGGTCATGTGCGCGCCGGACAGCAGCGAGAGGCCGACGGCGTCGGCGTCCTCCTGGAGCGCGGTTTCGGCGATCTGCTCGGGCGTCTGGTGCAGCCCGGTGTAGATGACCTCGAACCCGGCATCACGCAGCGCGCGGGCGATGACCTTCACGCCCCGGTCGTGCCCGTCCAGGCCGGGCTTCGCCATGACGACGCGATAGCGCCGCTGCATCGACACCTCCGACGTGCGGGAGCCCGGATTCCGCTCGGTAGGCTCCACGCCAAGCGACG
>DATBEZ010000058.1:0-36927 GCA_036558745.1 Acidimicrobiia bacterium
ACCCCACCCGTTCGAAGCGCCTCCGCGACTATCTGGAGGAGCCGTAGCGGGTCAGGTCGCGGCCATCTCCTCGACCATCACCGCGGTGATGTCGAGCACCGGTTCGCTGCGCACCCGCTCCATGCCGAGCTCGACCGCGGCCCGTGCCTTCTCGAGCGGACGGCTCTCCCGCACCTTCGCGATGCCCTGACGCATCTGCTCGTACCGCTCACGACCGGCGCGCGCACCGAGGTAGTAGCCGGCGGCGAACCCGAGGACGACCCCAACTCGAAACCTCATGGGCACTTGATACCCGACGGCGCCGATCGGCGCACGGATTCGGGATGACGATCGCGTCACACCGTGCGTGGAGGGCGTGCAAGCACTCAGTTCCGGGGAACGGTGGCCGATGGACCCGCTGGTAACGTGTCGGACCGGTCCGGGGTAGCTCAACCGGCAGAGCAAGCGGCTGTTAACCGCTAGGTTGCGAGTTCGAGTCTCGCCCCCGGAGCCACGCTCCCACTCAGGGCGCATCCGCGCGAAATGCGCGAGCGGGACGATCGAGCACGCCGCCGATCGTCTCGGCGTCGGCGGGGCGCCCGAAGTAGAAGCCCTGCGCGACCTCGCAGCCGAGCCCGGTGACGAGGCCGAGCTGCACACGGGACTCGACGCCCTCGACGATGACGTCGAGGCGGAGCGCCTCGGCGATCGCGACGATGGATCGGAGGAGCGCGACCGCCTGCGGGTCGTCGCCGAGCGGGCGCACGAAGCTCTGGTCGATCTTGAGGATGTCCACCGGGAACTCACGCAGATACGCGAGTGAGGAGTACCCGGTGCCGAAGTCGTCGATCGCGATGCGCACACCGAGTCGCTTGAGCTCCTCGAGCCGGTGTCGCACCGCGGGCGCGTCGGCCATCAGCAGCCGCTCGGTGATCTCGACGACGAGCAGCTCGCCGGGAAGCTGCGCCTCGCGCAGCGCCGTCTCCACCTCCGCGGTGATGTCACCCGTGAACATCTCGGGCGCGGAGAGGTTGAGCGCCATCGTCACCGCGTGCGCGGGGTCCACCGGTTGCCACTCCGCGGCTTGGTGGCACGCTTGGTGGAGGATCCAGTTCCCGAGCGGGACGATGAGGCCGATGTCCTCCGACGCGCCGAGGAACTGGTCGGGTGTGAGCACGCCGCGCTCGGGATGGTTCCACCTCACGAGCGCTTCCGTGCCGATGATCGCGCCCGTCTGCACGTGCACGATCGGCTGGTAGTACAGCTCGAACTCGTCACGCTCGAGCCCGTCGCGCAGCTCGGTCTCGAGCCGCAGGCGCTGCGCCATCTGCTCCTGCATGTCGGCCTCGAACACCGACGCGCGGTTGCGGCCCGCCGACTTGGCGCCGTACATCGCGAGGTCGGCGTCGCGGAGCACTTCCTGCGCGCCGGACTGGCCCTGCACGAGCGCGATGCCGATGCTCGCGGTCACCGCGACGCGTCCACGGCTCAACCCGACCGGCTCCGCCATCGTCTCCAGCAGCCTGCGGGCGACGGACTCGGCGTGCGCGAGGTCGCGGTCGCGCAGCAAGACCGCGAACTCGTCGCCGCCGAGGCGCGCGGCCGTGTCGCCGGCCCGCAGGTTGCTGCGGATGCGGTCCGCCACCGCGACGAGCAGCTCGTCGCCGGCCGCGTGCCCGAACGTGTCGTTGACCGACTTGAAGCCGTCGAGGTCGAGGAGGAGCAACGACGACGCGGCCGCGGTCGTCTTCTCGCGCAACGCCCTCTCGATCTGGTCGGCCAGCAGGAGACGGCTTCCGAGCCCGGTCAGCACGTCGGTGTTCGCCCGTCGCAGGAGCGTCCACGTGCGGGCGCGGTCCTGCGCGGTCCGGGTCGCGAGGATCTCGCCCAAGAGGATCCAGATCGCGGCACCGAGCGCGAGCTTCACCCACACCGCCACGGCGAGCTGCTCCTGGCAGTACACCCAGCTGGGTGCCACGACGAGCGTGAAGAGGAGGGGCACGCCGGGTGACTGGGTGAGCCCGACGTAGAGGAACACGATGGTGAAGAAGCCCGTGTAGTTGGGCGCCACGCCATTCGTGAACGCGGCCAGCGCGACCTCGCTCGCCACGATGAGGAGCGGGAACGCGATGAGCGACTGCATCGGGAGGCGACGCCACGGCGCGATGGCCAGCGCGCCGGCGGCCACGACCGTCGCGCCGGCGATGGTCAGCGCGACGACGGTGTCGTGGGGCGACGCGGCCTCGAGTCCCGGACACGTCGCCGCGACGATGAACGCGAACGCCCCGACCATCGCCGCACCGAGCGCAACGTCACGCGAGTTCGTGGCGCGCCGGGTCCCGAACCACCCAGTCGACCCCATACCCACCTATCGGGGCGCCCGCCGAGGGACTTGAGACCCCGCGGCGGACGAGACGGCTAGCAGGCGGCGGCGCAGGAGGGGTCGAGCGCGGCCGCACCCAGCTCGAACCACACGACCTTGCCGCCGTCGTCGCCCGAGGGCCGGTAGCCCCAACGGGTCGCCATCCGGGAGACGATCAGCAGGCCCAGCCCGCCGGGCTCGTCGCGGGGTTGGCACTGCGGCACCGGCGCGGCGTCGTCGAGGTCCTCGACCTCGACGAGCAGCCGTTCACCGTTCCACTCGACCGTCATGGCCAGTGCGGTCCCGGCGTGGCGGACCGCGTTCGTGACGAGCTCCGAAGCCAGGAGGCACGCCAGCGGCGCGGCATCGGCGAGACCGGCGCCCGTCAGGTGGTTGTGGAGGTCGTGACGCGCGGTCGCGACGCTCGAGGGCTCGGGCGGGTACACCGCATGTGCTCGAACTTCCATCTGCCTTGCCCTCGTCGCGACCGATCGCGGACGCGGGGCAGTGTTCCCACGCCGACGCGGCGCCATGCACGCCGGTGCATGAAGATGCGCGACCGCCCGCGCGCTTCCCTTCCCATCGCGGTGCGACATATTGGGCCAAATGGCCCATAGCGGGTCACGGCCGTTCACGCGACCATTCGATCGTCGGGCGGGAGCGAGTCGGGAAGCAGCCGTCGATGCAGGCAGAGCACGAGGACACGGACGTCGGAGCGAGCGCGGCCCGCACGCGTCTGATCCTCGCCCTCGTCGCCTGGGTCGTCGTGGGCTCGATCACGGTCGGTTCGCTGCTCTACACCGCGCTGGGCCGGATCCTCGGCTGAGGCCCGTAGGCGTCAGCCGGTCACCCGGACGGGCGTCACGCGAGGGGCGCGGGCGTCGCCGTCGACCAGCGCCAGACCGATGTCGTTGTGGCCCCGGTGGAAGAGCTGCGGCGCGAGCACGCCCCAGAACCGCGACCCGTTCGCAGCCGGAACCGTCTGCGACATCCCGGCGACGACCCCGTCGACCGTGATGGCGATCGCCCGGCCGGGGGTGGGGACGTCGACCTCGCCCGTGACCCAGATCCACGGAGCCTGCGCGGCACGTGGGCTCACGTCGTCGGAGGTCGCGGGGTCGTCGACGTGGCCGGACACCGTCGCGCTCGCTCGTGGCAGACGGTCCACCCGCGTGCCCACGAGGTCCCCGTAGGGCCCGACCCGGAACAGCGCCAGCGAGGGGTCGCCGCCCTCCGGCCACGGGTTCGCGGCGAGCACCTTGGCGAAGCCGCTCGGGCCGTCGACGGCGACGAAGAGGCTGCCGCTCGGCGGCTTCAGCGAGTTGTAGCCCCACTCGAGCACGTGGCGCGTCCCGTCGCGCGCGGGCGATCCGCGCAATGACCGGCCGTCGACCTTCCACGGGATGTTGACGCCGAGGACGTCGGCGATGGTCGGCACGATGTCGATCGATCGTGCGAACCGGTCGTCGATCGCGCCAGCGGGCTGGCCCGGCGCCTTCACGAAGAGCGGCGTCCACACGATCTGCGGGTAGTTCACCGCGGAGACGCCCCGGAACGGTTCGCGACCGGTGAACGCGGCGCCGTGGTCGGCGGTCACCACGACGAGGGAGTCGTCCCACGCGCCGATGGACTTCAGCTTCGCGATCACGCGGCCCACGAGCGCGTCCGCGGCCTGGAGCTGCAGCAGGTGCCGCTGGTGTGCCGACAGTGCGCTCCATTGGTCGACCCAGCTGTAGAGGAACAGCCCGTCGATGTGTTGGGTCTGGTAGTCCTGCGACGCGGTCAAGTGCCACGGCTCGTGCGGGAGCAGCACGTGGAGGAAGTCGAAACGGGGCTTGTCGTCTCGTGCGATGGAGTCGACGAAGTTCTGGCCGATCGTGGTGACGCGGCTCGTGTCACCCTCGTTGAACGGGTTGCGGGTGGTGCGACGGCCGGGAGCCCAGTAGTCGCGCCACGTGTCGTACGACTGGCGGAGCACGCCCTTGAAGCCGGGACCGCCCGGGTTGCCGCCGACGGGCGTCGCGCCGGTGCAGACGTCGGTGGGGCACAGCTGCGTCACCGACTCGTGCACGTTCATGTGGTACGAGCCGCCGAGCAACGTGAAGAGGTTCTGCGGGTATTCCGCGGCAACGGGCGCAGTCGAGCCACTCGTGGGATTGCGCCCGGTGAGGATCGCGGGGACCGCCGCCCCCGTGAACGGTGCGACCGTGCCGTCGTTGCGGTACCACGTCGACGCGCCCGCCAGCTCGGCGAAGTGCGGGTAGCGGTTCGCGTCGATGTGGCCCGTGCCGTCGAGGAGCGACTCGAGCGGGAACTCGTCGAACACCATCATCACGACACGGTGCGGACGGGCCACGGTGACGTGTGCCGCCGCGCCCGACCCTTCGTGCAGCACGAGCGCGCTGACGGGCGACGAGAACAGGAACAGGCCCGCGAAGACGACGGGGGCGATCGCGAGATAGCGCAGCCACACGCGCACCGGCTCGATGCGCACGAAGAGCACCGTCGCGGCCGCGCCCGTGACGAGCGACGCGACGACGATCGGCCGCCACCCCCACGACGTCGCCTTCTTGACGACCTCGTCGGCGATGAGCGTGGCCAGCGCCGCGACGAAGACGAGGTGGGCGACGCGACGCGCCCGGGGCAGCGCGAGACCCACCAGCACCTCGACGGCCCAGAGGACCGTCGGCGGGCCGAGCACGACGACCAGGGTGTACAGCACGATCTCCGCGGGGCCCGCGCCCCGTGTGAGGAAGACGGTGGCGTCCTTGCCCACGATGTCGAACACGGGTTGGGCGACCGCGATGCCGGTCAGCGCGAGCAGCTCCAGGTACGAGCCGATCTCGCGCCGCGCCGGACCGAACCGACGAGGCGGGACGCGTGTGGCCGCGGCGCGCTCGGGCGCGTCCGCGTCGTCGTCGCTCACCTGTGCTGACCCCCCGGCGGTCGACGCACCGCCGCATGGCCCGCGTCACCGCTTCGCGCGGGGACTGTACGGGGCCCGCCCCCGTCGCGACAACGCGGCTCGCGTGGTTTCGGGGCCAGGCTGGTAGAAGTACCGATCGGGGCCGTAGCTCAGTGGTCAGAGCAGGGGACTCATAATCCCTCGGTCGGTGGTTCGATCCCACCCGGCCCCACAACGGTCGGGAAAGAGCGCGACAACCGGGCGCCTTCTCTGGAACCCGTCACCAACCCGGCGGCTAGTCTCCCGCCACCTGGTGCGTTCGAGGAGCGGGATGGATACCTCGCCGAGCGCCGGGAGGGTGGGCCGGCACATCGGGTTGACCCGCGACCGAGACTTCGTGCTCTGGCTCGCGCTGATCGGCGCGCTCGGGTTCATCATCCGGATCGCGAACGCCTTCTGGTGGCTCGACTTCCACATCGCGGGCGACAGCCTCTACTACTACGGGCAGGCGAACGCGCTGGCGCACGGTCACTTGTTCGTCCAGGGCATCGACTGGATCCACACCGGCGCGACGGAGGCGAGCGCGCTGCACCCGCCCGCGTACACGGTCTTCCTCGGTGCCCTCTCGTTCGTGGGGGCCAAGGGCGTGAGCATCGAGCGGGCCGCGTCATGCGTGGTCGGCACGGGGACGATCGTGGTCCTCGGCGTTCTCGGACGCTCGCTCGCGGGACGGCGTGCCGGACTCGTCGTGGCCGCGCTCGCGGCCGTCACGCCGGGCCTCTGGATCGCCGACAGCCAACTCCTGTCGGAGGGGCTCTACGGCCTCGCGCTCGCGCTCATGCTGCTCGCGGCCTACCGCTATCGCGCCCGACCGACGGCACTCCTGGCCGGCGGTCTGAGCGCGGCCGCGTCGCTCGCCGCCCTGACCCGCGGCGAGGCACTGCTCGCGTTCCCTCTCCTCGTGGTGCCGTGGATCGCGGTGAGGGTCTGGCGCGATCCCCGGGAGCTCCTTCGGCACCTCGCGGTCGCGGTGGCGGTCGCGGTCGTGCTGATCGGTCCCTGGCTGGGCTACAACGCCGCGCGCTTCGGACGGGTCACCTTCTCCGACAACAGCGGCGGAACGCTGATGCTCACGAACTGCGACGGCACCTACCACGGCTCCTTCATGGGGTACTGGTCGCCCACGTGCCTTCGTCGCCTGCGGGGGAACGAGGCCGATCAGGACGCCGAGGCGCGGACGGTCGCGATCCACTACATGCGCGACCACGCGAGCCGGGTCCCCGTCGTCGTCGCAGCCCGCATCGGGCGACTGCTCGACGTGTACCGCGTCCACCAGAACCTGCTCCTCAGCACGCAGCTGGAAGGAAGGGGCCACTGGCAGACGCGCGCGCAGCTGTTCGGCTTCTACGCGCTCGTCGCGCTGGGGATCCCGGGCATGGTGACGATGCGGCGACGTCGCGTGCCGCAATGGCCGCTCGTCTCGGTCGCACTGCTGGCGGTCTTCGCGGCCATCGTGGAGTACGGGAACGCGCGCTTCAGACTGCCCATCGAGCTGTCGCTCGACGTGTGGGCGGGCGTCGGACTCGCAGCGTTGACGACGCGTCGGTGGTCTCGGCCACGCGCGATGACGGCTGAGACGACCGAGCCCGTCACCGTGGGCACGAACGTCTAGGTCCGCGGGCGTAGGTCGCGCGGCCCACATCGCGACGCGTTCGAGTGACGCGGTGACGAGGGTCATGCGTCGCGCGTGACGAATGAGGCTCGCGGCCCATTGTCTCCGAAACGTCCGACGCGGATCATCACACCACGTCGTCATCGCACCCGATCCCGGGATCGATGCGACGTGGGCGACGCAATGAATCGCCGGCCACACATGGTCGCCTGGGCCGGCGAGGAGCGAGAGGCGAAACCGACGCCCGTCGTGTGTCCCTCGAGCTCAAGGAGCGAACGTTGCGTCAGCACTGGAAGAAGGTCGCGGTCATCGGCGTGACCCTGGCGACCGTGTCGGGCATCGGTCTCGCGTGGGCGGCATGGACCGCCAGCGGGAGCGGCAGCGGCAGCGCCAAGGCCGGCACCGCGCAGTCCCTCACGACCGTCGACAATTCCGCAAGCCTCACGACGTCGCTGTACCCGAACGGGTCTGCGGACGTCGCGATCAAGATCCACAACCCGAACCCGTACGCGGTGACCGTGACCGACGTCGTCGGCAACGGCTCGATCACGTCGGGCAACTCGACCTGTGACGCGAGCAACGGCGTCACCTTCGACGACCAGCACGGCCTCAGCATCGCTGTGCCTGCCGGTGGCACCACGGCGGCGACGTTCTCGAACGCGGCGCACATGAGCAACGCGTCCGTCGACGCCTGCCAGGGCCAGACCTTCTCGATCCCGGTCTCCGTGTCGGGCGCGAGCAGCTGAATCCCTTCGACGTCGAGGGCCGGGACCTGGTCCCGGCCCTCCCGTCTTCTCGTCGCAACCCCGAAGCCCTCACCGTTCGATCCGGAGCCCCCACCCGATGAATCGTTCGACCCTCGCCAAGCTCGCCGCCCTGGTGCTCCTCGGCACCGCGGCGGGCGTCACCACCGCATTCGTGGTCGGTGACGGCGGTCATCACGACGACCCGGCCGCCGAGGTGCGCGTCGGTCGTCCGTCGCCGTCGCACGGGCACCCCACACCGACGACGCGTCACACCACGCCGACCACGCATCCTCCCGCGCCGCCGGCCCACGCGTTCACCCTCACCGGCGACGTCGCCGGCCTCTTCCCGGGTGGGACTCGCAACCTCCAGGTGCGCATCACCAACCCGACGAACACCGCGATGCGGGTCACCACCGTCACCGTGACCGTGCACGACGCGTCCGTCGCGTGTCGGGCGCCCAACCTCGTTGCCGACTCCTACACGGGCAAGGCGTACGTCGGCCGTCACGGCGCGACCTCGGTGACGATCCCGGTGCGCATGGTCCGCACCGCCCCCAATGCTTGTCAGAACGCGACGTTCCCCCTCGTGTTCCGCGCGGAAGCAGTCAAGGCATGAAGCGACTCCTCGTTCTCCTCTCCATCGTCGTGGGCGCGATCGCCGCCGCGGGCGCGATCGCGTTCGCCGCTTGGCACGTGTCGGCCAGCGCGTCGACCGCGACCGCGAAGGGCGCCGTGATCGCGACGGGCGCCAAGCCCGCCGTGTCGGTGAGCGGCCCGAACGTGACCGTGTCGTGGTCCGCGGCGGCGGCCCCGGTGTCGGGCTACGTCGTCAAGTCGTACAACGCGTCGACGAACGCATCCCGCAGTGTCGGCGCCGCGTGTGCCGGAACGGTCGCGTCGACGAGCTGCACCGAGAACGGGGTGCCCAACGGCTCGTGGAAGTACACGGTCACGCCCATCCAGAACGCCTGGACGGGCACGGAAGGGCCGAAGAGCGACGTGGCGACCGTCAACGCCGCGCCGCCGACCGTGGCCATCACCTTCCCGACCGCCTCCTCCTACCGGACGAGCACGTGGAACGCGGGCTGCTCGTCCACGATCTGCGGGACGTCCGCGAGCGCAGCCTCGACCGTCACGAACGTGAAGGTCAGCGTCGAGCAGAACGGCAGCCACCTCTATTGGAACGGCAGCGCGTTCTCCAGCGCGACGGAGGTGTTCACCACCGCGACCGGTACGACGAGCTGGAGCCTCTCCTTCCCGGCGGGCGCGGCGATGACCGACGGCGCGTACACGGTCCATGCGATCGCCACCGACGCCAACTCGCTCACGGGCGAGGCGTCAGTCGTCGCGACGATGGACAACACCGCACCGACCGGCACGATCAGCGTGCCGAACTTCATCACCAACGGTGACGGCCTCTCGATGGCGAGCATCACCGAGACCGGCTCGGGTGTCGCGTCCGCGCAGTACCTCTACTGCAGCGGCGGCTCCTGCACGCCGTCCACCGTGATCGGTTCGTCGAGCACGTCGCCCGACTACGCGGTCACGTGGAACAGCCAGCCGTCGAGCGGGAGCTACCGCGTCGGCGTCAAGCTCACCGACGTCGCCGGCAACGTCTCGGCCGTCGTGGGTGTGCAGTCGGTCACGATCGACCACGGGGCACCGACCGGCACCATGAACAGCCTTCCGACGTTCGTCAAGAACGGACAGACGCTCTCCATGTCGAGCGCGGGCGACTCGAGCTCCGGCGTCGCGTCGGTGCAGTACCTGTACTGCTCGGGCGGCTCGTGCACGCCGTCGACGTCGATCGGGACGTCGACGACCGCGAGCTCGTACAGCGTGACCTGGAACAGCCAGCCGGCCGACGGCACGTACCGTGTGCAGGCCAAGATCAGCGACGTCGCGGGCAACACGACCACGGTCCCGTCGACACCCATAACGGTGACGATCGACAACACGGCACCCACGGGCACGATGACCGCGAAGACCTACGCCCACAACGGCGACGCGCTCACGATGGTGTCGACGAGCGACGGCAGCGGCTCGGGTGTCGCGTCGGTGCAGTACCTGTACTGCTCGGGCGGCTCGTGCACGCCGTCGACGTCGATCGGGTCGTCGTCGAGCGGAAGCTCGTACAGCGTGGCCTGGAACAGCCAGCCGGCCGACGGCTCGTACCGAGTCGGCGTCAAGATCACCGACGTCGCCGGCAACGTCTCCGCGGTCACCGGGATCCAGGCCGTCACGGTCGACAACACCGTCCCGACCGGGACGATGAGCGCGCTGCCGAGTACCACGAGCAACGGCGACACGCTCTCCATGTCGGCAACGGCCGACGCCGGCTCGGGTGTCGCGTCGGTGCAGTACTTCTACTGCAACACCGGCGGCTCCTGCACCCCGTCGACGTCGATCGGCACCTCGTCTTCGAGCGGCACGGGCTTCGGTCTCGTCTGGAACGGTCAGCCGGCCGACGGCGCCTACCGGCTCGCGGCCAAGGTCACCGACAACGCCGGCAACGTGTCGGGGCTCAGCGCGGTCGTCGCGACGACGATCGACAACAACGCCCCGACGGGCACGCTGGCGACGCTGGCGACGCCGTTCCGCAACAGCGAGACCCTCTCGATGTCGAGCGGGACGGTCACCGACAACGGCGGCTCGGGCGTGGCGTCGGTCCAGTACCTGTACTGCGCCGGCTCCTCGTGCACGCCGAGCACGACCGCCGGGACCGTGCTCGCGGCGGGCGCGCCGACCTACTCGTACTCGTGGGACACGAGCGCTCTCGCCGGTGGGACGTACCGTGTGTCCGCCACGTTGACCGACGTCGCGGGCAACACGTCGGCGCTCCTGCCCGTCCAGACGCTGACGCTCGACCGCTCGGGCCCGACGATCACGAACGTCTCGATCCCGAACGGCAACCAGTCGCAGCGTCTCGACACGGGTGACTCCGTCGTCGTGACGTTCTCCGAGCTGCTCGACACGCACTCCTTGTGCAGCGCGTGGACGGGCACCGGGTCGCAGAGCCTGACCGGGAACAACGACGTCACCGTCACGGTGACGCACGGGACCGGGTCGAACCACGACGTGCTCACGGTGTCGTCGGCGTCGTGCACCTTCAACTTCGGCTCGCTCGACCTCGGCTCGAACAGCTGGGTGAGCTCGACCCGGACGTTCAAGGGCTCGGGCAGCAACAAGAGCACGATCGCCTGGTCGTCGAGCAACCTGACGTTGACCATCACGCTCGGCAGTGGCACGTCCGGCAACAGCTTCGTCGGCGCCAAGCCGATGGTCTACACGCCCGACCCCGACATCGCGGACGCCGTGGGGAACCCGATCGCGGTCAGCTCGTACTCGTTCACGGACGGGTTCTAGGCGACCGCCGCGACGCCGGGGAGGGTGAGGGCCCGGCGTCGCGAGATCGGATGCGACGGCGACGGTGCCCGTCCACCGCACGGTGGGCGGGCACCTCGTCGCGTGCCGACACGCGCTCAGCGACCGTCGTCGTCGCCCGCTTCCAATCGCTCGAGCGCGGCCCGCGCCACGTCCACGTCGTGGGCCGCGCGCGCGGCCACCCGCCGGGCCTGATCGAGCGTCCGGCGCGTGTCACGCGTCGACGCACGATCGCGATCGAGCCTGGTACGCGCGTCCCTCAGCTCGCGCTCGAGCTCGCGCACCCGGCCGGCCGACTCCTCCTCGGCCACGCCACTGGTGTCGTGCGCGACGACCGCGCGATGTTCCTCGTCGCCCCGTCGCTGTGCCTCGCGTTCCGCCTCGGCCACGCGCGCCCGCGCCGCGTCGAGCTCCTCGCGGTGCTTGCGTTCCTTGCGATCGTCCCGGGGACGAGCGCGTGCCTTGTCGGGAGGCGTCGGCGGCCGTGACGCGCTCCCGCGCCGGGCCGGGGCAGGGGGCGGCACGACGCTGAACCCGTCGATCGTCCCGAACCCGCTCTCGGGCGTCAGGTCGCGGGCGAGCCGTCCCACCTCGAGCGCGGCGCCGTCGTCAGCGGAGATCGCGGCGGCTTCGAGCGTGTTCACGACCGCCTGCTGCAAGCCGGGGGAGCGAGCGCGGCCGGCCTCGGCCAGCACCTCGTCGGCGCGGGTGCTGAGCTGCTCGACGACCTTGCGGCGCTCGGCACCGAGGCGGCGGAGCTCGTCGGACGTCACCCCGGACAGCGCGCGCCGTTGCGCGCGGCGCAGCTCGTCCCCGAGATCGGTCAGCACGCGGACCTCGTCGGGGTGACGTCGCGCGAGCTGATTGAGTGCCCACGCGGCCACGGTCGGTCGACGCAGCCGGCGGACCTCCTCGGCGGCCTGCGCCTCACCGTCGGCGCGCAGCTCCTTGGCGAGCGCGTCACGGGCGGCGGTGAAGCGTTCGGGCGGTTCCTCGAACAGGCGGTCGACTCGGGCCTCGACCGGGTCGGGTCGCCGTTGGGGCACACGCGCACGGTACCGCCCGTAACGCCGGCCCGCGTGTCCGAGGTCGCGCGTCCCGGGTAGGGAGACGGTGAGGAGGTGGCGAGCATGGCGCGCGCGATCTGGACCGGTTCCGTGGCGTTCGGGTTGGTGAACGTCCCGGTGAAGCTCTACGCCGCGACGGAGGCCAGGGACATCCGCTTCCATCAGTTCCAGAAGGACACGGGGAAGCGGGTCCACAACCGTCGCGTCGCGGAGGGCACGGACGACGAGGTCGCCTACGACGACATCGTCAAGGGGTACGAGGCGCACAAGGGCGAGTTCGTCATCGTGACGCCCGAGGAGCTCGAAGGCGTGGCGCCCGGCGCGAGCCGGACGATCGACATCGAGGACTTCGTGGAGCTGGCCGACGTCGATCCGGTCTTCTTCGAGCGCAGCTACTACCTCGGGCCCGCGGACAAGGGTGCGGCCCCGACCTATCGCCTCCTCCTCGACGCGATGGCCGACACGGGCAAGGCCGCGATCGGCCGGTTCGTGATGCGCACGAAGGAGTACCTCGCAGCGATCAGGCCCGGCGACGGTGTGCTCGTGCTCGAGACGCTCTACTTCGCGGACGAGATCCGCGACCGCGCCGATGTCGTGGGCGACGTCCCGAAGGCGAAGGTGGGCGAGCGCGAGGTGCGCATCGCCCGGCAGCTCGTCGACAGCATGGCGACCGAGTGGGACCCGAGCCGGTACCGCGACACCTACCGGGAGCGCGTGCTCGACCTCTTGGAGCGCAAGGCGGAGGGCGAGGAGATCGTGCTCGAGGAGCCGCAGCCGCGAGCTCGCGTCCTCGACCTGATGTCGGCGTTGGAGCAGAGCCTCGAGTCGGCGCGTCAAGGTGGACGCGCGAGCGCGTCGACCGGGTCGTCGGGCGCGCGATCGGGACGTGGCCGCACCGCGCGGAGCGCCTCGAAGGGGACGCGCACGACAGGCAGCGGCTCGGCCACGCGGAACGCGAAGGCCGCAGGTCAGAAGCGTTCGGGCGCGGCGAGCACCGGGAAGCGCTCGCGGACGCGCGACTACAGCAGCTGGCCCAAGCGGCGCCTCGACGACGAGGCTCGACGGCTCGACATCCCGGGACGATCCAAGATGGATCGCGAGGAGCTGGTCGAGGCGTTGCAGCGGGCGTCGTGACGATCCGCGGCCCGCGCGCACCGGGCGTCGACGGAGGCCCATCGGCCGGCCTGTCGCCGGAGAACCAACGCGCACTCCGCCTGGCGGGTCGGGGGACGCGTCCCGTACCGTTGCCGGGCGGTCCGCGGCAGGGAACAGCGAGCCCGGTGGAACGGGGCAGACTGGGCACGCCACAGGGCTCGGCAGGGAGGGTGACCGTGCAACGCGTCGATCGTGACGAGCTGTTGCGACTCCTCGACGAGGAGGACGTGCAGCTCGTCGACGCGCTCGAGCCCGAGCTGTACCGGCGGGAGCATCTGCCCGGCGCGATCAACGTGCCGCTCGCGCATCTCGCCGACGCGGCCGACCAGCTCGACCCGTCGCGCGCGGTGGCGGTCTACTGCTCCGACGCGCGCTCCGACGTGAGCGCACGGGCCGCGGCGCGTCTCGAGGAGCTGGGTTTCCACCCTGTGTACCGCTACACGGCGGGCAAGGCCGACTGGCGCGCCGCGGGACTGCCGACACACGGACGCGACGCGGAGCTCGCGCGCGCGGGCACCGTCGCTCGTCGCGACGTCCCGACGGCGCGTCCGGAAGAGCGCGTCGGGGACGTCGTCGGACGCGTCGGTCCGTATCGCACCGACGCAATCGTCATCGTCGACGACGACGGCGTGGTGCTCGGTCTGTTGCCGGGTGAGATGCTCACCGAGATCGACCTCACCGTGGCGGAGGCGCTCGAGGACGCGCCGCCGACCGTCCGCGCCGACGAGCCGTTGCACGATCTCGCGGCGCACATGGTCAAGCGCGAGCTGAGCTCGGTTCTGGTCACCGACCCCGACGGTCGCCTCCTCGGCCTCGCGCGTCGCGACGACGTCGAGCGCCTCGAGCACACCGATTAACGCGCGCGACCGGTCCGCGACCGTGCCCGGTGAGGGCCACCGAAGCAGGATGGTTGACCGGCGCTCGACGCCTCCCGTAGGGTGCGTGCCGGGCAATCCAGTCTGGAGGGGGCAAATGCGGCGATTTCTTCGCTATCTCGGCGCGCCCATTGCTGCGATCGCGATCGCAGCGACATGGGGTGCGCTTCCGGCAGGGGCCGACACCACCCGGGTGGTGCACTCCGGCCAGTCGATCCAGGCGGCGGTCGACGCGTCGAGGCCCGGCGACACGATCATCGTGCAGCAGGGCACGTACGCCGAGAACGTCGAGATCCACAAGAACGACCTGCACCTGATCGGGCACGGGGCGACCGTCGTCCCGCCCGCGGCGCCGCATGCGGGGAGCGTGTGCGCCGACCCGTCCGATCCCACGTCCTGGAGCGGGTTCTGCGTCATCGCGCCGGGTTCCGACTTCGTGAACGGGATCGTGGCGAGCTATCTGAAGGGCACCGAGATCCGCGGTTTCACCGTCAAGGGCTTCGGTGGGAACGGCTTCATCGCGTTCGGCGCGCAGGACACCGAGGTGACGAACAACTCGTTCCTCGAGAACGGTGAGTACGGCGCGGCGGCGTTCACGTCGAAGCAGACGACCTTCGAGCGCAACGTGTCGAAGCACACCGGTGAAGGTGGCGAAGCCGGCTTCTACATCGGTGACTCGCCGACCGCTCGCGCCCAGCTCGATCACAACGTCGCGTCGGGCTACACGTTCGGCATCTTCGAACGGGACGCGTTCGGTGTGCACGCGGAGCACAACGACCTCTACGGCAACTGCGTGGGTGCGATCAGCCTCGCCGACGCGCCCGGGCCGGCGGGACACCTGGTGCTCGACGACAACAACATCCACGACAACACGAAGTTCTGCCCGCCCGAGCCGGGCGACGAGCCGCCGATCTCGGTCTCGGGCGTCGGCGTGGCGTCGGCGGGCGGCACGGACAACCACGTGCACGAGAACCGGATCACCGGGAACGTGCCGTCGCAGCCGGCCGACATCAGCGGCGGCATCGTGGTGATCACGGGCGGCCCGGGCGGGACGCCGCCGACGCACAACCACATGACCAGCAACATCGTGAAGAACAACGGTGTCGACATCTTCTGGGACGGCACCGGGAGTGACAACCTGTTCTTCGACAACCACTGCACGACGAGCGCGGTGGACCCGAACCTCTGCAAGAAGTAGACCGGCACCACCACGAACCGCCGATACCGCCCCGGCCGCAAGGCCGGGGCGGTATCGCGTTCACGACAGGTCCAGGTCGAGCACCGCCTCCGCGGCGCGATCGCTTCGGGCGCGGACGCGCGCGAGCGCGTCGACGAGCGACGGTTCGGGTGCGGTCACCTCGCGCACCGGGTTGACGTCGTCGAGCTCGAGGTCTTCTTCCAGCGCGGCCGCGATGATCATGCGCGCGCCGACCGATGCCGACTCGTCGTGCCAACGTCGGATCGCGTCGCGCGCAGTCGCCGCGGTGACGACGGCGCGCCACAGGTCGTCGGCGGTGCCACCACCCGCGAGCGCGATGGCGCGTGCATCCGGCGCCAACAGCTCCACGCAGCGCGTGACGTCGCACGCAACCGCTTCCACGACGGCGCGGGAGAGGTCGGCGACGTCGTGCGCGCTCGAGAGGCCGAGGAACGCGGCGTTCGCGTCGGCGCGCCAGAACGGTGCGCGCGCGCCGTTGAGCCAGGGGAGCGCGACGACGCCGCGGGCGCCGGGCTCCGATCCACGGCCGGCGAGGGCGAGCAGGTCGCCGTGGTCCCGGCCGGTCAGACGGGCGAGCCACGCCAGGGCCGAGCCGCTGGCCGAGAGGCCGGCCTCGACGACGAAGCCCTCCAGCGCACCCCGGGAGACGGCGGCGGTGCCGGGCAGGACGGCCGCCGGGCCGGGGTGCGGCACCGACACGTTGGTGGTCGTGCCCCACGAGACCATGGGTGTCGCCGCGTCGGCCCCGGTCCCGAGCACCTCGCAGGCCCGGTCGCCGCCACCGGGGACGACCCTGACGCCGGGCCGCAGGGCGAGCGCGGCGACGTCGTCGCCACCCCGCACCGGCAGCGTCGCCGTCGTGGCGATCGCAGGGGGAAGCCGATCACCCATCCGTGCCGTGACCGGTCCGGTCCGCCCGCCGTCGAGGTCGGAGAGCCCGGTGCGCGACTCCAACGTCGGCTCGGTCACGACCTCGCCGGTGAGCCGGGCGACGATCCAGTCACGCGGCGCGAGGACCCAGCGCGCGGCGTCGAACGAGTCGCGCGCGTACGTCGCGACCCACCACAGCTTCGCCGCGCAGCACGCCGCGTTGAGCACGACGCCGGTGCGGGCCCGGAACCCCGCGGGATCCCCCAGCGCATCGACGCTCTCCTGCGCGCGCCGATCCGACCAGAGCACACCCGGACCGAGTGGCGCGAGGTCGACGTCGAAGAGCGCAAACGTCTCGCGCGCGGCGGAGAAGCCGACGGCGTCGACGCCGTCGTACACCGCGGGAGCGCGGGCGCGCACCTCTCCGCACGCGTCGACGACCGAGCGCCACCAGCACTGCGGATCCTGCTCCGCCCACCCGGGCCGTGGATGCTCGGTGGGTATCGGGGCGCGGGCCACCGAGATCAGCTCGGCACCCGACCACAGCGTGGCCTTCGTCGCGCTCGTCCCGAGATCGAGCGTGAGCGTGCTCACACGCCGGCGAGGCTGCGGATCACCTTCGCGAGCGCGGAGAAGTCCTCCCGGCCGTAGCCGGCCTCGCTCGCAGCGCCGAGGATCTGGCGCACGGTCCCGGACGTGAACAGCGGCGTTCGCGCCGCGGCCGCGTACGCGATCGCGAGGTCGAGGTCCTTGGCCATGAGGTCGGTCATGAAGCCGGGGGCCCAGTCGGTGGAGGCGGGGCTGTCGGGAACCACGCCCTCGGCGGGAAGGCGGGTGCGGACCGCGACGCAGTCGCCCGTCGCATGGGTGAGCACCTCGAAGAGCTTGTTCAGGTCGACGCCGGCCTTCGTGGCCATCACCGTGGCCTCTGCCGTGGCGAGCATCTGCGCCGCGTAGATCAGGTTGTTGCAGAGCTTCACGACCTGGCCCATCCCCGGCCCACCCACGTGCACGACGAGCCCGGAGAACGGCTCCAGCGCCGGGCGCACCGCGTCGAGCGTCGCCGCGTCACCGCCGACCATGAGGGTGAGGGTGCCCTTGTGCGCGCCCGCCGTCCCACCGGAGAGCGGCGCCTCGAGATAGCGCGCGCCGGCAGCGGTCACGCGCTCGTGCTGCTCGCGCTCCACCTCCGGATCGATCGTGGACGTGTCGACGATCGTCTTGCCCGGTCCGAGCACGTCCATGGCCGCGTCGACGACCTCGACGACCTCGGGCGAGTTCGGGACGCAGAGGAACGTGATCTCGCTCGCGGCCACGACTCCGCGGGGACCGTCGCCCTCCGTCGCGCCCGCGGCGACCGCGGCCTCGATCGGACCTCTCCCGCGCGACGCGACCGTCACGTCGTGGCCCGCCTCGAGCAGGTGACGGGCCATCGGCAGCCCCATCGCGCCGAGCCCGACGAATCCGAGCTTCATCGAAGGCTTGACGCTACCAGGACCCCTTCGTACCGTGAGCGGCCAGGGCCGCGGTCGCGGTTTCGTCGAAGCCCACGGTGCGGATTCCGCACCGACAGCTTCGATGAAACTTCCGGGGAGGTGCAGTGGCCGCGGTCGACGCGGGAACGTTGTTGTTCGTCACCCAGGTGGCGCCGTATCGCGACGGGCCTGCGGGCGTGCACGGCGTGCTCGACCAGGCCGCGGTCGCGGTCGCGCAGGTCGCCGAGCTGCACGCGCTCGAGGCCCGTCGGGTCGACGACGTGCGGGCGCTCGAGCCGCACGCCGTTGCGGACGCGCGCGCCGTCGCGCTGTTCACGATCGGCGAGACACCGTGGAGCGCCGCGCAGCGGCACGACCTGCTCGAGGGCGTGCGGTCGGGCCGTCTCGCGGTCGTGGCCGTCCACTCCGCGACCGACTCGTGCTACGGCTGGGACGACTACGGGATGCTCGTCGGCGCGCGCTTCGACGGCCATCCGTGGACCCAGCGCTTCGACGTCGAGGTCGTCGACCCGTCGCACCCCGCCACCGCGCACCTGGGTGAGGCGTGGGCGTGGACCGACGAGGTGTACCAATTCCGCGATCTGCGCGACGACGCGCGCGTCCTGCTCCGGGTGCCCGACGCGCAGCTCGACCTGGACGCCCCCGGGGCGAAGCGGCCCGCGTACGGCTTCCCGGTGTCGTGGTGCTTCGCCGAAGGCGCGGGCCGGGTCTTCTCCACGAGCCTCGGGCACTTTCCCGGCGCGTGGGAGAGCCCCACCTATCTGCAGCACCTCTCGGGCGGACTCGGTTGGGCGCTCGCGAGCGGGGAGCGCGACGACTGAGTCCGCAACGCACGCGCAACCTGTCGCCGTGGGCGTCGTGGATGCTGCGCCTCGAGCACGTCGCGCCGGTGGACGCGTTCCCCGACGACGGTGGCGCGGCCGACGTGCTCGCGTGGCGGGACCGGGCCCGGCATCGGTACCACGACCTGCTCGGGCCACGTCCGCCGCGGGTCGCGCCCGACGTCGAACGCACCGAGACGGTCGACTGCGGGCCGTACCGCCGTGATCGCATCGTCTTCGACGCCGACCCGACCATGTCGGTGCCCGCGTACCTGCTCGTCCCCCACGGGCGCCGGGAGCCCGGCCCCGCCGTGCTCGCGGTGCACGGCCATGGTCCCGGCAAGCACGGGGTGTGCGCGGTGGACCCTGGCGACGGCCACGACGACGGCGGTCGCTACGCGCACGACCTCGCGAGCCGCGGCTACCTCGTTCTCGCACCCGACCTCCGCTGCTTCGGCGAGCGCACCGACTGGAACCCACCCGACCACTATGCGTGCGACACCAACCTCGTGAGCGCGGTGATGTTCGGCGTGAACCCGTTGGCCGACAACGTGTCGGACCTCGTCGCCGCACTCGACGTCCTGGCCGCGCACGAGCTCGTCGATCCCGGGCGTGTCGGCGCGGTCGGCTTCTCCTACGGCGCGACGGCGACGCTCTTCGTCGCCGCGCTCGACGAGCGGGTGCGCGCCGCGGTCGTGAGCGGCTACTTCTCGTCGTGGCGCGACGCGCACCGTATGCCCTGGAACATGTGCGGTTCGCAGGTGCTCTTCGGCATGCTCGGGCGTCTCGACCACGTCGACCTCGGCGCGCTCGTCGCGCCGCGCGCGCTGCTGGTCGAGAGCGGTCGCGACGACCTGCTGTTCCCGGTCGCTGCTGCACGGACCGGCATCTTGCGCCTACGCCGGGTGTACGACGCGCTGGGCGAGCCGCCGACGCGCGTCGAGCACCACGTGTTCGACGGCGAGCACCGCTGGGACGGTGCCACCACGCCTGCCTTCCTCGAGCGGTGGCTCGGGAACCCGACACCGGAGCGCGCCACGCCGTGACCGACCGCATCGACGCCCGCCTCGCCGACCTCGGCCTGGTGCTGCCCGGTCCGTACCCGCCGCACGACCCGCTGGACGCGGTGGTGGTGCACGGCGGCCGGGCGCGCACGTCGGGCCAGCTTCCTCGCGACCGCGACGGCAACCTGGTCCACCCCGGCGTGCTCGGCGACGGGCTCGACGTCGGCGACGGAGCGGAGGCGGCGCGGTGGTGCGCGCTCAACGCGCTGTCCGTCCTACGCGCAGAGCTCGGCACGCTCGATCGGATCGAGCGGGTGCTGACCGTGCTCGGCTTCGTCGCGTCCACGCCCGGGTTCGTGCAGCAGCCGGCCGTGGTCGACGGCGCGAGCCGCCTGCTCGCCGACGTCTTCGCCGACGCGGGCCGCCACAGCCGTTCCGCGATCGGTGTGGCCGCGCTGCCCCGCGGCGGGGCGGTCGAGATCGAGGTCGAGGTGGCCCTCCACGAGTGAGGCGTACGGGACGACCACCACGACCGCCCCACCGGCCACGCCCACGACGACCACGACGACCACCCTCCCGACGCCGTGTAGCGTTCGACCCTGACGCCCGTATCAGGTTCGGGCGGGAGCCGGGATCGCGCGCAGGGGAGGGGTGTGCCGATGGCACCGCGCATCGTCATCGTGGGCGGCGGCAGCTACCAGTGGGTGCCCAAGCTGCTCGTCGACATCGCGAACACGCCGTCGCTGCACGACGCGGAGATCGTCCTCGAGGACATCGACCCGGTCCCGCTCCCGAAGATGACCCAGCTCGTCGAGCGCATCGCCAAGCTCCGCGGCATCGGGCTCACCGCGACGGCCACCACCGACCAGCGCGAGGCGCTCGCGGGCGCGGACTTCGTCGTGGTGACGATCTCGACCGGCGGTTTCACGAGCATGCGCCACGACCTCCAGGTGCCCGCGCACTACGGCATCAAGCAGTCGGTCGGCGACTCCGTGGGCCCGGGCGGGATCAGCCGCGCTCTGCGCAACATCCCGGTCCTGCTCGGCGTCGCCCGCGACATGGAGGAGCTCTGTCCCGACGCCTGGCTGTTGAACATCACGAACCCGATGACGACGCTGTGTCGGGCCGTCACGCGCGAGACGTCGATCAACACCGTCGGCCTGTGCCACGAGGTCGCGATGGCGCGCTACACCCTCTCGATGCTCCTCGGCGCCGACTACCGCGACCTCGACCTCACGATCACGGGCGTGAACCACCTCCCGATCGTCACCGACCTGAAGGTGCGCGGTGAGGACGGGTTCGCGCCGTTGCGCGATCTCCTCGACCACGCGGAGGAGCGCGCGTCGGAGCTGCTCGAGATCGACCTGCCCGACGGCCTCGACGACGACGTGCTCGCGCAGCTCACCAAGGGTCCGGTGCTCGCGAGCAACAAGCTCAAGTTCGAGCTCTTCCAGCACTTCGGCGCGCTGCCCGCGGCGGGGGACCGGCACCTGGCCGAGTTCTTTCCGGGCTTCCTCACCGAGGACTCGGGGTGGGGCGCGAGCTGGGGCGTGCACCTCACCACGATCGAGGACCGGGAGCGCTCCCAGCACGAGTACGTCGACCAGCTCGACGACATGCTCACGATGGACGAGGTGCCGACCATGCCGTCGGGCGAGATCGTCGCACCGCTCATCGACTCGTTCCTCACCGGCACGCGGCGCGAGTTCCCGATCAACGTGCCCAACGCGGGCCAGTGTCCCGATCTGCCGCCCGGCGTCGTGGTGGAGAGCATCGGCGTCGCCGATTCCGACGGGCTGCGCGGCCGCGACCACGCGAGCGCGCCCCCGGTGCTCGCGGAGACGTTGCGGCGCGTGTCGGCCGCGCAGGAGCTGACCGTGGAAGCCGCGATCAGTGGCAGCCGGGAGAAGGCGTTCGAGGCGATGCTCGCCGACCCGCTCGCAGGGCGCATCGACTTCGAGCAGGTCGCGGCCATGACCGAGGAGCTGATCGACGCGACCAAGCCGTGGCTCCCGCAGTTCGCATGACGCGACCTGCATCGTGAGCGTCACCCGGGAGCTCGTCGTCGACTCCCTGCGCATCGAGGCGTTCGACGACCTCGCGTCGCTGGCCTCGACCGCGGCGGCCGACGCCGCCGCGGCGATCGGTGCCGCCGTCGGCGATCGTGGCGTCGCCAACGTGATGCTGGCGACCGGCAACTCGCAGCTCGCGTTCCTCGACGCGCTCGCGGCTCGCGACGACGTCGCGTGGGAGCGCGTCGTCGGCTTCCACATGGACGAGTACCTCGGCATGGGCGCGGACCACCCGGCGAGCTTCCGCCGGTACATGCGCGAGCGCGTGGTCGGGCGTGTGCATCCGGGGACGTTCCACGAGCTCGCCGGCGACGCGCCCGACCCGGAGGCCGAGTGCGCCCGTTACGCGGCGCTGCTGCGCGCGCACCCGCTGGACGTGTGCTGTCTCGGGATCGGCGAGAACGGGCATCTCGCGTTCAACGATCCGGACGTCGCCGACTTCGACGATCCGCGCGACGTCAAGATCGTCGAGCTCGACGGGACGTGCCGCGCCCAACAGGTCGGGGAAGGGCACTTCGCCGCGCTCCACGACGTGCCCACCCGGGCGCTGACCGTCACGATCCCCGCGCTGCTGCGCGCCGAGCATGTGCTCGCGATCGTGCCCGAGGCGCGCAAGGCCGAGCCGGTGCGCGCCACGTTGTACGGTCCCGTGACCACCGCGTGCCCCGCTTCCGTGCTGCGCCGGCACCCGGGCGCGACGCTGTACCTCGACGCCGCGTCGGCGTCGGCGCTCGCGTCGTGAGCCGCCGGGAGCGTCACGCGCCGGCGCCGTCCGTGCCGCGCCCCGAGCTCGCGGTCCTCACCTTCCCGGGCTGGGCCGAGCTGCGGCGCCGCATGCCCCGGCTCGTGCTCGGACTCGTCGCGCTCGGCGTCGGCGTCGGGCTCACCGTCCAGGCCCACCTCGGCGTGAGCCCGTGGGACGTGCTGCACCAGGGCATCGCGCAGCACACGCCGTTGTCGTTCGGCACCGTCGTCGTCCTCGTCGGGCTGCTGGTGCTGCTGCTGTGGATCCCGCTGCACCAGCGTCTCGGGGTCGGCACAGTGCTCAACACCTTGACGGTCGGCTACATCGCCGACGCGACCATCGTCGTCCTCTCGCGCCCGGGATCCGACGTCGAGCGCTGGGTGATGCTCTTGGGCGGGATCCTGGCCATGGCCGTCGGGATCGGCCTCTACATCGGCTCGGGTCTGGGCCCCGGACCGCGCGACGGTCTGATGACCGCGATCAGCGCACGCGGTCATCCCCTGTGGCTCGTGCGCACGGCGCTCGAGCTGAGCGTCCTGGTGCTCGGCTGGATCCTGGGCGGTGACGTGGGCGTGGGGACGGTCGTGTTCGCGTTCGGCATCGGACCGCTGGCCCACTTCTTCCTGGTCCGGCTGCACCTGGGCGTCGGTGACCGCGATCCCGATCCCGACGCCCCGTTCGGCGAATGACCGCGCCCGTTCGCGTCGGCGTCATCGGGACCGGATTCGGCGCGCGCGTCGTCGCGCCGACCTTCGCGAGCACCGAGGGATGCGAGGTCGTCGACGTGGTCTCGGCGCGCGACGACGAGGCGATCGTCTCGCTGTGCCGCCGCGCCGACCTCGACCTCGTCTCCGTGCACTCGCCGCCGTTCCTTCATGCCGACCACGTCCGTCGCGCCCTCGACGCCGGGCGCGCGGTGCTCTGCGACAAGCCGTTCGCGCGCGATTGCGTCGAGGCGGCGTCGCTCCTCGGGGACGCCGAGGCCGCGGGTGTAATCCATCTCGTCAACTTCGAGTTCCGGTTCGATCCCTCGCGGCGCCACGTGCGCGAGTTGCTCGCGACGGGTGCCGCCGGCCGACCCGAGCACGTGCAGTGGACGCACCTCAGCTCGGGCAGCCGGGTTCCCCTCCGACCGTTCGGCTGGCTGTTCGACCGGGAGCAGGGCGGCGGCTGGATCGGCGCGTGGGCGTCACACGCGGTCGACACCCTCCGCTTCCTCCTCGGGGCGGAGCTCGACGTCGTCGCGTCCGTGCCCCGCACGGCGGTCCCCCGGCGCCCGGACCGCGACGGGGTGTTGCGCCCGTGCACCGCTGAGGACGGCCTTGCTGCCGCGCTCCGTTCGACGGACGGCGCGACCATCGCGATCGACTCGAGCTTCGCCGCGCCGGCCACGCTGCCGCCCCGGCTCGTGATCGTCGGTGACGACGGCGTGATCGAGAACGTCGCCGACGCGAAGGTCGCGCTCCACCGGGCCGACGGCACCCGCGACACCACGACGTTCGAGCGTGCGGCCGGCGACCGCCACGGTGGGCCGATGGCCCGTTGGGCCGAGGTCGTACGCGACGCGGTGCGCGCCGGCATCGCACCGCCGGACGCGGCGACGTTCGCGGACGGGCTCGCGTGCGACCGCGTGCTCGACGCGCTCCGCCGGCCCGCGATCGTGTGAACGAGGTGCGGTCCCGACGATCAGCTGCCGGCCGCGAGCGCGAAGGCGCGTCGCCAGCCCGGTGCCTCGATGCCGATCGCGTCGAGACGGCGCATCGCGTCGCGGTTCGCGTCGTGCGCGCCCGGCCGGTCGATGTGATCGAGCACGACCGCCCGGGCGAGGCGGGTGACGGCCTGCTCGAGGCGCGACTCGGTCCCGTCGGCGAGGGCGACGGCCTCGTCGGCCGCGGTGCACGCGTCCTCGATCGCACCGGTGCGCAGCAGCGCGAACGCGCGGCCGAGCGCGAACTGGATGCGGTCGAGGTACGTGACCGCGCCACCCGCGGTCTCGGCCTGGAGCGCGAGCGCGTCGGCGGGTCGATCGGCGGCCGCGTAGGCGAGGGCGAGCGCGGCCGCGATGGCGAACCGCACGCCGGAACGCACCGAGCTCGCCAACGCGTCCTCGAGTGACGCCACCGCGTCCTCCACCAGTCCCGCCTGCAGCCGGGCGATGCCGTAGGCGAGGCGGTGGTCGTCGAAGCCCATGCCGACCTCGGTGATGGCCGCGTGGGTCACCTCGAGGGCGTCGGCGCTCCCGAGACGCACCGCGATCGCGGAGTTGAGCCCGCTCGCCGCCGCGCGCATCGAGTCGGAGACCTGGGTGCTGAGGACTCCGCACCGCTCGGCCCGCGCCCGCGCCTCCTCGACGTGGCCCATCGCGAGCAGCGTGAGCGCGACCGCGGTGGTCGCCTGCAGCTCACCCCACGGGTTGCCGATGTCGACGAACCGGCGCCGTGCCCGCTCGGCCTGCTCGAACGCCTCGCCCAGCTGGCCGCGCCAGAGCGCGACGTTCGCGAGGAGCACGAGCATCATCGACGACGCCCACGGGTCGCCCGACTCGCCCGTGCGCCCGAACGCCTGCCGGGCCAGGGCTTCCGCCTCGTCGAGCCGGCCCTGACCCCAGCGGACCCACGCGAGCAGTCCGAACGCCCACGCGACCCCGCCCCAGTCGCCGATCTCCGCGAAGGCGTCGGCCGACTCGTGCAGGCGCTGCTCGGCCACCGCCATGTCGCCCGCGTTGAACGCGATCCACGCGAGGTTCTGCAGGCCCCATGCCTCGCCCCGCTGGTCGTGCTCGACCCGGCAGAGCTCCAGGGCCTCCCCGATCGACAGCTCGGCTTCGGCGAGCTCGCCCAGGAACATCCGGTTCAGTCCCTGCGCGCGCAGCGCCTCGGCCAGCCCCGACCGGTCGCCGAGCTCGCGCCAGCGCTCCACCGCGTCGTCGAGGGTCGCGGCCGCGACCACGAGCTCACCCTCGCGGTGCTCGATCTCGCCGATGACGGTGCGGGCTGCGGCCTCGCCGCGGCGGTCGTCACGCGTGCGCGCGTCGTGGAGCACGGCCGACGCGTCGGCGCGCGCGGCGACCAGATCCCGCATCTCGGCGCGCGCCCGCGCCCGGGCGACGAGCAGGTCGGGACGGCGGGCGTCGTGCGGGCCGACGAGCTTCAACGCGACGCTCAGCAGCTCGGCCGCGCCCCGCCAGCGCTCCTGGCGCTCCGCCCGGTTGGCGGCGCGCTGGAGGTAGTCGACGGCGCGGGCATCGAGATCGGGTGGGATGCCCTCGACGCCACCCAGCTCCTCGGTCAGGTCGGCCGCGGTGCCGTAGTGACGGGCGAGCGGTTCGAGCACGAGGTCGATGCGCTCGCTCTCCTCGGCCCAGTGGGCGAGATGGGTCGCGACCGCGAGGTGCCTGCGGGCCCGTTCCGCCTTGGTGAGCGTGTTGTACGCGACGTCGCGCACGAGCTCGCTGCGGAACGTGAACTTGCCGTCGGCGATGTCGATGAGGTCGCGGTCGGCGAGACGCGAGAGCGTCGCGCGGATGTCGGCCGTCGAGTGCTCCTTGCCCAGCGCGACCACCACGTCGACCGGACCGTTCGGGCCCACGACGGCGCAGTCGTTGAGGACGCCGCGTGCGCTGAGGTCGAGCGCGTCGAGTCGCGACGCGACCAGCCCCCGCAGCGTGGGCGGCACCGAGGCGACGGTGCGCAGCGCCTCCGAGACCGGTCCGCCCTCCTGCTCGGAGAGCACCGCGGCGAGCTCCTCGATGAAGAAGGGGTTCCCGCCACTGCGCTCGCGCAGCACGTCGACGAGCTGTTGTGGCGCGTCACCGCCGAGCAGGACGCGAGCCATCTCCGCGCTCGCGTCCGCACCGAGCGGCTCGAGCTCGAGCAACAGGGCGTCGTAGCCGGACACCTTGGGCGTGAACCGGGCGGCGAGCTCGGGACGCGCGGTCGCGAAGAGCACGAACGGGCGACCCCGAAGGCGCGACAGCAGGCGCTCGACCAGTTGGAGCACCGCGTCGTCGGCCCAGTGCAGGTCGGCCAGCGCGACCACGAGCGGCCGCTCGCTCGCGATCGCGTCGAAGCACGCGAGGACCGCGCGCTCGGCCTCGTCGCGGGCGCGGGACGGCTCCACCGCGTCGTCGACGTGACCCAGCATGGTGAGCAGCCCCTCGACGAGGCGGGTGACCTCGGGATCGTCCTCGTCCAGGTCGGTGAGGCGCGTGAGCGCGGTCCGGCACGCCGCGGCCGCGTCGTCGCGCCCGCTGGCCGGGTCGAGCCCGAGATAGGTCTGGAGCGTCTCCGCGATCGGGAACCAGACGTTGGCCTCGCCGTAGGGCACGCAGTGGCCGAGCAGCACCCGGGCCTGGTGGTCGTTCTCGGCCACCCCGCGCAGCTCGAGCGCGAGCCGGGTCTTGCCGACGCCGGCCTCGCCGTGCACGAGCACGAGCTGCACGCGGCTGCGGGCGACCGCGTTGCGCAGCGCGCCGGCCAGCAGGTTGAGCTCCACGTCGCGGCCGACGAGGGGCGCACGCGCCCGCGCCCGTCGTTGACCGGGCGGGACGACCTCCTGCACCGCGCGCCACACCTCGACCGGTGCCTCCCGGCCGCGCACTGCGATGAGCCCGCGCGACTCGTAGCGCACGACGCCCGCGGTGGCTGCATGCGTCTCGGGGCCGACGAGCACGTCGCCGGGCGCGGCCGTGGTCTGCAGACGGCTCGCGGTGTTCACGACGTCGCCCAGCGCGGTGTAGTCGCCACCCGCGCGCAACGCGCCGACGAGGACCTCGCCCGTGTTCACGCCGACGCGCATCTCGACCGCGACCCCGTGCTCGTCGCGCAACCCGGCCAACGTCCGCTGCATGCGCAGCGCGGCCCGGACCGCGCGCTCGGCGTCGTCCTCGTGCGCGAGCGGCGCGCCGAACAGGGCCACCACCGCGTCCCCGACGATCTTGTCGACCTGACCGCCGAAGTCCGCCACGTCGGCCACCAGCGCCTCGAAGCAGCGGTCCACGAGCTGCTTCACGTGCTCAGGGTCGGCGGCCTCCGAGAACGTCGTGAAGCCGACCAGGTCGGCGAAGAGGACCGTCGCCACCCGACGCTCGTCCTGGCGGACGACGAGCGCGCGCCCGCACGAGGGACAGAACTGGGCGCCATCCGGGGCTGGCGCGCCGCAAGCCGGGCACGGCATGCGATCAGGATACGGGGCCGCGCCGGGTCGGCGCCGCCCGGATCGACACCGGCGGGCGGGTGACGCGCGTCATCGCTCGTCGGGCGCGTCGGGACCGGCCCACACGCGAAGGATCGTCCACGGATAGATGCCCGTGCTGTGGCCGTCGTTCCACGTGAGGCCCAGGCCCCACGCGCCGACGAGCTCCGCGTCGGCCAGGCGCAGCGGTGGCCGGCCGGCTCCGGGCGACCACGCGGGGCGGCCCTGCTCGCGCTGCGCCCGGCAGGACGCGCACGGGCAGTTCACCCGCAGCTCCTCGAGCCCGAAGCGCGAGACGGTGCCGTCGGCCCACGTCACGGTCACGCCGGTGTCGCGCTCGACCGCGACGTCGACGGGCGGCTCGACGTCGACGCCGTCGCTCACCGCGTCACCTGCGACGGCTTCGACGGGTGCGAGCCGGAGCGGTCCCGCCGGGAGAAGTCGAAGCGTGACGACATCGGCATCGCTCGGCTCGCGACCCGCCGCCGGTGCGCCGCGACCAGCTCGCGCACCGTCTCGCTCAACGCGGCCCGCTGCGCGCTCGGCGCGTACGCGCGCTGGTAGCGCGAGCGGTGATCGGCGACGAGGTCGGGCCGGTGCTCGTCCAGCCAGCCGAGGTAGTGCTCGCGCACGCCGGGCCGGAGGTGCAGCAGCACGGGTGAGATCGACCGCGCACCCGCCTCGACGCACGCGCGCACGACCGCGTCGAGCTGCTCGCGCCGGTCGGAGAGCCCGGGCAGCACCGGAGCGACCAGCACCCCGCAGGGAATCCCGGCCTCGTTGAGCCGGGCGACCGCCTCCACCCGGCGCATCGGGTGCGGTGTGCCGGGCTCGGTCGCGCGCCACACGTCCTCGTCGAGGGTGCCGATCGAGAAGCTCGCCTCCACGTGCGTCCGGCGTGCGGCTTCGCCGAGCACGTCGAGGTCGCGCAGGATGAGCGTTCCCTTCGTGAGGATCGAGAACGGGTTGCCCGCCTCGGTGAGCACCTCGACGATGCCGCGCGTGAGCCGGTACTTGCCCTCCGCCCGCTGGTACGGGTCGGTGTTGGTGCCCATCGCGATGTGGTCGCCCTGCCAACGCTTCGGCGCCAGCTCGGCCCGGAGACGCTCGACCGCGTTGACCTTCACGACGATGACCCGGTCGAACTCGGTCGACGGGTCGAGATCGAGGTACGCGTGCGTCGGCCGGGCGAAGCAGTAGGTGCACGCGTGGCTGCAGCCCCGGTACGCGTTGATCGTGTGACGGAACGGGACGGGCGAGCGGTCGGGGACGACGTTGATGATCCGACGGGCGCGCACGTGGACGAACTCGAGGCCGCGGAACTCGCCCGTGCCGATCTCACGCTCGGGGAGCTCGAACAGCGGCACCTGGACCGCGTCACCCGGAGTCGCGTCTACGTCGCCGAGCGACGCCCACCGGTGACGAGGTCCGGGTTCCACCCGTCCAGGCTAGCGAACGTATGTTCGTGCAGTCAACGGCGGATGCTGCGTTCGCCCCCGCCGTCGGAAGGGGTCGACAATGGGCGGGTGGCGAAGCTCTCGGACGCGCAGATCGGCAGCGGGCTCGAACGGCTGACGGGCTGGTCCCGCGACGGCGATGTCATCCGCAAGTCGTTCCAACGCGAGTCGTTCCCGGACGCGGTCGCGTTCGTCGTGCGCGTCGGCTTCCTCGCCGAAGCCGCCAACCACCACCCCGACCTCGACGTGCGCTGGCGCACGGTGCACGTCGCGTTGAGCACGCACGACCAGGGCGGCATCACCGAGAAGGATCTCGACCTCGCGGCCGCGATCGAGAAGGTCGCGGGGTGACACACGCGTGATCGTCTTCATCGTCGTCGTCGCCCTCGTCTTCGTCCTCGTGATCGCGGTGGGTGTCGGGATCGCGCGCGATCCGGGCCCGCCACCCGCGGAGGTCGCGCTCGGCTACGAGATCGCGTGGGACCGGCTCGACTTCGACACGTTGTGGTCCCTCTCGACCCGCGAGCTGCGCGACGGCCGTCCGCGCAAGGAGTTCGTGGCGGCCAAGCGCGATGCCTACGCCGCGCACCCCGACCTGCGCCGGCTCACGCGCAACGTCGCGGTGCAGGAGGTCGCGGCCGGTCCGCACGTCGCGGTGGTCGTGACCCAGGTGGAGCTGCACGACGGATCGGTCCTTCACGACGAGCTGAAGCTGGTTCGCCGGGGCGGGCGGTGGCAGGTGCTCACGTACGGGCTGCGGGCGGCTCAGCACCCCTGACCCGCGCTCAGCGGGTCGAGCCGCCCTCGCGCCAGCTCCACCCGCGCCAGCGCTCGACCGCGATCGCGAGCACCGGACCGCGCGGCCGCCGCTCCCGGTACGGCGCGTACTTCGCGGCAAGGAGATCGACCGCGGCGTCGTGGTCGACCGGGTCGTGCTCGGTGGTCACGACGCGCGCGGTGCCGTCGGCCCGTACCCACCACAGCCGCGTCCAGTCGTCGTCGTACTCGTCGACGAGCGCGCTCACGGCCGGATGCGCGCGCACGTTGTCGAGGCGGCGCAGGCTCGTCGTGGTCTTCGGCTTGTCGTCGACGACGGAGAGGATCGTGTCGTCGCGCAACACGAAGCACACCGGCACGATGTGAGGCCGGTCACGGTCGTCCACGGTGGCGAGCCGGGCGACGCGCGCCGCGCCGAACCGGGCGCGCAGGTCGTCGTGATCCACGCGCGGACGATACCGTCCATCGATGCCGCTCACCGCGGGTCTCCTCCTCACCGGCGGCGCGAGTCGTCGCATGGGGCGACCCAAGGCCACGATCGAGTGGCGCGGCGAACGGCTCGCCGACCGGGCCGCGCGCGTGCTGCAAGCGGTGTGCGCGCCCGTCTTCGAGGTGGGGCCCGGCTACTCGGCGGTCCCGACGGTCGACGAGGACGAGCCCGGTGCCGGTCCGCTCGCGGCGTTGCACGCGGGCTTCCGCGCGCTCGACGACGCGGACGCGGGGGAGCGCGCGGCCGTGCTGCTCGCGTGCGATCTGCCGTTCGTGGGCGTCGAGACGGTTCGTCTGCTCGCCGACTGGCCCGGGGACGGCACCGTCGTGCCCGTCGCCGATGCTCATCCGCAAGTCCTGTGCGCGCGGTACGGCGCGGACGCGCGTCTCGCGGTTCCGCGTCTGCTCGCCGACGGTCGACGCTCGCTCCGGGCGCTCGTGGACGCGATCGAGCCCGTGCTGCTCGACGAGGCGGACTGGCGGGTGGCGGGCGGGCACCGGTCGTTCGTCGACCTCGACACGCCCGCCGACCTCGAGCGGTGGAGCGGCGAGGAGTGATCGCGGGCATGCCGGGTAGGTTCACCGCGTGACCGACACCGCGATCCGGCGACCGACCACCCGGGTGCGCGTCCGCGCGCTCGACGCGGGTCGGGTCGTCGAACGACCCGACAAGCTCGTCACCGAGGAGCCGATGGAGATCCGGGTGCACGGGCCCGGGCAGCCTCCCGAGGCGCTCGCGGTGACGATGCGCACGCCCGGCGCCGACTTCGAGCTCGCGGTCGGCTTCTGCGTGACCGAACGGATCCTCGGATCGGCCGAGGACCTGGCCGGTGTGGCGTACTGCATGGAGGACGGCGAGCAGCGCTTCAACGTCGTCACCGTCCGCACCCGTACGCCCGTCGACCTCGACGTGCACCGCCGCAACTTCATGGCCAACGCGAGCTGCGGGCTTTGTGGCAAGGCCGCGCTCGACCAGGTCGCGATCGACTGCGACCCCGTGCCCGTCGACGGCATGCGCGTGCGCGCCTCGACGATCCTGCGCATGCCCGCGCGCTTGCGCGACGCGCAACGGGTCTTCGACATGACCGGAGGCTTGCACGCGGCCGCACGGTTCGACGCCAACGGCGAGCTCGAGGTCGTGCGCGAGGACGTCGGTCGCCACAACGCGCTCGACAAGCTCGTCGGCCGCGCCGCCATCGACGGTCGGTTGCCGCTCGCCGGTACCGTCCTGCTCGTGTCGGGCCGGGTGAGCTTCGAGATCGTGCAGAAGGCCGCGGTTGCCGGCATCCCCGTGGTGTGCGCGGTGTCGGCGCCTTCGAGCCTCGCCGTGGACGCGGCCACGCGTTTCGGTCTCACCGTCGTGGGCTTCGTGCGTCCCGGGCGCTGCAACGTCTACAGCGGCGAGGAGCGGATCGACCTCGACGCGTGAGAGGCCAGGTCCGGGCGCCGCGGCGGTGATCTGCCAGACTCTCGCCCGATGAGTCCCGACGACCTGCTCGAGCTGTTCGAGCGGACGGCCAAGGCGGTGCGGGCCGCGGTCCTCGGGATCCCGTCGGAGGCGCTGCACGACCGGACCGAGAAGCCCGGTCAGTACGCGCTCGACCTCGTCGCCGACGCGGCCGCGCTCGACCTGTTGCACCGCGCGCCGATCGCGGTGATGAGCGAAGAGTCCGCGCTGACCGGCGCGCCCAACGCGCCGGTCATCGTCGTTCTCGATCCCGTTGACGGCTCGACCAATTGCTCGCGCGGGCTGCCGTACTGGGCGATCTCGTTGTGCGCGATGGACCGTGACGGTCCACTCGTCGCGCTCGTCGCGAACCAGGCGACCGGCTCGACGACGACAGCCGTACGTGGTCAGGGCGCGTGGCGCGACGGCCGACGTGTGAGCGCATCGACGACGCGCCGGGTCGACGAAGCCGTCATCTCGATCTCGAGCCTGCCGCCGCGCGTCCTGCCGTGGCGCCAGTTCCGCGCCATGGGCTCGTGCGCGCTCGCACTCTGCGACGTCGCGTCGGGTGCGTTCGACGGGTATGTCGACGCGGGTCGCTATCACGCGCCGTGGGACTACCTCGCGGGCGTGCTCGCATGCCGTGAGGCCGGCGCGCGGGTCCAGGACGCGGGTCAGCTGCCGCTGGAGGTGACGGAGCACAACGTGCGGCGTCAGCTCATCGCGGGAAGCACGAACGAGCTGTTCATCGCGTTGCTCAACGCGGTCGGCGCGTGATCGACCTCGACGCGATGGCCGACGCGGCGCGCGCCGCGGCGTTGGCCGGCGGCGCGGTGGTCACGGCGCGCTACGGCGCGGCGCGTGACGTCCGCGAGAAGGCGCCCGGCGACTGGGTGAGCGAAGCCGACCTCAGCAGCGAGCAAGCCGTCCGTGGCGCGCTCGCGGTCTCGGCGCCGGGCATCCCCGTCTTCGGCGAGGAAGCCGGCGGTGAGCGCGGCGCGATCGGCTGGCTGGTCGACCCGCTCGACGGGACCGCGAACTTCCTGCACGGCTTCCCGATCGTCGGCGTGTCGGTCGCGCTGGTCGAGGACGGGATGCCGCTCGTGGGTGTCGTGCACGCGCCGATGCTCGGCGACACGTACCTCGCGGTCCGCGGGCGCGGCGCGTACCGCGGTGAAGCGCGCTTGTCGGTCAGCACGCGGCCCGCGCCGAACGCGATCGCGGCGACGGGCTTCCCGTTCCGGCGCAAGGACCGCCGCGAGCAGTACCTGCGCGTGTTCGACGCCGCGTTCGAGCGCTTCGAGGATCTGCGCCGGGCCGGTGCCGCGAGCCTCGACCTCGCGTTCACCGCGTGCGGGACGTTCGACGGCTACTTCGAGCTGTCGCTCGGCCCGTGGGACGTCGCCGCGGGCGCGCTGCTCGTCACCGAGGCCGGCGGCGTCGTGACCGACTGGGCGGGTGACGACCGCCGCTGGCTGGAGACCGGCGACATCATCGCCGCACCACCCGAGATGCACGAGCAGCTCCTCGACCTCGCCCGCGCGTCGACCTCGGCGTGACCCATGCACCAGTTGGGACGAAATCCTGCTGCATGACGCGGAACCCGTCCCAACTCCGCGGTGGTGGCTCAGCTGCTGAAGAGGCCGCCGGCGACGGGGCGGAGCTCCTGGCGCAGCGACGCGACGTCGTCGCCGAGCGCGGAGTAGACCGCGTCGGTGAGCTCGATGAAGCGCTCCTCGTTCGGGATGTACGACGGGAGGCCGTTGCACACGACGACCATCACGAGCCCGATCTCCGGGTCGGCGAGGCCGCGCGACGACGCCATGCCGCTGTGCCCGAACGCGCGTCGGCTCGTGCCGCCGGTGAACGCGCGCTGCACCCCGAGGCCCCAGGGCATCGAGAGCCCGAACGTCACGTCCTTCAAGCCGCGCCGGTGGATCGCGGCCATCACCTCGACGGTCCGCACGTCGAGCACCGGCGGCCCGAACCCGAGCAGCGACTCGTAGAGTCGCCCGAGCTCGCGCGCGGGACCGCGTCCACCGCCGCCCGGCTCCACCTTCGCGATGTGCCAGGGCTGGTTGTGGATCCGGTCGATCTTGTACGGGACCATCTGCAGCGCTCCGTCGACGCGACGGATCATCCCGTGGCCCTTCCACGCGACCGGCACGAGGCGATCGCCGAAGCGCGGTTGCTCGTCGAGGGGGACGCCGAGCCGGCACAGGTCCATCCCCACCGGCGCGAACACCTCTTCGCGCACGTACTGGTCGATCGGCCGCCCGTCGATCGCCTCGACGACGGCGCCGAGCACCTTCCACCCGCTCGCGGGGTGGTAGCCCGCGCCGGTGCCGGGCTCCCACTCCGCCTCGTGCGCGGCGATGTGCGCGATCGCGTCGGCGTAGGAGAGGTCCTTGTCGAAGGTCTCGCCGCCGGTCAGCATCGGGAAGCCGCCGGTGTGCGTGAGGACGTGCCGGATCGTGCACCGCTCCTTGCCCGCGCCCCAGCCGTCGACGTACTTCGCGACGGGGTCGTCGAGCCCGAGCAGGTCCCGCTCCCAGAGCTGGAGCACCGCGACCGTGGTGACCGGCTTCGACGACGAGTACCAGAGCATCAGGTCGTCGGGCTGCAACGCGCGCCCGGGCCGCGACTCACCGATCGCGGTGTCGAGCAGCACCTGGCCCTGCAGCGACACGTACGCCTGCGCGCAGTCGTGGAGGTCGTCGGCGCGCTGGCGCTCCAGGAGATCGACGACGGGTGCGAGGTCCGGTGCGGTCATGCCCGAAGGCTACGTGCGCACGTCGCGGAAGGGGAGTGCGACCACCAATCCGGGTCTGGGCGCTGCCTGCGTGGGTCAATCCTCGGGCGGCGGCGGAATCGTGCTCTTCGAGAGATCGCGTGGACCCATGAGACCGACCGCGTTGCCGTCGGGATCGGTGACGACGGCGTAGCGCGCACCCATGAAGCCGTCCCACGGTGCTTGCTGCCCGGCGTACCCCGCGCCCGTGAGGTCGCGGTACGTGTCGTCGACGGCCTGCGCGGAGTCGAGACGGAAGCCGAGGACCGGACCGGCGCGACCCACGGGCCAGCCCTCGTTCCACTGCTTCGCGAACGCGGCACTGTCGAGGTCGAAGTCGAAGCCGTCGGTGACGGCCTGCGGCGCGAACGTCCGGTGATGCCGGTCCCACGGCTCGATCGTCGGCTCGAGGTCGACGCCGAGACGCTCGTAGAACGCGGCCATCGCGTGCATGTCGCGCACGACCAGGTTGATCTGGTTGAACACCGGCCCGTCGTGCCCCACCGGAACCTCCTACGTGAGCGATCCTGCGACGCCGCGGACGTCGCCGTCGTCGTCCTCGATCACCGACACCTGTTCGAAGCCGTGCGCGACCATCGCCGTCCCGACGGGCTGGGCCTGGTCGCCGCCGAGCTCCAGCAGCAGCCGGCCTCCCGTCCGCAACCAGCGCGGGCTGCGGCGCACGACCTCCATGAGGACCCGCGCGCCGTCGGGCCCGCCGTCGAGCGCGGCCCGCGGCTCGAACGCGCGCACGTCGCGCGGCAGGAGGGGGAGGGCGTCGCTCGGCACATACGGCACGACCGCCGTCATCACGTCGACACGATGCTCGAGCTCTCCCGGCAACGCTTCGTCCAGGTCGCCCGCGAGGACCTCGACCCCGTTCGACCGTGCGCACGCGACCGCGACCGGATCGATCTCGGTGCCGATGACCGTCGCCTCGGGCGCGTGGTACTGCAACACGAGCGCGATCGCGCCCGCGCCCGTACAGAGGTCGACCGCGATCCCGCGCCGCGGAAGCAGGCTCGCCGCCCGGCGGGCGAGGGGTTCCGATTGCACGCGCGGGACGTAGACGCCGGGGATGACGCGCACGTCCAAACCAGAGAACAGGGCGCGTTCCGTGATCCACGCGAGGGGCTCTCCGTTGCAGCGACGTTCGACCAGCGCGTCGAGCAGCGCGACGTCACCGTTCGCCGTGGCCCACAGTGCGGCCGCTTCCTCGGCGGCGGCAACGCACCCCGCCCGCGCGAGCGCGTCGGTCAGCGACCGATGCTGCGTAGCCGTCCACGCCATCCCTCCATGATGGACGACGCGCCGCCGGCCTGCCGCGTCGACGCATGACATCATGCGCGTCGTGGCCCGGACACCGTTGCCGCCACTCGCCGCGGTGGTGAGCTTCATCGACTGCATCAACCGCGGCGACCTCGACGAGTCGACACGACTGATGCACGCGGAGCACCGGCTCATCGTCCTCGACGAGGATCCGCCCGTCGGTCGGGACGCGAATCGTGAGGCGTGGCGCGTCTACTTCACGTCGTTCCCGCAGTACGTGATCCATCCGCGCGTCCTCGGCGCGCACGACGAGCGCGTCGCGGTGTTGGGTGCGACGACCGGCTCGCATCTCGACCTGCCCGACGACGAGGAGCTCGCGATCGGTGTGATCTGGCTCGCCGAGGTCGACGACGGGCGCCTGCGCTCGTGGCGGATCGCGCCCGATACGCCCGCGATGCGCGCCCGATCCGGCATCCCGCCGGGGTTGTGACGGCCGGCGTCAGCGGGATGCAAGCCGATCGACAGCCTGGCCCGTAATATTCGATTGACACCCGAGGGCGGGGTCTGGTTGCCTCTACGAGACCGCCTGGGACTCCGGCTCGGAGCTCCGAGGCACCTGCCACACCGACAGCACGACGCCGGAAGGGATCGCACCGATGAATGCACCCGCTGCGCAGCGCCAGTACATGGCCGCCGCCGCGGGTGCGCGCGTGCGCTCGTTCGGCGTTTGCCCGATGCCGGCGGCTTCGTGGTCGACGGTCCTGCCCATTCTCGGCGTGGACACCGACCGGAAGCACGTCCGGCCCCGAGGGCCCCGGGTCTCCTCGCAGTAGCCACCAGCTACCGCAGACACACCCAGGCCGTCGGGGCAACCCGGCGGCCTTTTTGTTTTGTCCGCCTCCGCACGCACGACCGGCACCACCCACGACCGCCAGCACCACCACCGCACAGCCAGCACGGACGCAGCGAAAACAGGGAGCACGGCGATGTTCGCCCTCGAATTCAACGCAACCGAAGAGCCGTGGCGGGCAGAGGCGCTCTGCCGTGACGGGTCCGCGTCGCTCACCGAGCTCTTCTTCTCGGAGCAGCTCGACGACATCGCCGCGGCCAAGGCGTTCTGCCAGGCGTGCCC